>QXWW01000065.1 GCA_009911185.1 Lachnospiraceae bacterium
AACATGGATTCCAGATTCGACAACATGGAGTCCAGGCTTGATAACATGGATTCCAGATTCGACAACATGGAGTCCAGACTCGATAACATGGATTTCAGACTCGATAACATGGAGTCCAGGCTTGATAACATGGATTCCAGATTCGACAACATGGAGTCCAGGCTCGATAGCATGGATTCCAGATTCGACAACATGGAGTCCAGACTCGATAACGTGGATTCCAGATTCGATAAGATGAATGCCAGAATGGATGTATTGGAAATGAAGCAAGACATTACATCAAAAAAACTTGACGATTTAAGGCTTGATGTAAAAATTGCTAAAAGAGATATCAGACGTGATATTCATAAACTCAATGACGAAATGGACACCGTTATTCAAATACTTAAACAGCATGAATTATTACCGGTATAAGAACCGCACTCCAAAACAATATCTCCACAGCGTGCAAAATCCGCTGAATTACCAGAAATTTTATATTTTTTAATGAGAAGCTGCATTGTAAGCCTGGCGGCATAACGTATCTTAAATAACGAAAGACGCCAAAAAGCACAATTCTGCATACTTTTTTGACGCCTTCACTATATTTATATTCAATTGCACATCTGATTTTTATCTCATATTTCCACCTTTAAGACAGTAATTTGACTAATCTGAATGTTTAAATTGTAATCAGATTTTTGTTAAAACATTAAATTTTTTAATCACGTCCAACGCCGGAAGCGGCCGCCCCTCATAATCAAATAGCGCCTGATTTGCCCATTCATTGCCATAGGAACCTGGGTCTTTCATGTATTTCAGGGAAGCCTCTGTTGCCCATCCACTGCCATCCACAGGAATCCATGCCGGCTCCCAGTAGAAAAATCCCTTGCCCAGTCCTTTTGGCACTCTGGCGATCCTTTTCATTAACTCTTCCATAAAATCTGCCTGCCCCTTTTTCGTCAATGGATATTCCGTTTTCTTTGCCAGTGCTGGTTTTACCGCCATTCCTTTACCGCCGCCCGACTTAAGCTTCTCATTCTTAGTACATTTTTCCATCGTATACCCAGTTGAAACTTCCGTTACAATCAGCTCTTTGCCATAACGTTCTGCCAAATCACACATATTATCTTCCAGATTGTTCAGTGAGCCGTGCAAACAAGGAAAATAAGACAAACCTATGATGTCAAAGTCCAGACCGTCGTTTTCAAAATAACTGTCAAACCACTCCCTGTACAGTGCATTGCTGTCCCCATTTCCCAAATGAATCATAATGGGCATTTCCTGGTCTACCGCCCGCACGGCACGAATCCCGGCGCTGACAAACCAGGCAATATTTTCATAATTAGGGTGTCTCCCATCGGGCCACAACAATCCGTTTGATAAGGCGTTTCCGATCTGGATCATATCCGGAAACACACCTTCTGTTCTGAAATTTCTCAACATTGCAAGCGTATAATCATACACAGCATATTCCAGACGCTTTCCCGTAAAATCCGCCCATGCCTTTGGCTTGATTTGTCTGCCTGAATTTGCCCAGAAATCACTGTATTGTACATCGAGTAAAAAATACATGCCACGCTCCCGGACCCGCTTCGCCAGAGAAATCACAGAATCCATATCATTGGTCCCGCCCCCATAAGGCTCCCCCTCCTGAGAATACGGATGATTCCACAACCGCAGCCTTATTGCATTTGTGCCATATTCCTGCAAAATGGACAATACGTCTCTCTCATCACCATCCGCATCACGAAATCTAGCTCCTAATGTTTCCAGCTCCAAAAGCGTGGAGACATCCATTCCTTTGATAAACTTCATTTTTTTTGAAATCTTTCCCATAACTCTCTACCTCTTTTTCTTTTGAATACTATTTTAAGCGTTCGTCAAAATCAAATTCTCCGCTGCGGCCGGGCATTAAACAGTTTCATTTTCCCTGCCATAATATTCATACAATTCTCTTCTCAAATGCCCACAAACTCCTGCTAACTGCATCATATCTTCTTCCGTATACATCTCACTTAAATCATCAGTAAGCGGTTCAGACACAAAATCTTTGAGAACCTTATCGATTAATTTATACTCTTTTTATGCGGCGATGATACAGATATCCTCTAAAGGAATATTTTTTTCTGTTTGCCTGCCAGATACTCCACAAGCGTTTGTCGTCCGTATCGCCGATGTAATTATTCCAATATTTATCTGCAATATACATCTTTTGCTCCTCCTGAATTAGGATTGCATTGAAATCCAATCTTCCTCCGTAATTTTGCCTATAAATATTATACCGTGCAATTACACAAAACACAACCGCCATCAGCAGATCGTATCAACAACTTTTTTTATTTCTGACCCGCAGCCGTAATCTCTGTCGGCAGCTTTGTCTTTTTTCTTGCCTCTGCAATTTCAGCCTCCTGCAAATCATATACCAGTATCGCACACCCTGCTTCAATATTATCGTACAGCGTTTTTGCTGCGCTGTATGGAAGATTGACGCAGCCATGAGAACCGTTTTGCTTATAATGGCTTCCGCCGAAGCTTCTTCTCCATTTCGCATCATGAAAACCGACGCCGCCGTTAAACGGCATCCAATAAGAAACTGGCGTGGCATAGCCTTCCCCTCTTAACGTACGGTTTCTTTCTTTATAGTACAACCCAAAAGCCCCCTCAGGAGTGTTCCACCTTTTAGCTTCATTTCCGGATACAAAATCTGTCTCTAAAACCAATTGTCCTTTCTTATAGTAAAACAAATGCTGTAAACCAAGATTAACTTCCACATATGTATCTCCATAATCATTTTCCCCACGGCTATAAGCCCATTTGGAATATTCCGGTTCTCTGGTAACTTTTTGCCCATCTTTAATAATCTGCGCTAACGCTTCTGTCTCTTTTTCCTGGTCAATCCGCCATCCATAATCACCGCCGCTGACTGTGACCTCCACCTGATAAGACGAATTAAGCTTCTTAGGTTTCCCGGCAGTATCCCATTCCTCTGCCATCTTCCTCACATAGTCCGCAATGTTTTCTACAGACAGTTCCGCCTTATCCTCCTTGTTTACAGAAATCCACTGGCTGATGGTTTCACCGTCGAGAACCACTTCTTTTTCCCCAAATTGATAGGTAACGGATGTCCCGGCATACTTATTCATAAGTTTTACCAGCTTCTTTAATTTTTTTGATTCACTGGTCCGTTTGGGTTTTGTATAACAGTCCGCTTCCTCCAGAGAGACCGAATCCTCAAGCTTTAAAATTGCTCTCCGCAGCACATCCATGAACTTCTCTTTCTTAATTGTAGTTCCCTCTTTTTCTGGAATAATTATGTAGCCTTCTTCTTTGTGATACTCAGATACAACCGCATTTTCCGGCTTCTTCATCTTGTTTCTGTCTAAAATGTCCAACGTATTGACTTTACGCTTCAATGCTGCTTTATCAAAAAAAACCATTGTCTCTATCTGAATCTGAAATTCATCAAAAAAAGCTGCCGGCCATATAAAACAATCCTGTTCCTTTAACTCCTTCTGAATGGAACCGTCAAAGATTGGTTTTAATACGATATCTTCTCCCTTAAGTACTTCCGTCTTACCTTCCCGCGCTATAATCTTAATCTCATATTCATTCATTTCCTGGGCAATCTGCTCCTCTATTGCTTCTACATTCTTTCCGGAAGCATCCACTCCGTTAATTGTGGTTCCTGGAAGAAAATGAGAACTATAAAAAGCTGCAAATCCTAAGTATATCAAAAAAAGTACCAGAATAATCACTATAAGCCCCCAAATTACCAGGTGTGTGTGTTCCTTTTTTTCTGTTGTATTCATATCTCATTTCTGCCCTTCTTTTTAGTATACTCTATCATTATAATTCTATTTTCCGTAAAGTCAAACAATTTCTCTTTATCAAAATTTACCGTTGACAATTA
>QXWW01000066.1 GCA_009911185.1 Lachnospiraceae bacterium
AGGCACGGATAGCATCATAACAGAAAACTGATATTTTTTAGCCACAAGTGTTACAAAAATGCTTGACCACAACAGGTGACGGTAAAAGTCAGCCCCAAGAAGGCTTCGCTGAAATCAGCAAAGGTATCAAAAGGTAAAAAGCTGGCTGTAGGGTGGGCGAAGGACAAGAATGCTTCGGGGTATCAGGTGCAGGTAAGCACTTCCAAGAATTTTAAGAAGAACATGAAACAGAAAAACCTGTCTAAGACCTCCTACACATTCACTAAGCTGAAGACTGGGCAGAAGTACTATGTAAGGGTGCGAAGTTATAAGAAATCTGGCAAAGAAACGCTGTATGGCGCATGGAGCAGCCCAAAGCGGAGCAGTAAGGTGAAGAAGTAAAACATGATTTTACTAAGGGCGTCCGCTGTTTTGGCGTCTGCCTTATGTGGCATCCTGATTTTTCCAGGTAAATAGTTTCAGATTGACCATCCAGTCCTGATGATGACAAGGACTGGGTGGTCTTTTTCTGCACATTTTTGGCGATGGTGCATAATTTTCTGGCATTTTTTTGTGTATTTTAGCCACTTCAACAATGGCTCTGGGAGAGTTATACTAGCACACCAACAGGGGCGGCACCTGCTGTTTCTGTAATTCTTTGGAAGGAGGTTATGCAGGATGGTTCATGCTTTTGGGGCTGAGTTCCCAGACGGGATTCAGGATGTGAAGCTCCCGTGGGTGCGCAGACCGCTGGTTCTGGTAAGGGGAAAGCCTGTTTCAGTGGAGCAGGCGGTTCAGATAATAACTGGCGAGGAGCCTTTGTTTGAGGAGGTTTATGAGTGGGAAGGCATGGGTTCTGACCCACGGGAAGACAGAGGGGTACTGAAGAATATTTTTTACCGCCAGGGGTATGGGTGGCTCTCCACATGGCTCTATTCGGATGGGACAATCGGTGGGAACCTCATCCATTTGGGAAAATATCCAGAGATTGAAGAGGTTGTGGAGCTGTATTCCCCTTTGGCTCAGAAATACCCGTTTCTTGATATGGTGGTTGCCTACACAGGCTACAATGAGAGCTGCTGTTATTCCTGTGATTTTGATATCTATAAGTGCAGAGAATGCAAACCATACAGGGACAGGATAAGGAAGTACTGTCTGGATGAGAGCCTGGTCAGGAACCGTAAGCCAGGCTTTGAGGAGCTTTATTTCAGGGATTGGTTCAACTGGCACATAAGGAATGACGTGGATGATGCAGTCAGGCTCACCATATGGATTCATGACAGTAAGGCAGAGGTTCTGTTTGGAGAGAAAGCCGCTGATAAGTTCGTAGAATATAATAAGCAGTATTATGCGGAAGAATATAGTTTCATGTTTTCCAGTGAGCTGTATTCGTATGGCATGACCTGCGTATGCAGCAAGGAGTTTGTGGAGGACTGTTTTGAATATATCGGCAAGCCGAGGAGCCTATGTGATGAGTATGTGAAACGTGGTTTTATTGCGCCTTTCCCAGAAGATGCTGCTGTTGTGACAAAAGACTGGGTAGTGAGCCAGTACCATCAATATATTTGCAGGAAAAAGAAGAAAAAATAGGGGCATATCATTTTCTGGCGGCTTCTTGAATATTGGATGCCAGTATGCTATATTATAACCATAAAACGTGGTTGCAGAAGAGGTGGTAAGATGGTGGGGAACACGCCAAAACGGAAGATACGCGACAGTGTGTTTACAAATTTATTCCAAGATAAAAAATATTTGCTCCAGTTGTACCAGACACTCCACCCAGAGGACAAAGACGTGACGGAGGATGGGATAGCGGATGTTACAGTCAGGAATGTGCTGGTTGACGCAGACTATAATGATTTGGGGTTTTCCATTGGAGACCGCCTTGTGGTTCTGGTAGAGAGCCAGTCAACATTCACCTATAACATTGTCATACGTGCCCTGCTGTATTTGGCACAGACTTACCATGAGTACTTTGTCCGCACGAACCAGAACAAGTATGGGAGTAAAAAACTGGCAGTGCCAAAGCCAGAGCTTTACATGGTGTTCACTGGGGAGAGGAAAAACATTCCAGACATCATGTCCCTGAAGGAAGATTTCTTTAGTGGCGAGGACACAGCCATTGATGTGAAAGTCAAAGTCTTATACCAGGAGAATGAGTCGGATATTATCGGTCAGTACATTATATTCTGTAAGGTATACAGCGAGCAGAGGAAACTTCATGGTAGCACGAAAGAAGCGGTGACAGAGACTATCAGTATCTGTAAAGACAGGAATATCCTAAAGGGGTACTTGGAGAGCAAAGAAAAGGAGGTTGTTGATATCATGATGGCGTTATTTGATGATGAGCAGATTATGAAGGCGTATGCAAAGGATATTGAGATAGAAACAGCAAAGGAAACAGCAAAAGAGAAGGCAAAATTAATGTTAAAAAATGATAGAATCACTGTAGATGAAATTTCAATATTTTTTCCAGAGTTAACAGAAGCTGACATTAAGGAGATTGAAGCAGAAGTTTTGCAGCTGTCATAAACTGGCAGTAATTTCATATGGAAAGTAGCGTAAAGGCGTGTGGGACTGACCATGCGCTTTTTATGTATCTGGTATTTTTTTCATTCAGATGAGGTATCTATGTTTTAGGTATTCTAAACCTATATGGGGTATCTTACTCAGGATTATTATCCAGTGAGTCTGCCTTACATTCAGTTACTGTATATTTTGATATTCTACCAGTAGACATATTTTTATGGAGATTGAAGTTGTATACTGTCAGTTCCTGTGTTTGTGTATCAGGGTGAAGCAGAAGAAAATTTTGAATGACAAGTAATATCTTTGAGTGGATGGGCTGGCGTTGAGCCAGCTTTTTTTCTGCTGTTTTTAGGCAAAGTGTTTTTAGGCAAAGAAGGTTGATTCTGCAATTAATATGAATTTTTTACAGGCTTGGCTGTGCGGGAATGCGCTGGGTTGACTTTACGTCTGGAAAGAGTTATACAACACTGTACCGAGGCTCTAACAGCCCCAGCGGGGTCTGAGAACCGTGCATCTGTGAGGCAGCCCTTAAGACATTGTATAGCCAGTAAATCTTTAAAAAGTGTTGTGGTCAAGCATTTTTGTAACACTTGTGGCTAAAAAATATCAGTTTTCTGTTATGATGCTATCCGTGCCTGA
>QXWW01000067.1 GCA_009911185.1 Lachnospiraceae bacterium
AGAAAACTGATATTTTTTAGCCACAAGTGTTACAAAAATGCTTGACCACAACAGGTAATGATTTAGATAAGAATATTTTTGACTATACCAGTGGAGCAGAAGATGAATTAGAGTTGGTGAAAAATGTTTTACGAGTTCACGGGAAAAGATGTAAAAAGGAACAACTATATTGTCTGGAAGGCATAATTTGTAATTATATTTCACCGAGAGCAGTTGAATGGTATCAAAGAAGAGTAGAATGGAATAAATCAAAACAAACTGAACGTGTGTATTGGAGCTTCTGGGGAGATTTACAATATGAGTTATTATCATGTTTACCAGAAGAAAGAATTAGTAAGAAAAGTAAAGATTTGATACAGGTGCTTAGCAGGAAATTTGATAAAGTTCGATCATGCTATTATAATAAGGATGGTCATTCGGGATGGGTAAGTTCGCCTGTTTCTGGAAAAAATATTGGTAAAAAGCAATGGCTTCAAATAATAACTAATAGCAAATTAAAAAATAGAAATCGGTTTAAAAGTATTGAGGTAAAAGGGGGATTTATAGAGAGCTCTCTTGAAATGTATGTAGATGATTTTCGCAAAGCAGTACGACGGGAGCCACAAGAAATGATAGGGCTCGTTTTAGAGCATAAAGATAAAGTGTTGTCTGCTTTTATAGATTCATTGTTTTCAGGTGTAGAATTGTCAGAGGGGTTGAGTGAGATTGAGCCAAAGATGATAGAAAAAATGTTCTATTCATTTCCATGTGATTTAAAAACTTATAGGGCATCCTACTTTTGCGGAATTATTGAGAAAATGAATTCGGTTGTCTGGTCTGCCGAAGTGTTGAATCAATTGAAACATATTGCGTTGCACCATGTAAATCCTGCATTAGACAAACCAAATGTAACGAGTCCAGAAGATAAGAAAATGAAAAGTTGCCAAATGTTAAGCAGTAATGCCTTAAATTGTGTAAGGGGGCAAGCAGCAAGAGCAATAGGGAACTTATTGTGGGAAGATGAGAATTTAATTACAGAGTTTAGAGAAGTTATTGAAAAACTGGTATTTGACGAAAATCCTGCAGTACGTTTTGCTACATTGTACGCCTTATGGCCCTCTTATAATATCGAACGGGAATGGGCAGAGGAAAAAATTGTAAAAATTTATGAATCTGATATACGAACTGCAAGTTTCCATGATTCTAAAAATATGTTCTTTTGTCTATATTCGGAATATAAGGAGGAAGTTTTAGAAATCATTGAAAAATGTTTCTATGATTCTGATAAAGAACTTATAGAGGTGGGTGGGCATGCTGCATGTGAGTTCTATATACAGTATGGAAAGTTTGATAATATTATCTTGAATGTTGGAATTTTAAATGAAGAGCAAATGAAGGCTATATTGGATATGGCTATCCTATATTTGGATATTTGCGATTATCGGGAATCGGCAAAGTCTATTATTCTTAGATATCTAAACAGCAATTTTGATTTAGAGTTTCCATTAAGCCGCATTTTTAGTAAAAAATACATTAAGCTGGAAGATGATAAAAAGTTTTTGCAGGAAATTGTGGGTTCAAAAGTAAGTAAAAAAATAGTATGGTCATTTATTCATTATTTGGAAGAAAACGCATTGTCTGTTGTTGATTATGCGGATATTATCATTAAATTATGTGAGAATATTTTGCAGATGGAAACAGAAGAATTGAGGAACCAATGGGGAATAGAAGATGAGCTTTCAAAGTTAATTATTTCTTTATATGATGAAACTTCTAACTCAGAAAAAAGTGTTGATAAACAAATTTCTGAAAAATGTTTGGAATTGTGGGATATTATGTTTGAGAGACAGTTGGGTTCAGTAAGAGAGATTAGCAGAAAATTAATGGAAAGATAGTTACTTGAGATTATTAGCTGCTACATAGATATTAAGAAATTAAATTTTTGAAGGAGTATCATATGGTGAATAATAACAAAGAAGTCCAAAGTGAAATCGTCATATACCAGACAGAAGATGGAAATACAAAAATAGACGTAAAGTTCCAAGATGAAACGGTTTGGCTCACTCAGGCACAATTATGTGAATTATATCAAACAAGTAAATCCAATGTCAGCGAGCATATTAAGCATATATTTGCAGAAGGGGAATTAGAGGAGGATTCAGTTGTTCGGAAATTCCGAACAACTGGAGCTGATGGCAAGAATTATAACATGACCCATTATAATCTTGACATGATAATTTCTCTTGGATATCGTGTGAAATCTTTTATTGCTACTCAATTTCGTCGTTGGGCAACTGAACGTTTAAAAGAATATATGATAAAAGGTTTTACAATAGATGATGAGCGCTTGAAAAACTTAGGTGGGGGAAACTACTGGAAAGAATTATTAGACCGCATACGGGATATCCGTTCATCTGAAAAAGTGATGTACCGACAGGTACTTGATCTTTATGCTACCAGCGTAGACTACAATCCCAAAAGCAATGAATCTTTAGCTTTTTTCAAAATGGTACAAAATAAATTGCATTATGCGGCACATGGGCATACAGCGGCTGAGGTCATATATGAACGTGCAGATGCAAGCCAGCCCTTTATGGGGCTTAAAAGTTTTTCGGGTGATTTTCCTGTATTAAAAGACATAGGGATTGCAAAGAATTATCTTAATGACGAGGAACTGAAAATTTTAAATAATATTGTATCTGGATATTTTGATTTTGCTGAAATCCAAGCCATGCGTCATAATCCTATGTATATGTCGGATTATGTGGAGCATCTGGATAATGTATTAAAAACGACAGGAGAAAAACTATTGCAGGGAGCAGGAAAAATCAGCCACGCACAGGCAATGGAAAAAGCTACAGCAGAATATAGAAAGTATCAGGTTCAGAACTTATCACCAGTTGAGGAAGAGTATTTAGAAAGTATTAAAAATTTACATAGTACGGCAAAGAAGAAAGCGAAAAAATAATGCTATCAAATTGTGTTCCTATACGAGTGACG
>QXWW01000068.1 GCA_009911185.1 Lachnospiraceae bacterium
TAAGTACCTCTTTCTTGATTATTTTCAGTATATCTTATTAGCCACTCCCGTTACAACTTTATTATATCACTTCAACTGTCGTTTAAGCCAAGACGACGGGCGGGAAGGCGAAAGCAACAGTATTGTAAACCAAAAAGAATATCTATTGAAATACGCAAAGGAACATGGTTTTCCCAACCCGAAATTCTATGTTGACGACGGTTATACGGGTACGAATTTTGACCGCCCAAGCTTTAAGGAAATGTCGGCGGATATTGAGAAAGGGATTGTAAAAACGGTCATTGTAAAAGACTTATCCCGTTTCGGCAGGAACTATATCGAGGTCGGCTCTTACTCCGAAATCATCTACCCAGAAGCGGGCGTGCGGTTTATCGCCATCATGGACAATGTGGACACGGGCAGTCTTGAAAGCAATGAATTTGCCGCCTTTACCAACCTTTTTAACGAATGGTATCCAAAAAGCACGAGCAAAAAGGTAAAGGAAGTTAAAAAAGCGAAAGGGCTTGCAGGCGAACATCTGGGAGCGCCACCTTATGGATATTTACGGAATCCAGACGACAAGACACGCTGGCTTGTGGATGAGGAAGCGGCGGAAATCGTCCGCAGGATATTTTCGCTCTGTATGCAGGGGTACGGTCCGACAGCGATTGCCGATATGCTCTGGGCAGATAAAGTGCTGACGCCATCCGCATATAAGGTATCAAAAGGGATTGGCGTGTCGATGGTATCAGAAAACCCTTATAACTGGCATCAGTCCAAAGTGGTGGAAATATTGGAGGATGTGGCATATATCGGGACAACAGAGAGCTTTAAATCCACACGGTTAGGATTCAAGAGCAAAAAACGCATCCCTACCGCAAAAGACAGGCGGGCATATATT
The DNA here is from genome assembly GCA_009911185.1 of Lachnospiraceae bacterium. Classification (GTDB taxonomy): domain Bacteria; phylum Bacillota; class Clostridia; order Lachnospirales; family Lachnospiraceae; genus Petralouisia. The sequence continues at coordinate 881 of QXWW01000068.1, forward strand.
GAAAATGCCCACACACCGATTATTGACAGGGAGGTGTGGGATAAGGTGCAGGTGATACGGCAGGGCAAACGCAGGCGGAACAGGACGGGCAGCGTCAGTATGTTTTCGGGATTGCTTTACTGTGCAGACTGTGGAGCGAAATTAAACCTCTGCGTAGTAAGGGAAAAGCCTTATTTCCGTTGTGCGAAATACAAAGGGAACAGCAGGAATAAAGAATGTACGCAGCATTATATCCGAGAGGATGCCCTATACCAGCTTGTACTGAAACAGCTTCAGCATTTCCTGTCTTATTTACAGCAGTTTGAGCGTGTATTCATCAGACGGCAGATTGACACTACCCTTGCGGAACGCCGATACGAGCTATCCGCAAAGCAGAAACAGATAGAAAAGGATGAAAAACGGATAGATGAACTTGACCGCCTGTTCCGTAAAATCTATGAGGATAATGTCAATGGAAAGCTGAATGATGAACGCTTTTACAAGCTGTCGGACGGATATGAAGCTGAGCAGGAGCAGCTAAAACAGGAAATTGAAACCCTGACAGCCGAGGTCAGCGAAGCCGATATGGAAACAACCAATGTTGCTAAGCTGATTGCCGTTACCAAGAAGTACACCCGCATTGATGAATTGACACCCGAAATCCTAAACTCTCTTGTGGATAAAATCATAATCCATGAGCGTGAGAAGAAAGGCGGAACAAGAACGCAGGAAATAGACATCTACTATTCCAATGTCGGGATTGTGGACATCCCTACGGATGAGGAAATGCGGGAAATGGAACGGGAATATATGAAGCGTACTACACGTCAAACCGCCTAAATATAGGCGTGGCAGGAGAAAATCTATGCTCCTGCCGATACATATCTATTTTTATCCTTATCGAGTGTAAATCAAGAGCCAGACGCAAAGACGCAGAGCCGATGAACTTGTGAGATAATACATCACAGCTCATTGGCTCTTTTTTTGAAAAGAAATTATTTAATTATTATTTGTGCCTATTGCGGCGGTCTGTTACTGCATTTCATTTAGTTTTCGATGAAGCGGTATTGCCATAAATACTGTTATGATTGCAGAAAGCATGTCAGCAATCGGCTGGGCGAATAAGATACCGTTAAGACCCCAGACCATAGGCAGGAGCAGGATAACAGGAATGAAGCAAATCCCCTGCCTGCAAGCTCCGAGGAAAAATCCCTCTTTGCCTTTTCCTAAAGCGAGAAACAGGGAGGAATAAACGGTATAAAGTAAGCGTCAAATAAGATAGTGGATAGAAAAATAACCACCAACCCTCTATACTAAAAGGGCAGTGGTCATCGGCAAC
>QXWW01000069.1 GCA_009911185.1 Lachnospiraceae bacterium
TAACACATTTCCTTTCCATTCAGTGAGTATATCATTTATTTCCTGTTTGGTGTTACAACTTTATTATACCATCTCACTGGAGGGAAGGACCGTCCTGCAGGATATCCATAAGGCGGTAATCCTTTTGCAGACTGCTGTGGAACAGAACAATCCGTATGCCGGGTATCTTCTTGGAAAATTGTATTATCAGGGGGAAGTCGTTCCTAAAGATGTGGCAAAAGCATTATATTATTTGGAGAAATCAGCCGGACAGGAAAACGCGTTTGCTGCTTATCTGGCAGGGAAGATTTATTTGACAGAGGAAGAATTTCAGGATGTTCCCAAAGCCATCCGGCATCTGGAATCGGCATGGGAGAAGGGAAACCATTATGCCGGATACCAACTTGGCAAACTGTATCTTTATGGGAAAGAAGTGGAGGCGGATCAGGAAAAAGCGATTGCTTATCTGACGGCATCTGCTGAGCTGGGTAATCAGTATGCAGGACAACTGCTCCACAGCATCCGAAGTAACCGGAACTGGTCGGCAGCAACCGGAACGCTCCGCCTGCTGCACCACATTAGCCGGATCATACAGAAGCGTGTTGCAGACGAGCGGAAAGGAAAAGAGGGAGAGATTGACCGGAGGTTAAAACGAAGAATAGATGAGAAGAAGCAGGCACATGGTCTGCGACAGGGATAAAGTAGTTGAAAAACAGGTTGGTCTGTGGTACGATTATACCATAAAAAAATTTAGAGAAAGCAGGTAGGCGAATTATTTGGGAAAGAGAAAAACAGTAGAACAAAAACATGAAGAAATGTTACAGCGGATCAGGGGATTTCGTCTACTGGATGATGATTTCATGACGAAGTGTTTTGAGGAAAATAAGGAAGCAACAGAACTGGTACTTCGTATTGTGCTGGAGAAGATGGACATTCAGGTTGAGAAAGTTATCACACAGTACAGTATGAAAAATATAAAAGGAAGGTCAGTCAGGCTGGATATTTATGCGACGGATTCCTACGGGAAAAAGTATAATATTGAGATACAGCGTGCTGAGAAAGGTGCCGGAGCAAAACGGGCAAGATATAACAGTAGTCTGATTGATAGTGACATCCTGCCCTCTGGTATAGAAGTAGAGAATCTGGCAGAGACGTATGTTATTTTTATAACGGAAAACGATGTGATTGGAAAAAATAAGCCGATTTACCATATCGACCGATATATCAGGGAAGCCGGAGAATTTTTTGATGATGGTTCCCATATAATATATGTGAATGCATCCTGTCAGGATAATACAGAACTGGGAAAGCTGATGCACGATTTTTCCTGTGTCAATCCTTCGGATATGAATTATCCGGTGCTTGCGGATACGGCAAGATACTATAAAGAAGATAAGGAGGGAATATCCACGATGTGTAAAGCAATGGAAGATATGATAACAGATGAAAAAAAGGAAATTGCATTAAGATTGATTGAAACTGGTAAATTATCATTAGATGAAATTGCAAATTGTTCTGACTTGTCATTGGAAGAAGTAAAAAAACTGGCAGATGAGGAACTACAGCCGGTATAAGCTACTACAAATAAATATTGAAAAGTAAGGCAGTGATTCGAAACAGAATTGCTGCTTTTTCTATGCAAAAAATTTCTGAACAATCAAGAAAGGGGGAATGTATCATGGCATCGTATACTCATTTTACAGAGGAAGAAAAAGAGAAGGCAAGGAATACAGACCTTGTCTCATTTTTAAGACACCGTGGAGAAACACTGAAACGCTCCGGCTCAGAATACGAATGGAAATCGGACAGTGGGAAAGTTACCATCCGTGGCAATCTCTGGTTTCACCAGTACGAAAGGGAGGGCGGGGATGCCATCGGATTTGTCCAGAGATATGGCAATCTGACATTTCCAGAGGCAGTGGAATGTTTATTATCCGAGCAGGGAATCGTTATAAACAGATCGCATGAAGAATCCGAACTGAAAGAAAAAAAGCCCTTTGCTTTGAGATGGTATAATAAAGTTGTAACACCAAACAGGAAATAAATGATATACTCACTGAATGGAAAGGAAATGTGTTAC
>QXWW01000070.1 GCA_009911185.1 Lachnospiraceae bacterium
TCAGGCACGGATAGCATCATAACAGAAAACTGATATTTTTTAGCCACAAGTGTTACAAAAATGCTTGACCACAACAAGGAATGCTCGGCCGGTTTTTTTAGGATGTACCCAGCATTTTTTCTGATATGCCTGCACCATATGCAAAAGCGGTATCTCAAAGGTTCTGGCCATTTTCCCAGTGCATCAAATACAGGCTTTACAGCTTCTTCTGCCCAAGCCGTCCAAACATCCCATTGTTCCCCCATGCGACAAGCGCAATTTTAGGTAAAACCATAATTTCTTCCTCCTGAAACTGATTTTCCAAATTTATATGCCGCCTCCATATGTTTTGTCGTACGGGTCATGTATGGCGTGCCACACCCCGTACCCAGCACCATCCCACAGTTCTCAAAGTTCATATAGCTACACAGTTTTTTGTATTGTGCCTCCGTGCAAGCCATGACATCCTTATCAGAATCCCATGCGGTAGTAATCAATACTGCTTTCAAATGTTTATCCGACAGTCGTGTTGTATAACTGTAAAAACGGTCAATGACCATCTTAAGCTGTGCACTCATCCCGAAATAGTAAATCGGCGTGACTAACACCACCATATCTGCGGCAAGGAGTGCATCCCTGATTATATGGTTATCATCCTTATGAACGCACTCCCCATTCATCCCACAATACTCACAACCCAAACATGGATGCATATCCATGTGCGCCACAGGGAACACCTCCACAGTATGCCCGGATTCCTCCGCACCTTTTATAAATTGTCCCGTCAGCATGTTAGATGAACCATTTTTATGTGGGCTTCCTTCTAATACTACAATCTTCACTTTTACACCCCCAAAAGTTTCCTTGCCCCAAGAAAGGCAATCTCATAAATGGACATATATTGGTAATGTATCCCGGCCTTCTCCATCGCTTCCTTCTGCTGCTCTGTCACCGCCGCATAAGGGTAAATCCCGTAAATTAGCGGAAAAAACGAAAAGATAAAATCCTCCGTTTCCTGTACCCCGATATCCGGACAGAACCGTTTCAGGCAATTTCTGACTGCATCGATGGACGCCCCATATGCCACCTTAAACGATACAAGGTTTTCCGTCCTGCTGCTTTGTTCCATTTCATACAGATTTGTAGACAGGAGCTTTAAAAGCCGTTCCCTCCGTTCCAGAGTATGGGCTATGCTTTCGGCAAAATCCAGCCTTGTATTTCCTCCGCCGGATGGGTTCAGTCTGTCCAAATCCTCCGTCCAAATTTCATACTCCCGCCTGAAAAGTGCAAGGAAGATTTCTTCCTTCGTCTGGAAATAGTTGTAAATAGAAGGACGGGTAAAAGATGTAAAATTTGCAATCTCTTTCATCGTAATTTCATTAAATCCCATTGTTTCATAGAGCTTCGCACAGGCATCCACAATCTCGTCATGCCTTACCTGTGTAAGTTCCGGTGATCCCTTTGGCATATCCTTACTCCTTATCCTTAAAAGACAAACATTTCCCTATCACTTCCCCGGTCTTTAAATACTCATAAGTCGGAAATTCAAACAGTACCGGTTTCAATGTATGGTAGTTTATTTTTCCATTTTCATCCAAATGTTCTTCTTCCACGCAGGTATTGTCAATCGTGCAGATAAAGCTCTCAAATCCCTTTGAATTGTAAATATCCACTACCGTACATTCCATCGCCAGCGGAGCCTTTTCAATGACCGGCGTACCGGAAACACCGATCTCATAAGCAAATAAATCCGCTTTATCCTCTTTTGCCCCGCTGACTGCCCCGCTGCAATCTGCCTGCGGGAGAAGCCCCTCATCTAAAATATTGATAGACAGCTTTTGGTTTTTTTTAACACCACTTTACAAGTTTTTTTAGAAAAAAATGCCGTATGAGACACTTGGGTGTATAATAAGTTTGCGTACTAAAA
>QXWW01000071.1 GCA_009911185.1 Lachnospiraceae bacterium
ATGCCTTATGACCCCTGCCGCCCCGTCATATGCATGGATGAAAAACCTTACCAGCTTCTTGGAGAAACAAGAGAACCTCTCCCTATAAGGCCGGGCGATACGCAGAAGACGGATTCTTAATACATCCAAAAAGGGACAGGCAGCATCTTTGTGTTTACGGAACCATTGGCAGGATGGCGACACGTAACTGCCCGGAAACAGCGGACAGTAAACGACTGGGCAGAGGAAATCCGCTGCCTGCCGGATGAATGTTACCCAAGGCATGAAAAAGTAATCCTTGTCATGGATAATTTGAATATCCATGCGGAAGCATCTTGTATAAGCAGTATAGGCCTAAGGAGGCAAAACGCCTGGAAATCCACCATACGCCAGTGCACGGGAGCTGGCTGAACATTGATGAAATAGAGCTTAATGCGATGACCCGCCAATGCCTTTCCCGCAGAATAGATACCCTGGAAAACCTGAACAGGGAGCAGGAACGCAACACACAGAACAGGACGGTAAACTGGCATTTTAAGTCCGGGGAACCCCGTGAAAAATTAAAATCACTTTATCTCAAATTTGATTGATGTGGATTTTACATATTACTATATTTATCAACCAGACAACTCGCTAGATCTTTCTGTAAAAGAAAAAAGCAGGAACCTTATTTTATATCATAAGATTACCTGCTTCAAAGCCGTTATTGCGTTCTGCTGTCTTTATTTAATTGCCAAACAAAGGTGTGGATAAGTATCGGTCTCCTGAATCCGGAAGCAGTGCTACAATTGTTTTTCCTGCATGTTCCGGTCTTTTTGCAAGAATGGACGCCGCTTTTAATGCGGCACCGGAAGATATACCCACCAGAATACCTTCACTTACCGCAAATGCTCTTCCCTCTGCAAATGCCTCCTCATTTTCGATCATAATAACTTCATCATATACTTTTGTATTCAATACTTCCGGTACAAAACCAGCTCCGATTCCCTGAATCTTATGCGCACCGGAAACGCCCTGGGACAAAACAGGGCTTCCTGTTGGTTCCACCGCTACAATCCTGATATTGGGATTTTTTTCCCTCAAATATTCACCGACGCCGGTAATTGTTCCGCCAGTACCTACTCCTGCAACAAAAATATCAATTCTGCCCTCTGTCTGTTCCCACAATTCCGGTCCCGTGGTTTTTTTATGCATGGCAGGATTTGCCGGATTGACAAACTGGCCCAGAATCACAGCATCTTTCATTTGATTCTGCAATTCTTCCGCTTTATCAATAGCTCCTTTCATTCCCTTTGCACCTTCTGTAAGTACCAGCTCGGCCCCATATGCCCTTAAAAGATTCCTTCGTTCCACACTCATGGTATCCGGTAAAGTAAGAATCGCCCTGTACCCTTTGGCCGCTGCAACTGCTGCAAGACCAATTCCGGTATTGCCGCTCGTCGGTTCAATAATCGTTGCCCCTTCTTTTAAGATACCTTTATTTTCCGCGTCCTCGATCATTGCCAAAGCAATACGGTCTTTGACGGAACCTGCAGGATTCAAATATTCCAGTTTGGCAAGAATCACAGCGTCTGTGATGCCCGCTTTTTTTGTATATCCATTCAGCCTCATTAGAGGAGTATTACCGATTAATTCCAATGCGCTCTCTTTGATCTGACTCATAATGAACCTCTCTTTCTATTTCATACTTATCTTATATGATTTATATGTATTTATATCAAAAATTATACACAAAAGCAGTTGGTATGTCAATATAAATAGTCATTTCCATTCATTCTTTCCTTGTAGGCACTAGTACAA
>QXWW01000072.1 GCA_009911185.1 Lachnospiraceae bacterium
ACTATGTTATGCATAGTATCCGTAAGTGAATACATAGCTTACGCGAAGGTAACGCAGAGAACTGAAACATCTAAGTACCTGCAGGAAGAGAAAGTAAAAACGATTTCCTAAGTAGCGGCGAGCGAACGGGAAACAGGCCAAACCAAGAAGCTTGCTTCTTGGGGTTGTAGGACTGCAACGTGGACTTAAAGTCTATAGAAGAATTACCTGGGAAGGTAAGCCAAAGAGAGTAATAGCCTCGTATTTGAAATAGACTTTATACCTAGCAGTATCCTGAGTAGGGCTGGACACGCGAAATCCAGTTTGAATCCGGGAGGACCATCTCCCAAGCCTAAATACTCCTTAATGACCGATAGTGAACCAGTACCGTGAGGGAAAGGTGAAAAGAACCCCGGGAGGGGAGTGAAATAGCACCTGAAACCGTGTGCCTACAAGAAGTTCGAGCCCGTCAATGGGTGAGAGCGTGCCTTTTGTAGAATGAACCGGCGAGTTACGTTATGATGCGAGGTTAAGCTGAAGAGGCGGAGCCGTAGCGAAAGCGAGTCTGAATAGGGCGCTTTAGTATCATGATGTAGACCCGAAACCTAGTGACCTATCCATGAGCAGGTTGAAGGTGCGGTAAGACGCACTGGAGGACCGAACCAGGACACGTTGAAAAGTGTTTGGATGACTTGTGGATAGCGGAGAAATTCCAAACGAACTGGGAGATAGCTGGTTCTCTCCGAAATAGCTTTAGGGCTAGCGTCGCAATTTAAGTGTATTGGAGGTAGAGCACTGTTTGGATGAGGGGCCCATCTCGGGTTACCAATTTCAGATAAACTCCGAATGCTAATACACATGTGCGGCAGTCAGACTGCGAGTGCTAAGATCCGTAGTCGAAAGGGAAACAGCCCAGACCACCAGCTAAGGTCCCAAAATATATGTTAAGTGGAAAAGGATGTGGGGTTGCACAGACAACTAGGATGTTAGCTCAGAAGCAGCTATCATTCAAAGAGTGCGTAATAGCTCACTAGTCGAGTGACCCTGCGCCGAAAATGTACCGGGGCTAAACATATTACCGAAGCTGTGGATTTAATATTAATTAAATGGTAGGAGAGCGTTGTAATCAGCGATGAAGGTATACCGTGAGGGGTGCTGGAGCGATTACAAGTGAGAATGCCGGTATGAGTAGCGCAAGATAAGTGAGAATCTTATCCACCGTAAGACTAAGGTTTCCAGGGGAAGGCTCGTCCGCCCTGGGTTAGTCGGGACCTAAGGCGAGGCCGAAAGGCGTAGTCGATGGACAACAGGTTGATATTCCTGTACTAGTATTGTTAGTGATGGAGGGACGCAGTAGGCTAAAGGGAGCCAGTTAATGGATTCTGGTCTAAGCAGTGAGGTGTGGAATGTGTCAAATGCATTTTCCTTTAACATTGAGCTGTGATGGGGAAGCAACTACGGTTGCGAAGCCCTTGATGTCACACTGCCAAGAAAATCTTCTAGCGTTTAATTCAATACTACCCGTACCGCAAACCGACACAGGTAGTCGAGGCGAGTAGCCTCAGGTGATCGAGAGAACTCTCGTTAAGGAACTCGGCAAAATGACCCCGTAACTTCGGGAGAAGGGGTGCTGTAGAAATACAGCCGCAGTGAAAAGATCCAAGCAACTGTTTATCAAAAACA
>QXWW01000007.1 GCA_009911185.1 Lachnospiraceae bacterium
ACACCACTTTACAAGTTTTTTTAGAAAAAAATGCCGTATGAGACACTTGGGTGTATAATAAGTTTGCGTACTAAAATATACGAAAGAAGTGACCTCATACGACAAACTTATTATACAACGACAAACACATAATTGGTAGGCTTAATAAATATTTTTCTTCATATTTTGCTGCATTCCCGGCTCCGACTGCTGAATCCCTCTTTCTGCTTGTGCTGTCCATGCTCGCAGTGGAATCCGCAGATTCCATCCGTTCCTTATACAGGCGCTTTTTATCTGGCATAACGCTGAAATCCCTGAACGCTTTCTATTATGCCTGCTCCTATGCCAAAGCTGATTTTTCCGTTTTTATGAATGTTACGTCCAGGCTTGCACTGCGGCTTATCCCTGACAGCCTGGAGTCACAGCCGGTATTCCTGTGCATAGATGACACCATGGTCTCTAAATTCGGGACGAAGTTCGAGGATGTGTCAAAACTTTTTGACCATGCGGTGCATAATGGCTCCAATTACCTGAACGGACACTGCTTTGTAAGCATCATGCTCTGTGTCCCCGTCTGGAACCGGCAGAAAGTTTCTTATCTTGCCGTCCCGCTTGGATACCGCATGTGGCAGAAAAAAGAATCAAAGCTGGAGCTTGCAGCATCCATGGTGCGACAGGTAATGCCGGAATTCTGTCAGAAGAAGAATGCCATCATCCTGTGCGACAGCTGGTATGTAAAGCAGAACCTTGTCTCCATAGTGGATGACTACCCGAACCTTGGCCTGATTGGCAGTGCAAGGTCGGATTCTGTTATATACGACCTTGCCCCTGTGTCGACAGGGAAAAGGGGCCGGCCTGCAAAGCATGGACGCCGCCTGTCCATCGATACGGATTTTGCCCTTTCGGACAGGAAAGTCGGCGGTTACTATACAGGCTGCCGCCGTGTCCTGACAAATATCTTCGGGGCAAAAGAAGTCTTGGCCTATGTGACCTCCCCCAGCAGGGAGGGCGGAACCAGGCGATTGTTTTTCAGCACGGTTTTCCCAAGCCAGCTGCAGTTTTTTTGTGCATGGCAGGAAAAAGCGCCCCTGAGCCAGACTGGAAGCGGCCAGATGGAGTATATCCCCCTGTTCCTTTATTCATTCCGTTGGAATATAGAGGTAAGTTACTATGAGCAGAAATCTTTCTGGTCACTGTGCAGTTACATGGTGCGCAGCCGCAAAGGGATTGAAATGCTGGTCAACCTTATCAACATCAGTTACTGTGCCATGAAACTGTTTCCATATATGGAGGAAACATTCTCCCAATACCGGGGCGGCAGCGTACAGGAAATCCGGTTTGCCCTGAGCATACGGATACGCCAGCAGGTATTTTATGCTAATTTGGTGCAAAACATCGAAACCCACTTAAAATCAAGCGTGATTATCAAAGCCTTGAAGCAGCTGTGTTTGAAACAAATGGGTTAATTAAAAAGTTGTAAAGTGGTGTATTTACAATAAAAATAATTTCAGAGTATAATTATCCTGAAATTACCTTTTTCCACTTGAAGTTTCTTATTACCTACGTTATAATATTGCTCGAAGAGGCTCTCCTAAAATAGTAGAAATAATCATTTTTACAAAAGATAAACTATTTTAGATTAGCCTCTTCTTATATTTTAATTATTCATACCTTCCGGATGGTATGTGGGCACGATTTCCTGTACCCATTTCCGGATATCTTCCGGTTCCTGTACCACATGCTTCGCAAGATTCTCCAACTGCATCAGAAAATTTTCTTCTTCCAGCTTAATTGGTTTTCCAATGTGTATTAATTTGTTCTCCGTATCCTGCATCCCTTCTTCTTCCATCAGCATCTCTTCATAAAGCTTTTCACCTGGTCTTAATCCTGTATAGACAATGGAAATATCTTCACCTGGTTTATGTCCCGATAAAAGAATAAGATTCCTGGCAAGATCTGCAATCTTTACCGGTTCCCCCATATCCAGCACAAAAATTTCCCCGCCCCTGGCATAGACCCCTGCCTGCAATACCAATGAGACAGCCTCCGGAATGGTCATAAAATACCGTATAATATCCGGATGTGTAACAGTTACTGGCCCCCCCTGCGCAATCTGCTTTTTAAACAGAGGAATCACACTTCCATTACTTCCCAAAACATTCCCAAAACGCACTGCCACAAATTCTGTTCGGGAACGGTTATTATAGGTTTGTATAATCATTTCGCAGATCCGCTTAGTCGCCCCCATAATATTGGTAGGATTTACCGCCTTATCCGTTGAAATCATTACAAAACGCCTAACCTTCCAGCGGTCTGCCGCCTGTACCACCTTCCATGTACCCAGAACATTATTCTTTACTGCCTCATTGGGGCTATCCTCCATCAGCGGTACATGTTTATGGGCTGCAGCATGATATACAATGTCCGGACGGTACTTTTCAAAAATATTATTGATTCGTTTCGTATTGCGTACAGAAGCAATCAGTACCACGAGATCCAGACTGGGGTATTTGCGTTTCAGTTCATTCTGGATATCATATGTAGTATTTTCATAAATGTCTACAATTACCAGTCTTTTGGGATTGTGCCCTGCCACCTGGCGGCAGATCTCACTTCCAATAGAACCTCCCCCTCCAGTCACCAAAACTGTTTTTCCTGCCACATAATCCAAAATGGAAGATAAATCCACTTTTACCGGTTCCCTTCCTAAAAGGTCATTAACATCCACTTCCTTTAAGGCGCTTATACTCACTTCTCCATTTACCAACTGATAAACTCCCGGAAGCCGCTTCAGCTCACATCCAGTTTCCTTGCAAAGATCCAAAATCTGTTTTATTTCTTTTGCCGGGGCTGAAGGCAGGGCAATCATAATCTCATCCACCCCATATTTTTTCACAATCTCCGGAATAACATCCCGCCCTCCCATAATCTTCACTCCATGGAGATAACTGCCTTGTTTTGCCTTTGAATCATCTACGATGCATACCACCTTTTTATTAATATGGCTGCTGTTACTGATCTCGCGCACAAGCATATTTCCTGCTCCCCCCGCGCCCACAATCAGCACATTCGTACAAGGCTTGTCATTTTTCTGTCTTTTAATTAAGGTACGGAGCACCCTATAAGAATAGCGGCTGATTGTGACAAATACGAATAACCCTGCTCCATAAAATACATAATAACTTCGGGGCATCCGCATATCCATCAGCACCATCACTGACATTTGTACTCCTGCAGACAAAATACTAGCTATAGCAATATTGATAAGCTCTGTAGCGCCTGCATAGCTCCAGAGATTTCCATAAAGCCGCAGCGCATAAAATATCACAATCGTAATCACGATCACGACAGAAATATACTGCTGGCTTCTGTCCAAATATTCTTGTGGAATCGCCTGATAGCGTCCTTCAAAACGCAGGAACAGTGCAAGAAGGCTTGCTCCTGCCACAGCAGCAATGTCATATAACACTAAAAATAGTTTTTTCAGTAGCAATTGGTTATTTTCTATTAGTACTTTCAATTTGATTCCTCTTTTCCCAACTCTTCATTTTTTGTTTCTGATTTACGCTCCTCAAATAACCTGCAGATAGATAATAGCACAGCCAGAACGGATGTCCCCAGGATATTTCTACATTTGTGCAGACAGAAAAACAAAGATACGCAATTCCCAAATACAATATATAAAAACTGCCTCTTGTCTTTTTGCGAAAGCTGCTTTGTATTCCTCCACAAATCATAGTAATCTGAAATGTCAAATAAGGCAACAGGATAAATATTCCATGATGGAAAGCCATATCCAGATAACCGCTGTAAGCTGGAATAGTATTGCGAAACACCCTCAGCATCCCGGCATGTCCAAACAAATTCAGTCGCCTGGCATAATTACGCCAGATCACAGGAAGTTTCTCCTGTTTCTTTAAACTTGTACCTTCCAGGCTTCCTGGATATTGCAGGAGAAACAATTCCTTTTCTTCTCCCTCAAGTCTTGTGGTTAGAATTTCCTGTTCATATTCCACATTTAAGTCCAGGAACTGCGGCAAAAATTTTGTACTTACAAATACCAGACAAGTACAGCCGTATGCCAAAATTAACGACGCCACAGCGCATAAAAGCAACTTTCTGCGTCTTACGCCACTGTTATACCAATTTATCATTATTCTGGGGACAGAAAGGATAATGATAAATAAAAATATCACAATCCCAGGCGTATGACCGCTTCTCAGCACGAAAAGCAATGATACGGCTCCCCCCAATATGTTTTTGAAAGAGGGTATCAATATACCTTTCCCGTTATGAGATACACCTCTATTGCTACTTCTGCCAGTCAGCCAGTCCATTCTGGTTAGAAAGACTACTTCCATCAACACGGCATACATCGCCAGCTGCTCCGGGCTCTTAAACATCCCGTTGTAATCAATTCCCGGCTTCTTCATACGGAAAACCATACAATATATAACACTTGCAAAAAATGTAATTTCCAGAGCTGACATTATATCAGCAAGTATTTCGTCTGGCCGCTCCATATTCTGCCAGACAAACACAAACACCGACCCTGAAAAAAGCATCGCTGTTGCCGCCGTTAACTCAAGTTCCCTCACAACAAATAAATCACAGACTACAGCCCCAAGCCAAATTCCCAGCCAGTTCTTCATAAGCGGCGTCATCCATTGCTGCTTTTTCAATGGTTGTTCCCAGGAAACAAAGGAAATTATCAATAACAGCAATGCACATATAAGCACATAATACCGGAATACCCGTTTGTCACTTAACCACCCTGCAGTATTCCCTATCATCATCCATAAAAGCAACATGCCAAACAAAAGCTTTCTCATGGATGTTTTTTGAGAAAACGACAGTCTGCCTCCTATCCTTTCTCCTGTAAAGTCACCAATTGTCTGTATTACTGCCTGTATACCAAAAAGCAGTTCTGCCCGCGACTTACTCTTACCCCTGTTGTAGAATCTGCGTTTGAAAATCATCAAAGCGCCAATGACTAACATAACTCCCGTAAATGAAACTGCAAATAATTTCAAAAAATGTGGAATGGTAAACCAGGAGGGCGTTGTTCTGACCTGCATTTCTGAAATGGAAATAAACGCCCCGTTTACATCCTGGAATACAATTGCAAATTTTACCATGGGAACTGTCTCATCCAACGGAATAGCATTGATCCCTTCATATAGCTCTACTGGCTGCTGGTACAGTTTCTTTTTGTCTTTACCATAATATCTGACTACTCCAACCAAAGGTTTGCTGCTTAACTGTTTTATTGTAATATAGAGGTGATTCCATGTCCGTTCCTGCCCATCAAGTTTAAAGTATTTCACTGACTTATCACTTAAAAGCCAATATCCTTGTCTGTCTTTATCATATTTCCAGGTAGAAGAACTATTCTGCAAACTTACCGGAGAGATATCAAACACCCTTCCCGCTGACATGAATTCCTCAAAGTTCACACTTCCACCCAAACGCATCATGACTAATATAACACTGATAAGTATTCCCGTCAGAAACATATGAAACATATGATATATTTTGTTCTCCTTCATCTTTACCCTCTCTTATGTTTCCGTCTTTTCCAACTGATGGAACATTCCCCCTAGTGCAATATAATATGTCAGCCAGCTTATATATAAGTAAGGGGTTGCAACATCCTCCGCAAACCCCTGCACAATATAATTTGCCGCAGACAACAGGAAAAACAAATTCATTCTCATCTGATTCCTGCTAAAAATTGCCATAATCCCGTACTTTAGACTATAATACAGCATAATAAGATATGGCACAACAATAAAAATCCCATAATAATGCATCGTTTGTAATATCGCATTGTGCGCGTGCGTCTTCCCTGCACTTCCACATTCCTGATAGTCCGCATGACCGAGCAAATTCCAATTTCGAATATACTCTTTCCAAATCTCATCCCTGCCAGAAAAGAAACCATACCATTCTCCACTGGTAACTTTTCTCAGTAAACGATCAGAAATACCAGATTTTCCTGCTGCCTCCGCCGTCAAAGATAAAGAAACCATCCCCGTTGCAGTTTGAACTTCTTCCTCCTGGAAGAAAAATTCTGTTCCTAACATATGCGGCACATTATTTAATGCCCATTTGCCCAAAAATCCCACGATAAAAATACTAACTCCAAATACCGTCAACATTTTTCTTATATTCTTTTGATATACTTTTTTCTTTTCTGTCGGGAACTGCTTCCATAAAAAGACTCCCCATTCCATAATATAGACAGCTAAGGAGGTAACGCTTTCTGTCAATTGAAGAAACCCCCATATGGTAGCAAGTCCAAATGCATTTTTAATTATAAGTCCCTTTCTTAATCTCTCTCTGTTTAAATTCTCATCAAGATAAATTAAAAAAGCTATATTTACGGTGACAAGAAAACCTGCAAAGAGATTTGGATTCTTATATATCCCAGAATATCGGATACCGGGGATAAGAGAACGAAAAAAAAGACAAAAAAAACATGCTGTCCAATAACTCCAGCGCAAAGCCGTCAGAAAATCCCTGATCATATACTCAGGTCTCTTCATACTGCCCCACGCCATATAAAGCGGACCCATAGCCCCCAGCATAAAGATCCCAAGATTTTGAACATTTTTCTCTACCACAAATTCTGATACGACACTCATTAGCCATGTAGCCATCCAGGCAGCCGCCAGAGGATTCTGCCAATTAACAGTTTTCTCTGTTCTTTCCCATGATATGGCCGCAATAAGCAATAAACAAATTGCGAAAGACAGTACCATTCTTCTCTGCGCCAGAATATTTAAATTCCATTTTCTGATAAGCGCAAAATAGACAAGCAAAATACTTGTCATAAAAAGAAGACGGCGGGACAAAGACCTCCCTCTTGTTGAAAGCCTCCGAAATGGTTTCTGTCCATGCTCCAAAAAACAGGCATACAGTTTTTGCAGCATCCCTGTCCATGTATGACTTTTAGGCAAACCATACAGTCTCCTGTAATGCCGCAGCAAATACAAAACCAATAAAACAATTAAGAAATAACACGCCAGCGCCACTACAAATATCCCTGGCGCCTGGCTCCACTCAAAGTTTTGCATTTTTTCCCGGAACTGAATTTTTTTCATGGAAAAAGACACCTGTTTACTGATAATTATATTAACAGCATAGATATCTTCTTCCTCTAACTGCATAACGCTGCGTCCATCCTGCAATTCAAATTCCAGAACATAAAGCGGTTCATCCTTCCGCCCTAAAAACTCTATGCTGGCCGCAGTCTCTTCGCTTAAATCCTCCACTTCCAGATACAGGTAATTCCATTTCTTTTGACGGCTTTCAATATCAAAACGGTAACTTGCATGTTCCTTCTGCATTACCACTCTGTCCTTCTCATAATCATAAAGCCAGCCGCCGTCTGAATCCGCGTATAATAAGCCGGAAACATTATACAATTTCCCTACGTCATAAAAACAATCCAGATTCACACTTCCTGTAAGATACATGACTGTGACAATCCCTGAACATATTATGCCAATCATCAAAAAAACACTAAATCTCAGGCTTCTGTTTTTCATTCCTCCCATTCTTCCACCCTGTCCGTTTTTACAAAACGGCCTTTTTTAGATCCCCTCCTGCAAAATTCTATAAAACTTTCCTGTATACCAGACCCTGATCGTTCTCATTGTTTTTCTGCATCTTTCCAGCCTTTTTCGAAGAATTTTATATATCTGTCATAAGCTTCGTCCCACTCTTTATATTCTTCTTTTCCCCGCTTGTCCTCAAAGTGATAATTATCCTGCAGATATTTTGCAAAATATTTTGTAAATTTCACAGCGCCTTTCGTGTTCATATGGTGCGCATTATACAGATCCGTTGAAAAATCCAGTCCGATCTCCTCATATTTCTCATCCGTATTAAAATTGATGACTTTGGCGCCTTTTTCCTGCAGATACTTAATTGCCCCGTTAAATTCAGGCTGCTCGCTCTCAAACACTCTGGAAGGCGCGCAGGTAAACAGGATTTCCAAGCCTGTAGATTCTCCATATTCTATAATTTCATCTAACACGGCCTGCTGCAGATCGTTTAATTCAGCCACGTCAGAAATCACATTGGTAGGCTTCACTTCCTCCGAATGAAATGCGTCCGCAGGCTCATATATCCCCTTCATATCATTTATTGGCCGGATAAAATCAGATTTATATAAACCTTCCTTCCAGCGCGAATGATATTTTAAAAATGAAAAATACATGGCGGCTTCGTCCAGCTTATCCAGATACTTCTGCCCGTCTTTTACATCATCACGGGAAAAATATGTTTTATAAAATTCGATGGCTTTGCGAATCGTTTTCAGCTTATTTACAGAAAATCTCATGCTGTCCGTCACACGGCGAACCCTGACTTCCGTAGGACGCAGAGAGTCCATGCGGATTCCCCGGACGTCCACCACTGCAAGCTTCACATCCTGCGTCCTTCTGACCTCGTCCAAAAGACTTGTCGTGAGGTACAAAGGCTGCACATCCGTATTCATGGCATATACCGTCATCCCATATTCCTTCCAGGCAAGAGGCGCCGCCCATTGCCTGTCAACACAACTTGTCCCCAGCATGACGCAATCCCATGTATTCTCAGGTTCATCATAAAAATCATTATACCGTTTCATTACGCCCAATGCCGTATCTTTATTGGTAGGCATTCCAAACACACGGATAAGAGCATACAATACCATACCGAGCACAAGCATAAATGATACGAATCTTAGTCCCTGCTTCTTTGTCATAATTCTATTCTCCTTAAAATTGCTGATAAACAAATTCACTGGCTGAATATCCAGAACCATAATGACCAAAAATCAATACTACCGCTACTGCGCCTATATACAGCAGCCAACGAAAATAAAGATTCTGCTCTGCAATTTTTTCTCTGACACGTATCCCTTTCTCCTGCATCACGCCTACTGTCAGCAATACAAGAATAAAAATGAAAATAACGTAAAAATCTTTATAATCCAAGCCCAAATTCAAAAATGAGCCATCAAAAAATACCCAGGGGTTAGGATTTACAACCGTTCTCTTCATCATGTTCAGCGCCGTCATACAGGAAATTCCGCGTGAAAAAAAGCGCCCAAAGCTGCACAATACGAACGTCCGCATCATCTGGAAAAACCTCCAGCTAAAACATTCCGTATTAATCCTGCACTTTTTTAAAAACTTTTCATAAAAAGGCTCCAGCAAAATACTTGACACAATAATCGTACCGTTCCATATCCCGTACGCCACATATTTCCAACTGGAACCATGCCAGACGCCTACCAGTAAAAAGACGATAAACATGGATAAAAACGTGGGCAGCTTCTTACCGATATAATTGCCAAAAATCTTCCTCGTCCATTTTCCCAGATTTGCAAACCCTTTTGACAGGGACAGGGGATAAAATACATAATCACGCATCCAGCCGCCCAGGGTAATATGCCATCTGCGCCAAAACTCCTCAATGGACAATGCAAAATACGGACGTTCAAAGTTAAGCGCAAGATCGATACCCAGAATCTGCGCCACACCTCTGGCAACATCCATGCCTCCGGAAAAATCGGCGTATACCTGCAAACCATAGCCTGCCGCAGCGAAAAAAAGAACAAACCCTTCATGCGGATCGGGATTATCAAACACATAATTCACGGCCACCGCCAGCCGGTCCGCCAAAAGCAGTTTTTTCATAAATCCCCATAAAATAAGCTGAACGCCCTGGGTTACTCTCTGATAATCAAATTTATGAGGTTCATAGAGCTGATGCGCAAGATGGTCATACCTTGCGATAGGCCCCTGCACAATCTGCGGGAAAAACGACATAAACAAAGAAAATTTAAAAAAGTTCCTGTCTGCCTGATACTTTCCACGATATAAATCCACAATATACGCAATCGACTGCAGTGTATAAAATGAAATTCCTAATGGCAGTAATAAATTCAGATGCGGAATATGTCCTCCGATTCCCATACTTGCAAAAAGGCTGTTGAGATTTCCGCCAATAAAATTAAAATATTTCAAAAATATCAGCAGCCCCAAATTAATGAAAACGGCGGCTGCCACAATCCATCTCTTCTTCTTAGAGGTACGGCTTTTTAACGACTTCTTCTCTTCTCTTGTCAGTTCGCTTTTGTGCTCTTTGAGATATACTTTCTGCTTCTCATTTATATTGCCTAGAATCAAACCGCAGATAAAAGTTACTGCCGTTGTAAAGATCAAAAAGAACAGCAGCTTCACGCTGGAAGCCATATAAAAAATATAACTTCCAAGCAATAAGATACACCATTTCGCTTTTTGGGGCGTGATAAAATAAACGGCTGATAACAAAGTTACAAAAACAACAAATGTAGCTGAAATAAAATCCATCTCTTTATCCCTTTCAGTTCAAAAATTCTTATCCTTCTTCCTGCATTTTAACAATCAGCTCCAACATAGCTTCCACTGTGTTAAAGTTCTCCGGTTCCAAATCCATAACGTTAATCTCCACGTCAAATTCTGAATTTAATTCTGAGACCAGGGAAACAATGTCAAAAGAATCCAATACACCGTCGTCAATCAATTTCTTTTCCTTTTCAAATTCAACATCTGGTCTTAAATCATTTAAAATATCTAATAATTGCTCTCTCATAAGATTATCACTTGCATCCTTTCAAAATATATTTGGCGCAAAGTTACGCCTGTTTCATCTGTAAATTTTATTACAGCTACATTTTTACCTATATTATCACAGAATGTAATTCTCTTTCAGCCAGGTTCTGTCAATTTTAGCGTTCTTATTTAACGGAAGCTTCTCAAAATGCTCCAATCTGTTGGGAAACATATACTTGGGGAGATTTTTACCAAGCTGCCTTAGCAGTTCTTTGTCACATTCTTCAGAAGATTGATAAAACAGGACGATCTTCTCCTCATTAGTATCATAGATACAGCAGGCTGCCTCAACGAATGGAAGCGCGTTGACGGCAATTTCTACTTCACTCAGTTCAATTCTGTGCCCCATATGTTTGATTTGGTAGTCCTTTCTGGACACAAACATCAAATTTCCATCTTCTGCATAGCGCGCCAAATCACCCGTACAATATATGGTTTCCGGGTACATCGGATTCAAGGGATTCTGTATAAACGCCTCGCGGGTCTTTTCTTCATTATTATAGTACCCCAGCGCCAGGGAACTTCCTCTGATACAGATTTCCCCCACCTCTTTGGGACCCACCTGCGCTTTGCGATCTGTGTCCAGCAGAAATAAATCCGTATTCTTAAAGGCAACGCCGATCGGAAGCGCCTCTTCATCCTCATACTGCCTGTCCACTTTATAGAATGTGCAGTTACAGGTAATTTCCGTGGGACCATAAAGATTAACATACATAACGTCAGGCAAATATTTTCTCCAGTAATTCAACACCTTGTTGGGCATTACCTCTCCCGAAAACATGACGGTTCTCAGATATTCCGGTACCTTTTTCGAAAAAACGTTCAGATTCTCCACAATGCGCAGCGCGCTTGTAGCCCAAATTACCGTATTAATCTTCTTTTCGTTCAGATAATCTATCAGTCTCGCTACCATCGAAAACATCATTTTGGGAATCACATACATGGTTCCTCCATTTTTCAAGGTGGAATAAATGTCTTTGACCGAAACGTCAAAATCAAAGGGGGCCTGATTGCCTAAAATTATATTCTCATCAAATCCGAATTCCTCTTTAAAATTATCAATCAGATCTATCACGGATCTGTGCGACACCAGTACTCCTTTCGGTACGCCTGTAGAACCAGAAGTAAAGATAGCATACAGCGGGTCCGTATCAATTCTTCCGTCGGCAATCTCATCTAATAATTTCTGATTTACCGGGGTACATTGCAGTTCCTGTAATTCCATCAAGGGACCGTCATAGCGTACCTGTTCCATAACCTTTCTGGTGTTTTCCGTCACAATAACCGCTTTGGGTTTCAATGTCTCAAGCATCAGCTCTATCCGTTTTGCCGGCATCTGATAATCTATCGGTGCATAGAAATTGCCGCTGTATGCCACGCCCAAAAAACCCGACAGGCTCTCAATCTTTCTCTCAATCAACATCACTACCGGATGATTTCTTCCAATCTGTATCTGTTCGATAAGTCCCGTCGCCACGGCTTTCGCCTGACGCTGAAATTCTCTGTACGTCACCTTCTGTTTATCATCTGCAAATACAATTTTATCTGGAAATTTCTCTGCTGATTCTTCCAGATAATCCAAAACGCTTCTCTGCATTATTTTTCCACCTTTCTAATAACAGAAACATTTTATCCCATCTGCTGGCTTCCGTCAAGGCATTACTTCTTTACTTCCACAACAGTCTGAATACAATTGCCGCCTGCAATTTTTTCTACCACCTTCACCTTTGTACCTTTTTTTAACTTTTTTATTTTTTTTGTCTCAAACGTCCCGTTTTTTACCCCCACTTTATATTTTTTCTTTCCAACGGTTACACTATATTTTGAACCCGTCCGCGCCTTACCCGATACCTGGCTTTTCTTCTTCGTAACGCTGTCCACCGAAGTGGAAGTTGTCGTTTTCACTTTAGATTTCGTCGCATTCACCTGAAACGCTATTTTCCCGACATTCTCCAGAACATTATCTTTAATGGAAGCTTTTTTCACCGTCCAGACATTAATACCGGATCCTTTTGTTTCTGCCACCTTATTCCGGGAAATTTTCAAAAATTTTTTGGCGCATCCCGCCGAGATGCCATCCTCTCTGGTCTTAGACACGGTATTGTCCGCAATAATGACATACGCTGCTTTGTAGGAACAAATCCCCTGCTGCCTGGTATCTGTGACTCTGTTCTTAGTAATCTCAGATTTCTTGCATCCTTCCCCCAAATTGATACCTCTGCCTTTTACATTGCTTACTTTGTTATTGCTTATTTCCGTTTTCACAGAATCACTTATACTTATTCCATGATCTCCGGAATCCCGAATCACATTCTTAGATACTACGGCGGGCGTTTTTGAAGCGCTTATCTGGATTCCTCTCATAGAAGCGTTTGAAATTGTATTCTGTCTGAGAAAACTTCCTCCCGATTTTGAAACTGTAATGCCATTCTTCCCCGCCGCCTTAATTTTATTCTTCTCCATCCCCCCGTAATTGCTTTGACTTACCAAAATACCATGTTCCTTCGCATGGCTGATGACATTGCTTTTCATTATACCGGTACTGTTCTGATTAATACAAATCCCGTGTTTCCCGGATTTATTGATATGGTTTTCCTGTATCGTACCGGCGCTTTTCTCATTCACATAAATTCCCTGTTCTTTTACTGAATTAATGCTATTTTTCTCCATCAGCGCCCAACTACTGCCATGCACATAAATTCCGTGCTGTTGCGCTTTACTGATTTTGTTTTTTTTCATGGTGCCGACACTCTTGTCATTTATAAAGATTCCATGTTTCTTTACTGAAGAAATACTATTGTTTTCCAACAAGGCTGAGCTGTTCTGACTGACGGAAATTCCATATTGTCCCACATTTCCTTTTACTTTATTGCTTTTAACGGTTACTCCGGCACTCTGGGAGGATACATAGATTCCATTCTTTTCTGCTCCGTTTACCGTATTTCCAGACACCGTGACATAATACGCCTTATCGTAAACCCAGATTCCATGTCCTTTACTGCTCTGGATTTTGTTATCTTTTATGACGACGCCCAATATGTTTCGCGTAACTGTAATTCCACTTTTTCCCGCGCCAAAAACCGTATTGCGCTCTATCCTGGCATTATTGGAATTTCCTTCTGCGCATATGCCCGCGGCGGCGGCGTTATTCACTGTATTCCCCGTAACTGTCGCGTCCATACAGAAATCAGATAACCATACGCCTCTGGCGGCGGCGCCATTTATCACATTGCCTTCTATTTTGCAATTGTAAATGGGGCGGCTTGCGGAACCTAAAACATAAACTGCGGACGAACCCTTTATATTGGTAAACCAGTTCTCCCGGACTACAAGATTATAATCATATCCACTTGGAACCGCTTCTGTTATTACCCCGGCGTTAGCCGCGTAGCCGTTAGGTAAAAAAGTATAAATTCTGATTCCGATAGCAGAATTGTTTACAGCATTCTGCGCCACAATCACGTTTTTATAATTATACAGCCGCACAGACGTATTTCTGATATTATCAAACACATTACCGATAATAGTAATATTCTGATGGTAGATTCCATCGACCGCCGCATGAGAACCGACGCCGTTTGCAGAATTAAGAATTGTGTTATTCTTAATTACAATATTCCGGTCGGGCAGATCGTCATATTCAGATTCCAAAAGTCCTGGCGTAGTCTTCTGACTATGGACAATATCAAGATGAATGGCCTCTTTGACGTTTCCCATTTCTTCGTGTCCAATCAGCGTACAATTCTGAATCGTCCCGATATCAACGCCCTCAAACGTAATCAAATGCCCGGTACTGGTGCAGTTTGTAACCGTAAGCCCTTCCAATAGTACATTGGTGGCATGGACAAAGCGGAGAACCTGTCCGGATGTCTGAGAGCCGTTCCAGCTCCCGCCGTACACTTTTATGTTCTCCGTTGACCGATATCCCGTGTTATGCGGTATGTTTCCATAATCTTCAGCGGTGGCTGATTTAAGAATCGAACCGCTTTTGTCCGTCTGCGTAATCACTGCATGATGAGCATAAACGGTAGTATTGGAATATACAATCAACCTGCCCTGAATCTGGATATTACCTTCTAAAGTAACTTCCACCTTCTGAGCTGTTCCATTTTTAATCTTGTCAAACGCCTTCTGAATCTCTTTCCTGGTACTGGAACTGCCGAAAGTCTGACGGAATACTCCCTTCTCCAAAGTACCAGTATCTCCTGTCACGCCCTGATCCGGACCGCTGTTATCCGTATCACCCTCTTCCATCCCATCCGGCTCTGTATCGTCTACTTCCGTATCATCCAACGCTGTGGCACTTAGCCCGATATCTTCTGCTTCCTTCATAACTTCTGTTCCCTGACTGGCACAAGCGGCGTTTCCTGACATCCCGCTTATGCCGACCGTAAAAGCAACCGCCAATGCCAATATTTTTCCTCTCATGTCTTACCTCTCCTTCGTTGCTCTAAGAGATCCCCATAATTTTATCAACCACACGCCTGCTGCATTCCCTGTCATGGTATGCAAAGGTCTGTTTGATACGGTTTGCATAGGTTTCTTTCAAAACGCATCCATGTTCCATATACTCAATCACCCTGTCCACCAATGACTCCAGATCCGCTTCTACCTCGCCAAATCCATCTTCCATATAGTTAAAATATCCTTCTACATAAGAGTGTCCACCGGAGAAAAATTCTTCCCTGTCAAACTGGCAATATACAATGGGCTTCTGCAGATACGCAAAATCAAAAACAACAGAAGAATAATCTGTCACCAGCAGGTTTGACTCTGCAAACACTTCCCGGTATGGCTTTTCCTCATCCCAAAACGTAACTTCCGGATGACGCAAAAAGAGTCCCAGCGCTGGTTTAATATTGGGATGCGGCATAAAACAGATTTTATATCCGTATTCTTTGGCTTTTGCAAGAAGCCTCTCATGATTCAGCAGCGCATTATAAAATTTAAAATATCCGCTTTCTACAAAATCATCCCCCACTTTCCAAACTCCAGCCGCATCCACCCCGTCGCTTAAAGATTTGCGCCAGGTAGGCATCACGGTAATATACCCTTTTTCATCATGCGTCAGCGCGTCATATCTGGGCATTCCCGTAAGCCACACTTCCCTGGGCGTATAAAAGTAGTCATATTCTAAAATGGAATTATATTCCGGCACGGTATTTACAACCAGCCCGTATAAGTTACGGTTATAGCGGTTCAGCCATTTCGACTGGTCGTCCTTCGTCACCCCATGCTGAAGAAATACAATCTTTTTCCCCGCAATGATATCATTATAATATTTCCCTACTATGCCAAAAGGATTGATCACCGGTTTGTTCGCCTGGGAAGATATAATATAATCGCTGAGCAAATGCAGTATTTTGTGACGCCAGGAATAGACGTTGACCACTGTTCCATATTGCTGCATCCTCTGAAAATCCGGCGCCTCTTTCGATATTACAAAATACGGCTTTATATTTGGAAGCTTCTGCTCGCAGACATAGCGGAAAAATATTTCTCCGTTGTCGTCTCCCCGGTTGATTCTGTCTGAAATCAGCCAGATTTCCTTTTTCTTGAATTTCTTTAGTACTGCTGTAAGCGCCCTTACAAGGACTGCTTTTCTCGCGGCATTGTTTTCCCTCAACAGAGAACACACCCGCTTCCACCTCAGGCGGATATCCTCCCGGCCGCTCTGCGGCGATAGAACCAGTTCCTTACTTCTTCTGTCAAAAAATATATGCCAGCCCTGTTCTTTGGCATACAGATCCACTCCGTCGGCCAGCGGCATGAACTTTCCAAATTCATATGACTTATTCTCTGTTTTCCGGCCTCCGGCTTCACATACCACCCTGATCCGGTACTCCCTGGCGCCTGAAAGGGGGATTTCGCATTTTACATACTGGGCGGTCATAATCTGTTCCCCAAACCATTCTCTGGTATCCACCCTTTTCTGTAAAACGCCCTTCAGCAACTCGCCGTTTACCTTAAAATAGACTTGAAAGGTTTCTACCAGATACATCGGCGCCTTACATTCCAGAACCACCCGGTCTGCGTAAACTTTCATAAACTGGTAAGCGATACTCACATTGGATATGTCTAAAATATCCTTCCTGCGAACGCCCGTCTGCGGATTATCGGTATTCTCCCAGTCAAAATTCTTTTCCAGATAATATTTGTACTCTCTTCTTAAAAACTGGTTATACAAAATGATCTCATCGTCTCTGATAAAGGCCAGTACGGCTTCTGTCAAAAGACGGACTTCCCGTAAATGTTCCGGCGTTTCCAGCTCCGGCTGGATGCCCTCAATTATCCTGCAGCAATAATAGACTAAATTATATTTTGCGTTTTTGATGCAAATATGATTTTCTTTTTTACAAAACTCGAATATATCTGACAAAAAGCTTCTGGTAAACAAACTGCAGTCTTCTTTTATCATGTCTTCCCAAAATCTTGTCACCTCCGAAGGCGTGGGAATATAAACTCTTCCTTTCTTTGCAAATCCCAGTTGGGAATGCGGCGTAATGGTATAAAAAAGCTTTTTCAGTACTGCAAATGTCCAGAAAGGATCCGTGCATCTCTTTTGGGAAAAAGCTCCCCGTTTTATAAAATAGCAAAAGTAGTTGCAGTGAACCAGATGGTAATTATTCTCCAGGTCTGTCCTGTCCCCAAATTGCCTTTGAAAAGAAATGCCTTCCCGCATGACCGCCGAATTTCTGCTGGAGACAGGCGGAACCAGAAACCGCTCTTTTTGACTCTTTCTTGCGTATTTATATATTTGATACAGACTGTCTTCCCTGTACAGCACCCCGGCCTTCGTAATATTCACATAGTCGCCCTGGGCCTGTCCCAACGCAAGCTCTAAAATTTCCTCTCTGTTCCCCTCCGTGAGATCCAGATAATCAAATCTTATACCAGCGCGGCTTAATTTGTTTTCAAAGCTGTTATCCCTTGCCGTTTTTGATTCGTCTACAATGACAAACTGTACATCAATGGCTTTTTTCAGGAGACAGGCGCTCATACTTTCCAGGGTCAGCTCCAGCTTTTCCAATCTATCTGAAAAGATTATAAAGGTAAAAAAATAATTTGTCATTTTTCTATGCTCCTGTTTTTTTATAAAAATAGTATTCCATTAAATAGTATAACATATTATAATTTATTTTCTACCTAAAATTGGTAATATACCGGATATTTCAGGCAAAACAGGATATCTGACGGATGAAAAACAGCTGCCGCCCTTTTAAAATAAGTTCATTTTTTCTTCAAAACCTCATCGGCAATATAAATTGGACGGTTCTTTACCTGCTGATAGATTCTTGAAATATACTCGCCGATAATTCCAATGGTAAACAGCAAAATCCCGCTGAAAAATGTAATAATCAATGCAAGCTGCGTAAATCCATCTACATTAATATGGTAAGTAAGCTTGCGAATCAAGGTAATAAAAAAATAAATTACCGAAAATACAGTAGAAATACCGCCAATCACCGTTGCAATATGCAGCGGCGCGGTAGAGAATGCAATAATACCGCTGATTGCATACTTAAACAGCTTGAATGTACTCCATTTGCTCTCTCCTGCATTGCGCGCATCTGCCTCGTATTCCATATATTCCACCTGGAATCCCACCCAACTGAAGATACCTTTGGAAAATCTATGGTACTCCGGCATTAAGCGTATGGCGTCCCCGACCTTCGATTTAAAAAAACGAAAATCAGACGCACCGCTCTTAAATTCAATTTCGGCGACTTCGTTAATTAATTTGTAAAAAGCCAGCTTGCAGGCGCTCATAATTCTTCCTTCCCGCCTTTGCTTCTGAAAAGCGCACACGCAGTCGCAGTGTGGATGTTCCAATAAATGCCTGTACATTTTCAGGGCGACTTCCGGCCGCTGCTGCAAATCCGCATCAATAGTACATATATAACTGCCTTCTGCATGTTGCAGTCCGGCGTAAATCGCCGATTCCTTTCCAAAATTCCTGGAAAAATTAACAACTGTGATCGCGCTGTCCGGGTTATTCTCAAATAAGTTTTTCAGCGCCTGTCTGGTGGAATCGCGGCTGCCGTCATTTACAAACACATATTGATACGAAGCGTCCACAGACTGAAAAACCTTTTCCGTCTCTTTAAAAAACAATTCAACATTATCTTCCTCATTATAACACGGTACAATCAATGATATATCCATTCTCTTCTCCTTGTATCCTGCAGCGTATTGCCTTCCTGATCATTATTTCTCAGGTTTCTTCCACGGGTCTTGTACTAAGGACTCTTCCCGCTTCGCGGGCCTCTCCTCACGGCATAGTATATCACACTTTTTTATTTTATTATATTATTTTCGACATCTTTGATGTTCAAAAGTAAATACCCGTCGTTTTATTTTTCTTCTAAGCTAAAAACAAAACCCCTATTTTTTCCATGAGCCTTGCAAAAATTCTGAAATATATTATAATTACATTTATGAAAAATTTATTAACACCACAGAAAAAAGAAATTATTTTATATATCATCTTTGGAATATTAACCACACTGGTTAGCTGGGGCACATATGCCCTGCTTGTCAACCTGTGTTCTCTTTCGGTCCTGAGTTCCAATACCCTGAGCTGGATCTGCGGAGTTTGCTTCGCTTTCGTCACAAATAAAATATGGGTTTTTGAGTCGCATTCCTGGAAATTGCAAACGATATGCAAGGAGGGAACCACTTTTGTATCATCAAGAATTATCACTGGTATACTTGAGATCTTCGCCGTCCCCTTATTGTCACTCGCCGGGTTCGATAATATGTTCTTTGAAATTGCCGGAAAAATAGGCTTTTCTATGAAATTATTCTACACGGAAGGAATCTATTCCAAGGCGGCCTTTGCCGTTATTGTAATTATCTTAAATTACATTTTTTCTAAGATTCTTGTTTTTAAAAACAAAAACAGCCAATAATTCTGTATAAATATCAGGGCGTATCTGAAAACTCTTTTCCCCGGTCTGCACACCCTATATGGGGGGATACACATTCCTTGGAAGACAGCTTTCAGAAACGCCCTGGTTCTTTCAATGGAAATAAAACTCTTCCATATCCGTCAGAAATCATTTCCGTCCATAAGAGACGGCCTGATTCCACACTGCAAATCTCTTATTTATTTGGGACAATACATGTGAAATATTTTGAAGACATTAACTGAGGAACCCTTTGCGCGATCATAACGCATCTGTGAAAAAAGGAGACGGAAAAGCCTTTATTTTTTTCTTATTACCTTCCCGATTCCCCTTGCAATTGTCTCCCGGTAAAGCACTGAAATGACCAGCGTGCACAAAAAACAAACCGCAACATAAAGATATTTTTGTATGCTTCCCGCATCCTCCGGCAGCATGTAGGGCTGCAAGATCAGCATCGGCAGCCTTTGCAAAATATACAGCGGAAAGAGATTTCTGCCCAGCCACTGCAGAGGTTTACTGTCGATTACCAGGCGCATCGTAAACGTCACAATCGCCGCCACAAAACAAAATATCCATATTTGGTACACGATAAGACTATCGTGCCGGAAAAAATAAGTGGCTAGATATCCAATTCCCAACATGGATAAACAAAACAGCCAGGTTTGAAAGCTTTCATTGATAAAATCCTCTATTTTTTTACGGTACAAAGAAAACAGAATCCCCCAGGAATAACATAGTACGGTGTCATAATAATAGTACGGCCTTCCTAATTTGCGCATCACAACCATAAAAAGAAGAGACATAAGGAAAACAGCGTTCGCGGCTTTGGTTCTATTCTTTTTAAAAACCCGGAATGCAATAAACGTAAACAGATACAGCCACAATATGCTAAAAATATACCAGTTACTATTGCCAATTGTCTCCCAGCCCGCGAAGGTTAATACCATCCTTTTTATATCGTAATTTACACCAGTAAATATTCTGTACAGCCAAAAAAGAAGAATCGCAGCATCAAACTGCAGCAAAACCTGTAAAAATCTCTGTACGGGAATCCCCTTAACATATTCCTCCCCTTTCTTTTTTACAGATTCCATAACGCCGTATCCAGAATAAAATAGAAACATAACCACGATACACTGTCCCAGTTTTCTTAAGAACAGATACGGGGCGTCAAAAACAGGATGTGTAAACTTCGTGTACGTCCAGATATGAGAGAAAAAAACCAGACACAAGAAAAAACCTTTGATACTATTCGTCATTTCAATCGACATATAATGGCGGTCCGTCCCCTCTGCTTTTCTTATTCCTGCCACCGTAAGCAAAACCAATATTCCTACAAAAATAATCATTTCCCCAGATATCTCCAATCCATTTATTATTTATGACTTTTGTAACTGTTGATTTATTAAAACTATTATTTGCTAAACAGTATAACATATTATCATTATTTTTCTATATGAATCCGGCAATATCTTGTACATTTCAGGAGAATCCCGCATTTCGCGGCAGCGTCAGATACCTTAAAACAAAAGAATATTTTACAGGTTTTGTGATTTCATGCAACAAAGCCCTGTCCTTTGAATACATTTATGATATAAAATCAAATTTTCCCTTAATTATTTAAAAATTCTTCAAGTTTTTCTGGTGTTCCAAGCACATACACACGTTCTGGGGAAATATCGGATATATATATTTCTCCGCCTTTGGATAATAAGTAATCGTAGAGTGGAGCCACGTATTTCTCGCCATTTACAAGCTCCTGCGCTTTGCCATAATACTGTTGGTAAAGTTCTTTGTAGAGCTTACAGCACTTGAAATAATATGCCCCTAACGTGCAGTAATCGGAAATCCTCTGCTTTTCCTTAATCTCCGCCACCCTGCCGTCATCGCCCAGCCTGACGAAACTCCAGTGATCCCCTGGGGCCTGAAAACATGGAATGAATCCATCTCTTTTTAATTGTGCACTGTTCATCTCACCCGCCTCCACATACGTATCAATGTTGTATATCAAAAGCGCATGTTCCGGCTCCCAATACTTCTCTGCCAGCGCTGCCGTGGAAGCCTGCCCGTCCGTAAGAGCATCAGAGCAGCATAATATGATACTTCGGCAACTCCATCTTCTCACACTGCTGCCGGATAAATGCCTCTACATCAACGGCATCATCCTTAAGGGCAATAAAAATATACTGGCTCACTTTATCACGGTAACCTTCCAGACTCATCATAGACCATTCAAAAAGCGTCCTCCCTTTGGCTCCTATCATATATTTAGGCACGCGATATCCTTTTTCCCTGAATCTTGACCCTAAACCACCCATAGTAATTACAACATCTATCTGCTTTTCCATAAAGTTATATCTCCATTTTATTATTTTGTAA
The DNA here is from genome assembly GCA_009911185.1 of Lachnospiraceae bacterium. GTDB lineage: Bacteria > Bacillota > Clostridia > Lachnospirales > Lachnospiraceae > Petralouisia. The sequence goes on from QXWW01000007.1 coordinate 21,917, forward strand.
ACATCTTGAATCTGCGCATATTTTCTCCAGTTCTTCCAGTGAATATTTTAAAAACTCATCTGGCCGCACTGTTCTGTCATCTATATAGAACCCCTTATGCCCCGGCCATATTTTGCCATAAACAATTTCATCATAAGGAATCTTCCATTTGTCAAGCCATATCGAAAGCTCAGCAGCCGTATGCTTATTGATCAGCCCAATATTACCCTGATAAAAGATCATATTCCTTGACGTATACAAAATGATTTTGGCTCCATGTTCTTTGTAATATGTAAGTTTTTGAACCATATCCGGAAACGGTACGAGATCTGCATACTTTTCATTTTTTCCCTTAATCGCACAAATTGTACCGTCAATATCAAATACAAATGAATAAGCCTTAAACATATTCTTCAATCTCCTTCAGTATGTTTTTTGCATTTAATAGAAATACAAAACACCAGCAAAACACCAGCAAAAACAGATATAATACTTTTGCAGCAGCCATCCACCCGGTGATACGATCATATGTAAAAAACAATCTGTCAAACTGGAATATTGTTGTTATCAGCCATTGCACTGAGGCAATCTAAAGCGGAATTTTGTTCTCTTTTATTGTGTTCATTTCTACCTTCTGGTTGACTGAATAAATGTCTTATCTCCATCTGTCAAACGGTAAAGCGGAATATCCTCCGCGTGAGTGTCGTATACGACAGAATCAATAAAGGTATCTTGTACATTATCCATTGTAACAATATTGAATCCTCTGTTATTTACAGCGTATGCAATATGATCTATATACACCTCTGCCACATTCCCTGACGACCAGGTGGCGCTCTTGAGATAGAGGTAATGATTATTCAAATATTGTCCATGCGAAATCATTTCATCTCCACCCACATTCTGATAAACCACTTTGCCTGACGTCCAAATACCAATGAAACTATGATATTCCTGATCCCTCAAAATATCTGCCTGATCAAATCCCAAAGATTTTAAGCCGTCAATGATATCCTCCGTAATGCAAAACCCGTGAACATCCCTTACTGCAATCAAAACGGTACAATCTTCCAACCTGCGGATTTCATTAAGATAAACGGCCATATCCATATTTCCAAGTTGAATATCACTTTTCATTAGCTGCTTTCCATAATCAAGATCAATTTCATGGACTGCATTTGCAGCGCTTAATATCGTTGCTGCAATAAGAAACGCCGCAAATATCAGCTCAAGCCATGCTTTTTTTTAAATTCCATTTTCCTGTTCTCCCACCGCTTTATTCAAGAGTTCGCACAAATTCCCGATAAAGCAAAAAGTATACTTTTCTGCTCTTTTCACAGATCGCCGGAGAATGGTTTACACAGCTTTTTTTCCGTGCGCGTGTGTATACTTTTTCATTTATAAAAGGTATTTTGATACTTTAACATAGCGAGGAATTTCCTAATAAAAACACAAAAATAATGCCGGAATTTCTGATTCCTCTTAGAAATTCCGACATGAAACAGTTACCCTTTATTATCTTCCTGCGTACACTGGTGATATGTTTTCGCTCTGTATTTAAAGCTGGACACCGGCATCTGACATTTTTCTGCCGCCTGCACGGCAGATAGTTCCCCTTCTTTCCACTTCTGGCAAATATTATAAAAGATTCGCGGGCAGTGGTTTGGGAGGACGCCCCCTTTTTACTCCGCGGGCTTTCGCAGCCGCGATCCCCTCTGCCTGTCTTTGGTGTATCAAATTAAATTCATTGGCTGAACAATAGCTGAGTAACGCTAAAATTAAATCGCTAATGAATGTCCCCAACAGATTCTTCTCCCTTCTGGTATCAAGAATCGGCATATCAATGACCACAATGTCCGCCTGTTTCTGTTTTGTAATACTCCTCCATTGATCGCTCAAATCCTGATAACCTCTTCCCAGACGGTCTATGGATTTTATGAAAAGTACCGTATTACTATCGATTTTCTTTAACATTTTCTTGTACTGCGGACGGTTAAAATCCTTACCCGTCAGTTTATCAATATAAATATTTTTCTCCGGTACGCCCATTTCCTTAAGTGCAAGAATCTGGCGGTCCTCATTTTGGCGGGACGTTGAAACGCGGGCATACTCTATAAGCTTTGGCGTTATCATATTATTTTGTATATCATCTTCCTCCGATAGTAAAATTGACGGATTTTTGTTCTCAAAAACCGTCGTCCGCATAAATTCTACCATAAAGATGGATACAAAAAAATACTGATATGACTATAAAAATCTCCCTCTGCACTCTTAAAGCGATACCGCCACGGCTCCTAAGATAATCAGACATACGCCAAACACTTTTTTCTTTGTAATTTTTTCACTTAAGATACAGTAAGACAGTATCATAGTCCAGACGTACGTAAACGACGTCAAAGGCAGTACTACGGAATAATCCAGATATTTTAAAACAATAATATTCAAAACGGCTGATATAAAATATAAAAATCCGCCGATATAAAAATTAATATTTTTCAGTATGCCTGTGATTGTCCCGGAATCCGAAGCCTTTTTCAGAAACAAAGAAGCAATGGAACCCAAAAAAGTCATTGCCAAAAGCAGCAGCCAATAAACGGTCATTCCCGGTCACCTCCCGCAATGAAAACCACGCCTAAAATGATAACCAGCACGCCCGCACATTTTAAAAGCGTTATTTCTTCTTTCAAAACGACAGCCGCCAAAAGAATGCTCAGCACATAATTCAGGCTGAGCATCGGCTGAAGAACGGACAATTTTCCGTAGCGGTACGCAAGGATCATGATGACAGCACCCACGCCGTACAGACAAAATCCCAGCAACAGCACCAGAATCCCCTGCTCCGCCGACAGTTTCCAGAGCAATTGTCCAATACAGACACAGATCGAAGATATCAGCATCAACAAAATCCCTTTTTTATTTTTTTGAAATGATTCTACCATACCGTCACGCTTTCTCTTTGGGCTTATAAGCGCCAAATAAATTTTTCAACAGAATTTTCATTAACTCGCTGTTCCCTTTAAAAAAACTGATTTTAGTCGGCGTCTTCCCTGTTTTGGGATATGCCCTTGTCACCGGAATCTCACATGCCCGGTATCCCAACTGGGTTGCCCGCACAGACAAATATGCCAATAATTCATAGGTCATAAATATATCCCGGAACGGCTGTACCCGCTCGTCTTTCAGATACTCCGCTGAATAGGCGCGATAAGCATTTGTCGTATCTGTAAATCGCTGACGGGCCGTAAGAGAAATCACCGGAGCATGAATTAATTTAACCGAAATCAGACGCACAAAAGGCGTATTAATCGCGCTTCCCCCCTTTACAAACCGGGAACCCTGAACCAGACCATATCCTTCTTCCAATTTCTCAATAAACCGCGGTACATCCTCGATACTGTCCTTGTTGTTTCCATCAATCGTAATAATTCCTTTATAACCTCTCTCTAATGCCCACCAGAAACCCATGCGCAACTGCGCTCCCTGCTTTCCCGGCCCCTGTTTCACCAGAAGAGTATTTACCTGCAGTTTTTTAAGACGTTCTTCCTCTGTGCACCCGTCCGTAGAACCGCCGTCGCAGATTACAATATCGGCAGCATCGGATATTTTATGTTTATATGCGCGTTTCAGCTCTTTTATAATCCGCTCTCCTTCATTGATAATCGGAATCAGAACTGCATAATCTTTCATTTTTCCCTGAAATTCCGTACATGTATATGCCGGAACTCCGCTTCTTGATTTACAAAACATTTTCCCGCTCCTTTATTCATTCCTATGCGCTTAATTCCTGCCGGCGACATCCTTAAGAGAAACCTTACCATTTTTTACTCTCAGAAGCTTAGCAGAATTTGTCTGCGTATCATAGATTTTCGCACCTTTCAAATCAAATACCTGCCCTTCCGCATCCCCCTGCAGATTAAGCATGACAACATACCGCTTTCCGGAAACTGCCGCTTTTTCCCAGGCAGCGTCCACATTTGTATATTCATATATCCCTCTTCCAAACAGTAAATTAAGATACCCCCGGACTGGATAACCGTTCAGCGCAAGTACAGAATCCCTGTAATTCTCATTTATATATTCTGAAATCCGCTCATTGTCCGCTACATAATCAATTTCCCAAATCCTCTTTTCATCCTTCACATAGGAACGAAGATTCAATACTCCGAACCCCAAAGCCGCTACCAGCAGACCCGCTTCAAGCAATACCTTTCTCCTCCCGCTTTGCTCCAATATTTGACTTGCCAATTCACAGATCAAAAAGGAAAGCAGAAAGACAAATTTCATGCGGTCAAATGAGTATAAAATCGCATGCTGTTTCATCAGAAGATTCTCTAATAACGGAAACGCCAGCAGTGCAATGAAAACGCCATGTTTTATCTCTATTTTCTTATTCTCAATGAGATTCCACACGATTAACACCAGAAGCAGTACCCATAGCCACAAATAAGATTCCAGATATCCGCAAAATACCTTAACCATCGGCTCCGCTGCCGAAGCGCTCCTGGCAGTAAACCGGTAAAGCGACACCTTAAAGAACGTCTGCGGATCGACCCGCAGCAAATAATGCGCGCAGAACACTGCAAGGGAGCAAACGGTGAGCGCCCCCAAAATACACGCCTTAAGGAATCCCTTCTTTTTATTTTCTTTCCAATACAGGCAAAATTCCGCCAGAGCGAATCCAACATTTGCTACATAGCCGGTCCATTCAATATATGGATTTACGAACGCCATAATATAAAATATGATCATTGCAGCCTTTGAATTATACTTTTTATACACATAAAAGGCGCTGATTTGCATCAGCAGCGTCACCTGCATCAGGGATTGCGCCCAATAGACAATCCCCAGTCCGTGCAGCAATTCCGGAGAAAACACATATGTCAGGACTGCCAGTGCCACAAGTATTTTCCGGTACTTGCTTTTATCAAATACCAGGCTAATCAGCCACCCCCAGATCGCCGCTGAAAGGATGAACAACAATGTATTAAAAATATAAAGACTATGTTCTGCTACCGGCAAATGAAAAATTTTCAAAAACAGCCATCCCGCAAAATAGCTGGCTGGTGAGAACGAAGTATAATAATAATTTCCAGCTTCATCCGGAATTGCCGCACCCCAGGGAATCCCCTTATCATCAGCGTCTCCCAGGGTTGCAATTGGTAAAAACAAATGCTGGGACTTTGGCGTCTCGCTGTACGCCTGAATGGTTAACAAAGAATGCCAGGTTGCATCTGAATTATAATAATTTACATCCCCGCCTTTATATTTCACCAAGGATACCAAAACCACACAAACCAATGCCAAAATTAATGTTTTAAAAAACCATACCGCCGTATCTTTCACGTTGATATTTCTCTTCTCTTCTATCATCTTGTTCCTGAAACCTCTCTTTTTGATTTTTCTCTATACAATCTTTCTGAGTAACGGCATTTTCCGGAAAATCTCCGCTAAAATTTCAAGCCCGGCAAAAAACAATACGACATACAAAACTGCCGTCCAGGTATTCTGCAGCGGATATCTAAGGGTAAGAAATATCAAAATTGGCAAATGCCCTAAGTAAACCACGAATGTATTGGCTGCCAGTCTGGAAATCAGTTTTTGCATTTTCTCATGCTTTATGTCCAGAAACAGTGTCACAGAGAGCAGTGAAACCATCCATATCGTATAATACCACTTTCCATAATATTGATGCGGGTATGTTTCCTCTGTAACCTTCAGCATATAAATTAAAAAACTTAACATACAAACGATTCCCGACACGGCTAATAATATTTTGCGGTTCCACCGGGTATTGACCCAATGTATAAAGCGGTTCCACACCATCCCAAATACAAAATAACCGGCATACAAATGAAACCACAGACCCTGAGGTTTACTTTCCGAAAAGCTTCTGCCCAGCCCAAACGCTACTGCCGTCACCCAAAGGACTGCCGTCACGGAAAATGCAGTCGGAAACTTCTGAAATAATTTCCCGAAAGGAAAGGCAAACAACATTAGAATACAATACGTAAACAAAAACCATGCAACGGGCAATACTCCTTTTCCCTGCAGGCCTTTATTTACCTCATTTAATATATTATACATTTTGCCGCTGACGATATAATGGATTACGCTCCAGAAAATAATCCAACCGCTTAACTTTACTATAATTGCTTTCACTTTGTTTTCGCAGTATTCAACGGTCACATCACCTTTTTCCCCTAATAGATACCCCGACATCAAAAAGAATCCAGGTACACAAAAGGATGCTAAAAAATAGATAATTCTCGCGTACCCCTCCCCAGGTATCGCAATGACATCGTCTACAATATGGTAATCAAGGACACCGATGCAGCACAAAATACGAAAAATATCAATTCCATAATTTCTTGTTCTCATGTTATTACCTCACGACTCCTGCACATCTGCCCGGAAAAATCCCGGCATACGTTTCATCTATCAAAAAATACCCTGCACATATTCTGCTGCACGCTCCAATGCCAAAGTATTCTCACCTTTCCCCATCTCGATCGAAATGTAGCCCGCGTAATTTTCTTTTTCCAACAGCGCCTTTAATTCCTCATGAATACTTCTCTTTTGTATCTCTTTCAGGCCCGGTTCGCTAATATGGACATGATTAATATATCTCACCTGTCCTTCCAGCTCCGCTATATCCTCCTGATTGTGAATCACCGTGCCCAGATCCAGATTCAGAAGGAAGCCTGGTGAGTCCACCTGCCTGATTAACTCCAAAGCAGAAACGGTATCGTTAATATAATTCGTATTATAAATTGGGGGATTGGCCTCCATGCCGATTACTGTGCCTTTCTCCGCCGCATACGCCCCTATCTCCCGGAAAAAAGCAACCGCCGTATCTTGACTGGCGCCCTCGGGAAAATTCCGATTCCGGGGACACCCGAAAACCAGATTTTTACAGCCGACAACCGCTGCGAAATCTATCGCTTTCCTGGTGTATGCCGCCAAAATTTCTCTCTCTTCTCCGGAGCCAAACAATTTTTCCTGACGCCCGAACCAAATTGACTGCATGGAAGGCACCGTAAATCCATGCCGCCGTTTTAACTCTTCGCTCCATGCTCCGGCTTCGGTAAGTTTGTCATATGGATGTTCCGGAAATATCCTGGTAGGTGCAATTTCCAAACCGGAATATCCATATTCCTCCATCAAACCGTAAATACGTTCATCCTCCGCCGCTTCCCATGCGATATTCGATATTGCAAGTTTCATAACCTTTCCCCTTTCTCACTTTCTTTGTCTGTTGAAATGACTGCCACAAACAGCATAATATATATATTCATCAAATTCAAAGGCCAAAAATACCGGAAATCAGACCAGCCTGTGGACAGCAAAAGACTTAATATATGGCCAATGACCGGCGACAATACAATCACATATTTGCGGTTCTTTCTTTCACATGCCGCCAAAAATAAAAGAATCACCGACAACAACGTGAGGACCCCGCATCTCCACACCAGCGCGTTCAGCCACTGGCTTTTCGCCGTATAAGCGGTAAATGCCGACATTTTTGGATATAAAGCGTTATCCTTCCGCGCCGGATAATACTGATTCCATCCCGGCTCTTTTTCATCCATCGTTTCTGTATAATTTACGCAGCCCATCCTTGTATTTTTTCCCGGAAAAATATTCCATAAAGCATCCTCACGGCTGATTACTGCCCTTGTCATTACCACTGGATTCTTTACAAAAGTCTCGAGATACGCTTTCATAAATGTTAGCGGTTCCACATCCAAGTCGCAGGTCCAGTGAGAATAATACGTCGATTTATAGTCATATTCTGCATTATTATAATCCGTCATGACATTTATCATCTGCAGGGTTTCGGCAGAAACCCTGCCCCCGGCATAATATACGCCCAGGATATCCTGGCTCAGTCCAATGTACATGCCCTCGCGTCCGGGACTCTGCACTTCAAAGTAAGAATAGAGCGGAACCCTGACAGTCAAAATCAGAAGCGCTGTAGCGGCCAATACGGCCAGCGCTTTTTTGTTTTTACAGAACACGAAACAGATCGCCAGCGCCACAGCCGCAAAGGTTACAATGCCATTCTTTCTGTACAGAAATATACCTGCCAGCGCCACGGTCAACTCGAAATAAATATACCGTTTGCTTTTATATGTCTCAAAATCGAACGCCAGCTTCGACAACAAGACTACCGTCCAGAGAGCGGACAGCGCATACGGAATATCCTTCCAAACCGTGTTCAAATGGATAAAATTGGCTGTATTGATACCGGAAAGAAATGCCGCCGCCAACAAAACGCCGTCTTTCATGCCTTTCTTTCTCAAATAGAGCAATCCCTCGGTCATTACATAAGTCCAAAAAAAATATTGTACGAGAATAACCGCATACGTGGAATCCCAGACAGTCAGGATAACTTTTAGTATCAGACAGTAAAAAAACGGATGCCAGTCACGCATCCCCCGCAAATGATGGGCATTTCTAACCATGCAGTCAAAGGTGTCCGGAGAAGAGATTCCAGGATTATTTGCATACAAATTAAGAAGTGCCGGAGCCAGCAAAAAAACAAAAAGCAGTAACAGAAACCAGGAAGTTTTCATTTTTCTGCTGTTTTCATTTACAAAACGTATGCTGAATTGGCAGAAGTAATAAAGTACCGTATGCACCACCGGAATAAACCACAGCACCGCCGCTGCAAAAACCAACAGACCCCGGACCGTAACCTGAAGATGGAACGGATATAATAATGTTCTCTGTCCCACAAGAGAAAAAGCGGCGTAAAGGTATACCAGGCACAATCCTGTTTTTTTCCATCTTTTATCTGCAAGCGTTTGTACAAACTTCCATTTTTGCCGCGCGTTCCATGCGGCAAAAACAGAAATTAAATAGAATAACGCTTCCGTTGACTTATGAAATTTTATGCCGCTATAAATCACAATCGCCAAACCAAGGACTAATTCCGCCTCCATGATAAGAAGCCCGCGGCTCTTCATGGAATAAAATTTGAAACGGGCCTTGACAAATATATCCCGCATACGCTCAAAACAGATAGGAACTGCCAAAAACACTGCTAACAATATAAGCCACACCAAGGACTTTTCGATTCTCTCTGACAGCCCTGCCGGAGACAAATATCCATATTTTACGGCAATCTCTTTCCCTAATCTGCCGCCCCGTGCAGAACTAAAAAGCGTCTCCGGAGAAGCATTTGCGGCTGGAACTAACAGCATCTTCGGTATCACAGTGCAGCCTCTGGCAGTCAGAGATATTTCATATTCCTTCTCACGGTCAACAGGCATATTGACAAAAATTTGTTTCCATTCCAGATTATTGATATTTTTCAGAGAAATTTTCGTCTGATAGAGCAACTGGTTTTCCGACGCAATTGCCAGTTGAATATATCCACTTTCCTCTTCTGCAATTCCGGAAAAAATCAATTCCAGCTTATCAAGTCTCTCATAATCGGAGCGAAACTTCTGTTTCAGATCTATGACAGAAACTTCTTCCATTGCTTTTGTCTCTATATCCGCAGACGTATGATACTGCCCTGCGCTTCCATTTCCTCCCGCAATCCAGATAATATTTGCAATTACAAAGAAGACGGCTATTGCAAACACTGCCTTTTTCCGGGCTGAAAACTTTTTTTGCATTCCCTTTCCTCTTTCCAACTTGAAGACTGTTTCAGCGTTTTCTTTCCTCTTCGGCGACAAAGCGGCGGATCTCCTCTAGTATCTTCTCCTTTGTCATCATATAACCATGCGCGCCTCCAAAGGTCCGATCCCAGATTGTGTGGTAATCATAGTCCGCCGGCTTTGCAGATAGTTCATTGACGAATTTCTGTCCTGTCAGATATTCATACAGTTCCCCCGCAGATACCGGTTCCGTTGCCGGGTGCCACAGCTTTATGTTGTTTTCCAGCGCGGTATTAATATCCTTCCATAAGCGGTTAAGCGGATAAAACTGGTATACGCTTCTGCTGTCCGTAAAATTCAGCGCGCTGAAGCCCAGCGTCCGGAATTTCTCTTTCAGAAGCTCTTTGTCGTCACCGTCCAGTTCTGACACTTTATAGAAACCATTATCCTGTAGTTGGTAGTATCTCTTCAAATCTGCATCTCGTTCTGATAATTCCGCCATTTTTTCCTGTTTCAGCATAAACGGAATCACATTGATATAATCATAAATAAAATTTTTCTTAATATTCTTGCCAAACAGACCGGGAAGACGGATGATCAGCGCATCCTTATCATATTCCCTGACCCATTTTTCTAACTGGTAGCGGTTATATCCATACGCATGAAGGTCCTGCGTGTCAATTTCGGTTCTCTCATCTACGTTCCGGGGAGTCTTGAATACGTCGATCGTAGAAATCAGAACCAGTTTCCGGGGCGCTATACTGCGAATGTTTTCCTCCGCCTGCAGAATCACTTCCATATCCTTTTCAGGCGCATGATTCGCCAGATATTTCTCTGCCGGCAGTCCCGCATAGACCAGAAGCTCTGGCTTCGTCCCAAACGCTTCCTTGATATTTTTCGAATTATATACGGCGTCAAACGCACCTTCCCTGTAAATATTACTTCCTACAAACCCGGTATACCCAACCAATGCATTCATTTTCTTCTCCTCTATTTCGTAATTTTTTCTATGCTCTCAAAACTATAACGCTTCCTCTTAAAAATTAATTCTACTAATAACTGCAGATATTTAATAATCACCGTTAAGACCCCAAACAATCCCAGAAAAACGACGGAAAGAAACAGAATCGTAGTGGTCCAGCCCGCTACCGGATGGGCCGTTAAATATGTGATAACAGAATATGCAACCATAAAAATGGACATGATCATCATCAAAATTGTCATGGCAATGGAAAAATGATAGCCGGCTTCCGTAAATAACAGCATAGAATCTACGGCGAGACGCATACGGTATTTTTTCTCTTTGCGGTCGTGCTTTGCGCCCCCGCCGCCCTCACGGCATGTATATTTCATCATATCTGTTTTCAATCCGCAATTGGCATATATCGCTTTGCGGTAGGGCACCGTCTTGTTCATGCTGTTGATACGGTTAATGACTCTTCTGCTTAATATGCGGAAGCTTTCCGTATTCATCTTATACGGCAAATTGGAAAACCGCTCAAACACATTGTAAAAGCATCTCGAGGTAAACTTTTCCTTCCTGTCCGGAATTGCACTGACAATATCATACCCCTCCAGAGATCTGCGGTAGATTTTCATAATCTCCTGCTTGTCAAAATCAATCTCCGTGGTGTCAAACTCAAATACAAAATCTCCAATTGCCAAATCCAGGCCGGCATTCATAGACAGTTCCAGGCCATGGAAATAGCTCATATTCAGTATGGAAACATTCGTTTTGCCCGCCTTTTTGCTGGCCTGCTTAATCATCTCCACACTGTCGTCACCGGAACAGTCGTTGACGCATATAATCTCGGAATGCTCAAAATTCTCCTCCAAAACTTCCAGTACCAGTTCCAAAAAATCTTTGACCCTGTCCTGGGCATTGTAAACATATACGACAGCAGATACAAAATTCTTTTCTTTAACCTTCATTCTCTAATACCTCATCCAAATCGTAAACTGTATTTATTTTCCCGGAAAGAACGCCCACAAAGGTGGGATTTTTATGATAAACCCGAATAACCGTCGGCCTTGAATCGTCAATCTCTGAACTCATTAAAATCGGCTTCATGGAAAATAAGGAACTCTGATAAGAAAATTCATATTCATCCCTTAAATATTTCTCCGCCAGGCTCGCCATATACGGAAACGCCGTTTTCGGCTTCGCCGGACAGGCGTTGCAGTTGCCCAGACGCTGACTGCTACAGTATCCGCCGCTTGCTTCCTGGCAGGAAAAAGAAGGCAATTCTTCATAACTGACGGTATGGGGGGTAAATGTCACAGATGTCAGGGAATGCAGTCCCGTCTTCCCAAACGGCATAATCGAGAAAAATGGTCCGTCCATGACGGTAAACCCATATTCTTTCAGCTTTTCATTGACGTCGCATAAAATAATTTCACACAGCTCGTACTTAATGCCAAACTTCTCATAGCCTGCCATGTGCAGAATCTGATTGGTGGACGCATAGGCTGCGTTTAACAAAAATCCGGTCTGATATTCCTTCCCGTCGCCCATACGCACAACATAACAGTCCTGGCGTTCCTCAATTCCGGAAATTACCGCCCCGTACTGGATTTCAACATTCCGGCACTCTGATAGTTTGTCCAAAAAATAGTCTTTTAATATCATGGCATCATACGTATATTCTCTGGTGAGGAACGCGCCGTCGCACATTCCTTTCTTAAAAAACCTTTCGGCGTGCAGCTCTTCACAGGGAATATCCGCGGCCTTGCAGAAACTCATAAACTGCGCTCCGTCAGACCAGGAATACTGACTGGAGGTGGCGTATACTTTATTAAATTCCTGATTAATGCAAAATCCGTAATCCTTGTTAAACCTTTCGAAATATCCGGCAGACTTCATCGCTGTTGAAATAGAACGCGGATAATGATACCCCTGGTGAACTCTTGCCTGATTGATATAGGTAGCTCTTGTAAACGGAGCCGGATCACATTCCAATACCAGGACATGCTCTCCTTTCCTGCCGCAGTAAAGCGCCGCATAAAGCCCGTATAATCCTGCTCCTATGATAACTCTATCGTATCTTGAAATCATTTGTCTATTCTCCTTTTAGGTATTATAGTTTCCCCAACCTTAGATAAAGCAGACACAAAACTTCCATTTTTACCCTTTTTGTAAATCTAAGTCATATTCTATCATAACCGTAATTTTAATGCAACAAGCTTTACGCCCTTTCTGCTGGCAGTTATACCTGCATTGGAAAAATTTTGATATACTGTTGCCTTATGTCGTTTTTTATGATATAAAAGAAATATTGTTAAAATATCATAAAAATATACATAATAGTAACAATAAATCAGGGAGGAATTTTATAAATGGACAAGATAGATATCCACAAAGGCATTATGCAGTTAAAAAAAATTAAGATTGAGAGATGGATCATAGCGTTTGAAATCCTTTTATTGATATCCATCTGTATTCTGCACGCATTGAAAGCCGGACATTACACGAATTTTGATCCCATCAATGGAACATTTCAAAATTTTAATCCTGTCAGGCGTCTGCTGTCCGGACAGATTCCCTACGACAGTTTTCAGGATTATCTTGGATTGGGACATTTATATATCGGAACACTGGCTACGCTTCTCTTCGGAGGAGATTACCAGGCAAGCCTTATCGGATTTTCATTTCTGACCTTTTTTTCACTGGCCCTTATTTCACTGATGGTCGGATATGCAATTTTTAAAAACAGAAAAAATGTACTGGCTATTACCAATATCTTCTTAATAATGCTGCTGGTTCAGCCTCTTTTTTTCACAAACGCGCTGCTGGGAACAAACGAAATAAGCGCCGCCGTACACTACGCTCTGGGCACAGGTATATCGGCAAGATTTGTGCGCGGAATGATACTGCCGATTTCATGCTGGATTTTTTATGTGGCATGTCTGGCCTATACAAAAATAAAAACCAAAAAAGAAAATATTGCCAGACACAGATACGCAATCCAGGTATGCGGCACTGGTTTCATCGCAGGATTTTGCTTTATCTGGAGCAACGATTATGGGATTAGCTGTTGGCTCTGTATCTGTATCATGATGTTTTTCCTTATGTTATCACGCACCAGAAAAATCGGAAAATCTTTCCTGACCGCTTTGCTGACGATGCTTGTATCCTTCGTAAGCATCTTCCTCTTAGTAGAAATATTTACATTGGGAAACTTTCCCGAATGGCTGCGTTCCACATTCGGAACCGGCGGGTACCAGCTCTGGTATTTTAATTTCAAAAAAAGTTATTATTTATATGATGTGGACTTTTCATTTATCATGCTGATTCAGGCATTTTTATGTCTCATCTATCTGGCAAATTTATTCCGCTGCCGAGGAACGAAAAATTCTTTAATCAGATACGGCATTTTGGCTTTTTTAAACATGACCAGCTTTTGTGCTGTAAATGAATACTGTATGATCAGTGGGGGGACTTCCCGGGAAGTGGCGTTAACCGTTTTGTTTTTTACGATTATATATGAAATTTTTTATGTCATCAAATTATATATCCCTTCCTACAACAGAGTACAGAAAATAATGTTGGTCATTTCGGCAGTCGTCAGTTTGTCATGGACCATCTCCACATTTAAGGAGGAAGCTATTTTCTATAAATTTTCTATCAAAAAGGGAGAATACATGGCCGCGCTTGGCGGAAATATGACAACCAGATATAAGGCCCTGAAAGAAACAGACAAATTTCTGAAAGATGAAAATTATTTTGCCACCTATGCGACCGCCCAGGAAGTTGTCAGCGGCATATTTCAGCCATCTGGAACCGATTATATCATTCATGTACTGGGAGATCAGCAAAGACAGGATTATCTGAATGAATTTACAGAAGGCGATTTTAAGTATGCTGCGACCATTAAAAAATCTTACGAACCGTGGGAATATTGGATCGAACGGGCAAATTGGTTCTTTTACCGGGAACTGTACCGCGGCTGGCATCCTGTTTATGCCAACTCCTATGAAGTCTATTGGGAGCGGAATACCAGCAAGGATACAAACGTTATCGCAAACGACTGTAACATTAATGTAGTAGATATCGACGACTCCACCAAAAAAATTATTATTCAGGCGGATTCTGAAATAAACGGAATTGCAGACGTTTATATTGATTATGAAGTAAAAAAACGCGACCGGCTGCTGGCAAAGCTGCTGTTTCGAACAGATCTCAAGGTGAAAAATACCGGAACCGTATTCTGCAGCGACAAAGCTCTGGAATCCAACTTCTTAAGAGACGCCAGCAAGGAGTACGTCCCGGTTCCGGTTGTCGACGGCTACGGAGAGATAACATTAACTGCCAATCCCACGGAATCTGCCACCTTGCTTCTTAACAATGCAGAGTGCTCTGATATTTATCTGACGCCCCTGCATTACGTGGAAGCTACTTCTATCACGGATAAGGCGGGAAAAGCCGTTATATCTGTTCCCAAAAACAAGCAGACCAAGAAACTTCTGGACTCTGCGGACGGGATCATCGTCGCTGATACAGAGTATCCCATCTCCAAGGTGGAAGAAAGCGGCAAACGCCTGCTTGTAACTGTTATGACTGGCCGAACACCGATAAATCCGGACGGCAGTGTACTGCAAAATAATAACATGCTTCAGTTAACAGATTAAATAGAACAAGGAATTTTCCAAAAGAAAAAGCTGCTGCCGAGGCGCAAGCCTCGACAGCAGCTTTTTCTTCAGAATTACAATTTTCGTATTTCCACATATACTCTTTTGCAATTCTCTTTGTCATTATAAAGAAACGTCTCTTCTATCCTCTTTTTGTAACTGTTCTTTAACTGACATCCGTGCTCCATATATTCGATGATCCTGTTTACCAGTCCCTCTGCCGTATATTCCACTTCTCCAAATCTATCCCGCTCATAATCGAAATAACCCTTATCGTAATTATGTTTTCCGGAGAAAAACTCTTCTACATCCTGTTGAAAATATAAGACGGGTTTTCTAAGATAAGCAATGTCAAATACAGCGGAGGAATAATCTGTCACAACTAATTTTGAATCCGCAAAAATTTTCCGGTATCTCGTTTTTCTGTCAAGCACATCCACTTTATCGCCACAGTTAAAATACTTTATACAGGCGTCTGGCATAGCGGGGTGCATCATCAGTCTGATTTTATATCCATACTTGTCCGCCGCCTCATAGAGTCTTTGGTCAGAAAAAACCTGACGATACATCTGGCAATAGCTGCTGTCCTCAAACCCGTCCGTCAACGCCCGTTTATTTTCTTTGGCGTCTAACGCGCTTACAAGGTAAGAACGCCAGGTAGGCATAAAAGTTATCATATTTTCTGTTTCTGAGTCATCGTAAAGATAATCAAACCTGGGAAGACCAGTACATTTTACCACATTTTCATCATAGTGATAGGCACCGTTCACAACAGATTGATATTCCATACGGGTAGAAGTCACAAAAATACTGATATTTTTATTAGCCTTGGTAAGCCAGCGGCTTAGATCATCTTTTATAATTCCATGTTGTAAGAAAACAAATTTTTGCCTGTGAAAAATATCCTTATAAAAATAGGATTGTTCAAAAAAGGGCTGGAATACATGATCCTCTCCCTGTGACGAAACAATTTTATCACATAAAAGCGCCAATATCTTATGCTCCTGGGAAAGATACGGCACGACTTTACCAATCTGCTGCAGACGTTCATAATCCTCCGATTCCTGATCCAAAACAAAATACGTTTCTATGCCGGAATTTTTCTGGAACGTATTCATATAGGTAAAAAAAGCCTCTCCATTATCATCCGCTTTCCCTATGCGGTCACTTATCAGCCAAATCTCCTTTCTCTTAAGGCGTTTACGGCGATGGTAGATTTTTCTCAAAGCTATGCCTTCTGTTATATTTTCCTCTGACTCTTCCTGTAATTCCCGCAATTCCTGAAGTAATTTCTGCTCACATTTTTTTATGCGTCCGCTGCTCACCGCCTTTTCCAGGATTAATTCATTTTCAAAATACGTCAGAAGTACGCCGTCCTCATACATGTAACTGCATAATAACTCTGAAGACAAAGGAAAAAACTTTCCAAAATCAATATATTTCCATGAAATATCATATCCCTGGTAATGCAGACACAACTGCAGCTTTATTTTATCCGGTAATCCTTCTCTGTTTATGGTACAACGAAATCCTTTTGCCTGTATAATTTTCTCATCAAAACAGTATTCACTTTTCTCTTCCCGGTCAAATATCTCCATTTTAAAAATTTTATCTTTGGCTCCGCCAGCCGCCTTAAAGAAAACTTCTACTGCTTCAAGCTCCACTGCATATCGAAACCGTCCCTCCAACACGATTTCCTTATGTGTTACCGTGATAAATTCATAATATACTTTATAGAAAGCCGCCGCTGTATATGCCATATCCTTAATGCAGATTTTAACGTCCTGGGAATATAAAACCATCTCTTTTTTTCCCCGGTTTTCTTCTTTGGCCAGCGTAATCGCCGCCTTATAACCGCCGCTGATATATCTCTGTGCATTTATGATATCATCCTCAATACAGGACAGCGCTTTTCGAATAAGTTCCCGATAGGTATGCTCTTCTTCTTTGCTCAGGACATTGGGATAGACGAGAGGATTCTTCTTCAGCCGCCACTGCAGATCATACATACAGCAATATTGTATAAACCGGGGGACATAGCCCCTTTTTGCCCTGGCATTCTCCAGCGAATGCAGAATAAATCTCTCCATACACGGTATATAATAAGCGGCTTTGTTTCTTCCTGTATCAAGGGCAGAACTGCCCTCCACACGTTTGCGGTACAGATACGCGGTATCGCTGACGACCCCGTACCGCATTTTATCCAGGAGAATATCCATCAGCACCTGCGCGTCTTCTGCATAAGATAAACCCAAATCAAACCGTCTGTTTTCAAAACAGCTGCTCTTAATCAGGGCGCTGCACATTGACATCTGAATATGCATATAATCTTTCCTAAGTTCCACAATCCTGGTTTTATTAAATCTGTAGTTTAAGGCATGGTCCCCTTCCTTCCCCCCAAAAAGCATCATCTTTATGGCAACCACATCAATCCATCTGTCATTTTTCTTCAGGAAACTATACATTTTCTCCAGGGCGTCTTCTTCCAGCAAATCATCCGAATCTGTAAAATTCACATATTCTCCCCTGATATGTTTGAGCCCTTCATTTCTTGCCGAAGACACTCCTCCGTTCTCTTTGTGCACTGTCACAACATTGTTCGGGTATTGGGAGGCATAGCGGTCGCAGATTTCACCGGAACGATCTTTCGAACCATCATTCACCAGTATTAGCTGTATATTCTGAAATCCAATCGTTTGGTGGACAATACTTTCTATCATTTCCTGCAGATATTCTTCTACGTTGTATACCGCCGTTACAACTGATACTTTATAGCTTCTTTTTTCATCCATATCTCACTGAATCCCTTCATAAATTTTCATTTCTAAAACACAGATTTATTCTATAAGGTCCAAGTATATCGTACTCACTACTGCGTACATTCAAAATAATACCCAATTGTGATGAGAAATTGATATCAGAATGATATCCGTCCCTGCGCCGGCAAACTATCAAAGCTTTAGTTTTTCCCTGATATTCAGCTTCTTTCCGGGCTTTGCCGCCTTTATCCTCTCATAGATGCGCTCGCTGTTTCTGCCGTCACGAAGCGGAAGCAGGTAATCCCTTCTGTGGGCATAGGCGTCCTCCTCTTGAAACCCGTTTTCCACATATTTGCGGATGACATGCAGAAGCTCCGGCAGGGTATGCACCACATCTCCAAACGCTTCTTTCTCCAGATCCATATAACTGCCCTGGACCTGCTGGTAAGTGGCAAAATCAAAAGGAAAGAACACGATTGGTTTTTCCTGGTAATACACGTCCCACGCCACAGAGGAATAGTCAGTGATCAGCATTTGGCAGCTCATGAGAAGCTGGTTCAGGGGCTGCTCTCCAAAAGGTATGAGACGAATGCGGCTGCTATCGGCATGAAATTGTCCAATATAAGCCCTGAATTTGGGGTGTATATAGAAATTCAAAGTGATCTCATACTGCTCTAAAATCCTGTGCAGTTCTTCATTTTTTAGTAATGCCTCATAATTCGTAAAATACTCGCTATTGCAAAATGCTTCCTCTGAGGCGTCCTCCAGCCATCCTCTCCAGGTAGGCATCAAAAGAATTTCCTTATGTTCCCGGCTTGAAGTATCATGCAGCACATCCCATCTTGGCAAGCCGGTAATAATGATTTCCTCTCTGTCGTATTCAAAATAATTATAAATAATATCCTGCTCATATTCTGAGGAGGTCACAAACAGCTTCATGCGGTTGCCGCCCCACTTATGGTACGTCCGGTGGCACTGCTTAAACGCCATCACCCCATGCTGCAGGAAAATAATATCTTTCCTTGCCTGATAAAGCACTTTAAAGACACTATTGGGCGAATCCCAGATATAAAAATGCCGGATAGCGTCGGTAGAAATCAGATACTGCGCCGCACACAGATAAATCAGATAGCGAAAGCTCATAAACTGAATGACATTTTTATCATATTTTTGAACTGCCTGGTAATCAGGTGCCTTCTTATCAATTACATAAAGAATATGTTTTTTCTCCTGCTCTGGCAATTCCTCCATGCAATAACGGAAAAAATAAAGTCCATTATCCTGGGCCATAGTGCAGAATTTTTCACACACCAACCACAGCTTCTTATGATCCCAATAAGGCTTCAGCAAAAAATAGCAGAGCAGCGCAAGGTATTCCTTCCACAAAAATCCGTAGGAATCATAGCCTCTGTTATATTTTCTGGACTGAATGGTAAACTGCCGGGAACCGTTTACAAAGGGATAAATAATGGAGTCTCTATTTGTTCTGTACCAGCGCGGAAACAGAATCAGACGCATCTTTAAGCTTACGCTCTGCCCGCCCAGGATCGCCTGGTAAACCTCAGCGCCATCCTCTACCACAGCCACAACATCCCAAAACGCATACTCTAATTCCCTATACTCCAGCTCCATCCGCGCTTCGTATCCGCTCCCTTTCCTATCCAGTTGAAAGGGAACGCAGACATCCTCCAGTGCATGACGTTTTTTTAAAAACAATTCCTTTATTTTTACGTTCTCATCATAAGGGGAAAAACAGATCTTAAGTTTTCCTTTTCTCAGGGAAAACTTTCCGGTTTTCACCTTTATCTCTCTTGCATCTTCCGACATATTTTTTCTCCGCTAGGTTATATTCTTTATGGCTTCATAGGTGCGTCTGCAGTTTTCCCTGTCCCATAAGTCAAAATATGCTGCATGACGCTGTAAATAAACATCCTCGTTCTGGAAATCCTGCTCCATCAGCTCTGCCAGCTTGTCCACAACCTGGTCTGGACGCTGGCAGACCGGGCCAAAACCTTCCTTTTCAAAATCGAAGTCTCCCTTCCCATGATGGCTTTCCCTGAATTTTGCAGTGTCAAAATGATAATACACCAAAGGTTTCTTCATATAGGCAAAATCCATGGCGACGCTGGAAAAATCAGTCACCAGACACGCAGAAGTTTTCAACAATTCCTGCACGTCATATGCCGGCCAGGAGACCACTTTAATTCCCGGATGGCTTATTTGAAACGCCCCCAGAAAACGATGCATTTCCCGATGGGGGTAAAAAACAATTTCCAGTCCCTGTTCCTCCATAATCTGGTGAAGTCTTTTATGGTTCAGCAGTTGGCTCCAGTATTGAAAATATTCTGTCTCTTTGAATTTTTCCAGTTCCCGCTGCGGATCCGGGCTGTGTATCTCATTTCTGATATACATTCTCCAGGTGGGCATAAACAAAATCTGCTTCCGATTCACCTTAAAATCATGAAGCTGGTCAAAACGGCACAGCCCCAGCTTCTGTACCCAGCCGCTGGGATACCCATAATGTTCGCTGACATACTTCCATTCTCTGTGCGTGCTGCAGACAAACAACCTCATTTTCGTATGCGGATAGTACAAAAATGTCAGATCCGCCGTAATAATCCCGTGCTGCAGAAATACCCTGACATTTTTCAAAATCCCATATACTTCCAGAACGTAGCAGATGGCGGCATTGGGCTTGCCCATTTTCTGGGAACTGATATTTTTGCTTGCCAAAAGATAATAGATCCAGTGCTTTAAACTGCCATAATGAACGGTCGCGCCAAGGTGCGATACCCGCGCAAAATCGGGAGAATGGCGGTTTATGGCATAAATTGCCTCCTGATTCGGGTGGTTTTCCCGCACATATTTAAAAAACCAGTATCCATTGTCCCTGGCCTCATATTCCGTATCGCAGATCAGCCATAAATCCCTGTGCCTGCCTTTGAAAAACCAGTGCAGCACCCAGGCAATGAGAAACTTAAATACGTGGCAGATATCTCCCGCCTTTACTCTCTTTAATTTTTCCCAAAAAGTCTGTTCCATAACGATTTCTCTCTACTCAATTATTTTGCGGTAAGCCTTCGCTACGTTCTCAATTCCGCCGTACTCCAGCATCCTGCCATGCTCCAATATCATAGCCTTATTGCACAGGCGTTCTACCTGTTCCAGGGAATGAGATACAAACAGTACAGTGACGCCCTTGTCAAACATATCCATTACCTTTTTCTCACTTTTTTTACGGAATTTGGCATCGCCGACGGAAAGCACTTCATCCAGAATCAGGATATCCGGCTCCACCACCGTGGCAATAGAAAATCCCAGTCTTGCCCGCATACCGGAGGAATAATTCTTCAAAGGCACGTCAATAAACTTTTTCAGCTCTGAAAAATCAACGATCTCCTGAAATCTTTCATCAATAAAATCCTTGCTGTAGCCAAGCACCGAACCGTACAGATAAATATTTTCCGCTCCGGTATACTGCATATCAAAACCGGCTCCCAGTTCCAGCATTGGCGCCAGCACGCCACGGCGGGTCACTTTCCCTTCCGTAGGTTTGAAAACGCCCGCAATCACTTTTAAAAGCGTGCTTTTACCTGCTCCGTTTAGTCCTAAAATTCCAAGCCGTTCCCCTTTATTTAATGTAAAATTAATATCTTTTAACGCCCAAAACTCATCATACTTTATCTCCCTTTTTACAAATTTGATAAAGTACTCTTTGATACTGTCTATCTTTTCCTGGCTCAAATTGAATTTCATGCCGACATGGTCTACCTTTATAACTTCTTTCCCCATTTGTATCTCCTTATATGTGCAGAATAAATTCGTCCTGTTTTTTATAGAATATCCATAACCCGAAGAGCAATACGAATACACTGGCAAATGCTGAATACGCCAGCATTTTTGTATTCATAACTTCTCCAAACAATCCGGAACGGAAATTATCAATAATACAGAAGAGAGGATTCATTTTCAGCAGCCAGCCCTTCCCGCTTTTTATCAGATTATCCGGATAATAAAATATCGCGCAGGTATACATCACTAACATCAGGATAACGTTCCATAAATACTCCATGTCGCGGAAAAAAACGCCCACCGTCGCCAATATCATACCCACGCCAAATGAAAATACCATCAGAAGTAAAAGAGGGATAATGATCTGAAGGGAATAAACACTGGGATATACTCCCATGATAAGCGATACCACCGCCAAAACAATCAGCGAAAGCGCAAAAATTACGTAATTAAACATTACGCTCGACAAAGGATACAGGTATTTGGGAACATATACCCTTTTAATCATGGCTGCGTTACCGCGTATGGAGCGCAAAGCCGCGCCTGTGGACTGCGAAAAAAAGGAATACAATAGACGGCCGGACAGCACATATACGGCAAAGGTCCTTTCATTGTGTCCCAATAAGGTTCCAAATATGACAGTCAGCACAATCATGGTTAACAGAGGTTCCAGTAAAGACCAGAAAATACCCAGATAAGATCTGCGGTATTTTAATTTAATTCCTTTTTTTACCAGTTCCCACAACAGATAACGGTATCGGAAAAAATTCCTGATTCTCTCCTTCATAATCATTCTCCACCTTTCATCTACAGATATTTTAAAACCCCATGGAACATATACATGAGGAAATAATAACAGGATCTAAGCGTACCAAAGCCCATATAGCGATATACGCCGAACTGCATCCTTGCGGATTTCAGCTTATTTCTGGATTTGCCCCCCCGGCTCATCCTGGATTTTAACAGCGGTTCGTTCACACCGCACGCGGCGCCGTATTTAGAAAGAACCTGAAGCCAGAGAATGTAGTCTTCATGAAGCTCGTCATGGCACATGTAAAATTCCCTTGCCGCCTCCGCTCTCATTACCACAGAGGAACAGGCAATACGGTTGGTTCTAAGCAGCATGGAATAGGTAATCTCTTCCGGCACCCCTATGGTTTTTCCCTGGCTTGTGCCGTCCGGATTCATCAACTCTCTTCCGGTACAGCAAAGTACCTGTCCCGTCTCCTCTAAGAGCCTGCACTGCAGTTTAAGTTTCCCCTGCGCCCACCAGTCGTCGGCGTCCAAAAACGCTATATATTTCCCTGATGCGTGCCGGATTCCCCGGTTACGGCTCTCTGCCACTCCCAGATTTTGCTCATTGCGCAGCAGGATCACTTTCTTTTCGTTTGTATAACGCGCCGCAATTGCCGCTGTGCGGTCTGTGGAACAATCATCGATTACGAAAAGCTCCAGCAAAACATCCTGGGACAATACCGACTCAATGGCGGCGGCAATATATTTTTCTGCATTATATGCCGGCATAATCACCGACACCAGCGCTTCCTCCTGCATAGGCTCCTCCAAACTATTTCTTTATGGCTGTCACCTGCCCTTTATCAATTCCTTCTGTATTCTCTTTCTGGAATATAATCTTAAAGGTCATAAGCATCAGTTTTAAATCCAGCCACACAGAATAAGTTTCAATATAAGTCAGATCCAGTTTCAGTTTATCATAAGGCGTCGTATTGTATTTTCCGTACACCTGTGCATACCCGGTTAAGCCGGCCTTTACCTTGAGGCGGAAACTAAATTCCGGAATAATGCGCTCGTATTCATTGGCGATTATTTCCCGTTCCGGACGGGGGCCGACAAAAGACATGTCCCCCTTTAAAATATTAAAAATCTGGGGAAGCTCATCCAGATGGGTTCTGCGGATAATCCGCCCTACCGGGGTAATGCGATCGTCGTCTTTCCTGGCAAGCTGGGCGCCGCCCTTTTCTGAATCGGTGCGCATACTGCGGAACTTAATAATTTTAAAAATTTCACCGTCCCTGGTAAGCCGCTCCTGCGTATAAAAAACAGGCCCCTTGTCATAAAGTTTGATACCTGCTGCAATCAGAAGAAGAACCGGAGAAGAGATCACAATAGCAGTCAGCGAAAATACGATATCCATGGTTCGCTTTACAAATCGCTGCTCAATGGTAAGCCCCCGGTTTCTTGACAGCATCAGGGGTGAGTCAAACAGATGTATTTCCTCTGTACCAGTAAGTATGATATCTGAAATCTTAGGTGTGATATAGGTACGCTTCCCCTGGTCAAAGCAGAATTTTAAAATAGGATTACGCATTTTGGTCGGCAGATCGCAAAGTACCACCGCCTCGTATTCCAATATTTTTTGGTATAACGCCTTGTAGCCCATATAAACACTGGCCGTCGCACACACATTATATTTATCCTTCCGGGAATTGATTTTACCGATAAGATCGTCCGGCGAATTTTTCCCATAAATGACAATCATTTTCCTGGGTGGATAGAGTCTTGTATATATCACTCTCACAAGATAGATACAGGGAAAAATGACCAGCAGATCCAACCCTGTCAACAACAGCATGGGCGTCACAGGCATATAATCGTTGGCAATCAGGCATACCTGAAAGTAACCGATCACATTGGCGCATAGTATCGCCAGAATCTGTGACAGGCAAACGTCGCTCATCCGCAGATAGCCAATCCGGTAACCTCCGAACGTTCTGGTAAAAAAATACATAATTAAAGCATACATACCTATCATCGCCCAATTTCCGCGATTCCAGAAACGATGCGCCTTCGACAGCATCGGATAGTACATCTCGTACCAAATATAGGCAAACAATGCCGCCTCACAGGCCAGCATAAGATAATTCGCTGTCAAATTCAATAAATGCTTATACTGTTCTCTTCTACTCATAATTCTATCCTTTTACCAGTTTGCGGATTTTCTTCTTCACCCGCTTCCTGGTATTCATCTTGTCCATAAGAAGGGCTGCCGTCTCTTCTTCCAAAATGCTAATGTCATAAGAAACCTCCACCCGTCGGTTTTTTGGCGGCATTTCTTCTATTATAATCTTTGGGTCAGAATTGTCAAATAAATAACAGTTTTTTTCCAGTTCAAACCCTGTAGTATCGTACTTCACCGGAGTATTCTCTCCCTGCCAGGACAGCCTCACATCCTTTAAAATGCAGGCGCTTAATGCCGGATCAATCCAGGCTGCAGTGGCCTGGTCTGGAATTGTGACAGAATAGTCAAGATGTTCCTCACAGCCTGTTTCAATGAAATAAGACTGTTCTTCCGTAAATCCCTGGCCATAGTCAAGATACACCTGCACCCTTCTTCGATTCGTTTCCGCCAGTAAATCTCCTATCGGCAGCGCCTTCTTGCCCATGGTATGATAAAGGCTGTAAGGAGAAACACTGTTTCCTGTAATGTATTTTTGAAATTGCCGTTCCATCTGCCGGTAAATTTCCCGCTGTTTAGACGAGATATGAAATTCTTCATAAAAGTCAAACGTTTCTTTTAATCTTCTGCGCGCGGGCGCTCCTTCCAGATAGTAATGCAGGGCGCGGTACAAAATAAACGCCACTGGCACCGGAAAGAAAAACGTCCATTCATAATCCAATACATGCCAGCGCTGATCCTTAGTACGAAGAAGATTGGAAAATATCAGGTCAACATCCGCCACTGGCACCGCCTGCTCTTCCTCTGTAACTGCTATCGCGCCAAATACCCGCTGAAATTCGGGCGTCATCTCAAAAACTGTCACAGGCGCGCTGTCTCTGATTCTGATAATGCCTTCCCTGAGCCTGTCCGCAGCCTCTTTGAGACGGTTTTGTTCCAAAAGCCCATCCAGTTCTTCTTCCAGGGTAATACCTTCCAGGTATTCAAATTCTGCCCTGTCTCCTTTCAGCACGCACGCATTGACCGAGAGCAATCCCTTTTCCTGCCATAAGGATTTCAGCCTTCTTGCCGCTTCTGCCATATGGCTTATATGTTTTTGTCCCTCATGATGTTCGGCCTTTTTATACATAATATTGTTTCCTGCCAGGTCCATTACCATCCGGGTCTGAATCGAAAATTCTGCCGCCCTGCCGCTGGAATATTTTGTATAAACCGGCATGTTCTGTCCCAGCGCAGCGGTGTCGGCTTCTTTTTCAGCGTCCGGTTTCCGAATCTCTACAAAAAAAGAATTGGCGTACAGGGGAAACAGTCCGTCTTTTATGATTTGGTCGTACACTCTGCCCTCGTCCATCAACACCAGACGGTCCCGGTCAAAGTTACAGATATTTTGATTCAGCTCTCCCAGACGGGGCAGATATGCATCTGAATAAATCACTCTGGGAAGCTTATAATCCGGATAGGGATAATAAAATTTATAATCTGTATATCCGCATTCCTCCATAATCCGAATCAGTTCCGTCCTGGTAAACGTACGCACAGATTCTGCAGCAGGATATCCTTCCAGCCCTTCAAAATACGTGCCTGCGTGATCTTCCCGGCAGCCCGCCCAATACTTTAATCCAAATTTATTTTCAATCGCCAGCAGCAGTTTTCCGCCCGGACGCACATGCTTCATAACAGTAGCCAGGAAATCATGATACGGTTTCTCCCCGCCAATATAGCCTCTGCCATACTCGAATACGCCAATCAGGGTAGCATAGTCGAAATCTTTCTCCAGATCCCGTTCCACATCCTGAAAATTCCCCAGGCAGATTTTAATATTGCCGCTGTCCTTATGCCGTACCGCATTGATCATACTGCGCTTTTTAGAGAGATCGATACAGGTAACTTCTCCTGCCGCTTTCGCTATAGCTCCGGTAACTGCTCCGCACCCTGAACCCACTTCCAGCACCTTTGCCCCTGGTGTAAAAGGATACCAGCTTAAGATATTTTCACGTTCATAGGCGAGATGATACATCACCGCCCAATTCTCTTCCCTGGCAATCACCCGGGGATATTCCTCCTGGGGATACGTCCGCACCAGCTCTAAAATATGATCCTCAACCGCACCGTCACTGTAGAGATCTTCTCCTGGATAATGGGTATCATCCAGAACAACGTTTCCAATTTTTTCCATTGCAATTTCCGCCTTTCCGCAAGAGGCTTACACCTGTTTCAGTGAAAAATCTGCTTTTGACAAGGTAAGATTCGGATTATAATAGGGATCCCCCCGGTCCATATATTCTTTCCATTTCGTCACAAAATACTTCATTTCTTTGTAATAACGCTCCTGCTTCTCTGGAGAGTCCTCCAGCCCTCTGGACTTGGATTCGTAATGATAGAGCTGAGCGTAAGGGTTATAAACCACCAGTTTTCCCAATTCCCGCACTTTCATACAGTAGTCGATATCGTTAAACGCCACCACCAGTTCTTCCGTCATCCCACCCGCCTGCAAAAATACAGATTTCTTCGTCATCATACAGGCCGCTGTGACTGCGCTGTAATCCTGCGCACAGATAATCCGCGAAAAATAACCGTTTGCCTGACGGTCAAAACCGATAAAGGTATGTCCTGCAATCCCGCCGAAACCAATCACCACTCCCGCATGCTGAATGGTATTGTCTTCATAATAAAGTCTTGCGCCCACAACACCCACATCTTCCCGCATACAGTAGCCCAGAAGCTGCCACAGGCAGTCAGGGTTTATCATCTCCGTGTCATTATTTAAAAGTAAGAGATACTCTCCGTTTGCAAACTCTGCACCGAAATTATTGATGGCGGAAAAGTTAAATCCGCCCTCCCAGCAGACGACGCGCGCCTTTTCATTTTCCTCTTCCAGCTTCTTATAATATGCAAAGGTTTCCTGCAGTTCACTGTTATTTTCAATGATAATAAATTCATAATTGCGGTAGGTGGAAGTCTTTTCTATGGATTGAATACACTTTTGTAAATCTTGTGTATGATCCTTATTCGGTATCAAAATAGAAATCAGCGGCTGTTCCTGCCATTGCCAGACCGTCCGGTAAAGTCCCGGATATTCTCCCATCTCCACCTTCGCCGGAAGGTTCCTTCTGGCATAGTGCGCCTCTATGGCACGTTTTCCCGCCTCAAAAGCATACCGTTTGCTCTCGGGATTCTCTGCCGTAGAATTTTCATGTGCCCGCCAATGGTACAACACCTTGGGTATATGATGAATATTTCTGGTATGCTCTGTACACCGCAGCACAAAGTCATAATCCTGCGCTCCGTCAAATGCTCCGTCTAACAGCCCTGTTTTTTCAAGCAGCGTCCGCTTCACCACCACCAGATGGCAGAAATAATTCATGCTGCACAGAAGGTCCGGATTGTAGTCCGACTTAAAATGCGGTTCAAAATACCGTTTCCCGTTCATGGAAATCTTGTCTTCATCCGAATAAATCAATTCCGTCTGCGGATGCTTCTGCAATGCAAGCGCACATTCATATAAAGCGTCCTCTGTCAGCAAATCATCATGATCCGCGAACACAATGTAATCTCCAGACGCTCTCTGGATTGCTGCATTGGTGTTATCAGAGATTTTAAGAGGAGTCTCGTGTCGGATCACTTTTACCCTCTTCTCTCTCTGTTCCAGTTTACCCAGATAAGGTTCCAGCGGCGAGGGCGCTCCGCTGCCATCTGACAGACAAAGCTCCCAGTTCTCATACGTCTGCGACTGAATGGAATCTACTAACTGCTGCAGATATTTTTCCGGGGTCTTGTACAAAGGCACCACAATGGAAAACAACGGCTTTTGCCGCCAGTTTTCCCGCCGCTGCCTGAAAAGCTCTTCTTCTGTGGGCGTCACGGCACGCCGGTATTTCTCATAATCTCCCTGGGGCGCAGATTTTTGCATCAGCACCTGCATGGTACGGGTACAAAATTCTTTCATTCCATGACGCTGTAAAAATCTCATCCCTTTGCCGAGATAACTGCTTCCCATCACATTTTCAAAGAGAAATGTAGTCATAACAGGTACTTTCACCCTGGTCCTGCGGCTTCCATTGGAAAATTCCAGCCACACCTGGGCCAACCCATGATGCGGCAGGGTAATCTCAAATCCCGCGTCTTTTAAGCTGTCCGTCTCCCGATAGACCTGCGCCACGTCTCTGCGTTCATGCCAGGAAGTCTCAGCGGGCAGTTCTCTGCCGCCAGGTCCAAAAGCCCTCACCGTCACAGAAGTGGCAGACGCCGCCCATCCTTTAATATAACATGTTCCTTTTTCCAGCACGGTCTGCTCCACGAACAGGTCCAATTCCTGCTGCTGTTTTAACAGAGCGGATACCTTCTTCTGAAATACTGGCTGCCCACCGGCGTTTACCGCTAATTCCTGGCTATGATGAAAGTTCTCCGGCAGCGCCACATACAGAAAATATTCCTCTTCTATGCCCAGGTCATATATCATATAACGCTGGCGTACTTCCATTCCGTCATATTTTTTCA
Organism: Lachnospiraceae bacterium; assembly: GCA_009911185.1. Classification (GTDB taxonomy): domain Bacteria; phylum Bacillota; class Clostridia; order Lachnospirales; family Lachnospiraceae; genus Petralouisia. Next base: position 51,097 of record QXWW01000007.1, read on the forward strand.
TATTCCAGGGAAGCTCTCTGCCATCCAGGGTGACCGTAAGCCTGTCCTCCGCCTCCATCTCATACTTCCACCCCTGTATCACCAGGACCTGTTTTTCCTCTATGTGAAATCTGACTCTCACTACATTAAATTTTTCCAGCATATTTTCTGTCCTCTGATTTTATTCCAACGCAATGGATGTTTCCATGTCAAAATAGCCTACCGTATTTTTTTCTGAAATTACACCCAGGCTGCACACATCATACAGTCTGTGATGTACCTTAAATTCTTCCTGTTCATATCCGGTACATCCTAAGGATAACAAATATTCTCCTCCCTGAAGAAGCATTTTCTGCGTAAAGCTTACCACCTGCATATCTCCTTTCTTCTTAGGAGTTGTCATCTGCTTCTCCAGCATGGTATTTGTGCCTGTCAGTTCAATACCCATAAGATTTTTCAGGGTAAAAGCAAAAATCGGCTCTGCCACATCCTGATGAAACAATACTTTCATCTTAATGGTACATGCCTCTCCCTTTTCAATCACATTGGTAATCTTTCCGGTCTTGTCCACAATGGCAAAATCAAGAATTTCCGCCTTTTTGTCTCCATACTCTAGCGTCTCTGGATTTACACTGAGGCTGTCCCTCCATTTGCCTTTGGCGTCCGCAGGATTCCAAAGCGACGTATTTTCTCTGCGCTGCGCCTCTTCCTGCTTCACCAGCGCCATTTTGAACCGGTCCACCGCCTCCTTTGGCGTGCCTTCCATCACTTTTACACCCTTATTGAGCAAAATCGCACGGTCGCAATATTTGGTAATGCTGCTGAGATCATGGCTCACAAATAGTATTGTCTTGCCCAGCTCTTTAAACTCCTCAAATTTACGGTAACATTTTGCCTGAAAAAACACATCTCCCACCGATAATGCCTCGTCCACAATCAGAATCTCGGGCTCAATATTGATCGCCACTGCAAAAGCCAGACGTACAAACATACCGCTGGAATACGTTTTTACCGGCTGGTTTACAAAGGCCCCGATGTCTGCAAATTCCAGAATTGCATCCATCCTGCTGCTGATTTCCTCTCTGGAAAAACCCATCATCGTACCCTGCAGATATACATTCTCAATCCCGGTATATTCCATATTGAAACCAGCACCCAGCTCTAAAAGGGCGGAAATTCTTCCTTTTACCTCCACTTCGCCGCTGGTCTGCTGGATCACGCCTGTGATAATTTTGAGCAGCGTGGACTTGCCGGAACCATTGGTTCCGATAATACCCACGGTTTCTCCTTTTTGTATATCCAGATTTATCTCTTTCAGCGCCGGATGTTCCCGGAAATTTTTCTTTCTGGAAAACCCCAGCGCATCCTTAAGCCGTGCGGCAGGAGTGTCATACAGTTTATATATTTTACTGACCTGCCTGATCTTGATTGCTGTCTGTCCCATACGTTCCCTTTCTACAGCACATCTGCAAAATGTACTTTCAGCCGCTTGAATACCGTCGTTCCCAGAATACATACTGCCGCCGTGAAGCACCAGAAGTACAGTGTCATACCGGGATGTTCAAAAAACCATCGTTTGTCAATCAACGCCTCCCGGTATCCCTGTACAATATAGTACAAAGGATTCAGCTTTAAAACTGTCATCACGGTGTCTGGAATCTTCTGTTTCATATCATCAATGTTCCACATGATAGGGGTCGCCCATATGCCAATCTGCAGTGCAATGTTAACAATCTGCCGCATATCCGGGAAAAATACCGATACTGCGCTGGTGAGATAGCTCATTCCCAGTGCGAGAAGCAGAACGCCCAGACTGTAATAGATGACCTGCAGCACGTACAGATCCGGCATATATCCGTAACCCACAAACAGTATCAACATAAAGGCTACAAAAAACACATGTACAAAAATAGAAGAAAATACTTTTACCACCGGCAGAATGTCGATGTTAAACACCACTTTCTTCACCAGATAATGATACTCCATCAGCACGGCCGTTCCTGCGCTGATACAATCGGAAAAGAAAAACCAGGGCACAATTCCCGCTACCAGCCATAATATATAGGGCAGCGGCAGTTCTCCGCGGATGCGGGCCGTCGCTCCTATAGCCTTTTCAAATACAAACCAGTAGATAAAGACCGTAATAACTGGCTGCACAAATGCCCAGACGGTACCCAGATAGGAACCTGCAAACTTGGTTTTAAAGTCATTCTTCGCCAGGCTTCCCACCAGCTTGCGGTTCTCTATCACTTCTACAATGATATTGGGTGATTTTACATTCATATGTGTTCCGACTTCCTTTGATTATTTTCGAATGGTAACAGATTTGGTCCTGCTCCAGTTTCCATAAACCTTCTTTCCGGCAGAATCCTTCTGATAAGCCCTTACCTGCACATAATAAGTAACGTCTTTTCGCAGGCCGCCGAGCACTTTGCTGGTAGTTTTTATCTCTTTTTTCCTCGCTGCAGTCATATTAGACCTGGTGGAATAGCGAATCTGATAGCCTTTTGCCTTATTTACTTTCTTAAATGCAACGGTCATCTTCCCTGCGGAAGTATTGTTCAGCTTACGAATGGAAGTATCTGCAACCCTGACCTTCTTCCATTTGGCATAAATGGTAGTATTCTTTTCAATTTTCTGTTTGAAATTCCACTTATTTTTACATTTGCTGTCCTTATACCATCCTTCAAACGTATACTTCGCCCGTTTGGGATTCCCCGGTTTTTTTGCCAGTCCCTGCGGCCACACTTTTTGCGAAGATATCTTCTTACCGCCCTTGGTATCAAACTTAACGGTATACATCTGCCCCTTTACATCGGCCGAAACAACCGCGCTGTCCCACATGCCATCCTGTACTGCGACTGCTTTTACCGTCACATTCGAGGTAACTTTAAACGCCCCGGTATAACGATAGCTTCTGGTAAATGAAGAAGCGGGATCTTTGCCGTCCATAGTATAATAAATTTCCGCCCCCGGCATTGCCGACTGCAAGGTCACCGTAACATTGTTTGCATTTTTTTTCTGGCTGATGGCCGGTGCCGCCGCCGTTTGAACCGGCACAAACACGGTTCCGATACCCGTCTTGGTAGAACCGAAGTCTTTGGTACATTTCGGCGTCAGGCCGGTATACATGGATTCTTTCTTATGAGAATTACTCTGCTCCAGCTCTCCGGTAAGTCTTGCTTCACTGACGCCAAAAAAGGTATATTGCGTAACCATGCCTTCCCTGCCATCCATATCGTCCCAGGTCAGATCCATGCAATACCAGGAATCATTGAGACAGATCAGGTTCCATGCATGACCTGCACTGGTGACTCCCATGGTATCAATTCCCACACTGTTCATAAGAATCTCAAACGCTTTTGTATATCCTGCGCATACAGTATAGTCGTCACAGAACACGCTGTACGCACTCTGATGATAGGGCGTAAACGGCCGTGAAAATTCCGGCGCCGGATCGAATCCCGGATCATACATAATCTTCTCCACAATCAGGTCATGGGCAATTTTTGCTTTCTCCACATCATCGGCCCCCGCTAATATCTGACTTCTCATAACGTCAATCTGCGCCTTGAGCTTAGCGGTTTCCGCCTTTCTTACACTTCCACTGGCAAACGCATCATAAATACCCGGATAGAACACTTCCGTCTCTTTCCCAGACACCAGCTTTGTTCCATATACATAGCTGTTATCCAGAAAATAATACTGTGGATTGGAGTACACAAACAGGATAAAAATACTGCGCGCCTGATATTGAGGCACTTCCATGGCTCCGTTTACAATTTCCCCCAATACATTCGCGCTTCCGCCGCTGAATCTCATCAAGGTTGCATTCTGATTTGTGCTCAGATAAATTCTGCACAAATTTTCCAAAGCGTCCCAGAATTTCCGCTCCTTTTCCCCTAACTGATTATATATATAATTAGAAGAATAAATGTCCCAGGATGAACTGTATTGCTGGGAACCATAAGATTGTGAATAATATTCGACCCCATACGCCGTTTCCTCCGGAAACGCCGCCGCTGCCTCCTGCGCCGTAATCTTGTTTGCTTCCGGCTCTAAACATCCGCCACTCGGATAGAGGGAATCCAACGCCTGCTCTGCATGTTCCCTCCCCTCCTCAGCAGTAACCACATTCTGCTGAGGCGCCGCCATAGCTGCACCCGCAGGCAGCCCGGACAGAAGTACCAATCCTGACAATAAGATTGTTAAAATTCTCTTTCTCATATATTATTCCTCCCAATTTCCTGCTATTTACGGTTGTTTAAGTACTCCTGCAAGCCGCCCCACACCTTATCCTTATCGGACATAATCAGGTCTTTTTCCGTCATCCCGTCCGGCATAGGCCACTCCACGCCAATTTCCTCATCTTTCCACAGTAGGCCGCCTTCATCATTGGGATGGTAGAAATCTGTTACTTTATAGCAGAACTCTGCGAAATCAGAAAGCACGACAAATCCATGCGCAAATCCCTTTGGAATAAAAAACTGCTTTTTATTTTCTGCTGACAGTCTTACCCCAAACCATTTTCCAAAGGTCTCAGACCCATCCCGCAGATCCACGGCCACGTCAAATACCTCTCCATTCACCACGCGCACCAGTTTATCCTGCGGATAGTTAATTTGAAAATGCAGCCCGCGCAAAACGCCTTTTTTAGAAGCCGACTGGTTATCCTGCACAAATTGACAGTCAATACCCGCCTCTTTAAAATCATTATAATTATAAGTTTCCATAAAATAGCCCCGGGCGTCGCCAAAAACGGCCGGCTCAATTACTTTAAGACCTTTGATTCCATTACAGTCATCCGTTACCTTTATCTTTCCCATTTCGACTTAACCTCCTGTCCTGACAAATAACGTTTTTATAACCCCTCCGCGATCTCCATTAAATACTGTCCGTATTCCGTTTTCATTAAAGGTTCCGCCAGTTTCTTTAGTTGTTCTTCATCAATAAATTTACGATTATATGCGATCTCTTCAATACAGGAAATGTAAAGTCCCTGGCGTTTTTGGAACGCTGATACAAAATCCGCCGCCGCTAAAAGCATGTCGTGGCTGCCTGTGTCAAGCCATGCAAAGCCCCGTCCTAAAGTCTCTACTTTCAGCCTGCCCCGTTTCAGATATTCGTTATTGACACTGGTGATTTCTATCTCTCCACGCGCCGAAGGTTTTACATTTTTGGCAATCTCCACCACATCATTATCATAAAAGTATAAGCCCGGTACTGCATAGTTGGATCTGGGATGCTGCGGCTTCTCCTCAATGGAAATTGCCGTTCCCTCTTCATCAAATTCCACCACTCCATACTCTCTGGGATCTCTGACATAGTAACCGAAAATAGTTGCCCCTGGCTGACTGTCTGTACGCTTTGCCACTGTCTCCAGCACCCTGGAGAAACTTTGGCCATAAAATATATTATCTCCGAGCACCAGCGCTACGGCGTCCCGGCCTATAAATTCCTCGCCGATAATAAAAGCATCCGCCAATCCCCGCGGTTCCTCCTGCACTTCATAAGCGAACTTCATGCCAAGCTGGCTTCCGTCCCCCAGAAGCTGTTCAAACACCGGAAGATCCCTGGGCGTCGAAATAATCAGAATCTCACGAATCCCTGCCAGCATCAGCGTGGACAGAGGATAATAAATCATGGGTTTATCATATACCGGCATAATCTGCTTCGATATCGCTTTGGTTAACGGGTACAATCTTGTTCCGGACCCTCCGGCTAAAATAATTCCTTTCATGGATCAACCTCCAAATTATATGCTTTTATTTTGCGTACAGCGCCGCCGTCCCCTCTTATTCCGTACGGACATATACGCTTCTAAAATCTGATCTGCCAACCAGCCTGTATCCTGTTCCTTCCAGATAATCATCCATCTCATACTCTGTAAGCGTTACCACATAATCTACCTTTTTTTTCTTTAACGCCTTGGCAAACCTTTCCGGTTCGCTCTTAACGCCAAAATTTGCGGCATGAATCAATGCTTTCTCCGTCTTATATCTTCCCGCATGTTCATACCCTTCCGCATCGTTATGGAACTGATAGGCCCTGCGGCTGATTCCCCATACCAGGGAAGGGTCGTAAAGCCTTGCCTCCAACTGGCATCCATAATCAAAAATCACCACCGGAGATTCGGTTTTTTTATCCTTATCAATGATATCGCAGACCTGAATCACATCACTTGACAAATTGTATGGATTTTCCGGAACCCGTATGCTGCCTTCCGTGATAAAGCTGCTTTTCCCTCCCCAGAACAGACAGAAAATCAGCGCAAAGACAACTGCCTTTTCCCAGCGCTTTTCCCGTTCCATAACTACTTTGGTTCCCGCCCAGGCAATCAAAGGCAAAATCGGAATCGCCCAGATAAAGCGGTAATACGTGCCTTCTCCTGTCATCTTTCCTACCAGCTTCATGGAAAGGTCATTAAAAACAAACAAGATACTCAGTAAAAAGGCAAATAAAAGACGTTTCCGCCCAGACTCTTTTCCATAACAGAATACATAGATTACGCAGACCCAAAAGGCAGGCAGAAACATGGTGATCCCTCCATATTTCTGAAAAGTCTGCAGTATATTCTCGACATCGTACATACTATTTCCTCTTATTTAATCATAATTTGAAATCCCTTTGTATATAGAAAATAAATTATCAAATATACACCGTTCGGCACTGCGCACCAAAAGCAGCGCCACAAAATTTTCCAGTTTCTTTTCGTGAACCACTGGGCAAGCACGGCAATCACCAAAAGCGCCGGAACAATAACCAGGGAAGACATGGAAATGGGGACACTGGAAAAAGAAACTGCAAACAACAATGCCCAATGCTCCCGTTTCTCCTGCTGTTCCCAAAAACAGAGTATCGCATAGAACATGGCGGGAATCACCACATTGGCACAAAACCCCTTAGCTTCGTATGCGCGGATCAGCAGAAAATCAGAGGCGCTGTACATGGTCTGAAAACCGAGATGCATGACAAATACCAGCCCCGTCATAAACAAGGCTTTTTTCTCATCTTTCGTAAACAAGCGCTTTCCCATGGTAAAGAGAATCAGCGCGTGCATTAGTATACAAACAGTCCCCAGCACATATTTCTGTATCATCATGCCGCCCACGCCCGCCACGCTGCATAAAAATGCCGAATGCATATAAAAAGCAGAAAGGGCGTATCTCAGATTCAGAAATTCGGCTTGTACACCGGAGTTTCCCTCATAAATATACATGGTATCTGTGTACACCGTCGTGTTCACCGTTCCTATATAATCTGTGGTATCCCAGCCCATATACTGCTGGGTTCCCTGGAACCAGCATACAAACAGCACCAGAAAAATGACAGCCGCAAGCAGGAGGCCCTTCATCCTCCACGCCGCCGCAAAAAAACCGCGTAAAAGCCGTATCAACTCTCTGCCTGCCGCGAACAGAACAAACAGATTGACGGCAGCAGCAAGCGCAATCCACAGCCAAACCAACTCATGGAACGGCCTCTGCAATAAAATCATCGGCAGCGCCGCTGTCTGAAACAGCCCAAAATAAACAAAAAACCCCAAAAGCGTTTTCTCACAGGCTGACAGCCTCAGTCGGAATATTTTACAAAAACCAGTTCCAAATATCCCAAATTCTATTCCTAATAATACAATGATCAGCATACACCGTGCAAGCTGCGCCATAATCTCTCTCCTACTACTCCGTATAAATTTGCTCTATTATAGCATTTTCTCACAATAATTGCAAATTTATCCACTATATGAAAAAATACATACAGGCCGCAGCTTGAAAACAATTCTTCAAGCGCAGCCTGTATGCAGCTTAATCCGTCCCTCTATCGTGTATACATTTTGTAAATCCTGCTCTTTTTATAATTTGGAACAAGTTTTTTCCAGGACTTTCCTCCAATTAACTTCAGATAGCGTTTGGTATAGCGATTAAATTTTGTAGTGTCCATATATTTGAAAACAGTAAACGCTTCCTTCCCTTTAATTCCCATACGCAGTCCCTGCGCCACCTCTACCGGATGGTCATAATAGCTTCGTATAATAAAGGAATCCACCATGGAATTACATGCGGCAATATAATAGCTGTAAGCAAGAGCCGCCGCCTGATTCGCCTGGCCCCAGGTAGAAGAATATCCCTGTTCCGACAGGATGATGCGTACCGACGAACCATAGTGCTTCTTAATATATTTCGTCAGGACACTCAGGTTTTTCATTGTCACATAAGGCGTATTTGCATCGTTAGTTATGCCGTACCCATCCCAAAAATTTGTATATGTGAGCGGAGTGGAATACGCATGGTAAGCCAGATTCCATTTCAAACCTTTCTGCATTTTATTTAAGTGACTCGTAAAAGAAGAAATCACATGCTTTGCACTATAGCCACCCGCTACGGACGTGTTCCAGAAATTATCCGTGCAAATGAAAATACGAGCATTGGAATACTGGCTGCGGACCGCACAGTACAGGCTGCGGAACGCGTAAGCATACGTTTTAAAATATGCATGTTCCGTCATGCTTCCCGCATAATTCCAGGATTTCGGGTTATTCACCTCGTTACCCAAAACCCAGTTGGATACATAACAGCTTTTCTTTCCAAATACGCTTCCCAGATAACAGAATATGGCTTCCATTTCTTCTCTTGGCGCGCTGCTGTATACATTCCAGGCATAAAAAGGCGCTGCTCCTGCCGCACGGGCATTGGGATGCACCAGGTCCGTATGTCCGCCTGTCCAGTCCAGCATGATCTGCATGGTAACATTAATCCCCTTTTTATTGCACTCTGAGACAATCTGGCGGTACTCGTCCAACGGGCTGAAATAGTACATCTTTCCATTATATTGATACGGCACTACAGCGTTACTGTAGATCATCGAAACCGTCATATTCAAAAAAGTATTCTTTGCCCCGCAGTCGTCAATCTCTCTCATACTGCTGTAATACTGTATTCCCTTTTTCGTTTTGCCCAGTTTATATTTTGACTTGTTTCCCGCCGCTTTCTCCAGATTTTTCACATAGGATGTGCTGCTAATAAGCTTATACGCCCCATTCTTCTTCACTGCAATTCCGTATAAGGACACCGCGTATCCCTGATTCTCTTTGGTTTTCAGGGTAAAAGAAATTTTCTTCTTTTTATACGCCTTCTTCGCCATCCGGTATGGTTTCCCGTTTATCGGATTCACATATACCAGATAATAACCGTCGTCGTCACTGGCAACACGGTTTTTTATAGTTGCGCTTACCTTTATCTTACCTGTCCCCGTGGCTTTACATAACGTCAGTTTTCCTGAATTTTTTTTGGGACTGCGGGTACATTTCACCCATTTTGCATAAAACGTCTTATTCCCTGTCGAGCCTTTTTTTATCTCATGCACACGGTTTTTTAAATTTTTATCTTTGTACCATCCGTCAAAATCATAACCGCTCCTTGTGGGCGCCGGAAGCTCAAAAGTACTGTTGGCAATGGTATAGGTGGTTTTTGCTGAAGATTTCAGTTTTCCTCCCCTGAGATTATATGTAATATTATATTTTATCGCAGTCCATTTGGCATAAAGGGTTACTGTGCCGTTTAATTCGTCGGTAAGGTTTTTTACCTGCGCGCCGTTCTTGTACGTCTTCCCCTTGCCATCCTGCTGTGTATTCCAACCTGCAAACGTATAGCCTTTGCGTATATAAGCATTGAGGTTCAGGCTGCCGGACGTCCCATACACATGACTGCTTTCCAGAACGATTCCGCTTTCTGCGCCATTGCCTTCATACCGCACCCGGTATGGATTTGCTTTCCACATAGCAAAGAGCACGACGGTATCGCCATTCTCCTGATCTTTAAACTCTACGTCCTCCCGTTCCTTATAGAAATCTCCCGTCCCATCTTTGCGGCTATTCCAACCTTCAAAGGTATATCCCGTTTTCTTATATTTATTTTTATACAACAGCCTGCTTTTTCCACAGGTAAACGTCTCCTCGTTCATCGTACCGGTTCCGCCGTTAGCGTCAAAACGGACTTTATAACGTCCAGCCGTCCAGACTGCCTTCAGCACTACCACGGCATCCTGCTCGTACGCAAGGTTTTTTACATAGGAACCGCCCTCATACACTGGGGATTCTCCTATTTGCCATCCGGAAAACACATATCCGGATTTCTTGCCTGCGTCCGCCGGGAGCTGTTCCTCTTTATCATATGTGAACATACGCTGCGGAATATTCTCTCCGCTCCCACCGTTCAGATCAAACTGCACCTGATAGGTAATGGGAACCCATGAAGCAAGCAGGGATACATTCCCTGTGACAGGCTGGTCAAAATTATAATAATTCCCCTCTCCGTCCAGCCAGCCCTGGAAGAAATAGCCCGTTTTTACGGGAACGACCACTTTACCCGCGTCTGGTAGCTCGCCCTCTATTACCTGCATGAAAACGCTGCTCTCTCCCTCCGGCGTCATGCCTCCTGCCAGGTTAAAGTAAATGGTATATTCCTGCTTTTCTTCTTCCGGAGGTTCCGACGGGTCCTCCTCTTCTCCCGGAGGAGCCGGAGGCTTTTCTTCTTCTCCTGAAGTTTCCGGCGGTTTCTCTTCTTCTCCTGAAGTTTCCGGCGGTTTCTCTTCTTTTCCTGAAGTATCTTCCATCTCCTGCTTTTGCCCTTCCTGATTTCCCGCGGCATATAATTCCATGCCCTCCATAGGAACTAACATGGCAATTACTAATAATATCGTTAATATCCTCTTTCTCATATCTCATCCTTTTCTTTTGCGTCCTATATGTTTAAATTCAGTTTTTATTATAACGTTACATTGTGATGGAAACAAGAATAAATCGCGCTGCTTTTTGTAAAAAAAATGTTAATTTTTTACAAAGAAGGAGCAAAGTGGGAAATCCCACTTCAACTCCCTTTCCCCTCATTCTTGAGAACCTGCACATTTAAACGCGCCGGATACTTATTGCGAAGCAATGAAATTCCTCTTGCATCTGTGCGCATAATACTTTTATTCTGTAAAAAGGCACTTTCACGTTTTAGTGTGGCAAGGTCTTTCCTATAGAATAAAAAACCTCATTCATTAGGCACTTGGACGATTTGCTGCGCCGAGCACAATTGCGGAGCAATGATCACCTCTTGTGCGAGTGCGCATGATCGTTTTTTATCTTCTAGGAGGATGCCTTCACACTTTAGCGTGACAAGATCTTTCCTATAAGATAAAAAACAGGCATCTCTTTCAAGATGCCTGCTCCAGATAACCGTATCAAATTATTTTACTTTTACCTTCTTAACTGCGGAATATGCTCCTGGGTAAATCGTCTTGCCTATTTTTTTGTATGCTCTTACTTTATACTGATACTGTTTCTTTGATTTTAATTTCTTAGCAGTAAAGGAAACCGTCTTATTCTTGGTAATCCTCTTTGCTAAAGTAAATTTCTTACTGCCTGGTTTTTTAACGTAAATCTCGTATCCAGTTGCCTGCTTATCACGCTTCCAGGTCAGTTTTACCTGTTTCTTCGTCTTGGAAACTGCTTTCAGGGACGCTGTCTTTTTCGGCACAATCTTAAAGGATGCGCTCTTTGTTCCGGTATATGTACCTTTTCCTGTAATCGTAATGGTGGCCGTTCCAATATTTTTATTATTTTTATAAGAAACAGTATAGTCCGTGCCATTCTTCAGGACGCTTCCATTTAATGAAACTTTAACACCTGGCTTAATTTCTTTGCCTGTATATGCCTGATCTTTAACTGCATCAACCTTTGCGCCTGCGATGGATACTGTTGTAACAGGCGGTGTCGGAACATCCGGCTTTGGTACATCCGGTGTCGGAACATCTGGCTTTGGTACATCCGGAGCCTTTACCGCTCCTTTAACCGCTGACTGATAGGTAACAAGATCATCAAACTGTGATGAATATTTCACGGCTTTTGTGCCGTCTCCCGTCATCTGTTTTGCCATCTGGTAAGACTGTGTGATAATGTTCAAAATATTCATAGCCGATTTTTGCACATCACCTAATGCCATTACTTTTCTCTTATTCAGGTTTACTTTATATACAATTCCGTCTTCTTCAATGCTTGCGTCATTTGTTGTAACATAAGTCGTTTGCAAACCAGTCCAGCTAGCTGTCTGATTCAAAATAATCTTCTGGCCATCCACTAAAATACATTCTTTACCGTCATCTGTTGTCACAGTAATATCCTTACCGGTTACTTTGGCTTTTAACGTCGCTGTTCCGTTTGGATCTGGCGTATAGGCAGACCAATCAGTTCCTTTATATGTCATTGTCCACATTGACTTATCAACCAACTGTACCTGTCCGTTTTCATCAAAGGAAGGAACCGGATTCAAACCGCCCAGAATTGCGCTTGTGCCATTACCAGGCATAATCAGGTCATTTCCTGCGTGCATTGCAACGGTATCATCACCAGCACACATCCAGTCTGTCATAACAAGTCCCTGAAATCCCCATTCTTCACGCGCAATATCAGTAATCAGGTCATAGCTGTTCATAGCCCATTCACTGTTAATCTTATTATAGCTTGTCATGATTGCCATTGGCTGTGCAGATTTCACAGCAATTTCAAAACCTTTTAAATAAATTTCACGCAAAGTACGCTCTGTTACAGTATTATTTTCACTGTTACGGTCAGATTCCTGATTGTTGACTGCGAAATGCTTCAAGGTCACGCCAACGCCAGGATTGGACTGTACGCCAAATGTTTCTGCCGCTGCAATGGTACCGGTTAACAGCGGATCTTCAGAATAGTATTCAAAGTTACGTCCACATAACGGATTTCTGTGAATGTTCATGCCCGGAGCAAGCAGCAGAGTTACGCCCATTTCTACCAGTTCCTCTCCGATTGCCTTACCTACTTCCTCAATCAGATCAACATCCCAGCTCTGTGCCAGCAATGTACCGATTGGCCATGCGGTACAGAACTGATACATTTTTGTACCATTCGTCTGGCTTACCGCATCCTGCTCGGTAGGATAACTGGTATATTCCTGATTGATACGGATACCGGCAGGGCCGTCCGCCAAAACTATCGCAGGTACTTTGTATTTCTCTAAATCACTGGTGGTCTCTCCGGCAGCGCCGTCTACGGTGTCAGACTGAGCGCCGACGATCGGTTCTACGGAACCAAAGAAGCTTGCCATACCAATACCATTGCACAGTTTTGCCAGTTCTTCCTGTGAAAGCTGCGCTACAAATTCCTGCATGGTAGCCTTTTTATTCACTACGTCTTCCAGTGTTGACTCTTTTTTCGCTACTGTTTCAATTTTTTCTTCATAACCATCGAGCAGCTCGCTTGTTTTGTAATCAGAGCCTTCCTGAACATAAGCTGTGACCGTCTCATTGTCAAGCTTGGAAGCATTATTCTGCGTTGTGATCGCATCTGCGCTTAAACTAAGCTTCACTGCCGCAGCCAAATCAGCAGCTTCTGTCGGAGACTGATATGCTGTCTGTCCTTTGCGGCTTATCTCGGTTATCTTTTTATCACTGCCTAACTGTGTGCTTAACTGCTCGGTTATCTTGTCTTTATCTAAGCTGATAACAGCGGCAGCTTTCGTATTTCTGGAAGAATTACCAACACGAATTATATAGTCGCCTTTTTCCATTACATAAGCAGAAGTACTCTCGTTATATGAAGACATTTCTGTTGTAGCATATGTAATCGTAAGCTCCTGGCTCTCTCCAGGCTTCAATTCGTCCGTCTTAGCATATCCTGCAAGTTCCTGATACGGCTTCTCAATTGCGCCGTCCGGTGCAGAAAAGTACACCTGTACCACTTCTTTGCCGCTGCAGTTTCCAGTATTTTTCACGTTTGCAACAACCTTCACCTGCTTAGCGTCTGCAGTAACGGAAGTAGTCGTAACATCAAACGTGGTATAAGACTTGCCATAACCAAATTCATAAGCCGGGGTTTTATTGAAACTGTCAAAATAGCGATATCCAACATAAATGCCGTCGGTGTAATCTTCCTGCTTAGTGTCGCCATCGTTTCCGGCAAATGTCTCGGCAGACGGATAATCGCTATAATCTTTTGCCCATGTATCCGTTAATTTTCCAGAAGGCGTTACCGCTCCGGTAAGAACGTCAGCCAATGCGTTTCCGCTTTCCATTCCGGCATTAGACATAAGAAGCATAGCGTCCAACCCTTTAATCTCGCTGAAGAACTTGGTGTCAATTACGCCGCCGACATTCAGGACAACAATCACTTTGTCAAATTTTGCCCCGATTGCGGTTAAGTTCTTCTCTTCCGTCTCACTTAATAAATAGTCGCCTGCACCCTTTGAACGGTCAGCGCCTTCTCCGGATCTTCTGGACAACACATAAACGGCTGTTTTTGCATCCTTTGCCGCCTCTGCCAGTTCATTCTCTGTAATCAGCTCGTCCGGATGTACATAGCTTCCGCTCATAATGTTTGCATCGCCGAAATCTTCAAGACCTTTCTGGTATGCGGCTTCCCAACGCTCTAAAAATGTTTTTGAAGTGATAGTAAATCCTGCGTTCTCCAATCCTTTGGTAACGGAAACAACATATCTCTGGTTTACATCGCCGGAACCGGTTCCGCCTTTAATCGGTCTCTCTGCGCCAGGACCAAATAAAGCAATGTTCTTGTCGGTCGTCGTTGAAATTGGAAGAACGTTTCCATTGTTTTCAAGAAGTACCATTCCCTGGGTGGCAGCTTTCCTGGAAAGCTGTGCATTCTTCTTCTCCCGCGCGCTTTCTTCTTTGTCTGGCGTCGCGGCGTTAACAGTGAATGCATCCATTCCTGTTACAGCGCTTCCCAATAACAGCGAAAGAGAAAGAGCCAGAGAAATGCCCGTTTTCAGTAAACCTTTTCGATGCTTACTCATCATAATAAAATCCTCCTTTTTTAATATGTAAAAATAATTTACGTTACGCATTATATCATAAGATATCACAAATTTCTATAAATTTTCTTGAATTTATGAGGATTTTTTTCAATCATTTTTAATATAATAAATGTTTTGTTTGGCAATTTTGATGAATTTCAGAAAAAACTGCATACAAAAAACAAGTAAAAACATAAAATACAGACATGTTTTCACTTGTTTTTTATCATCAATATACAATTCCATGGTCAAACTTTCGCCGCCGGTGCATCCAGTGCGGGCACAGACGCAGTCTACAAGCAATGTTCTGTCAGGGAATGAACGGCGTACAGCAGAAGAACCGCCATAATCCCCAGCGTCTTTTCTGTAAAGTGCCTGCTCTTATTCTGAATCCCTCTTTGGCTTATGGCAGCGAAAAATACAGGCAGCGCGGCAATAAAATACCGTCCCTGGACTCCCTCAACTACCAAAGCCCCTACTTTGTTAAGCTTTCCATCTCCGACATAAATTCCCAGAATCACACCCAGGCTGACCGCTGCAAATGCTGCAAAGCACAGCCATTGATCTTTGATCCGTACTTTTTCAGAAGCCTGCGTACGATCCAGACTTCCTACGAACACAGCATACATTGGAAGAATGTAAATCAGCGGGCCTAATTGGTAATTCAGATTGCCAAGGGTATTCAGCCTCAGCATCCAATCGTTAAATTCCTGAAAGAAGGTGGTAAGCAAAACCTGAATGATAAATTTGGGATGCTCAAGCAGATACTGTGTCTGCGTAATACTGCCTGCTCCGTCGGCCGCCTGCCCGCCTGACACAACGGGAACGGCATAGGACATGGCGGCTAATCCGAGCAGCGTCAGCGGAATCAGACCAATTGCAAAGCATTTCCAATATTCCTTTTTTCCTCCAAACTTCTGCATTGGAATCAGGAATACCAGCAATCCCAGACACACATACACATATTTACACAGAAAAATGACCGATAAAACCGCAGATAACTTTAAAACATCTTTCCAGTAAAGACGCTCTCTGTCCCCATATGCATAAGAAAAACACATGGCGGTAAACAGGAAGCAGAAACCATTCAGCATTGCATCCGGAGAATCAGACGCCGCCTGATAAAGCGTCAGGGGAAAAAGCCCGACAATTGCCATGGTATTTTTTAATATTGGCGTAGTACGAACTGCCGCAAACGTCAGAAGCAAAAATACCAGAAGGTTACAAAGCCTGGATAATACCACGCCCCCATAAACGCTCAGGTGAAAAAATCTTCCCAAAAACAAGCCCAATGCCTGGGGATAGTAAAACAAAGAAGAGGGCACATTCATAAGCTTCTTCTCTCTGACGTTCGCAGACGGCTGAAGCCCTTTTAAATAACGGATATATTCCCTGCCCTCGCCTGTGTCCGGCTTGACAATACGGTATTTAAATTCGTTCAAATTTTCCGGAACCAGCGCCACGCCTTCCTCATGTGACAGATTTGCAACCGGGCTTGCCAGGTTCCCGAACGATACATCCGTCGCCCACAGGTAGTGCATCCACCCGTCGCACTCCTGAAACGGCGGATTGATACAAGCCATGGCAATCCCAAAACACAAACCCAGAATTAGGAATAAATTCGCCGCTTTCTGGCTGCCAAATTTCTTGCAGCCATTTTTCACAATCGTTCTAACCCCTGACAAATCCATCTGTCCCCTCCGTTATTTGTTCTGATACATATCCTCATAATACTTCTGATACTCGCCGCTGGTTACATTTCTCATCCAATCCTCATGCTCGAAAAACCAGGAAATGGTTTTGCGTATTCCCTCACGGAACATGGTTTCCGGTTCCCAGCCGAGATCTGCTTTGATTTTATCCGGGGCGATCGCATATCTTCTGTCATGTCCTTTACGATCCTCTACAAAAGTAATCAGGTCTTTGCTCACCAATTTTCTTCTCGGATCATCCTCCGGCAGCATTTCCTGCAGAACCTCGATGATGGTATTGACAATCTCTATATTCTGTTTCTCGTTATGTCCGCCAATATTGTACGTTTCACCCAGTTTCCCCTGTTCCTGTACCATGTCGATGCCTTTTGCATGATCGTCCACATACAGCCAGTCGCGCACATTCTTTCCATCTCCATAGACAGGCAGCTTCTTTCCCTGAAGAGCATTATTGATCATCAGAGGAATCAGCTTCTCCGGAAACTGATACGGTCCGTAATTATTGGAACAATTGGTAATATTAGCCGGAAAATGATAGGTGTCAATATAAGATTTTACAAGGAAATCGGAACTTGCCTTGCTTGCGGAATAAGGGCTATGGGGATCATATGGAGTCGTCTCATAAAAATACGCCCCGTCTTCCTCCAGAGAACCGTACACCTCATCCGTAGACACATGCAGGAATTTCCTGCCCTCTTTAAAACTGCCATCCTCCAGTTCCCATGCCGCCTTGGCACAGTTTAGTACCACTGCAGTCCCCAAAACGTTGGTCTGTACAAATACCTCCGGGTTCTTGATGCTCCGGTCTACATGACTCTCCGCCGCAAAATGTACCACCCGGTCAATATCATTCTCGGCAAAAATTTTACTTATGGCTTCCTTATCACAGATATCCGCCTTCACAAAGGTGTAATTCTCTCTTCCTTCGACCTCCTTTAAATTTTCCAGATTACCCGCATACGTCAGCTTGTCCACATTGATTATCCTGATTTCATTGTCATACTTGCGGAACATGTAATGAATATAATTGGAACCAATAAATCCCGCTCCTCCTGTCACTAAATACGTTCTCATCCTTTCACTTCCTCCTACTACAATATATTTATGGTTCATCTCCCTTACCGCCAGTAAGGAACTGCCTTTCTTGTTGTTAAGCTGCCAGACGGCAGGAGCAATCGCTATATCGGATTCCTCCCAGGCTTTTCTCAAATCATTTTCGAGTGCTGTAAACAACGGCGGTTTCATTCTGATAGATTACATCGAAAGCATTAAAATACGTTTTGTTTTCCTCAAATATCCCGGAATCCTTAAAAACTGCAAAATAATCCGTCTCCTGATTATCTAATTTTTTCCTGACTTCCTCAAAATTATGCTTCCATCCATAATATTCCGAGCAGTCATTTCCAGTTATCGCTTCATACCAAAAGCATTTATCATAATTTTCATGCGCGGCTATCAGGGGAACATTTTCCTGACCCTCCAGTTCATCGACCACATACTTGCAGACCTCCATATAATCATCCGGAAACGTACTGCCCGTCAGTTTCAGATAAGACAGATTATAATCATAGAGTGAAAAAAATTCTCCCGACCTGTATTCTTCCTGGAAACCCGCTTTACTGAGAACAACCAGTTGCTCCAGCCCGCCGTAATGCATCACAAATAAAAACGCAAACATAAGACCATATCCGGCCAGAATTTCCCACTGTTCCTCGAGCAGTTTTGCGATTCCCTGTATTGCCAGCACAAAGGCAAAAAACCACAATGGATAATAGAATTTGTAAAAATAATATCCAGAGACTTTTTTCAGGCCCGCAAAGACAAACAATACCAGCACAAATATACATATGGTTCCAAAAAAAATCATGTTTTCGTCCGCTTTTTTCTTATGTATGGCACGAAACACCATATATGCCACAACAGGCATCAGAAACAGGAAATTCACATACAATTCTCTGTAGATTCCGCCGTCTATGGAAATTACATCCGTGGCTGACATGCCTTCTTTACTCAGAAATTCAAAATAGCAGTAATAAACGGCCAGTAAGGTTGGAATTAAAAAGACTTTTAGCGCCAGGAGTATATTGCCCTTTGCAAATAGCCTCCCCTCATCCTTTACAATCGCTGCAAGACCAAAGAAAACGGCAATAAATGCCATCGGAGCGATCAGCATATAGCACATAACAACCCCGTTACAGCAAAGCATCAGAAGAAATACCAGATACTGCCGTTTCACCTCCCGTCTCCGGTACATCCGCAGCAACAGCGCCGCAAATCCAATCAGCATCACGCCAATTGCCCAATAATAAAAGCTAAACAGGTAACTTAAAAGTGGATAGCCTGCGGCGTACAATACACACATCACAATTCCAAGCGCTTTCATACGCCAGGTGCGCAGGTATTCCCGGCAGAACTGGAAAAAAAATATAATTTCAACTGCGAAAAAAACCGCGTCCACTATGATAAAAACTTTATAAAACTCATAAATAGGCAAAAAAGGCATCGCTACTTCCAGGATCATACCAAGTTGGAAGGGAGCAAAATACATTACCGGAAGCTTTTGTTCCAGCACAAGAGAAACTGCATTCTTCAAATGAACTGCGGCGTCGCTGTTGATAAAGATAAGCTGCATGTCCGGTCCGGCCTTTCTGAATACCACAAAAGCAACGAGCACAAACACTGACAGAGAAAACAGGATATCCAGCCAGGACCATCGGTATTGCTGCCGCTCTTTGCCCCGATGGATTTTAACTGCCAGCAACACGGCAGACAATAAATGGACAACCCCCATACTGTAAAGATTAATCGGAATATGTATAATATTGATGATGCCCGCCGTCAGCCCCCCCCAGCACATTTCTGCAAGCAAAGACAACAACAGCCACATCACGCCGTTTAACTTCTTATCACTCTTGGGAAACAGGAAAATCTCTGCATAGCATAATAAAAAACCTGTAACATATAGAACCGAAGCTATGATAGAACCATTCATTCTTTAATCCTCCTGTACATTCGTTCCTGCCCGACCGCAGGAAACCTTTTATCATCTGTGAATACGCGCTGCCGGTTTTTCCACAAACCTGTTCAGCAAAAAACCTCCGCAGATGGCTAAGGGCACTGTCAACAGAAAGTTAACAACTGGAACCATCCTCCCGCCGAACAGCATACAAACCGTCTGCTGAATAGGCCATCCGCATAAATACACTCCGTAAGACACTTCGCCATATTTGGCAAAATTACTGAATTTATGCCTGGTACCATACCCCAAATACAAAAGTAGATAGGGCAGAAACACGAAAACCACAACATCCAAAAGTCCCCGCCATGTAAAGAAGATCAACGCTGCAAAGCATAACAACGCCGCCTCCCAGCGCAGCTTTATTTTTCCGCGGTATACATAATAGAGCATCCCTGCATAAAACAGGCCCACAGGGCGCAGCGCGGACAAAAGCAGCTCGTTTGTGCCTAAAAGCAGTTTCACGCCTGCATATCCTGCTGCAAAAAGGGGAATCGTCCATTTCATCCGCTTTTCATTTAAAAACCCCGTTCTCCACACCAGAAAGCACATAATATAACATAAAAATTCGACTGGAAGTGTCCATAAAGGCCCATTGACTGTCTGTCCATAAATATTTCCTGTAAATACGCCCGGCAGATTATGTGTCAATATCATAACAGAATTTAGAAGATATTGGTATGTGCCTTTTTGTAAAAAATACACTTTCACAGGAAGGCTTGTCAGACACGGCCCTGCCAAAAATGTCAGAAAAAATGTTACCACAATCAGGCAGGGAAACAGCCTTAAAATCCTTGCTTTAAAATATGCGCCCGCCGTCTTAAGCCTCTCTGCACTTTTTGCTATCAGAAATCCGCCGTAAAAAAAGAAAATACAGACGGCAAGATTTCCAAAATGTGTCTGTCCATTGGTAATTCTGCCCAAAATATCCATGTATCCCTGTCCCTTGCTGAGCGGATATGCGTGGCACAAAATAACCAGCAACGCTGCGATAAAACGGATGAGATCCAGATTGTTGTTACGGTCTGCCGATTTTTCCTTAAGAGTCATGCTCTTCTCTCCTGTCTTATAATTCGTTGCTTCTCTCACTGGTAGCATAAACCTTGTTGATAAGTCTGGCAACAGGCCGCGGCCAGAATCTGCAGAAAATCTCAAGATCCTCCTTCTGCCGGATGTTCTCGCTTAAATTTAACGTAGTGGTCGAACCTGGATGTATCCTATGCGCTACAAGCTGCCGGGGAATACAGATAAATGCTCCCTTCTTCTCCGCCAATTCTACCATTGCCTTATAATCGCAGCTATTCTGATAACCGGTATCAAACGGCCGTTCTCCCACTTTTTCCCGCACATAAGTAACTGCGGGACAGCAAATGGGATCCCCGACAGACAGCATGAGACGTCTGACAAAGCGATTCCCATAAAATATCTTCTTTGTCATCGGCACATTCATGAACCGTTTAATCTTCAGCAGCCGGTTGCCTGTGACTTTCTCGTCTATCCGAAATTCATAATAATCCGAATAAATGATAATGGCATCCTGCCTCAGATTAGCATAACGGATAATTTCTTCCGCATAATCCGGCTCATAAAAATCATCCTGGTGAGCAATCGTAACCAGCCTGGTCCGTGCCTGCTGATAACCATAGTTCCAATCTGCCGCCAGCCCTTTTTCTCCCTGATTTACGTACAAAGGTATCTCATATGTTCTGCACATATTCTCAATAAATTCATTGGGCGTGGCAGTTGACATAATGATCTGCACGGGCACCGTCTGCCTTTTCAGCGATACTATGGTTTCTTCCAGGTAAGGGCTTTCCTTATAGGCACAGATTACAAATGTATGGTCATGCTCTGTATACCGTCCGCTGCTGTCTTTTGTTGATTTGTCATTCATGATCCTTTTCTCCTTTTTCCAGAAGTGCGATTTTCTGTGTAAGGCTGCGAATATTATCCGCCATTTTAGAAATTGCGGCTGTCAATGTATAAATAATTACGAGGGAAAAGCAGAATCCACAGAAAAATATCATATTGATAGGCGTCGTAATGCCCAGAAAATCTGCGATAATAATAAGAAGTTTCGGAAAACACGTCAAAATAATCAAGGCAATAATCAGTGCAAACCAGGACAAGGTATACTTTAAATCCAGTTTTTTGCGTTTCACCTGAGTGATCAGCCCAATCAATATACAAATCAGTAAAATCAATAATATAGCCTGTAATCTTAAACTCATATCTGCTCCTTATTTATACCTGCGCAAGCTTTCCACCAAAATTGCCAGCGTGACCTTTACCATATAATATACAGAACGAATGCTTCCTATAGAGGAGCTGCCTCCCTGACGCTCGCGCATTATCACCGGAATTTCCTTTACCTGTTTCTTATTTCTCAAGACTGCTACCACGCTTTCCGGTTCCGGATAGTCTTTGGGATAGTCTTTTGCAAAAATTTTAATTACACTGCGGTTTATCATGCGCAGACCTGAAGTGGGATCTGTGATGGTTGTCCCTGTCAACAATTTAATCAGAGCCGTAAAATAGGTAATGCCTACTCTCCGGAGAAATGAGGACTGAAATCCCTCTTTTTCAATAAACCGGGAACCAATCAGCATATCTGCACTTTCCCTTATCATGGCTTCTGACATCTCCTGCAGGAAAGAAGCGTCATGCTGCCCATCTCCATCAATCTGGACCGCCACATCATAGCCGTTTTCCCAGGCATACCGATATCCGGTCTGGACCGCCCCGCCAATTCCAAGATTGATAGGGAGGTTGACCAGATTAAAACCATTTTTTTCACATATTTCTCTGGTCTGGTCCGTAGAACAGTCATTTACAATCAGATAATCAAATCCCTGCGCATGTTCCCGGATATCTTTTATTGTCTGTTCAATGCATTCACTTTCGTTATAAGCCGGTATAATTACTAATTTTTTCATCCTTTGCCACTTGCCTTTTTGATGTTAGATTTGTAGACGGATATTTCGCACACTACGATCATAAATAATATGTAAATCCCCATAACCAATATCTGTACGATACTTACTCCATTTTTATTATAACGTTCTATCAATGGCTGCGCCAGTAACAGGCAGAGTACAAAATCCGCAACCATTCCCGCCACTAATAGCCTGATTTGACGCAATGCGATCAATATCGCTGAAATAATCCATATAAAGGCTGTAAAAATCGTACACCATATAATGGGCAGAAACAAATCATAATATTTTAAAATATCTGCACCATACAGGATTCTCAGTCCTAATTTACCAAATATAAAAACGCCGATATTGACTGCCACGCACATTCCCACGAGGATTAGATATAAGTTATGCAGCGCTTTTTTAAATGCACGCATATCGCCCGAATAATAGAGCTGGGTGAAACGGGGAAGAAATGGATTAAACACAACGGAAGAAAACACCTGCACCACTACAGCCAGATTGGCCATAGCGGAATAGATTCCCAGTTCCGCTTGTCCATACTGCTGTTCCAGTATTTTCTTAGGTATGAGATTTTCCAGGCTCAGCAGAAAGGTAAAAATAACGATCGGAAGACATGTTTTTAATAACTGGAATACTCTCCCCTGAACGGTCGGAGTAATCCTTTCTAACGCTCCCGTCACCCTGGCGTCATATAATAAAGCCGCCGCCAAATTCCCCAACGCCATCACACATAAGGTAAGCGTCAGATTCCTGGTGAAGTACAATCCTGCTGAAAACACAACCAGCGTAATCATTCCCCGCAAAAGATAAGATTTTCCAATGTAATCGTATCTCTCATACTTCTGATCCACGCCGTGCATAACATCCACCCAGGCTTCCGCCACCCGCACCAGCATAAACGCGTCAATACAAAGCATCTGCTCGAAAGAGCTGTTGTAAACCGCAGCTACAGCGCAGCAGACAAAAGCCGCGGCGCAGGTAATTACCCTGCTTCCAACATATTCATTGGACGTGTACTCTCCTTTGATGTCCGACACCTGATAATTACGCATACTGAAAAGGGATATAGCAGAAAAACTGCTGCTGGTAGTCATTGCCAGAGACAATATACCGCCTTCCTCATAAGAGGCTGTACGGATTACAATAGAAGTGAGCAGCCATTGGCAGACACTATAGAAAATGCTTCCACAAGTATTCCATATTATATTTTTTTTCATGCTGGCCGCCTGTCCCATAATTTATAACCTCGTAAACGCAAAAGCAAAACTGTTCAGCATATGCAGCCGGACAGTCTGTACAAAAATCCATATAGCAATTCGATGCACCAGGGGCAATTCCTTTTCTTTTGACAAACCCAGGTAAGGATTCTTCTTATATTGCGGAAAATATGTGTTGAGCTCTTTTACTGCAAAGGAAGATAGTTGTCTGATATCTTCTTTCCGGGCCTTCCTGCAGAAAAAAAACAAAAAACCTGTAAAAAAATGTAATACCTCAAATTCAAATCGATTTCTTCTTTGCGGATCCTCTGGCAGGGTATTACGAATTACCTCATCCATTTTATCAAATGGAAAACGGCTGCATGTCACTTTGGCAGACGACATCGTGCTATGACTGTGCTGCACATAATTGTAGCCGATATAGGCAATCGCTTTGACATTCTTTGCTTTGAATTTCGTTTCCAGAGAAAAGGGGACGTCCTCATAGATCATACCGCCCTCTGGAAACCGAAACTGATTCCTTATCAGAAAATCTCTTAAAAACAGTTTTCCCCACACTACAAACATCCCCGGACGCCCATAATCCGCAACTGTTCCAAAAGAAGATACAGAAATTGTTTGTAAAACGGTTCCGTCAGGTTTTACGCTTCGATAACCGCAGGTCACAACCTCTGACTGATATTGCTGCGCAGTCTGATATAAACGCTGCAGGTAATCCGCTTCCACATAATCATCACTATCCATAAACGCAATATATGTTCCCGACGCCTGAAGCATCCCGAAATTACGAGCCGCAGCCTGTCCGGCGTTTTCTCTTGTAAACAGCCGTATGCATAAACGATGTTCCCGCTGATACTGTAAAATCAATTCTTCTGTACGATCAGTGCTGCCGTCGTTGATAAGAATGACTTCCATGTCCTTCATGCTTTGTTTCTCAAGAGAATCCAGGCATTTTACAATAAACTTTTCTGAATTATAGACGGGGATAATCACCGATATCTCTACATTTTCCATCTTTTTCCTCATATTATCCCAAAAAAACTTCCATATATTCATCCAAAGCTGCTTCCCAGGTCTTCATTCGATAATCTCCCGTCAGCCGCAGCATATAATTATCCAGAACGGAATATGCCGGACGCTCTGCCGACTGCGGATTCATCTTCCTGTATTCTTCTGTGGTTATATGATTTACCAGGACGTTCTTTTTTGCACTTGCAAATATAGCATCTGCAAACTGCGCCCAGCTGCAAATCCCCTCACAGGTGGCATGATATGTGCCATAATTCTCCGTGGGTTCTAAATAATGAATCAGCCTTGCCAGCTCCGCCGCGGAAGTGGGCGAGCCTAACTGGTCTTTTACCACATTGAGCGTGTCATGAGTCTCTGCCAGTTTCAGCATGGTTTTCACAAAATTATGCCCGTCCCCATACAGCCATGCCGTGCGGAGGATAAAATGTCTGTTTGAAAACTCCTTGACAAACTTTTCTCCTGCATATTTTGTCCTGCCATATGCGCTTACAGGATTGGGTGCGTCAAATTCCGTAATAGGTTCACTGGCGTCTCCGGAAAAAACATAATCAGTACTTACCTGGATAAGCTTTGCATGTACCTTTTCCGCCGCAATACTTAAATTGCGTGCGCCGATGGCATTGATCATATACGCCAGATCCTCCTGCGTTTCGCATTTATCCACATTGGTATGCGCTGCGCAATTGATAATTACGTCAGGATTTTCGCCGCACACCAGCGGCAGAACATCTTCAATCCGCGTGATATCGAGAGCTGTTACCCCCTGGCCTTCTGTAACATCCGTGCGGATAAACTGCACTTCTTCTCCCTTATATTCAATATCCAGGGCGCGTCCAAGCTGCCCGTTCGCTCCCGTAATCAGAATCTTCTTCATACTGCGATCTTGCTCCTTCCTATCTGGCTTAACTGCAGATATTGATTATTCTCCCAAACCGCTTTCTACTGCCGACACTACTGCCTGCAGCGCCTCGTTTTCATCATCGCCCTCACATACAAATTCAATGGAATCCCCAGATTTGATACAGGCGCCCAGGACGCTCAAAACACTCTTGGCATTCGCTGTTCCACCTTTAAACTTAAAGGTAATCAGGGCCTTATATTTTACTGCCTCTTTGCACAAAATCCCTGCCGGACGCAAATGCAGGCCGGTAGGATTTTTTATTATTACTTTCTGACTGACCATAATATTTCCTCCAATACATCTACATCTTTTGCTTTTACAGCATATTCTTCTGAATCAAATCCGCAAGCTGTCTTGCATCCTTTTTTATCTCCTCCAGGTTCTTCCCTTCAATCATCACCCTGACCAGAGGTTCCGTGCCAGAGGGGCGGATCAGAACTCTGCCTTCTCCGGCAAACTTCTCTTCCAATTCCCTGATTGCCTGGGCAATTTCCGGATAATCCATGAAATGCTCTTTCTTATGATTGGGCACTCTGGCATTCACCAATGCCTGCGGCAATACCTCCATAATCTGCGCAAGCTCTGACAGAGGTTTTTTAGTATGAACCATCACCTCCAATAAGTGAAGCGCGCTGAGCAGTCCGTCTCCTGTAGTATTCTCATCCAGAAAAATAATATGCCCGGACTGCTCTCCACCTATATTATACCCATTTTCTCTCATATTTTCCAACACATAGCGATCTCCTACTTTCGTCTGCTCTATGTGAATCCCGTACTTCTCACCCATGATCGTAAATCCAAGATTACTCATTACGGTTCCCACAATCGTGTCCTTTTTTAATCTGCCCTGCCGCTTCATATCATTTCCGATAATCGCCATAATCTGATCGCCGTCTATAATATTGCCTTTCTCGTCCACTGCAAGCATACGGTCTGCATCCCCGTCAAACGCAAGCCCTGCGTCCGCTTTCTCATAAACTACCCTTGCCCGAAGTTCATCCATATGCGTAGATCCGCAATTTGCATTGATATTCGTTCCATCGGGATTGGTATGCAGCGCTACCAGATTGGCTCCCAGACTTTTTAAAGTTTCAACTGCAGTATAGTGAGAGGCTCCCTCTGCGCAATCTACAACAATTTTCAGTCCCTTAAGTTCTACTGGAACTGTCTTTTTCATAAAAAATACATATTCTTCCCTGGCGTCAAAGCGGTAACTAATATTTCCAATTCCAGAGCCGATGGGCATGGGAACGTCTTTCATTCCATTCTTAATCAGTCGTTCGATCTCGTCCTCCAGTTCATCTGAAAGCTTATAGCCTTCCCCGTTAAAAAACTTAATACCATTAAATTCCATGGGATTATGAGAGGCTGAAATCACCACGCCTGCATCTACCTTATGTTTTTTGGTGAGATAGGCAATGGCAGGCGTTGGCATTACTCCCATATACACGGCGTTCGCCCCTACAGAGCAAATACCCGCCATCAGCGCATTTGCCAGCATTCCACCGGATATTCTGGTATCACAGCCGACAATAATCGTGGGCTGGTGCGCTTTTTCACGGGTAAGAACATATGCGCCTGCCTGCCCCAGCTTCATTGCCAGCTCAATGGTGAGTTCTGTTCCCGCTACTCCTCTTACTCCATCTGTTCCAAACATTCTTGCCATAATCTTTACCTCTAATTCTTATTTTTGTATTCCTCTGCAACAGGGTTGTTGTTACTAGTACAGCGAAAATTAAGTAACTGGTGCTTTGACTTGTCTGCCTGTTCATCTGCTGCGTTGTCGTCAATCGACGTAGTCACCGCTACGCCTCATTCCTCCGCCTTGCGTATGAAACAACCATCCGGCATCAATGTAGATGGAAATTTAAGCAAGCAATTAGACGGGTTGTCAGGTCTAGGTTCTGTCAGTTTCTTCCCCCGTCTCTTCCTCTCTCTCCTCTGGACGCTGGGACGAATCATCATCAGAATCCCCGCCCTGTACAGGGCCTGAATTATTTTCTGAATCTTCTGGCTCTCCATCTTTATCCACAATGTTAAACTGTAAATTGACCTGACTCACAAGCTCATATTTGTCCCCTGGCAGGTTTATCATAAGCTGCCTGGTATAGGTACCCGGCTGCAATTCTGTCACATCCAAAATCACCTCTATGTCCTCTGGTTTTAAACCCTCCATATCTTCTTCCAACGCACGGACATTAATCGGCACAGTCTCCGCGCTAAACTCCAGCTCATAACTGCTGCTGAGTCCGGTGATCTTTATATCTTTTACAGGGAGATTAAATTTTTTTGTCGACTTCTGCTCAATAATCGCTTTCACGGCAATCTGGTTCGCAGTGTCGTCTACGAGTGAAATTCCCATCTCCTGCAAATAAGGAACAATCTCGATGGAAACCTCAACATCGCTGCTGGCGCCATCAATATTAATCACATCCGGCGGGATGTTAATTGCGCTGATCCCGTTAAGCACTGCAGCATCTCCCTTCACCAGCACAGAATCCGGAGCATATTCCACTCCCCGGTACTCGTAGCCGGCTGCCGGCGTTCCGCTGACCTGGCAGCGTACGGGTATGTTCTTGGTACTGAGAATCTTCGCCCGTATCGTTACCACAGACTGGTTGATTTCCAACAGGTCGGAAGAAATTACCAGACCATTCTCGTCATACAGCACCGGCATCACGTTATCCGATACGTCGCTGGAAATACCATCTACATTAATGCTTGCCGCTACCCGGTTAATCCTGGATACAACCGATGCAGGACCGGAAATCTTCAGCAAATTCGGCGTCACTTCCACATTACCGATAGCGCTTCCTTTCGCCGGCGTTCCTGTGGTCTCTGCCGAAATAATAAATTTCTGTTCTGAACGGTCTTCCAGCGTAATCTGCATATTGACCGTTCGCCGTACGACATCTATCCGCCTGTCATTTTTCTTAGCAGTTATTTCAATCGGAACCAGTTTGGCGTCACCCTCCTGGCTTAAATCCACCTGGCTTAAATCTGCCGTCACGTTAAAATCATCTGACGCCATGTCTTCCACATAACTTCTGGGACCTGTAATATAAAATACGGCAATATCCGAATCTCCCACCACATTTGGTACTTTTCCCATCTCTGTAATAACATCTTTGTTCAGAATTTCCACTGGCACGGAGAAAAATTTCGTAGCCTCCGGATCTGCCACATTCACCACCATCAGCCAGAGCACAACGGAAAACAGGAGCGACAATAGTTTAAGTCCCGGATTATTTGCCAGATGCTTCATCATTTTTCGGAACATTCTTCATCCTCCTTTTCCATATCCGGAACCTTGCCACATCCATAGAACCTTTGCGGATAAAATTCAGTTTTCCTTTCAGATATTCTGCATCTACATTCCGGTACAGTTCTCCGCCAATTGCGATAGATACGTTTCCTGTTTCTTCAGAAACTACAATGGTAAGCGCGTCGCACACTTCACTGATCCCCACCGCTGCCCGGTGACGGGTTCCCAGCTCCTTGCTCAACGCCATGTTATCAGAAAGAGGCAGATAGCAGGTAGCCGATACCACCCGGTTCCCCCGGATAATCACGGCGCCATCATGTAATGGCGTATTATGTTCAAATATATTAATCAGAAGCTGGCTGGACACTAACGAATCCAATGCTATCCCGGTTCTCTCATACTCTCCCAGGACAACATCCTGTTCTACTACAATCAATGCCCCCGTCTTTACCTTTGCCATCTCATAAGTCGCCTTCACCAGTTCATTGGTAACCCGCTCATTGAACCTCTCCTGGCTTTTCTGAGAATCAAAGGAAAAAAGGGATGTGATAAAATTTTTCTGTCCAAGCTGCTCCAACGCACGGCGCAATTCCGGCTGAAACACTATGATAATAGCGATTACCGCAACGTTAATCGTTTTTCCTGCAATCCACAGAATCGTATTCATCTGGAACATTGCGCATATCATTACAAAAATCAGTACCACAATAATTCCCTTCAAAAGATTCCATGCCCTGGTCTTTTTAAACCATACCAGAATATTATAAATCAGAAATGAAATTATAATAATTTCTGCAATATCAATTTTTGTAATTTGGGGCCTATTAATCCAAAAAAGATATTTAGACGCAAAAGAGTTTAGAATTGCGAGCAATTCCTGCAGCATAATTTCATTCCTTTCTTATAAAATCAATCCAGCATATCCTGGTCAATGTCCAGTTCTTCTGCCAACTTCCTGCGGTTCACTGTAGTTTTCTTCCTGGGGGTAATCTGCTTCACCCGCTTATCCTTTTTTGCCACATATACTTTGGGGACCGCCTTAACAAAATAATAGTATTCATCATCTTCAAATTGTACCCGTTCTACTCTGGAATAATCCAGATTATAGAAGAAAAACTCCAAAATCAGAGAAACTGCAACAGAACCCAAAGATCCAAGAATTACCCATAGGATGACTTCCGGCATCCCCAACAGTACATATCCTGTAAGCAGAATAACAATCTGCACCAGATTCCCCATAAAGAGCGCAACCCGCCAGGCATAATTCATAGATTTCCTGCGTATGATATACACCACCAGAGAAGTGATAAGAAAAGCTGCGCTCACCAGGTACATCTCCCGATTTCCCATCAGTATCTTCAAGGCCGCCGTAAACTTTGTTGTGCTCTCTGATTCCTCCACAGAAGTAAAATTGGCAATATTTTGCTCTACGCCTTCTATAAAATAGTATGTTACCACACCACAAACCAGTGAGAGGTATGAGATCGGTTCCCGCATTAACCCGGACGCCACCGGCATCACCTGCGGTACCTTAAAAAAACAGAGGATGGGTGTCAGTATTACCAGATAGCCATTATGAGCGGCGAATTTTCCGTATAGAAAAAACAGCAGCAAAAACAAACACAGACCGATTACACAGACCTCTAGTGAAAGAGCAGATAAATGCAGTAAAACCAGGGCTATCGCAAAAAATGCCATGACATTTACCGGTAAAAAAGTACAGACCAACGCCAAAAGCAAAGCTACTGCCGGATGCGTCAGTCTTTCCATATAGCCCATTTGACTGTTGATTAGAAAAAATGTCACCAGCCCCAGTACAAATTTCACACCCGCTATAAAATATATCTCATATTTTCCAACAATATCCCGCAGTCTCTCTCTTATTTCCAACAAACCTGTCATTTCAACCCCTCCGAAGGCTGTGTTCTTTCTTCCTTTTCCCGAAGCTTCTGTACTTTCTTCAGAGTGGAATAATACTTTCTCACACTGGCGGTCGCCTTAGTATAACGATGATTATATACCAAAAAAGCAATGACCTGGTACATGACGGTAAAAACCGCATACTTTACCAGCACGGAGATCCCAAAAGACAGCAGATCTCCTCCGCCTAAAATGTCCGCTATATGCTCCATCTCGTACAGTGTCCAGCACAAGCACAAAATACCAAAGGCTATCGTAGAGGTAATAAATGTCTTTAACATTTCCACCCCCACATAATCCCTTCGGTAATACTGCTTCACTGGTATATATTCTTTTCCTTCGCCTTCTTCGTAACAGACCATCTTCGTCATAAGTCGAATCCGTTCTTCGTTCAGCATAAATTACACCTTCTGAAACATCTTAATTATCCAGGTATCGCATCCGGTCCTTCCCATGGCTGTCTTTTGGTTTTGACGTCAGAGTTACGGAAGGCTTCCTGATCGCACCAGACAAATCATTATGAAGGCTCGTTTTACACTTATCACAGAATCTTCCCGTCAAAATCTTGGAACCGCAATTTTCACACTCCAATGTAATCTGTGACTCTTCTGTAAAGGAAAGGCGTTCCTCCCGCACCCATTGTTTAATCTGTTTCACAGAAACGTCATTCTCCTCAGATACTACGCTTAACGGAGCGTTAGGGTTCTGCCTTAAAAATTCTTTTACATTCTGAAATTTCTCTTCCAGCTTGGCAACACAGCCAGCGCACAATGGCATACCGCCATTATAGTTAAAAAGTCTTCCACAGCCTTTGCAATTTCTAACTTCCATATATTAACCCTCCTGATAACCTCTTCCGATACTGAGACTCAGACAATAAACTTCTTTGGCGCCCGACTGCGTCAGTTCGCCTGCCGCCTCATTCATCGTACTTCCTGTCGTATAGATATCATCTATTAATAAGATATGATTTAATTGTACCTTATTTACCCTCGTTTTAAAAGCCTTTTTCAAATTATTTTTGCGTTCTTGATCATTTAATTCCTTCTGCGCTCTGGTATTACGCACCCGCACCAGCAAATCTTTGTATACTGGGATTTCGGTTTGGCAGCTTACCTCGCAGGCAATCAATTCCGCCTGATTAAACCCTCTTTGCCTCTGCCTTTTTTTATATAATGGAATTGGAACCAGCGCCTCAATCCTGCATTCCTTCATCCATCCTCCGTATCTGCGCGCCAGCTCTCTTCCATAATATCTGGCATATTCCCGGCGTCCCTGGTATTTAAAACGGTAAATAGATTGTTTCACTTCTTCCTGATAGACCCACAATGCTTTTCCCTGCTTATATTCACTGCGGCGTTTCCCGCAATCATAACAATATTCCTGACATGAATCTTCTAATGGCTTTCCGCACTGTTTACAGGCTGGTTCCCTGATATACTCCGGCTTTCTTCTGCAGGACGGGCAGACCAGCTCCAGCGGCGCCAATATAGATGAAAACAATACCCTGTCGCAAAAAGGACATCTGGGCGGAAATAGGAGATGTATCATATTTTCCTTATAAATGTTCATGATTATTCCTGTAAATTCTATCTCAAGCCCCCTTATACTAACACAGTTCCCTACAGGTTTCCATATATTTTTTCTTAAATTTTTTTAAAGTATAACCGTTTCCTGCAGTCGTTCTTTCAGCCCTGTATATCGTTTTTGTTCACTGGCATTTGCAATCATTTGCTCAAAAGTGGCGTTATTTCCCACCAGCGTCACGCATTTCCTGGCCCGTGTCACCGCCGTATATAGCAGATTCCGGTTCAGCAGCATTTTAGGACCGTTCAACAAAGGTATTACCACTGCCGGATATTCGCTTCCCTGAGATTTGTGTATGGTAATCGCATAAGCAAGCTCCAGCTCATCTAATTGTTTGAAGGAATAGTCCACCATACGCTCCTCAAACTCCACCGTCATAATTTCCTGGTAACTGTCGATACTTCTGACGATTCCCATGTCGCCATTGAACACCCCCATTCCTTTTTCAATCACAAGCCCGAATTTACTGCGGATTTCCCATTCCAACTGATAGTTATTTTTAATCTGCATAACCTTATCCCCCTCACGGAACACCATATCGCCATGCTCCTTTTCCGACTTTTCTTTATCCTGGGGATTCAAATACTGCTGCAAAATATTGTTGAGCCTCTCTACCCCCAGTAATCCTTTGCGCATAGGGGTGAGCACCTGAATGTCAAAA
This sequence comes from Lachnospiraceae bacterium, assembly GCA_009911185.1. GTDB lineage: Bacteria > Bacillota > Clostridia > Lachnospirales > Lachnospiraceae > Petralouisia. Next base: position 84,148 of record QXWW01000007.1, read on the forward strand.
GGCTTTGCATCTACAAATTTAGGCAGTTTCTGCTGGACCAGTTGAATCACTACACTGATAATCACATTCGCATCGAAACGTTTGAGAAAGAAAAAATCCATACTCTTATTGTCCAGCAATACCTCCTCTCCCCGATTAATCTTATGAGCATTCACAATGATATCACTCTGCGCCGCTTGCCGGAAAATCCGTGTCAGACATACTACATGGAACTGCCTGGACTCTATAATATCCTTGAGTACACTTCCCGCCCCCACACTGGGAAGCTGATTCACATCTCCCACCAAAATCAGACGTGTCCCTGCCATTATCGCCTTTAACATGGCATGTATCAGCGAAAGATCTACCATGGACATTTCATCTACAATGATAACGTCTGTTTCCAAAGGATTTGCTTCATTCCGTTCAAATCCGGCATTCCCTTCCATCCCTCCATTTAATTCCAGCATACGGTGAATGGTTCTGGCCTCATAGCCCGTCGTCTCACTCATGCGCTTTGCCGCACGCCCTGTTGGAGCTGCCAGGAAAATATCCATGCCTTCCAGTTCAAAATAGCGTATTATAGTATTAATGGTCGTAGTCTTTCCTGTTCCCGGCCCTCCAGTAATCACCACAAGACCATTGCAGACAGCCTCCTTCACTGCCTGCACCTGCAGATCATCCAATTCAATATTGCTGCTTTTTTCTATACTGCAAATACGGTTCTCAATCTCTGCCTGCGGCACGTCATACGAAATGTCCAGCCTCTTTAGCATTGCTGCCGTGTTCATCTCCATATAATAGCAGTTTGCGGCATAAATATATTGGACATCTGCTGTATCTTTGACGACCAGCTTCTTATTAATCGCAAGATCCATATAATGTTTCTCAATATACTCTGGTTCGATCTTTAAAAGCTCACTGGCCTTCTGAGTCAATAACTGCTTCGGCAGACATGTATGCCCTTCCTGGGACGCCTGCATTAAAGCATATAAGATGCCGCTTCGAATGCGGAAATCTGAATCTGTTCGAATCCCTATCCTGGATGCAAGTTCGTCTGCAATACGAAAACCCACACCCCGGATATCATCTGCCAGGCGGTATGGGTTCTCTTTTAAAATACCATATAACTCTGCTCCATATGTCTGATATATCTTGGCAGCAAGGCTCTGAGAAACGCCGTATTGCTGCAAAAAAATCATTGCCTGGCGCTGCTCCCGTTTTCCTTCTGCCTGCTCTGCAATCTCCATTGCCTTCCGCTGGCTGATCCCTTTCACTTCAGCAAGTCTTTCTGGTTCTTCCTCAAGAATACGAAACGTATCCTGTTTAAACTTATGGACAATCCTTGCCGCCAAAGCAGCTCCGACGCCTTTAATTGCGCCGGAGCCTAAATACCGTTCCATGGATAACATATCTTCGGGAGGTTTTACCTGAAAAGACATCATTTTAAACTGCCTGCCGTAAGAAGGATGATCCGTGTATTCTCCGGACAGCTCCAGAATTTCTCCTTCTCCCACACCATGAAAAACGCCCACACAGGTAATTTCTTCTTCCTCGCTCACCAGATTTAATACGGTATATCCGTTCTCGCTATTCTGGTATACGATATGCTCCACATATCCTTTCAAAATTTCCACTGACTTAATCCAGACCATAGTTGCGCTTCATCTGCTCATAAAGCATCTGCGCAAGCCCCAGTCCTTCTCCTTGTGCAGACTGTTCCGCAAGCCCCTGAACCATCTGCTCCTTATAGTAATCCTGAAGCTGTCTTGTGGAAGAAGAAACACTCTCAGACTCAGGAATCATTTTCTGCATTGCCTTAAACATCTGCTCGGTAAAATACGCCTCAAAATCTTTGCAGACCTCCATCAGCTCATCTTCCGTGGCCTTAGACAAATCAGAATTTAACGTATCTTCCAGCTTATTGGCCGTATTGCTGGTATTCTTGGTATCGTACAATGAACTTAAACCATCTATTGCAAGACTCATAAATATCCTTCTTTCTTCTACTGTTTATAATGTTGCATACGCCACCGGCATAGGAACTTAATTCAAATTACCGTTTCAATTGATTTGCCTGGCTCAGCATATCGTCAGACGCCTGAATTGCCTTGGAATTCATCTCATAAGCTCTCTGTGCTACAATCAGATTCACCATTTCATCCGCCACCTGAACATTAGAACCCTCCAGATAACCCTGGCGCACAGTGCTTAAAACCAGATTCGGGGTTGTCGCCTCATTTAAAGGCTGGCCGGATGCATCTGTGACATTCAGAAGGCTGTTTGACATTTTCTCCAAGCCCGCCGGATTGTTAAACTGGAACAAACCAATGGTTTGATTCAAATCCACAAAATTATTCTGCCCGTCCAGATAGCCAAAAGCTCCGTCAGACGTAACCTGAATCTTGCTGGCATTTACGCCTCCCGGAATCTCAATGGTATTTCCGTTGCTGTCCAGCACAGGAAATCCATCGGAAGTTACCAGCGTAAGATTTCCGTCATTCCCAACGCTCAATTTAAAATCGCCGTTTCTGGTATAATATGTATTCCCGTCGGCTCCTCTCACTGCAAAGAAACCGTCTCCGTCAATTGCCATCGCTGTATAGCTCTCACTGTCAAGATGCGGACCCTGCGTAAAATTAGAAGTGATAGCCGCAACCCTGGTTCCCAAACCCACTTGCGCGGAAATCGGCTTTTCCTCGCCATTTGCCGTTGTGGTTCTTGTCTGTAATGTCTGATACAATAAGGACTTAAACTCTGCCTTCTCATTCTTATAACCAGTCGTATTGACGTTTGCCAGATTATTGGCGATGGTGTCAACCGCCGTCTGTTGGGAAATCATGCCGGACGCTGCCGACCATAAGGATCTCATCATTGTAAAACAACCCCTTTCTATGCCTTGCCGATACTATTTACTGCTTTATCAAGTGTTTCATCTATTGTCTGAATTATTTTTTGATTTGATTCGTAGGCGCGGGTGAGATTAATCATCTCCACCATTTCAGACACCACGTTTACATTGGACATTTCCAAAGCTCCCTGCGTTACCTGGGCCTCTGAGGGCTGCACCTGTCCGCCTTGAACCAGTTCATACATATTCTCGCCGTATTTTGCCAGAAAATTATAATCTGCAAAATCGACGACGCCCACCTGCCCCAGCAAAACGTCGTTCTGATAATAATTCCCGTTCTCATCCACCACCAGCGGTAAGTTGGGGTTCACTTGTATGTAGCCGGCCTGCCCCGGATTGCCAGCCTCCGCTGCGGCCTGATTCAGCACGAAATCTCCGTCCTTCGTCACCAGATACCCTTCGCGGTTCACGGTAAAAGCCCCGTCTCTGGTGTACTTCACAGATGTTTCTCCCGCCTTATTCGTATATGAAACAGCAAAAAAACCATCTCCGTCAATTGCCATATCATAAATATTATCTGTCACACGGAAGGACCCCTGCCCGTAATCCGTGTAGCATTCCCCGATCTTGACTCCCAGGGATACATTGCCAATGCCTTTGGGAAGGCCATAGGCCGATGTATCCTTAATCTTAATCGCCAATTGCTCATCAAAGGACTGGGAAGTTGATCCCTCTTTCTTAAATCCATTGGTAGCTGAATTGGCAAGGTTATTGGTGAGTATGTCCATCCGGTTCTGCTGATTGATCATACCCGTGTAAGCAGTATACAATCCTTTTACCATAATTTCTGCTCCTTTAAATGCTGGTCATTTGTTACTCTTCTCTTTTCGCGGTTCCTGATAAAAATTCTACATATTTTCCAGTGCCAATTGCCACACAGGTCATAGGCTCTTCCGCCGTCATGGTATTAATTCCCGTCCTGTCTTCAATGAGTTCCTCCAGTCCCCGGAGCAAAGCACCGCCTCCTGTCAGAATAATGCCTCTGTCCGCAACATCCGCTGCCAGTTCCGGAGGCGTCTTCTCCAACACATTGTGGACTGCCTCGACAATTTGCAGCGTTGCCTCCCGTAACGCCTCCTCCGTCTCCTCGGAAGAGACGGAAACTGTTTTGGGAAGACCGGTCACAAGATTCCGCCCTCTGACATCCATAGTATCATTCTGTGCCAGCGGAAAACAGGTTCCTATCTTAATCTTAATGTCCTCTGCAGTGCGTTCGCCAATGAGAAGATTATGCTTCTTTCTCATATATCGGACAATTGCCTCGTCAAAATCATCCCCTGCGATCTTAATGGAAGTACTTACCACGGTTCCTCCCAGGGAAATAACCGCAATATCTGCTGTCCCTCCCCCAATATCCACAATCATATTTCCGCAGGGTTTACCAATATCCACGCCTGCTCCTATCGCTGCTGCAATTGGTTCTTCTATAATGGAAACTTCTCTGGCTCCCGCCTGATAGGTGGCATCTTCAACTGCTTTTTTCTCCACTTCAGTAACTCCGCTGGGAACACATACGCTGATACGCGGCTTGCGGAAGCTTTTCTTGCCAAGAGCCTTCTGAATAAAGTACTTTAACATTTTTTCGGTCACTGTGTAGTCAGAAATAACCCCCTGGCGCAAAGGTCTTACCGCAACAATGTTACCAGGCGTCCTTCCCAGCATCAAACGAGCTTCTTCCCCGATCGCTTTAATCTTATTGGTATCTCTGTCAAAGGCAACCACAGACGGCTCCTTCAATACGACACCTTTACCTTTTATATATACAAGGATACTGGCTGTTCCTAAATCGATTCCTATATCTGTAGACATCCTATTTGTCCCCTTTCGTTTCTCTATCTAAACATAATAACTCTATTTTTCCATACATACCTACATTATATACAATCATGAACAATTTTCAAAGCATTTTTTTACAAAATATAAAAAAACCTTTTTCCTTTCACATTTTCCAAATAATTCCATAAATAAGTTTATATAATTTTTATATTTTTATGAAATTCTTTTTCATTTTTTCACATATCTGTCACAAAATCCGGTTATACTAAACTCGTACTAGCTACCAAGCTAATATAATTTTTCATAACTCATGCTTCCTGGATTCTTCGGGATCCAGGAGGTACTCCCCGAAAATATAAGCTGTGCAGGCAATGCTGCACAGCTTTTTATTATCAGGCTTCACTATGTCTCCTTTTCCCCATTCCGCGCAAGACGGACTTCCCCCGGCATCCAGCGCTTCAAACGCAAGTGTTGAGGAAGCTGGCGCAGGAAATCCATTTTATTCTTCTGACAGTTTACAAGGGTTACTCTACCTGTACGGTCCTGGAATCCCCTTTCTTTGCCTGTTCGATCACTGCCGGAACCAATTTCTTAAAATTATCTCCAGAATGAGTCGCTCCGGTCATCAGATCAACCTCTGTCTCCTTCTGCCCTTCTATTAACTGTCTGACATACTCCCTGGTATACTGATTGGGATAATTTCCGGTTTCCGTACCCATATTTCTCATATATTCATTATCCCATGCTTTGATAAAACCACTGGTGTCCTTGGCATTAAATTCCGCCGATACAATTGTATCGTCTTTTACCTGGATGCAGACATATTCTTTCCATCCATGAGAAAAATCCGCCATTTCCGCCGTATAATAGCCATCCTTCATTTTATTGCCGCCGCATCCTGACACCATGGCGCTCACTAAAAGAAACGCTGCCATTCTCTTTATTTTCATTCCAGAGTACCTCCTCTTAATTTTACCGCCGCCACTACTTCGCCCAGTTCTTCTGCCTGGGTCAGTGACTGCGCCGCCGTCTCGTCCGTCTCGCGGGCAAGCTGCTGATTCGTATTTGCAATCTCAAGGACTTTGTCTGCCTCCGCTGTTACCAGTAAAACTGCTTCCTTCTGCTGCCTTGCCACTACCGCCATACTGTTCGATATCCCGGTAAACTTCTCTGCCGCCGTATAGATTTCTCGGAACGAAGCCGCCGTGGCGTCTGCCGTTTTTAAGCCTTCCTCTATGGAAATATTTGCCTGTTCAATGATATTACCCGTCTGTTTTAAGGCGTTTGCCGTCTGGTCTGACAAAACGCCAATCTGTTGTGCCACCACCGCAAATCCACGTCCCGACTCTCCTGCGCGCGCGGCCTCTATAGATGCGTTCAGGGCAAGGAGGCTGGTTTGGGAAGAAATCTCTTCAATCAACTGGCTGATTTTTATAATCTCCTGCATATTCTCATAGATATCATGCATGGTATTCAGCATAACGTTCATCTGCTCCTGCCCCTGATCCACTTTATCCTGGGCGCTGTCAGCACATTGTTTGACTAATTCCGCATTCTCGTTAATATGCTTAATCTGCTCTGTTATACTCTGTATACTCTCGATTAAACGTTCCAGGGCGGCTCCCTGCTCTATGGACCCGTCATACAGCCGTTTGGCGTACCCCGACACCTCCGAGGAATTTTCGTTCACTGCCAATGAGGAATGATTGATTCTGCGCATGGTGTCGTTCAGTGATTCTGTTATGGAAATCAATGCTTCCCGGATTGCCGCGAAATCTCCGTTGAAGGAATCCGGAACCTCTTTTGAATAATCTCCTTCTGACAGATATCCCAGGGAAGTCTCAATATCATTGATGTAACCATCCATACTGGCAATGGTCTTTGCCAGAGCTCCTGTGAGGATCTGCGCCTCCTCATTGGTTTTGGCAAGTACGACTTCATCTTTCAAATTCCCCTCGGACAATGACGTAAGTCTTCCCGTTGCCAGAGACAAAGAGTTTGAGATGCTGTCTGCCATTTTAACGATCACATACCGCGCAATTAATAGCAATAATACGGCAAGGACAATACAGACAAACAGCGAGAGGAACAAGGTTCCCTGAAATTCCTTTCGGGGCGCGTCTATAATCAGAGTCCAATTGGTTCCAGGTACCGGGGCATAGGCCACATAATGACTCACTCCATGCAGGCGCATGGACTCCGATCCCGTCTGAAAATTAAGCATATTATCGAATATATCTTTATTTTTACCAGAATGGTGCAGTTCATATATATTTTCATGTTTCTGCATATTTTCCAGATCTTTATCGGCAATAATCGTTCCTTCTTCGTTAATTATGTATGAGCCGCCCGTCATGCCGATATTGATATTGCTCAGCACGTCGTTCAAAAGATCATATTTATAGCTTCCCACCAGATAAGAATCCACTTCTCCGTTTTTCTTCATCGGCAGCGCCACGCAAAGCTGCCAGATATCATTTTCATAATACGGTTCGTCAATAACAATGTTGCCAGTCTGTGTCAAATAGCTATAATATTTCTTATCCTCAATACTATCCGGGGATTCCTCATCACCATATAATTTCTGTCCGGACAGATCATAAGCTGCCAGCCACACAAATTCTATCCGTGTTTCCCTCTCATTGAGAACCTTCTGCTTCTCCTCGCTGGTGCTCCCCCCCTCTGTCAAAGCTGGTTCCAGCGCCAGATTTGCCATCCGGTCTGTGAGAAGATGCAGGTTTGCACCAACATTCTGAGAAGAAGCTTTCGCCATCTGCTGAAGGTTATCCAGCAGAATTACATCCGTAGAAATAAAACTGCTGACAATCATTACTATAGTAAGCAGGACACCTAGCAGAATTGCCACTGACATCACATAAAACTCAATGGTCTGCTTAATGTTCCGTTTCTTTTTCATAATCATTGTTTCCTTTCTGTCCCCTTTATGTTTTTCCATATTTTATCAAACCACTTCTATTTTTGTAAATACTTTTTCACATATGCTCCGGTATAAGATCCCTTCACCCTGGCCACTTCCTCCGGTGTTCCTCTGGCAATTACCTTTCCGCCTCCGTCCCCGCCTTCTGGTCCCATGTCAATAATATAATCGGCTGTCTTAATAACATCCAAATTGTGTTCAATCACCACCACTGTATTGCCGCCTTCTGCAAGACGCTGCAAAATCTCAGTAAGCTTATGCACATCAGCAAAATGCAGACCTGTGGTGGGCTCATCCAAAATGTAAATCGTTTTGCCCGTACTGCGGCGGCTAAGTTCTGTTGCAAGCTTAATCCGCTGCGCCTCTCCTCCGGATAAAGTTGTGGACGGCTGTCCGAGCTTAATGTAAGAAAGCCCAACATCATATAACGTCTCAATTTTCCTGCGGATAGAGGGCACATGTTCAAAAAACTCCAACGCTTCCTCCACCGTCATGTTCAGCACATCATAAATATTTTTACCTTTATATTTTACTTCCAGCGTCTCGCGATTATAACGTTTGCCTCCGCAAACTTCACAGGGAACATACACATCCGGCAGAAAATGCATTTCAATTTTTAAAATACCGTCGCCGGAACACGCCTCGCATCTTCCCCCTTTTACATTAAAACTAAATCTTCCTTTGGCATAGCCCTTTGCTTTAGCATCCGGCGTCGCCGCAAACAGATCCCGGATCTGGTCAAAGACCCCCGTATACGTTGCTGGATTTGAGCGTGGCGTTCTTCCAATCGGAGACTGGTCTATGTCAATGACTTTATCCAGTTGTTCCATTCCTTCTATAGCTCTGTGTTTTCCCGGAATAACCCGCGCACGGTTCAAATCCCTTGCCAGACGTTTATATAAGATTTCATTGGTCAAAGACGATTTCCCGGAGCCGGATACTCCTGTAATACAGGTCATCACGCCCAATGGAATTTCTACATTAATGTTCTGGAGATTATTCTCCTGGGCCCCTTTAATTTTAAGGAATCCCGTAGGTTTTCTTCTAAGCTCCGGCACAGGAATCTTAATTTTTCCGCTGAGATATGCCCCGGTAACGGAATCCGGGCTTTTCATAATCTCTGCGGCAGTCCCCTGCGCCACCAGTTTTCCCCCGTGTTCTCCGGCGCCCGGCCCGATATCCACAATATGGTCCGCGGCCAGCATAGTGTCTTCATCATGTTCCACTACAATCAGGGTATTCCCCAGCTCTTTTAAATTTTTTAACGTATTTAGCAATTTATCATTGTCACGTTGGTGCAGTCCAATGCTCGGTTCATCAAGAATATAGGCCACGCCAACCAGCCCAGAGCCTATCTGGGTGGCAAGTCTGATGCGTTGCGCTTCTCCTCCGGAAAGGGTTCCCGTACCTCTGGAAAGCGTCAGGTATTCCAGTCCAACGTCCACCAGAAAACCCACTCTGGCGCGAATTTCTTTTAATACCTGGGCGCCAATTAATTTCTGCTGTTCCGTAAGTTCCATTGCTGCCAAAAATTCCTGAAGCCTGCGAATCGACATGGAAGTAACTTCATGAATATTCTTTCCCGATACAGTAACGGCAAGCGCCTCCCGTTTCAAACGCTGTCCCCCGCAGGTTTTGCAGGGCGTTACCCGCATAAATTGTTCATATTCCTGCTTCATGGTATCCGAGCCTGTCTCCCGGTAGCGTCTCTGGACATTTTTTACCAGACCTTCAAACGCCACGTCATAGACTCCTTCTCCCCGCTGCCCTTTATAATATACTTTCATTTCCTTTCCGCCAGTTCCATTGATAATCACATTCTGAATCTTTTTGGGCAGCTCTTCATAAGGCGTGTTCAAGTCAAAATCATACTCTTTGGCAAGCGCGGTTAAGATTGCATTGGTAAAACTGCCTTTATCCGTGCTGGACTGCCAGCCCATCACCTGAATTGCACCTCCTGCAAGGCTGAGGCTTTTATCCGGAATCATCAAATCTACGTCAAATTCCATCTTATAACCCAGACCAAAACAATCAGGACAGGCTCCAAAGGGATTATTAAAAGAAAAACTTCTCGGCTCAATCTCATCAATACTGATCCCGCAGTCCGGACAGGAGAAACTCTGGGAAAAATTGACAGGCTCCCCATTAATGACATCCACCGTCATCAATCCCTCTGCCAGTCCCAGCACATTTTCCACGGAATCTGTAAGCCGTTTCTCAATTCCCGGTTTTACCACCAAACGGTCTACTACTATTTCAATATTATGTTTAATATTTTTGTCCAGTGAAATTTCTTCCGTGAGATCGTAAATATTTCCATCTACCTGAACTCTGACATAACCGCTGCGCTTTGCCTGCTCAAACAATTTCTGGTGCATTCCCTTCCTCCCCCTCACAACCGGAGCCAGAAGCTGTATCCTGCTCCCCTCTGGAAGAGACATAATCTGGTCTACCATTTGGTCTACCGACTGTTTTTTTATTTCCTTTCCACATTTTGGGCAATGAGGCAAGCCAATCCTTGCGTATAACAGACGAAAATAATCATAAATCTCGGTTACTGTCCCTACCGTGGATCTGGGGTTACGGTTCGTCGATTTCTGGTCAATTGAAATTGCCGGAGACAGTCCTTCAATCTTCTCTACATCCGGTTTCTCCATCTGCCCCAAAAACTGCCTTGCATAAGAAGACAGGGATTCCATATAGCGGCGCTGCCCCTCCGCGTATATGGTATCAAATGCAAGGGAAGATTTTCCCGAACCGCTCAAGCCAGTCAGAACCACAAATTCATTTCTGGGAATATCCACATCGAGGTTCTTCAAATTATGTTCGTTGGCTCCCCGTATTTTAATAAAATTCTTTTCTGCTTTTGCCATAGACGGTAAACTCCTTTTTTTCAATCGCAACTGCCGCTCTATTCTGCCAGATGCAAAGCAGGCGATTCATCATTCTTTTTTCCGGTTGTGTTCTACATATCTGCGAGATTCTTTTTTAATTCTATCATCTTATCACGCAGCTCTGCCGCCGCTTCGAAATTAAGCTCTGCCGCTGCCGCCTGCATCTTCTTTTGAATTTCACCAATCAGTTTTTCCAATTCTTTCTTGCTCATGGATTCTGGATCTTTCTGGAACTGATACTCCTCTCTGGCAACTTTCTTGGATATGCTGATCAATTCCCGGACTGATTTCTGAATCGTCTTCGGTGTAATTCCATGTTCCCTATTATAAGCTTCCTGTTTGCTTCTTCTGCGATTCGTCTCATCAATCGCTACCCGCATGGAATCTGTGATACTGTCCGCATACATAATCACATGGCCTTCTGAATTTCTTGCCGCTCTGCCAATGGTCTGAATCAGGGAAGTTTCAGAACGTAAAAATCCTTCCTTATCCGCGTCCAGAATTGCCACCAGGGTAATTTCAGGAATGTCCAATCCCTCCCGCAGCAAGTTAATTCCTACCAATACGTCAAAAACATCCAACCTCAGATCGCGGATAATCTCGGCGCGTTCCAGGGTATCAATATCAGAATGAAGATATTTTACCCGGATCCCCACCTCACGCATATAATCTGTCAGGTCTTCCGCCATCTTCTTAGTAAGCGTAGTAATCAAAACCTTATTCTTTTGGGAAATTTCCTTATTTACTTCTCCAATCAGATCGTCAATCTGCCCTTCCACCGGACGGACATCCACCTCGGGGTCAAGCAGCCCGGTTGGGCGGATAATCTGCTCTGCCCTCAGAAGCTCATGTTCTTTCTCATAAACATTAGGCGTTGCAGATACAAACAGCATCTGATCTATTTTACCCTCAAATTCTTCAAAGTTCAAAGGACGGTTATCCTTTGCTGAGGGCAGACGAAATCCATAATCTACCAAAGTGCTTTTCCTGGACTGGTCCCCCGCGTACATGCCGCGCACCTGTGGAATGGTGATATGAGACTCATCCACAATAATCAGAAATTCTTCCGGAAAATAGTCCATCAAAGTATTGGGCGCTTCCCCAGGCTTCAAGCCGGAAAGGAAACGGGAATAGTTTTCAATACCGCTGCAAAACCCGGTTTCTTTGAGCATCTCAATATCGAAATTGGTGCGCTCTGCAATCCGCTGCGCTTCTAACAGCTTGTCCTCGCCTTTAAAATATTTCACACGTTCTTCCATTTCCTGTTCAATTTCTGCTGCAGCCTGGCGGATTTTTTCCGGCGCCACCACATAATGAGAGGCTGGAAATACTGCCATATGCTCCAACTGGCTCTTGATTTCCCCAGTCAATACATCAATCTCCGTTATTCTGTCCACCTCATCCCCAAAAAATTCCACCCGGATTGCCGTTTCTCCAAAGTTGGCCGGAAAAATTTCCACCACATCCCCCCGCACCCGGAAGGTTCCTCTCTGAAAATCCATATCATTTCTGGTATACTGAATATCAATCAGTTTCCGGATTACTTCATCTCTGTCTTTCTCCATGCCCGGCCGCAGGGACAGCATCATATTCTTATAATCTATTGGGCTCCCCAAACCGTAAATGCAGGACACACTGGAAATAATAATCACATCTTTTCTCTCCACTAAAGCTGCAGTAGCAGAAAGACGCAGCTTGTCAATTTCGTCATTGATTGACGAATCTTTGGCAATATAGGTGTCCGTTGAGGGAACATAAGCTTCTGGTTGGTAATAATCGTAGTAGGACACAAAATATTCCACTGCATTCTCAGGGAACATCTCCTTGAATTCTCCGTAGAGCTGCGCCGCCAACGTCTTATTATGGGCGATTACGAGTGTCGGTTTCTGCAAGGCTTGTATCACATTTGCCATTGTAAAAGTCTTGCCGGAACCCGTAACCCCTAGTAAAGTCTGGAATTGGTTGCCCTCCTGAAAGCCTTTGACCAGTTCTGCGATTGCCTGCGGCTGGTCGCCTGTGGGCTTGTATGGGGCATGTAATTTGAACTCTGGCATATGAAAACCTCCAATTTGTGACCGAAAAAAGTTCGCCTATTCGCCCGAAATTCGTGTAATTTGATTTTCGATTCGTGTAAAATGGACTTGCAAAGCTGGCGAATAAGCGTTAAAATAACAATTACACGAATGCAGGTCACAAAACCGTATTTTTGAAATGAAACAGCACTGAATAACACTAACCAGTACAAATAGTATTATCCAGTCATTTGGTTTTTCATTATAACATATAAGTCCAAAAAAGTACAGACCAAAATCGAACTTTTGTTCTGTACTTTTTTATATGTTTTGGTTATGCCAGTATCTTAGTTTCATGCAAAAAATTCACTGATTTGTTCTATATAATTATCTTCTGAAAAGTCTGTACCGCTTTCACTTTCTTCCTTCGGGATTACTTCATCAATAAATGGCTGGAGATCATCTAAGCAGTCCTCTATAATTTCGGCTGTATCTCCATAAACATCTATGGTAATAATTTCTTTTGCATGTCCCATTAACTGTGATACCGCTTTGGGATTGAAATTGTTTTTTAATAAAATAGTACAGAAGGTACTTCGCAAATCATGCCATCTTATATTGGGCAGTCCATTGTCCTCCAACAGTTTCTTATAATGCCTCCAGTGAAAATCCTTGCTTCTCGGACGCCCATAAGTGGAACAGCAGATATAGTCCAAATCCTGAAATGTGCCTGACCGCCTTCTGCGGTTCTTCTCATATACTTTTCTTTCTTCCAGAATGGCTTCAAACACATAATCCGGTATGGGGATGGTTCGGTAACTGGACGGCGTTTTCAGTCCGATTTCCTGTTTTGTAAACGTCTTAGCCGGAAAGTCCCCGGCAGTCGTGTTTGGCTTCTTGCCTAGCTGCCTCTGTACTTTTAATGTCCGGTTGATATAATCTATATCAGAATATTTTACCCCATTGATTTCACACCGTCTTAATCCCAACAATACTGCAAAAAGTACCTGAATATGGATTGGCGTATCCTTACTCGCTTCAATGAGCGTTAAAACCTGCTCCATATTCAACGTCTTTTGTGTATCAATGTTCCGGGTATGATAGGCTTTCTTCTCTACCTGCTTTGGCAGTGCCACATCAATCGTTGGGTTGATGGATATGATTTTCTTATTTACAGCATACTGCATGGATGTGTTCATCACCGTTTTCACCAGCCTTGCGATAGAAACAGAAGCCGCCGCTTCTTCATTATACAGGCTCTGGATATGGCTCCGCTTGATTTCCATCATTTTAATATTGCCCATTGCCGGAATAACATGATTATTTACAATGTTAGAATAGGTTTCATAGGAACCGCTTGTAATGCGTGGACGCATTTCCTTTTCAAGCCAAAACAGCATAAAATCCTTCACTTTTACATTGCTATACACCACATATGTGCCTGAGTACAGTTCACCAAGCGTCTTGTCCCTGTCTGCATTGGCTGCTTTCTTTGTCGCAAACCCTGATTTCTGCTGCGGCATTTTAGTCCCGTCCGCATACATCAGCACTACACGATAGCCAAATTTATTTTTAATCGGTGTGACATTATAAACCTTCCAGTCAACAAACTGCTGTAATTTCAAATCAAATTCCATGTTACCCTGTCCCTTCCCTGCCTTCAGGAGTAAAAGCATCATTCATAAAGGCAATAATCTTTTCTTTCTCATCCATGACGTCGCAATAATATTCAAATGTTGTATTAACGGAACTATGCCCTAACAGCCCGGATATTTTCGCAAGAGGAACACCCTGCTCCACTAAAATAGTGGCAAACATATGGCGAAGCCCATGCACGGTTACAGCAGGAAGCCCATTCCGCACACACAGCTTTTTCAAAGCAATATTCATGGCGGACAAGCTATGTACCTTTCCATTTGCCTGACAACTGATATAATCATTATCAACGAAATTCTCCTGCATCTTTTCTCTATATATCTCTATCAGACATTTCCTTTTTTCCAGCTCCGTAATAATGACCTCCGGCACACGCAAAACTCGGAAACTGTTTGGTGTTTTGGGATCACGTTCGATTGAAACATTTTCTTCAATCCTGCTCCCTTCTTTTATGATAGGGTTCGCAACAATCTGTCTGCTGATTTTCACACTATGATTCTCTAAGTCAAAATCGGAAAATTTCAGACCGTATATTTCACCTTTCCGCAATCCGCAAAACAGTCCCAACAGAATTTCCAGATACCAGTTATCTTTTGAAGCTGCCTGAAGGAGAATTTTTATTTTTTCCCTGCTGAGAATCACAATATTAGGTTTCTTTCTCTTATATGGCTTCGTTTCCGGTACGGGATTTACATTGATATATCCCTCAATAACCGCTTCTTTCATCGCAAGATTTAGAATTTCCCGTCCTTTGTTCCCCGCCGAAGCACAAGCCTTTGATACTCTTTCCAGCAGCTCATCCAGATATTCCACACTGACAAACCGCATCTTAATGTCATAATCAATATTGGGAATGATCAGGTCATACAAGACATATGCCCCAACCATTCTTGTTGTCGTTTCGATTCTTTTTGAAAATACTTCTTCAAACCAATAGATCAGATAGTCCTTAAACAGAACTTCTTTATTTGTTTTGCTTGAAAGCTGCTGCTTCCGCAACAGAGTATTAAACTCCTCCTCACATTTCCTATAACTGGCTTCCGCTTCTCCCTGGCTGGAAAACCCGCCTTTTTTTCCATATTTAACAGTACCGTTGTCTTGAATTACCTTTGTACGGTGATACCATGAATTTCGCTCAAAAAAAGCAACACTTTTTTCCTGTGTTTTCTTTCCCATTCTTACCACCTCCGCACATTTAGATTTCTCCATTTAACCATTTATCGAATCCCTCTTTGGGAACCCGGTACAGCTTTCCTATTTTAATCACCCTGAACGGTTTCTGCCTCTCGTATGCCTCATCCAAAAATGCATACGCCTTGCTTCTGCCAATGCCCAATAGCTTTTGAATATCATCGGCATCATAAACCTGTTTCTGCAAATTCATGGTATCTATATCAGTCACCTCCCGAAAAACAAAAGGGACTGCTTGCTATTATCATAGCTTTGCAATCCCCTCCCGTCTAATGTGCGAATTTCCAAATCGCATACTTGACTTTTTAATTATGTTTGTTCTCACTACAATGCCTTTTCCTTATTAAATAATCGTACCCCTGTCTGCTATTACAAAACATACAAGTATCCTTTAAATTTTGATTCTTATCTGCCCTCTGGATAAAATGCTCTTTGGAATCATAAAACGGTTTTGCACATATCGGACAAAGACACATCAAAATTGGTTTATCCTGTTTCTTCATTCCGGTACTGGAGCATAATGCTTTATCAACCTTTAACATTTGCTGCCTGTCCAGCGTTCCTATATAATCTACCAACCTCTTTTTATCTAATGTCCGTAGTTGCTCTAACAGTACAACAGAATCTTTTTCCAGTCCCTGCATATCTGCCGGCACTGGAACATGAGTGGGCATTTTTGACTTCGGCTTACTTGTAATTGCTGCTACAATTACGGTTGGACTGTATTGATTCCCTCTGTTATTCTGAATAACCAGCACCGGACGATAGCCGCCCTGCTCACTTCCAAAAACAGGATTTAAGTCTGCATGATAAATATCCCCACGCCTGATTTTTCTTTCTTCCATAATAAAAAGTATCCTCCTATGTCCATCATTCTTGTTATAATCATTTAACCTATCGGAAAAGTAGGTATGTATCAGCCGAACACAAGAACATAGCCTTTTGACTATTCTTCAGAATATTTTCATGCTTTGTGTCCGGCTACCATTTTTAGCCTTATAAGCCTATTTGTCCTCGACACCCCGGCTTTCATATCTACCGTTTTCACAATAAACAAGGGAAGTCACCAAACGACTGGCTGCTGACCAGTTCCACGGGAATCGCACCCTTCCGGGGATCACCCGGAGCCGCCCTCATTTGTTGCGACGCTTTTAACGCTCGACTTGTGACTGGACGGGAGTATCATTGTCCCTGCTGCCTGTTATCGCCCTATCAGTAGCAAACTGATATTTATAACCCGGTATTTCCCGCTCCTTAGATGGGGATAGGACAGCCGCAAACCATTTTCTTTCTGTCTGTGCGATTCCGCTGCTTTTATCCCCATCCAGCTCATGGCGTACCTGCTAACGTGGCTTACGCTCATCACGATAACAACAGGAATGTACTTGGTGAATGGGTATGAAGTTTTCAGAGTACAAACCCATTCACCGCATAACGGAAATACCCTTCGGGCATCCCTCCATGCACAAAATCCATGTGCATAAATGCGGAAAACAGGCAAGGGAATTTTTATCTCCCTCACCTGTTTCCTCACTAATCAGGCAAAACCCGAAAGTCCTTTTTTAATTTTTTTCAAAAAACTTTTTCAGGCTTTGAATTGCCCCATGTATGCTGTACTCTACTGCTCTGGTTGAGCATTGCTCCCGCTCTGCGATTTCCACATAGGTCAATTCTTGAAAATAATGCAGTATAAGCCTTTTCTTCTGCTTTTCCGGCAGTTCATTGATTGCCTTATGTAGCTTTTCTGTCTGAAGCTTGCGGAACACAACCTCTTCCATGCTTTCAGGCTTTTTCACTGCCCTCACATTCAAAGTCGCTTCCCATACCTCGGACTGCTCGATGTGCCTGTCCACTACATTGAGGTACACCAGATCATCTAATTCAAATGAATCAAAAGCGTCATACAATGCCCTGCTGATTTCCAATTTATGTAAAACCCCTTGTCCATCTTTAAATGAAATGTAATAATGCTTGTCCTTTTCGTATATAGTATAAGGATTATACTTATCCTTTCTTCTTTTTGGGCGGTTACCCTCCATATCCTTTCCTCCAATCTGAATTTTTTGTTAAAAATCCAGATTGGCAGGCGGTGAACGGCAGCCAACACAACAAAAAGTTTTACGACGTGTTCCAGCAAAAATCGATAAAAGAAAAACCGCAAAGGCTGTCACACCTTTACGGTCTAAGGAGAATTTACTTCTATTATATAGAAATTTGACTTCTACTTGTTGGGTAGAAAGCCCCCTTGTACTAACATGGATTTTTTTAACGGGTTATCCGTCCCTTTATATCGTATATGAAAATAGAAATTGCTATTTGCAGGCAATAAAAATCCCTCCAAACTCAAAAACAGGTCTGAAGGGTAAAGTTATTATCATTTGGGCGTGAAGATACAGCCCGCCAAAACACTGTTTTTTTTATTTGACGGGCTTATCCAAACTATATTTTTAACCTATTTGCTTATTCAATCATTCCGTCTTTTACCGTAATCACACGATTACTGCTTTTCGCTGCTTCTGGAGAATGTGTTACCATAAGAATTGTCTGTCCGCTATCTTGATTAATTGCTCGTAATAAATCCATAATTTCAGCACCTGTCGCACTGTCTAAATTTCCTGTCGGTTCATCTGCGAACAAGATTTCTGGACTACCAATTAACGCACGGGCTATGGCGACTCTTTGTTGCTGACCTCCTGACAATTCTCTCGGCGTGTGCTTTCTTCTGTCGGTTAGTCCAACAACTTCCAAAATTTCATTAAGCTGCTTTCTATAATCCCGTGTCTTCTTTCCATCCAATAACAAGGGCAACATGATATTTTCCTCTACATTCAAGTTGGGAATAAGGTTATAAAACTGAAAAACAAACCCTATTTTCTGCCGTCTGATCTTACTCATCTTTTCATCATTGAATTTAGATATGTCTATCCCATTCATGGAAACCGTTCCTCTGGTCGGAGTATCCAGACCACCTAAAATATATAGGAGTGTGCTTTTTCCAGAGCCAGACTGCCCCATAATGGAAACAAATTCGCCCTTTAAGACTTTTATTGAAACATCTTTTAACACCCTTGTCGTTGTATTGCCAAGTTCAAAATCCTTGACTATATTTTTTCCCTCAATAGCAATATTGCCAGTAATTGATTTCATTTCCTGTCCTCCATTATTCAAACTTTATTTCTTCCACTAACTTCATTTTTCTGCTTTTTGTAATAGGAACAACAGAACCTATCAAAGTAATCATAACGCCCATCGTCCCAGCCGATAGGAAAGCCCTGAAATCTAATTCTGGCAGCATTGAAATTTTGGGGCCTGCCACCAAAAAAATTGTCTGGATTTCCAAGAAAGACACCGTTATAGCAACAAATGCTCCAATTATTCCAGAAGTAAAACTTTCGATGAATGTAATTTTTATATTTTGCCTGTTGCTCAAACCGACTGATTTATACATTGCAATCGTGCGCCGTTTCTGCATGTAGTTAATCAGCAGGTTATTGATAATACCAACAGCAGCCAGTAACAAAATAAAATATGTCATACTGTGCATTGGTTTCAAAAAAGCTCCTACCGTAGAAAGGGCATCTGCGTTAAATTCCTCCACGGTTCTGCTCCAATTTTGTGTACTGCCAAACAGATCCCGTATCTGTACCATAATAGAATCCGGATCAGCAGCGGTATATGCTAAAAAGTTATAATTTGAAGCACCAAAATCCAAAACAGCATAAGCGGACGGGATAACCGCTTCCACATCAGTTGCCCTTGATTTGAAACTGCCGACTATGACATAAGAATTGCTTCCCACACCATTCGCCAATGTCACGGTATTGCCAATCCTAAAGCCAGCCCGCTCTAAACAATCTTCACTCAAAACAATAGAACGTGTCTCCATAAATTCAGAAACAGCAGAACTTTCCATATCTTTCTTTGTATAATGCAAATTCAACATTGAATTGTACCACTCCAAATTGTCCGTTGCTTCCAAACGGGAAAATACGATATTCTCACATTGAATTTCGTTATTAAAAACATAAACTGGCAATACCCTTCCAATACCATCCATTTTCTCGATTTGCTGGACAAAATCATGATTCATTTCCCCATCTGCAAATCCTTGAAGCTCAGCTCCGTTAAATACATCCGTGATGTACGTGTTGACAAAATTTCCAACTACCGTAATCGCAATAACAGCGGAAATACTGATAAACAGCAAAGTTATATTTTGTGTTATATTTTTGTTATCCCTCATATTTCTTGATGCTAACATCCCCTCATTTCCCCAAATAACTGCATACACACGTTCCAGACCTTTCGAGAGGAGATTGACAAGAAGCGGAATCACTAAGATTGTTGCAACTATCAATCCTAACAAGGAGAAGCCTCCTGCAAGATACAACATCCCTCCAGAAGCAACATTTGGTAAAATTACGGATACAGCAAACAACAGAACGCCAATAATAACAATTAAGCGATTGGGCATATGCCTTTCTTCTATAACACCCAAAATGACACTCTTGATTGGCAACCTGCTTGCACGTCGGACGGGAATCCATGCACTAAGCATTGAAACAGTAACCGCAACTCCAAAGGACAGCAAAACCGCTGTTCCAGTAATAACCACTGGAATTTCTATTCCCTGCGACAAAGAATCTCCCATGCCTTGTAAAATCAGTTTTAAAGCTCTAATACCAAGCGGAATCCCTATGATACCCCCGATATAGCCATACAAAGCACTTTCAAGCATCAGAATACGGGTTACTGTTTTTTGGGTTGCCCCAATACTGCGGAATGTTCCAATTATGGGTAAGCGGTCTAATGTAATGACCTTATAACTGCTGTAAATGATAAAAACACTCATCGTTAAGGAAAAAAAACTAATGAGAAAAAATGGCATTGACTTTTGCCTTGCATCAGCAACTATCTGAGTTTCATTTACTATTTTCGATACAACAAGGGAACCATCGGAAAGCTCTTTCGATAACGTGTCTATCAACTCATCCGTAGAAACGCCCATAGCAGGCTCAATTAAAATCTCACTATACCCCTTTTCATATTGTAAGATTTCCTCCAATGTAGATTTCGGAAGTAAAGCTGTTGCCCCTCTGGTATGTCTTAGAAAAACAGTATCATAACGGGCAATTTCGGCTACTTCAAACGAGATAGGAATGCCACCAATCTGAAGCGTAACGGTATCACCCTTTTCAATTCCGTATTTTGAAGTAAAACGGTCTGGCAAAATAATCTGATTTCCCGTAAAATCCTTGATTTCTCCGCCATCCACTAATCGGGGTTTATTTATTTGATTTAAGAGCGTTAGGTCAGAAGCTATCAAATCAATTGTTTCATAATATCCCTTTTCATGATACAAAGCACTCCCCTTTAACAAACCAACCTTAGTCTGTATAGAAGATGATTCTGGAATGTCGTTTAAATCTACAACAAGATTCATATCCTTTGGACTGACGGACACCGTTGCAGTCCCCGCAATTCCACGAGCCATTTTTCGTTGTGCGTTTTCATAGGACGTGCCGATTGAAAAAGAAACGAATAATAGTATAGTGGAAAGCAGTATTGACAGTATCATAACGATAGTCCGTGTTTTTCTTTCTTTTACATTCGTGAGAATGTATTTCAAAATAATCTTCAAATCTCACACCTGCTTTCTTTCGTAGAAAATCATTATGGATTCTCTGTTAATGCGTTTTCAATTGCTTTCAATACTGTGCTGCTTGTCAATGTTGCACCAGAAACAGCATCAACATCTAAAGATTGATTGGAACATACACCATCAGCAATTTGTTTTGCCTGTTCCATATAGGAATCTTTATGCTCTAAAATTTCAATATCGCTTATTTCATGGTCTTTCACATGGACTTTGACAACAGCGAGGAGTATTTTATTCTGGCATATTCCTATGTACTCTCCGTCAGCAATCGTATTGAAATCAACATCCTTTATATCCAATACTTGGGGACGTAACATAAATGCTATCAACACAAATCCCACCAATAACGTAATAACAACGGTAATCAATATTGGAATACCTTTTTTTACTTTTAATCTCATTTCTTCACCTCCATCCGTAAAACACAAAAAAGGTTGACAGCTATTACAATTCAAATAATAAGCTATCAACCTTAATCTCACTTGCTGGCAACCTTAATTAACCTTAAGATACCTCTAGCCACTTAGCAATAATCAGAAAGCCTTAAGTGACAGGAAAACAAATTCTAAAATCTGTTCCAACACCAATTTCACTTTCCACTATGATATTTCCGCCCTGTGCTTCAATAATACTTTTCGTTATGGCAAGACCTAATCCCGTTCCTGCTGTTTTCTTTTCTGTATTTGTCCCCCGATAATACCTCTGGAAGAGATGGCTTGTTTCATAAGGGGACATACCGTTCCCATTGTCAGAAACAATGACCTCCATGATGTTGCCCATTACTGAAATCTGTATCGTTACCTCTGTATCTTCACTTCCATGTACAAAAGCGTTCACAATCAGATTTTGAAAAGCCCGTGTCAATAATTTGCGGTCAAAAGAAAACATAATATCTTCCCTCGCAGAATCAAAATGAATGATACGATTTTCGTACTCTGGATTATTCAAAATGTCAATCACAAGTTCTCTTAAAAAGCCAACAAAATTCTGTTCTTCACGCTTAACGGGAAACATACCATTCTCTAACTGGTAAGTCAACTTTAAATCATCAATCAGAGATTCTATATAAGAAACATTTTTCAGTATCACATTGGAATATCTTTTTACCTTTTCACCAGATGTAATATCTTGTTCAGACAGCACTTCTGCATATCCCTTTATGGGAGATAATGGCGTTTTCAAATCATGGGTAATGTTTGCAATCCAGTCCTTCCGCATCTTTTCCGTCTGCTCTTTTAAATTATCACTTGCCCTAATTTCCATATCTAAATCATTCAAACTTTCAAACACATCATTGAAAACTCCATTATTTGATATAGGCACATAAGAACGCCCCGCAATATTTTTAATGGATACAGACATACGGTTTATAGTTTTCGTTATCCAAAAACCATATATGAATCCAGATATAAGAATTATAAAAAATACAGTACTTATGCACCATAATATGATTGATTTTCCCGCTGTAAATCTATCACCATTCAAATACATAGTAATTTTTGATATATTCAAAGGAAAGTAAATAATGTATGTGTAATCCTTTCCGTTATGCGTTATAGTTCCAATAAACAATGTTGTCTGACTGTCTCCGCTATGTCCTGTTTGGCATATCTTTAAAAGTTCTGCATCAGAGTAAAAATCTTTTGCATTTTGAGGCTTTTGATAACCAGCTACTTCCTGCCCACTGTCGTTTAATATCTGTATCCCTGCTTGATTTGATTGCAACAATTCCAAACCAGACTGCTTAATCCCAGGTATATCATCTATAAAAATAATCTGTTCTCCAAACTCTCTTGTAAATTCCATTGGATAATCGCTTCTTGCAAAAGAATTGGCAGGCGCATGAACTGTAATAATGGAAAGAATAAGGAAACCAGCAAATACTATCACAATAAATACTGCCAGAAAAAGCATCAAATATATATGTAATATGGAGCGATAACCAGATTTTTTCATTTAATCAATCCTTTTCTTTAATTTATAGCCTAAGCCTTTAACTGTAATAAGTAGCTTAGGATTTGAAGGCGTTTCTTCAATTTTCTCACGAAGATGTCGGATATGAACCATAATCGTATTATCACAAATGCCACCGCTTTCTCCCCAGACTTGCTCATACAGACGGTCTTTGCTGATAATCTTATTCGCATTTTCCATGAAATACGCTAGGAGTAAAAATTCTCGCCCGGTCAGACTGATTTCTTTTCCGTCCTTATAGATACGGCTGCTATCTTTATCTAATGACAGGGTATCAACAATAACCAAATTTTTATCATCTGTTTGTGCAGTAGTCTGATATTGCTGACGGCGGATCTGTGCCTTAATTCGGAACACAATTTCCCGTGGACTGAAAGGTTTTGTTATATAATCATCCCCACCACTTGACAGCCCAAGTATTTTATCAATATCATCATTCCTTGAAGAAAGAAACAGAATAGAACATATTGAAGATTCACGTATTTTTTTACATACTTCTATACCATCAATATCTGGAAGCATAATATCCAGTACAATTACATCTGGTTGAAACTCTCTGCACATTTCCAACGCATCCATACCTGTATATGCTTTTTGAATATTCTGAAAGCCATCCTGCCGCAGCACTTCTTCCATCAAATCTACAATGTCTTTTTCATCATCTACCAATAATATTTTACTATTCACAAATACCACCTCTTTCAGATTTTCTCCGCTTGTCTAAAGGTTTCTCTGTACCTTTCGGAATAAGCCATACCCGATTCACATTTAATATTCCCTCTATTCGATTTTCTTTACAAAGCCGCTGCACTCGCCGTACCGAGATTCCCCAAAGTTCTGCGGCTTCTTGCGCTGTCATATATTCAAACATTTCTAACCTCCTTAATCGTGCTGTATCCATTATATCCGTTTAAACGAACAATATCAACTATGTATATAGGAATTTTTATCTCTTATATGAAGATATTTAATCTCCTATCACAAGGGATTACACATCGTTTAAGTAGAACTTTTATTTCTGTATAATAAATAGAACAAATCTATCCGAACAGGTGGTGAAAAAAATGAGAGAAGCCGCAGGAAACTTTGACTTTATGGAATTAGGGCAGGCAATTCAAAACGCCCGTGAGAAACAGAGAATCACAAGAGAGGAATTAGCCGAAGAACTCGGCATTTCCGCAAGACATTTGCAGTCCATTGAAAAAGAGGGGCAATATCCCAGCTTTCCACTGTTCATCCAGCTTGTGACCATATTCCACATATCCGTTGACCAGTACATACATCCCGAATTTCCGACAGAAAAATCAACTTTACGCCGACAATTGGATGCACTCTTTGACACATTCGATGATTCAGAGTTGACTATCATAGCAGGAACAGCACAGGGGATATGTAAAGCAAAAGAGCCAGAGGAATAAACCTCTGGTTTTCCTTTTGCCCCTGTCCTTAATATGCCGGAACGCCATACCCATAAATGGAATCACTACCCATGCTGTAACTTCTCCTTGCACAGACATCCCCGCTGTTGCCCTCTATGGTATTCACTACGCCATTCGTCACGCTCTCCACAATGCCCACATGGTCTATGGTTCCGTCATTCCCCCAATCAAAGAAAATAATGTCCCCTGCTGCCGGGACATAGCTTGCGTCCTGGAACTGCCCACGGGCATTAAACCAGTCCACACCGTCCGAACATAAGGAGAACTTCGGTATTACGCCGCTTTCCAGATAGCCGCACTGCTGGGCACACCACGACACAAAACAGGCGCACCATTCCACCCTGCCGTCAAACCCATACCAACTCCAGTAGGTGTCCCCGCTGTTGCCTTCCTGCGTCAATGCCACCTGCACGATTGCCTGACTGCCGATTCCGGTGGGGATTCTACCGAACACATAATACCGGAGTACATGGGGGACGTACTGCTTATCCCCGTAACTGCTCCAGCCCATCCGCTCCGCCATCATATCGGAAAACTCTGCGGCATTGGCGGCGGTATATCCCCCATAGTTGCCCTGCGCCCATGCGATATACCCATTCCCGAAGTTGTACCCCTGCAACGCCAGCTTGATATGCTCCATGTCAACCGGGTTTTCCACCCCTGCGCTTTGCAGACAGTTTTTTAATGCCTGAACGCCGCACTCGATAGAATACTCCGGATCGGTGATTCCGTTCGGCTCCCTTGGGTATCTGGTATTATAGCCGCTCTCGGAACTCTGCATGGGATCGCTGCCCTGACCGCCGCTCTCCTGCATCATGACCGCCTTGATCAGCTCCACATATTCCCCTATTCCGTACTGGTTCGCATATAGGCGGATCACTGGCTCATAGGCTTCCACCTCCGTACTGACCGGGCTTACCGTGCTGGAATTGCCGCCGCCCACCATGCAGAGGATTCCGCCGAACAGAAGGACAATAATTAAAATAAGGACGGCTGCCCATCCCCCTGCAGCAATGGCGGATATGAGTGCCTTTGTCCCGGCAATAATGGCTTTTACTGCTCTTGCCGTTGCTTTTGCTGTTGCCTTTGCCACCTGTTCCGCTGCCCGTGCCGCCTGTCTTGCTGCCCGTGCTGTTTTTTCCGCTGTCTTTACGGACGCTTTCGCCGCTGCTTTTGCGGTCTTTGCCGCCTCCTTTGTGGTTTTTACGCTTTTCCCTGCGGTCTGCCCGGCAGTTTTTACGGATTTGGCGGCAGATTTGATTGTTCCTTTCCCGGTATGCTTCACCGTCTGCCCCGTTTTCCCTGCGGTCTTGACCGTCTTTTCGCCCCGGTCTAGGGTTTTAACCGTCTGCTTGGGAAGTTCCCGGATTTGCTCCGCCTGCTGTTCTGCTTTCCGCTGTGAAATTCTTTGCTGTGACGCCCTCTGTATGGCTCTCTGCCCTGCGGCTTTCTTCTGCGCCGCCTGTTTCCCTGCCTGCTCCTGCGCCTTTTTTATCATCTGCTCTTTCGGATGGTAAGGCTCTCCCCTGCCTGACGGGGCGGAAGGCGGGGGAGATTGGGAAGGCTCCCCGTGTGTGGGGTTTCTCCCCTCACGGACTGCCTCTCTGGTTTCTTTCGTTTCTTTGGAAATCCGGTGCTTTTCCTTTGCCTTGTCCACAAGCCTGCCGCCCTGTTTCCTTGCCTGATGTGCGGCTTCATGGGCGACACGGTCGGCTCCCCGCTCTGTTTTGTCCTCGGCATACTCTGTTGGGGAAGCGTATCTCTTTTCCTGCGGCTGTGCGCCTTCAACGCTTTCTTTTGTGCGGACATAGGCACGCTTTACACGTTCCATGCCCGTCACGGTCTTATCCAGTGCCTTTACATCCTTATGGACTTGGCGTGTCTTGATTTCTTTGCTCATCGCCCGCCCTCCTTTAAGGCAAACCTGCTGTTACTCTGCAACCTTTTTGGCAACTACTACAAGCCGCCCGTTTGCTTTGGAATACTCGCAGGTGGAAAGCGTAATCAGCTTATCCCCGTACTCTGCGGTCACTCCCGTGTCATAGAGGGACAGCGATTTGCACTTATCCACATATTCCTGAAACTCTTCCTCCGTTTCCGCATTAGCAAACAGGTAATACTTGAACCCCGTATTGTCATATACCGTGGTCTTGAATACTGCAATCACTTCATAGTCTGCTGTTTTCGTGAGCGTGTCAAAGTGGATCGTCTTGTGTCCCTCGTAAAATTTCCGGCTCTCATAATCCATCAGCCCGGTGAACATTGTCCCGTTCTTCATGTGGTGTCCGTAAATAATAACGTTGTCGCTCGGTTCAAAGGGATTGCAATGCTCTGCAATATAAGGCACGCCGTAAGCACTGTATTCCTTTTCAAAGCTGCGCTTCAGGTAGAAATCGGGATTGTCCGGCGTGAACATCACCGGATAGTTGATGTTTGTCCCGTCAATGGAAATCCACCCTGCCATCTCGTTGTTCTGGTTGAAAAGCTCCTGATATTTCGCAAGCGGCGACTGGCTCTCTCCCTCTGCTGTTTCCTCCGGCGTTTCCCTGTTTTCTTCCGCTTCCTCTGCCTGCTCCACAATCTCCACTAACTGCTCAAATTCATCTGTTGCCCTGCCTGCGCTGGCATAATGGCTTATGACCTGAAACATGGAAACGCAAAAAAGCAGGGTACAGAGTACCGCCCCTGCGGTATAGATATAAAATTTTTTCTTCATTGAAAAATCCTCCATAAACTCCGGCAAAACGCTTTTTCTTTGGCATTTTGCCGGATATTAAAATGGCAGGCATTACGCCTGCGTGTCACTGGTTACCTTGCCTGCTCTCTGGCTGGCTGTATCTTCTGGCTTTCTTTCCTCCCGCTTTTTATCTGCTTTAGCTCCGCTTTCACCGATGGCTTTTTCTCCCCGCCCCGGCAAAACTGCTCCATCCGTTTCTGTGTGTCCTCCGCCGCCTTTTCCATAGCGGAAAATGACCTGCCGAAAGATAAAAATGCTCTCTGGATTTTCGCAAGGACGCCTTTATCCCCTTTCTGCTCGGCTGGCTCTCTGGTACGCCTGCCGATCAACGCCCGCCCCGCATTTTTCGTGTGCTGCGCCGCCTTGTTCAGCTCGCCGCCGACAATGCCAATCTTCGCCGCATTTCTCTCCATGCTTTCCATGCCGCTGTGCATTCCCTCCTTCAGAACAGATAAAGCAGCCGGAATTTTCATGGCGGACACCGCTTTGCGCAATGCGTCCACGCCTTTCTCCTTAAAATCATGCACCGCATTTTTAGCGGAACGGACAAGGTTTGTCTTTACAAGGGCAATCTGACCGCCAATCTCCTGCACTTTGCCCTCTGCGCTGTCCAATAGCCGGGCGGCAGTCGCTTTTATGCCTTTGTCCTGAATCTTCTCCAACTGCCCCCGCACTTCTTTCAGCTCCTTTATGACCTCCCCGAACTGGCTTTCCATGCCCTCCAGATAATTGACAAGGGTTTCCACTTCCTGCCGCTCTTTTTTCAGCCCGTTCCCCTCCAGAACCTCAAACAGCTCCCGGATTTCCGGCTGTTCCCTTAACGCAACCGCCGCTTCCATGCTTAACGCCCTCCCCTCTCTGCACTGTCCGCTCTTGCCTTAACTGCGGGTAAGTCCCTGCAATATTCGGGATACCGCATTTTTATGGCTTCGTAGAAATAGGGCGCATAGCCGCAGTCAAAGATTTCATATGGTGTTGACATCCGCTCGTCCCCCTGCTCCGTGTAACCGTTCCATAGGTTGAAGGCAAGGCGGGTAAGCCGCACCGTCCCTCCGGTCTGCCACCCCTCATGCAGTCCCTCCGGCTTGATACAGTCCTGCTTAAAGTCAAACATCCTGCCCACGTTGTTCCTCGCCGTGTCGGAAATGCCCACGCAGTAAAAAAAGGCACGGTGATAGCAGTCCGTATTGCCGCATTTATGCAGCATGTTGAAAAAGAAATTTTCATGCTCCTTTGAAGCAAACCTGATTCCTGACATTCTGATCCCTCCATAGAAAAAGGCGGCATATTAACAGATATTTTTCTGCTGACAAGCCGCCCATATATTTTTACCTGCTTCTGTTATAAATTTTACCTGCTCCTGTTCGCACTGTCCTCGCCCGGTTTCGTTGTCATCAGCCTGTAAAGGCGGGTATTCTTCGGGAATTTATTGATAAACGGGACAAGGGAACTTCCGTACTTAATCAATCCGCACCCTGCGTCCGCATTGGTGATATAGCTCATCTGCTCGTTTGAGATATTCAATAAATCCGCAAGTTTCTGTCTGTCGGACGCCGCCTGGTTCAGCATGACGATATACTCGCTGTTGGATAACATCGTGCTGGCAAGGACAGAATCTAACAGATATTCCACGTTCTGCGTAATGGCGTTGGGGAACGCATTTCTTTTCCGGAACCGCCTCCATGCGGAATTGAAAAACGCCCCGGAATACTCGTTCTCAAACACCACATGAAACTCATCCAGAAAGATATGGGTGCGTTTCCCTTTCTTCCAGTTCTCCGTGACACGGTTTAACATGGCGTCCGTGATAACCAAAAGCCCCATTGTCTTAAGCTGTTTCCCTAAGTCCATGATGTCATAGACAATCATGCGGCTGTTCACGTCCACGTTGCTCTCATGGGCAAATGCGTCAAGACTGCCGCTGGTAAAAAGCTCCAGTGCAAGCGCAAGGTCTTTCGCCTCCCGCTCCGGCTGCTCCAGCATTTTTTCCCGGAGCCTGCACAAAGTCGGGACATTGCCGCCGCTCTGGTAATCCTCATAGACTGCGGCGGTGCAGCGGTCAATAATGGATTTTTCCTTTGCGCTGACGCCTTTTTTGTCAAGCTGCTCAAACAGCGACAATACAAACTCGGACTTGTCAATGACCGGGTTCCCGCCATCGCCATAGCCTTCTACCATGTCCATCGCATTGATGTGGTCACGGCTCCCCGCCGCAATGCGGATCACCTCGCCGCCCATCGCTTCAATCAAAGAGCCGTACTCTCGTTCGGGATCGCATATTAAAATATCGTCCCCGGTGGCAAGGGCAAGGAACACGATCAGCATTTTTGCGCTGAAAGACTTGCCGCTCCCCGGCACTCCTAACAAAAAGGAATTAGGATTCAGCAGTTTTGCCTTGTTGCACATGATAAGGTTATGGGAGATTGCGTTTTCCCCGCAGTAAATGCCGCCCTCGTCCATGATTTCCTGCACCCTAAAGGGCATAAGCACCGCAAGGCTCTCCGTGGTGAGGGTTCTGAGCGCATTGATTTTCCGGTGTCCGATTGGCAGGGCGGTATTCAGTCCGTCCATCTGCTGGTACTTCAAGGTGGCAAACTGGCATAAATGCTTTCTCGCCACGGTGAGAAGCGTGTCCGTGTCTGCGTCAAGCTGCTCTTTCGTATCTGCGGTATGCACCAACGTCAATACTGCAAACATCATCCGCTGGTCACGGGTGGTCAGATCGTCCAGAAATTCCTTGCTCTCCTTCCTCTGCTGCTCCATGTCATACGGGACGACTGCGGAGAAATTGTTGTTGGCGTTCTGCTTCCTCTGCCAGTTCGTGATATTGGTTTCCACGCCCAAAAGACGGTTCTCCACCTCCCGCACCGCTTCATCTGTCGGGATAGGAATTACGTCAATGCTCATCATCAGGTTGCGGCTCAAATCCGTAAGCTCCGCAATCATGTTGTCTTTGATATAGGACGCATATTCTCTGAGGAAAAGCACACGCCCGTAACGGTTCCCCATGCGGAAATGGTCTTTCTCAAACTCAAGGCTGTCCGGGCAGATAAAGTCCTTAAAGCTATGCCCTTTCCGCATAGTTTCAGCTAAATCAAAGCGGAAGCTGGTTTCCTCCCCGGTACGGTAAAAATCATGCAACGCCCGCAGCTTATCCGTTGCGTCCATCTCCACGCACTTGGAGCCTAACCGTGAGAAATGGCTCACTAAGTCCGTGCCGATGCGGGAAAAATACGTCCTCGCCTCCTCGATGGATTTCTTATACACCGATACCGTCACATATTTTTCCTGCACAATGCTGTTGGCTCCCGTGGCTTTCTCTAAGAGCATGGCATTGTACTCTTTCCGGTATAAATCAAGACCGTCCTCCTGCATGGGGATAAGGATTGCCTTTTCAAAGTCCTGCCTGTTCAGGCGGCGGTTGTTGATGGTGATTTTCGTGGTCGCCCCGCTGTCAAAGGAATTGAGAAGCTCGCTATACTCAAGGAACATGGCTTCCTTATCCTCCCGGCTCGCCACCGCATAGTTGATGTCCACAAATTTATAGGTTCTGGCAAATTTGTTCCGCCCGATCTGGAATATCCCGTCCGCCCATACCGCCTGAATGGGGATTGCCTGCTGGACGCCCTTCGGGATGACAAATTTCTCCTTGTCCTGCTTGAAAATATTGCTCAATGTCTTAATCATTCCGTTTCCGTTCCTCCCTTTCATGGTTCTCAATGCACGGCTTCACTGCTTCGTAATAGATGTTTTCCGGGCAGAACAGCAG
Organism: Lachnospiraceae bacterium; assembly: GCA_009911185.1. Classification (GTDB taxonomy): domain Bacteria; phylum Bacillota; class Clostridia; order Lachnospirales; family Lachnospiraceae; genus Petralouisia. The sequence goes on from QXWW01000007.1 coordinate 115,083, forward strand.
GCGTTTCGGGATAAGGAACTCCGATTTTATCCACGCCCACAAAAACTGCTCTGCGTTCATCCCGTGGTAGCGGATAAAGCCTAACGCCGCAAAGGGAGCCGCCCCCAATACGCACATCCAGCTCACCGTTTCCGTCCCCACATGGGGGCTGAGCAAAAAATAAAGCCCGACGGCAACGCCGCAGGCTAAGACAGAAAAAATGAACTGCCGCATGGACAGCCCGAAAAACATGGATTCCGTGTAATTACGGATTTCCCGGTTTATTTTTACTTCCAAACTTCTCGCCTCCTATCGTTCCATTCCGCACGTCCGTTTCGGCGGTTTCTTTTGGGGCAGGTAGGGTATGATTTCCTCCTCCCCCGTAATAATGCTAAACTCCGCCCGCAGGACGGGGTGTGTTTCCAGCTTCTGGTATTCCCGGATCAGTTCAAGCGCACTTTCCCTTGTGGCGGTGCTTGCCTGCTGTGTTCCGTCCTTAAAAATATAACACCGTTTCATCTTATTCCTCCTTACAGATCATCATCGGTTACACCTCCTACCGTTCCTGCACTCTCTTTGTCTCCCTTGCTCTTTTGCACAGCTTCATAACATCCATGCCATCATGCAAAACCTTTTCCTGCAAAAGCTGTTTTGTAATGCCGTTCTGTTTACAATAGGATAAATACGTCTGCACACCCTTACTGTATTCACCGTCCTTTTTATAGGATTCCTCAATCATTTTCCAGACAGCAGAATGGCACTCCAATGTCATCCCCACAATTTCATATCCATTCCCCAAAGGTTCCAATAAATCAGAATTAAAATCAGATGACCAGTTATAACTAACGGTTTCTTCCCTTCGGAATGGATAGAAAAATATCTCCTGCTCCCGATATTCCGAATACGCATACGCAATTACCGTTTCCGGCTGCGCCTTGCCCTCTTTTGAAAGGATATACTGTATCCGGTAATTTTCTGGTTTACCTATCTCCCTGTCCTCCTGATATTCTGCTGTCCGTTTCAGGAAACGTCCTGCCTCCCTCATAATCTTTTTTTTACTTAATTTCATCATATCTACCTCGCTTTACAGCCCCATCATTTCACGCACAACCCGGTCTGCCATCTTCACTGCGCCCACAAGCACAAGCATGTTGAAAATCAGCTCCCCGATATAGCTCCATACCATTGTGACTGCCGCCGCATCTGGATCGACCACGGGCGGGGATGACGCAAACAGCGAAAATATAATGCAGGCAAGCACGATAATCGCCCCTTCTAAGCATACCGCCGCATAGGACTTGATAAAACTTTTCCCTACGTTCTGTGACGGCTCCCCAGCAAAGGTCGATAAGGGAATCGGCGCAATCGCTGTATAAAGGTACAGACGGAAAAACCGCCCGTACACGCTCATTATCATAATAAAGCTCAATACCGTGATAAACAGCCCGCCGATTAACGTCACCGCCCACAAGGGGATACTCTCGAAAAAGCCGCAATCCTCCACCGCCTCCACAATCTCATTTGGCAGCACGGTCTGCTGTGCGGCTCCAAAGCCTGCGGTTCTCATAATCGTGCTGATTACCCCCTGCACGATATTGAATAACGCCATCATCAGCTCCAGCCCGTGGGATATGACGCCTTTCGCTATGGCAAACCGGACAAACAGTTTCAATGCGTGTTCCGGCTTTTTCACTTCCACAAAGCTGCCACACGTCTTTACCACGCCGACAACAAAGAATAACACCAAAAGGGCATAGGCTACCGCCTGCAACGCCCCGTGGATATTTACAATCACACTCCAGATTCCGCCGCCCTTAAAGGTTTCCGGGGACTGCGTGAGTATCTGCCATATCTCCGCCAGTTTCTCATTCCATGTGTCCAGTGCATTGACTAAGTTCTGCACTACCCAGTTATCTGAATCCACTCATTTCACCTCGCTTTTGGATTTGGCAAAGGAGCCTGACAAAGCCTGCCCCTCTGCCATCACTTTTTCTTTCCCCACTTATTCCACTGTTTTTATCAGCCAGTGATAAGGGTTAAGATTTCCTTTGCAAAGGTGATGATGACGCCGCCCGCAAGGGTTAAGAACCCGTTGGAACGCTGGCTCGGATCGTGGGACTGCAAGGACAAGCCGACCTGCACGATGCCCCACCCCAACAGAATCAAACCGACTGCACGGATCAATCCGAAAATAAAATTGGACAGGTTGTTAATGACTGCAAGCGGATCGCTTGCGGCATACACCGTCGTTGCCCCGGCTGTCATCATAAGCACCAGTGCGGCGTACACTGCCATCGCCCTTTTTGTCTTTCTGCCCATCGGCTGCCTGTTGGTTCCCCTGCTGTTCTCGTTTTTCTTCATCATTGTTCTGTTTCCTCCTTGTTCTGAGATTGGTTTATAATAGCTTCTAAATCCTCCTCGGATAAAAGCTCATAGGAATCGGTTCCAGTCTGCTCCTGCGACACTTCGCCCTCCAGACTGTTCCCTAACGCAATGCTTCCCACCGCCTGCGTCACTTCGCCGTGGCGGTATGGCTTTCCTTTCCCGTCCGTGGACAGTGCCACGTTGGGGTGTTTTAAAATATCAAATTTTTCATCCATCACCGGGCGTTCCCCACGGATAAATAAAAGTGCATAGCGGTTATCCAGCATACGCACTTCATCTGGCGTTAAAAGCTCACGCCCCGATATTTGGTAGTTCGTGGAATAATTGCCGGAATGCCCGGTGGATTTTCCATAGGTGTTCATGTCAATCGTGGCTTTCCCCAACAGCTCACTGACGTACTTATGGGTTCCCTGCTCGTTGCCGCCAAGATATAAGAACTGGTCGCAATTGCCCACAATGCTTTCCCACTGTTTCTCAAACAGTGCCTTTAACTGCGCCATGTTTTGCAGGATAATGGACACGCTGACTTCCCTTGACCGCATGACGGACAGGATTTTGTCAAAATCATCAGGCAAACTGACGTTCGCAAATTCGTCCATCAAAAAATGCACATGGACGGGGAGCCTGCCGCCGTGCTTATGGTCGGCAAGGTAAAATAGCTGCTGGAATAACTGCGTGTAAAGAATGGATACCAGAAAATTGTAGCTGGTATCGTTGTCGGGTATCAGCGCAAACAACGCCACTTTCTTCTCCCCCAACGATGGCAGGTCTAAATCGTCTGTCGCTGTCAAAGCCGCAAGACTTGACAGGTTGAATTTCTCCAGCCTTGCCGCCAAAGTGATTTGGATGGATTTCAGCGTTTTTGCACTCCCTGAATGGTAGTCCTTATAATATTTCACTGCGATATGCTCCGGCTCCCGCATTTCCAGACGCTCAAATAACTCGTCAAGCGGGGATTGGTACTCATCGTTATCTTCCCTTACTTCCCCCGCCCGCAATAATTCCATGACCATTGGGAAATTCTGCTCGTCCTTTGGTGCCTCGTACTTTAAATAAAATATCAGTGCTAAGAGTAACATGGACGCCGCCGTGTCCCAGAAGGGATCGTTTGACTGGCTCCCCTTCGGGGTGGTTGCCTTAAATAAGTTCGTCACAAGCCGCTGCACGTCGTTGTCATCTTTTAAATACATGAATGGGTTGTAGCAGTGGCTCTTTTCCATGTTGATTAAGTCAAGCACTCTCACTTCATACCCTTTTTCTTCCAGAAGATGCCCGGTGTCCCGCAGGTTCTCCCCTTTCGGATCAAGCACGACAAACGAAGTGTTCGCCTGCATAAGGTTGGGTTTCGCATAAAACCTTGTTTTTCCGGCTCCGCTCCCGCCCACCACTACGGTCAGCAGGTTGCGGCGGTGCTTCCGGCTGTTGTAGCTGATACGCACATTGGACGTCATAATCTTATTGGCTCCAAAATCTTTCTCGCTGTACTTTTTATTGACCGCCCGTGCGTTGCCCCATGCGGCGGAGCCGTGTTCCTCGCCCCTCCGGTAGTTTTTGCGTATGGAGATATAAATGCCAATCCCCATCCCGTATATCAGCAGGAAAATGAGGACAGCCCTGAAGCTGTCCCCACATAGCCGGATAGAAAACGGGTGGTTGATGGCGTCTGGGAATCCCCGTATCACTTCGGGCAGTCCCCCTGCAAGGTACGGTGCCGTCAAGAGGGCAAGCCAGACAACGGGAAGGACGCCGAAAGCCGCAAATATCCACGCCGCCTGCTTCTCACCGCTCCTCATGGCACTTGCGCCCCCTTTTCTCTTTCTCCGGCGGCTCCTCGATCAGCTCGATGACTTTCAAAAGCACATCGTCCACTGCGTCTGTCGGTCTGCCCTCCTTTATCATCTGGTTGCGTTCGTCCTTGAGGGAATGGAAAATCACGCCGTATTCGTATTTGTCCAGCTCAAGGGTTTTCTTTTCCCCGCTCAAATTCACCACCTCCGTCTACCGTTCCTGCTCTTTATTTTTTACCTTATAATCCCGGATTGGCATTTCCCCGTATGCGTCAAGCAGGCGGTCAACTTTCTCCGATTCCGCAAAGGTTGTGCCACGGTACAACGGATACGTCACGCCCTCCACGCATACTTTGCCGCCTGCCGGCTCAAGATTGATATGGGATAAAGATTCTTCCGGGAAAAGGTTGAAACTGTATCCTGCTTTCACTGCCCTCATCTTGCGTCCTCCCTGTTATGCTGCGCCTGCGGCTGCTGCCTCTGGCTCTGGTTCCGGTTCGGCTCCAGCACTTTCGCCATCCGGGAAGAAATATTGTTGGCTGCGTCACGGGCTTTGGCTAACTCCCCACGGACTTCCTGCGGCTCCATGCCCTCGAAAAATTCCGGCGCATGGGTGAAGTCAAACCCCTGCGTGTCCACGCCATATTTTTTGCAGAGCAGGTAGGACGCACAATAGGCGTGGAATGCGTCCTCGTTGCGGTCGTAATTCTTGTCCCCGTCTGCAAACCCGGCAAGAGCAAGCTCCGGCGTCACGCTCCTGAAAATCTCCTGTGCGCTCATGCCTTTGCGTACATAAATACAGCCTTCCTCCGGCTCGAACAATGCCCCTTTATCCTCCGGCATCTGATCCGGCTCCGCCGCAACAATGGCAACGGGCGGGTTGTTCACCACTGCCCTGATAAGCTGTGCGTCTGTGATTTCCGGCTGCGCCTGCTGTAACCTGTCCCTTGCGTTGGTCTGTGAAATGTCATACACCTTTTTCGCATTATAATAGGTTCCGGTGCTGCCGTCCTCACGCTCGTATTCTTTTCCCGGCTCCATAATCAGGATGGGGTTGTTCCGCTCCTGCCTTTTCACATAGGCTCCCTGATCCCTCCAGTAGCCGTAATCGCCAATCTTCTGTGCGTCCGGCTTCTGCGCCATAATCAGCAGGGCATTGTTGGCGGTGTAGCGGTCAAAGCGGCTCTGCACGTCAAGGTACTGCTGAAATGTCTGCCCGTCCGTGGCTACCGCCGCTGTCATCTGCTCCGACATTTCATAGCAGCGGCTCCGGTTGTTTTTGCTCTCCGCAATAAATGCCGCCACCCGGTCGTCCTGCGGCACGGCGGATACGTTCAATAAAGCGTCAAGGCTGAAATTGTTATCCATACATAATTACCTCTCTTTCGGTTTTTTCGGTTTTCTTTTCGCCTGCGGCTGTTTATGCTGCAACGGCTTCTGGCTCTTGCTTTTTGTGTCCTTTGCAGGCTCGCCCCGGCTCGGTGCGTCCGCTTCTTTCTTCCTCGCTGCCTGAATCTCTTTCAGCTCCCCACGCACGGACGGTTTCTCCGGCGTGGCGGGCTGGTACAGCTTAGAAGTACCCTCGGCGGCTGTCCTTTGCTTCTTTAAGGTAGGCTCGGACTGACGGGATTTCTCGGTCTTTGCCAAAGAGGGGTTTTGCTGCTGTCCCTCCTCTTTCTGCACCGGGTTCCCCAAAAGCTCGTCCACCAGCAGGTCTTCCTGTGACTTCCCCGGTCTGTCCTTTTCCGGTTCCGCCTGTGACTGCGGTTTTCCCGGTGGCAGTTTCTCCGGCGGCGTTTTTTCCTTTGACGTTTTTTCCTTTGGCGTTTCTTTCGTTTTCTCCTTTCCGGGAGCCGCCTTTCCCTCTTTCGCCTGCGATTTTTCTTCCCTCGACTTCTGGATTTCCGTTTTAATCTGTGCCGCCTCCGTGACGGACGCAAACTTGAAGCGTTCCACAATGCGGTTGATACGGGGCGCATCCTCCTCCTTCACCATAATGTCCACCATCCCATCGCTGCTCCCTTTCGGATCACGGACGGCGCAGTAGAGGATTCCGTACCGTTTTGCTTCCTGCACAAATTTTTTCAGGTCGCTTTCCTTTACAGAAAATACAGTGAGCGGTTTCCCGGAGCGCACTAAGGTTTCCAGCCTTGCCCTGCCTCTGGTCTTTTTCTGCTCCTTTAAGATGGCGTACAACAGCACCGCAAGCTGCTTTGCCCCCTCGCCGGAGATTTTCAGGGCGGCTTCCCCCACTTCCATCGACATGCGCACCACCTGGTCAGCGGCTTCGCCTGATGTGTTCATGGATTGTTCCCTCCTTTTCTTTTCTGGTTTCCTGCCGCACGGTTTCTAATTTCTCCTTCATTGCGCCGGAACGTGCGGCTATCCCGTCGCAGAATCCCACCTCCTTTCGCAGTTTCCCGATCTGCTTTGTCAGGCTGGAGATTTCGGTTTTTATTTCCGACAGCTTTTCCCCGTCTTTGACGCTGCGACTCTGATACCGCAGGTGTTTCCTTTTATCCGAAAGCTCCGCCATCTTTTCCCGCAGATCTTCTTTCAATGAAAAAAGCTGCTCCGTGGTATCTATGCGATAATGGCAGAGCAGCCTTGTTTCCTTTGAAATTTTATCCAGTTTTATCAAATCCTCCCGAAACAGCATGTGTACCTGCTTCGGGCTTACGGGCGGTCGGTTCTTCGGCAGGATTCCCAAAAGGTAGCAATAATGCAGGTATAAGCCACGGAGTCCGCCGATTTTCCTTGCCTGCCCTAAATTCCCATGCACTTTTATGACATAGGTTTTCTTCTCTGACCGCATGGCAGGCGGCGCAGGCTTTTCTATCTTCTGCGTGAGTATCCGCCTGCGGATGGATTCTATGGTGTATTCCTCCCCTAAATTCCTCGCAAGCTTCATCCCCCGATCCCTGCCCTCTGCCCGTACCGTGATGTCTTTCCCAAATTTGATGGAATAGCCCTTCTCCTTCAGGTAATGGAAAAACTGCTTTTCCGTCCTTGCCTTTGCAATGGCTTCGTCCACGTCTGCCTTTATCATCCCTAAATACGTCGGTCTGCCTTCCTGCTCCGCCCGCCACTGCCCATAATGCTTTGCTTTCTGCTTTGGGTTCTCTATGACGGACAGCCCGTATTCCCGGCACAGCCTGTCGGAAGCGTTACGCATATCCCGGTAGTCCTGATTGCTGCGGTGATACCGCAACCCGTCCGCAAAGGAAACGGAGTTCACCACAAAATGGTTGTGCAGGTGGTGCGCCTTATCCAGATGGGTTGCGACTATCACCTGAAAACGGCTCCCCCACAATTCCTCCGCCAGCTTCACGCCAATCTCATGCGCCATCGCCGGGGTACATTCCCCCGGCGCAAAGGACTGGTAGCCGTGGAACGCCATAATGCCCTCGTCTTTCCCGTACCGCTTTTTGACCGCCATCATTTCTGACCGGGCGGTGGTCGGGGCGCAGTTGACGCCGGACACATACTGCTCCATGACTTTTTCTCTCTCATCATCTATGCCCTCCCCTTCCGCTGCCTCTGGCTTTTCCCTCTGTCTGGTCTTTTCCGCATTGACCGCATAGGCGATGACGTCGGACAGCCCCTGCGTTTCCTTTTCCCCCATGCCGGACAGCTCCGGCAGCTTTGCGATTTCCGGGTTTTTTGTCTTGTCCGGGTTCTGCACATAGATGACAACTTTCCCAAGCCACCCTTTGACGCTCCAGATGGATGTGGTTGCCATTACTCCGCCTTTTCTGGCAGGATGACCGCCTCGGTAATCAGCCTGACCGCTTCGTCAAACCTGCGCATATCATTGTCATACCTCTGCACATCAATCACGTTCAGCGTGTGCGCCTTCTGTGCGATCTGGTTTAAGTTGTTCCCGATCTTATGCAGCTCCCGCATCATGGAATAATAGTCGGGCGGCGGTGCGTCCCTCGGCGTCTTTCCGGTGATTGCCTGACGCACATAGGCTTCCTGGCTGATCCCGCTTTTCTTTACCCTTTCCCGGAATGCGTCTGCCTCCTCTTTATTCAGCCGGAACAGAAACGGGATGTCCCTCTTTCTCATCCTCCCACCTCCGTATCGCTCCCATGCAGGCGGTTAATCTGCAACAGGCACATCATCGCCACGCCCACAATGCCGCCTACAAGGGTTCCACTCAAAAATGCCAACATACTGCTCCACTCACCTTTCCGTCATGGTGCGCTGACACCATGCAACTTGTCATATCTGGCGGAACCTCCCGGCTCCGCTAAAAAGGGGTATTAGGGGATATTTTCCCCTAACAAGCTGCCTTCGGGTTGCCGCATGGCAATCCAAAGGCGTTGCTTGCTGGTATTGTGTATCACCCCTGCGGCTGCGTACCGCCTTTTATTCTGGTATCATTACCTGCCGAAAAAAGATGCTTCCCCGGCTGCTGCTCCTTAATCGGATGGGTACAGCACGCACATTCCGGGCAGCAATGCCCGCACTCTATGCACTCCTGCCCGCAGTCCCCGGACTCTTTCGCCTCACATCTGCCGCACACCTTGCAATGGTTCACGCACTCCAGACAGCGGTTTCCCGGATCATCCCGCATACATTTCCCATCCATCGGGCAGGAATACGGGCATTTCCCACATCCCTCCGGGTATGCGTTACAGCCGCTTTCTTTTATATCCGCCGCTTTCGCAAGGACGGAAACATCCGTCACATCCCTGTTTGAAAAGTCTAAGATATTTGTTTCGCTGTATATCTTTTCCACCATTTGTGCGGCGGCTTCTGCACTCTCTGCTGAGATTCTCACCCGCTTTTCAGAGATGGCAACCAGCGTCATTTCATACTGCCTCATGGCAACCTCCTCCTTTCCTACCGCCCTATGCCTTTGTCCCGGACACACTCTTTCGCCTTAAAATCAGCCCCCACAAAATGGTCTGCGTCCAAAATATACTGGCTCCTGTTCCAGTTTTCCTCTGCCATCTGCTCCGCATCGGCAAGGCTCTCCGCCTCAATGGGTACAGTCATTTGCAGGGTTTCCGTAATCGTTACGTCATACGTTTTCATCTCTCATGGCTCCTTTCATTTTTCTTTTTTGCCCGCTCTGTTATCCCGATTCCTAACCGGATACAGAGGAAATCATTACAGTCCTTGCCCTTTGGCGGCGGCTTATCCCATGTCCGGTACTGTTTCGGAAGCACGGTCTTTATCGCCTCTGCCGCCAGCCTGCCCGCCCGGTCATTGTCAAGGTGCAGCTCCACTTCCTCAACCTCCGGGTACTCCTTTAAAAACCGTGTTAGTGCTGCCGGAACCTTGCTGCGCTCGATTTCTTTCGCTGGCTGGTACACGCCTGCAAGGGATAAAAGGTGTTCCGCCCTCCAGTCCTGACCGTCCATCTTCCGCAGAGTGGCATAGGATAACAGGTCGATGGCGGATTCAAACAAGTGTACCGCCACGCTGTTTCCCTCTGCCGGAATGGAAAAGGAATAGTTTTTGTCACTCCCGTTTGCGTCCCCGATAAAGTCCGTCCCGATTCCCCGCAGGGCAGCATACCGGGGCTTCCCTTCCTTGTCCCTGCCCACAAAAACAGCGTTGTGGTAGTTCTCACTCTCATACACCATTCCCGATTGCAGGCAGAATCCAATGATGTCCGTGTCAATCCCACGCCTGTTCAGATAGGAAACAACCTGCGTCTGGTAGCGGTTGGGTTTGGGCAAAAGCAGTTTCTTTTCTGTTGTCTTTTCGGCTGGTAGGGAAACAGGCGGCGCAATCGCCGCCTGCCCTGCAATCGTCTGTACCGCTTCCATAAAGGTATAGTCCCTGACCTTTATCAGATAATCCACTGCTGACCTGCCCCCGATCCCACGGCTCCACCACATCCATTTCCCGTTGGAAATCTTTAAGCTGTCATGGCTTTTCGTGGTATAGGTGTTCCCCGAAAAATGCACAAGCTCATAAGGCTCATAGTTTTTCAGGTACGTCAACAAGTCCATCCGCTTTGCCTCCTGCACTACTTCCGGTGCGATATATGGCATAAATTTCAGCTCCTTTCCTGCCCGTGATTGGATATTTGCTGCCAGTTTTTGAATATCCGGACATAAAAAATAGCCAATTGATTCTCATTTTGAAAACCAATCGGCTATGTAAATTATTTCTTCTATTTGTTATAAAGAACTTTTTATCTTGTCTAAGTTATGACTTGCAATATCTCTCTTTTGTCTAAAGTCTATAAAGAATTTTCTAAATTCTCTTTTTTCTTCTTCTCCATCATTGAGGTACTCATATATTTTCTGTAATGCGCTTATAGAAAAAGTGCAAGCCAATGAAAATGTAGAGCCACCTCCTTCTGGATTTCTTATCCACTTCAAACTGATTCCATCCTCGCCAACATTCATTTCCATTGCTGAATTTAATGCGTGTGTTTCATAGGAAAGCCCCCCATATATACTTTGATAATATCTTTCATATCCTGTTTCTTTCATTAAACCATAAAAACTTGATATATTACTGCAAACCTCATACCATTGAATATACACTTTTTTCCTTCTTGCCTTTTTCTTCTTATTACTTAATTTCTCACCTCTATCCTTATCCACTTTTTGAAATATCTCTTTGGAATTAACTAGCCTTTTAAATGCATCTCTCTTTTTCTTGTATCTCTCATAATCACTATTAAACTGTTCTTCTCCTTTACTTGATATTAATAGTTTTCCATATTCCGAGTTTTTATCAAAACATTCTTCGCCTAATGCTATTTCCTGATAATGATGTTCTAAATAATATGCCGCCGCCCTTTTTTCTGTATCCTCTTTTAATATGAACTCCAAACTTATAATATTTTCAATGAGTGTCCTCAATATAATTTGCGCCTGCGCAAAAGAACCAACGGAAAAAAGCACATTTATTGCATCAAGTTGTTCCATTATTTTCCTGACAAATAAGCATACAACTGTATCAATAAAATCATCTTGTCTTGAAATCCCACAAGAAATCTCATTTTCAATTTCCCCATATTTGGTTATGATAGATGCTAATACAAAGCTAGCTTGTTCAATAATTGATTCTATTTCCTCGTTCTCTTTAATATTAAAAAATAAATTGTCGAAAATTTCCAAATAATTATCATCCATTTTTTTATCTCCAGTTCTTTCTAAGATAAATAATTACCAAAACCTAAACATCAAATCTGTTTATCTATGTCAACAAATTCTTTTAGTACATTAGTATACCATATAGTTTTAGATATTCCTATCAAAATAAAAAAATATTAACTATTTTAAAACAGTGTTATCACCAAATACTGCCTGCAAATCATTTATCAAACCGCCCCTATTTTTTTCAGATAAGCATACCCGTCTGTATGTCCCCGGAAGTAAATCTGCTTTCTTTCAATATTGTCTTTCTTTAAACTGAGCCTGAAATACTCCACCAATATCCTGTGTTCTTCCGCTTTCAAAGAAATCTCCCCCTTGCCCTCCGTAACATTCAGAATGAACGGATAATCCCTCTCCATATCCCCGATCTGCCTGCAAAGTGCCAGATAGCTGTCATCCTGCTTTCGCAAATCTACGATTATATCGTTGTCTATCTCCATAAATCCATCTTCGATACGTTTTACGAAATCGCTGTATCCCTCTGTTGCTGCGCTCATCTCAATCACCCTTTCGTTTTTATTATAATATACCCATTTTTCACCGCAACAACAAATATGCGAATCTGCTTTTGATTTTCCAGTCCGCTATGTAAACGGTACTGGTTGCCCAATACCGCCTTTTTTACCGCTCCCGGTCTTTACTGCCTTTCTCCGGCTCCGTTTCTTCTTCCTCCGGCTCAACGTCCAGCACGATATTTTCTTTCTTGTCCATATCAAGCAGGGCATTTAACTCACCCAACCGGGCGGTCTTTTCCGCTAATTCCTGCTCTTTCGGGAACTCCTTTACCGCCTCTATTTTTGCATTTTCAAGCTGCGCTTTTAAGGTTTCCAGACGTTCTTCACACCGGGAGAGGTTATCTCCAAACTTTTCTATCTCATTGTCCAGACGGGTGATATTCCCGTGAATATCCGTCCCCAACGTCACATGGTACGCCCGTTTCCCTCGCAGGGTAATGACAAATTCCTTGCTGAAGGTGCTGTAAGAAAGCTCCATTGCAAGCCCCCGGTAGGCTCCCAGAGGAACCGGATCGGGGGAACTCATGGCTTTGCAGGCTGCAATAATCGCCTGCCCCGCCTCCTTTTTCTCCCCATAGGTTACGCCGTTTATCTGCATGGGCGGGAAAGTATCTCTGTCCGGCGGCGTGTGCGCTTTTACCTGCTCAATGTCCTGCTGGTATTCTGCAATCCACTGGCTCTGCCTTTTTATCTCCATCGGATAATATTTCGTTACCTTATCCTCCATCTCGTAACGCTGGCTTAGGAAGCTCTGCTTTAAAAGTTGCAGCTTCGACACCTGAATGTCTAAGTCCATCTTTTCCTTTATATATGGGTTTCCGGTGGCAAGTGCTTTGATTTCCGCATAGGATAAAGCCACCTCGTCAATGTCCTCGATGGTGCGTGCCGGGCTTTTGGACGTCATGATCTGGCTGATAAATTTCTGCTTGTTCTCTATCATCTGGTACATATAAGCGTCAAATGTCCCCTCCGTCACATACCGCACAATATATACTTTCTTGTTCTGGTTGCCCTGACGGATCGTCCGACCGCCCCTCTGCTCCAAATCAGTCGGTCATTTTTTGCGGACAGTTCAATACATGCCTGTCTGTTTCGCTCCCTGCTCCTGCGTTTGCTCTCGTTTGATTTCTCCCTCTGTATCTTCTTGGCACAAGCAGGACAATACTTCGATATGCCAGAGCGGGGAACATATTCAACACCGCACACCGTACAATTCTTAGGCTTTAACGCTGTCCACCGCTTTGTGGGCGTGATATGTAATTCACCGACAAAGCCGATGAATTTATAATAAATCTTGATTTCCTGTCTTACTGTCCCGTCTGCAAGTTTCTCACGTTCCGAAACAAGTATCTTGTCTATGAGTGCGTTTATGATGGTTGCGTCCAGTTCCTTAATTCCTTGATAGTTGCGGATTAGGGAGAGGAAATCACGGACACCCTGCGACTTCTCATAGCTGTCGCCTAGCGTTTCCGTTACCTCTTTCAGCCTTGCTACAATTTCAAGCTGTTCTTTCTGGTATTTCCCCGACATCATCTCAAAATTCCGCTCCGTAATACGCTCCATCACCTTATCTTCATAAAGGGAAGAAAACAGCCTGTCCAGTTCCGCAAGGCGTTTGTTCAGCTTTCTCTGCTCCTTTTCCAGTGCCTTTGCCCTGCTATGGTCTGTTTCCGTGAGCCGCTTTTCAATCGCCCTCACCGCCTTTTCATCATTGACCGCCATATCCGCAAATCGGTTGATGTCGGTGAGGACAGCGTTGAACAAGTCCCTCGCTTCAATGCTGTGTGCGGTACACATGATATTACCGTATCTGCCATAATTATTGCAGGAATATTGTACGCAGTCGATGATGTCGGGGCGTTTCCTCCTGTTGGCACTCATAGCCCGCATGGCATAACCGCAGTCCGCACACTTAATAACGCCTGCAAAGATGTTCTCAAAGCCGCCCTTGTTTTCTGGTAATCTGCGGCTTGTAATAAGCTGCTGTACGGTATCAAATTCCTCCTGCGTGACTATCCCCTCATGGGTGTCTGGTATCACTTCCCATTCTTCGGGCAGCTTAGAGGGGCGTTTCTTGCTTTTCATGTTGGCGGCAATCCGCTTGTAGCCTGCAAGGTTTCCCGCATATATCGGGCTTCTTAAAATGCCCCTTACGCTGTTCTCGCTCCAAATATAACGGTTTTCCTCGTTACCCTCAAAGTACCGCTCATAGCCTGTTGCCCCTTGCTCCACTGCATAAGCGGCAGGGCGTAGGATATGCTGTTTGTTGATGTGCTTGCGGATTTTGGCGATTCCGTTGCCCGCTAATGCAAGGTCGAATATCTCCCTTACCACATGGGCAACCTTGTCATCTATCAGCAGGTGATTATGGTCGGCGGGGTCTTTGACATATCCGTATGGTGCTGTCGTCCCCATGAATTTCCCCTGCTGAAACCTCGCTCGGTACGCCGATTTTATCTTGACCGACACATCGGCAGAGTACATTTCGTTTAGGATGTTGCGGAAAGGCGTGATGTCCATCGCTGATTTATTGAGCGTGTCCACGCCGTCATTGACCGCTATATACCTCACGTTATGCTCTGGAAAAAACACTTCCAGATACAGTCCGCAGTCAAGATAGTTCCTCCCCAGACGTGATAAATCTTTCGTAATCACGCAGTTTATCAGACCGTTTTCAATGTCCTTAATCATGTTCTGGAAACTTGGTCTTTGGAAATTCGTACCAGAGTAACCATCGTCCACATACGTTTTTGCTAAGTGCCATCCCTGCTTTTTCACATAATCCGTGAGGATGGATTTCTGTGTCGCAATGCTCGCACTCTCGTTATCCGTGCCATCGTCCTTTGACAAGCGGCAGTACATGCCGACTTCATAAATCTTGTTCTCCGTTCTTATTCCTGCCATACTGTAAAACCTCCGTATCTGTCCTATCTGTTTTCATGTCCCATTGCGTACATTCTAAGCGGATATCCCCTCATTGTCGAAGGTGTCACCCTCGGCAATCTTCTTCCGAATATCCTCGGAGATAATCGGGATAAATGCTTCTGTGACTGTCTGTGTGCCGACATATTCACGGCTGATTATCATCTGCACTGGTGCTTTCGGCACGACACGCTTTCTCTTTTTATCTGTTTTCTTATCCTCACCCATACTTAAATCTTCCTTTCCAGACAGGGCAGGAGAACGTCTGGAAACGCCCCGTCCTGTCAATCAGATACCATCAATCCCCGCTGTTTACTTCCTTCTGTAATGCTTTAAGGAGTGCCGCCGCTTCATCAGCGTTCAACGTGATACCCTTTCCGCACTTCTCACGGTTCGGTGAAAAACTGCGGATGTCATATTTCGGCTCTCTCCCGTTCCATGAGATAAGATTGATTTCCTTTGTGTATCCGCTGTCACTCGCAGACAATACGGCGATTTCCTTTACAATCTCATATTGGATTTCTTTCATTCCCTGCCCCTTTTCTGTCTTGGCTTTCTGGTTTTTATCCGTCCAGAGTTTCATATTTACTTTCCGAAAAGAGAAGATTAGCGGCTGTCCCTGCCCCGTTTCCTCTGCAACTCACGCTCCAAAAGTTTGATGATGGTTTCCTCCATCTGTTTCGGCGTTGTGTTCTTCGGAAAATACTTTTTCAGCTTGCTTGTGTTGATTTTCAATGTTTCTTTCTGGTTTCCCTTTTCCTCGGTCATAATCGCAAATATCGTATCCATGTCAAGCTGCCCGCTCTGGCTTAACTGTTTCATCCGCTGTGCCTGTGAGAGTGAGGGCGTTGCTTCTTCGCTCTCCATCGTGGCAAAGAGGTTTTCCTGCTCGTCTTTCTTCAAAAAGGACAGCTCCACCGCAGGAGTGAGGGCGATTTTCCCCTCGTCCACCATCTGCAAAATCGGCGGTATCAATTCCGTCAAGCGGATAAATCTTTGTACGGTCATCCTGCCCACGCCGAAGCCCTGTGCCACTTTGTCGTCCGTCCGCAACTTCGTCACAACTTGTGACGAGGTTAAATCCGTGCGGAAACCCTGCCGCTTCATGGCTTCGGATTTCATCTTGTAGGCAAACGCCCGCTCGCTCGGCAGGATATTTTCACGCTGTAAATTGCTGTCTACAAGGGTAATGATGGCTCGGTCACGGTCTAAGGGCAGGACAAACGCAGGCACGGTATTTATCCCTGCAAGCTCAGAAGCACGGACACGCCGCTGTCCTGCAATCACTTCATAGCCGTTCCCGTCCTCTTTCGGGCGTGTGATTATCGGCGTGACAATGCCAAATTCCTTGATGCTTTCCGCTAACTCTGACAACGTTTCATCCTCTGCCACATGAAACGGATTGTCGGGAAACGGGTACAAGTCTTTGGTCTTTAACACCTTAAAATCCTGTTTCTTCATTCACATATCTACCTTTCTTTCACTCTGCTTTTATGGTTTTTCTGCAATTCTTCCAACACTTCTGGCGGTATTTTTGACAGCAGCCGCCCCATCTGCTCGTTGGTTCTCTGCAACTCAAATATCTTCTGATTCGCTTTCTGCACCTTTAGTTCCTGCTCATACTTTTCATCACGCATACGCCCCGCATAGTCTGATTCCTGTCCGATTTGCTCCTTTAGGCTGTCGATATAGGCACTCTGCTTACTGATTTCCTTTGAGAATTTCTCCACGTCTGGGAGCCATGCCGCAATCAGTTCCAGTGCCTTGTCACGCTTCTTCCCTGCATTAAAGGCGTTGATGTCGGACAGGGCAGACACGATTTCCTCATACTGTTTATCAAGCCTGCCGCCCAACTTATAGAGCCATGTGGGGACGTGTTTCCGTTTCGTTTCCATTGAGGACTGACCCCGTTCAAGCTGATTCCACCGTGAGGACATCCGCTTATGGTAGGCAGTCTGCCACTCGGATAATGATTTCTGGTTGCCTAAAATAGACTTTGCTGACAGCTTGTTGTCTGGCGTAATCGGCACAAAACAGAGGTGCATATGCGGCGTTCTCTCGTCCATGTGGACAACAGCGGAGAGGATATTTTTCTCCCCGACACGTTCCGAAATGAAATCCAGAGCCATCGTAAAATACGCTTTCTGTTCCTCTGGCGGCAGGCTGTTCATAAATTCTGGTGAAGCCGTGATAAGCGTTTCCACCATCATCACGCTGTCTTTCCTCGTCCTGCACCCCGCTTCGGCTACCATGCGGTTAATCTCTTTCTTGTAGGTGTAACGTGGCGGTTTTACAAGGTGGTAGTTATTTTTCGAGCGTTCCATATCTATATCTGGATTGCTTTTATAGGCTTCTTTCTTCCGCTCATTGTGGCGTTCGCAAGCCGCAACGCCGCCCGCTTTGCGTTTCTGGAAACGCAGGATTGCATAGGGCATAATCCATCATCTTCCTTTCTTCGGCGAGTAACTGCCCTTTGGGTGACAGCGGTGACGGCGGTGACAGCAGTTTTGGGATACCCCCTTATTGCCGTCACCGTCACCCCGATATTCTTTTATCCGAAGCCGCAAGGCGCAGGATAGCAGGGCGACAGCCCTGCTTTAAGGGAGTCCAGAGGGAACGTCTGGCACACGACTTTGCAGGGCAAAGTGTAGTGTGTTACACCCTGCAAACGCAGTCGGAAAAATCGGAGAGATTTTTCTGACCGCAGGGGTGGTTTTACACGCCCGAAAAGGGCGGGTGAATCCCACGCCTGCATTTTGCGTTTGCGGGGTGTTCTCCCGCAGGGATGACATCGGCGGGGTATCCTAAAATCACTGTCACCGCCGTCACCGCTGTCACCCGCAGGGCAGAACCGCCAACTTTACATGGCTTTAAGCGTCAATGACAGTAACAGGGGGTATCCCAAAACTGCTGTCACCACCGTCACCGCTGTCACCCGCCCTCCTTGCAAGGGCAATCTGCCTGCCGTCTTTCCTGCGGCTGTACTGGTAGCAGATACGGTTCTCGCTTAAAAATGTGGTGCGGTATTCATTCAGCCATTTCGTAATCACTGTGGGTATGGTTTCCGTTTCCCCCATAGCGGCTAACAGTTCCGTTGCCGTGCCTGCCCATTCTTCCTTATCCCTCATAAAATCCACCAACCGAAAAAGGACGTCTGGTATCGTTTCTTTCGCAAGCTGCTCCTGTGTTTTTCTCTCCACAAGTTCCCAACTGCAATCACGGAAACGCAGCGTGTATTCCTGATAAGGCGTGTCCCTGCCCGTCACATACAGCTTGGCGGTGTCGGATGCCCGTTTCTCCTTTTCCAACACAAAGGTAGCGTCTGCACTCCCCGTTAAGCCTGTCGTCCCAGACACCTTGTTGAACACGTCGCTGTCATTCTGCTTTCGGATGTGGTGTACGACAATGACCGCCAGAGAGTGCCTGTCGGCAAAATCTTTGATTAGGGAGATGTCCCCATAGTCGCTTGCGTAGGCATTGTCTTTGGATGCGGTTCGGACTTTCTGCAAGGTATCAATCACAATGAGCCTGCTGTCTGGATGGTCTTTCAGATAATCTTCCAACTGCACGATAAGACCGTCTGACAGCTTGCAGCTTGCCACGGCAAAATGAAGCCGCCCGCTTGCTTCATCCGTCAAGCGGAATAATCTGTCCTGTATGCGGCAGAACGTGTCCTCAAGGCAGAGGTAAAGCACATCGCCCTCCATTGTCGGCATGTTCCATAAAGGGATTCCCTGCGACACGCATAGGCATAGCTTCAGCATGAGCCAGCTCTTGCCTATCTTCTGTGAGCCGCAGAACAGCGACAAGCCTGTCGGGATAAGACTGTCCACCACAAAGGACGGCTTCTCAAGCGGCTCATAAAGGAGCGTTTCGGCGTTGACTGTCTGTAACTTCTGCATGGCTTTCCTCCTTTCGGGCAGTTATCTTGTTGTTGCACATAAGCGTTGACCTCCTTAAAAATAGATTTACTCCCATGAAAAAAATGAGAGTATGTAATGCCGCCAATCCCGTACAAATAAAAAACGGATTTCTTTTTCGGGCGGTGTCGGTCACGGTTGGAGATACTTTTTCATTTCCGCCTTTACTTTCTCCTTTGCAATCGCAACAGATTTCTGTATTGCCGAAGCGGTGCAATGCTCCATCGCAGCGATTTGATAAAAATTAAATTCGTACTCGTAGTAGAGCAGGAAACGCCGCCTTTGTATCTCTGGCAGTCTGTCAACCGCTTTACAAAGCAGTTCCGCCCGTTCTGCTTCAATCATTTGTTCCTCAATGCTCTTAGGCAGCTTTAACGCCCGCCTGTTCAGCGTTTCGTCCCATACTTCCGAAAACTCCCTGTGCCGCTCGTCCCATTGGAGAAGATTCCTGTTCCTGCGTTCCATTTGCCGAAACTCCATAAAGAACTGTTCCGACACTTCCAACTCGTGGGATTTGCCCTGCCCGTCCTTAAAGCTGATAAAATACCTTGTGCTGCTTTCCGTAGATTCCTCCCGAAGCGTGTATGCCTTAACTCTGTATGTCATCCTGCTTACCTCCTGCAAAAAATGAGTGAGGGGATTTCCATCCCTCACCCAGTAGCCCGCAGGACGGCAGGCTGTTTTAGACGCTATAAAATTTTCGTAGCTTCTTCCGCAGATGGTCTAACCTTGCGTAAATAGCACCAGTCGTCAAATGCACGAGCGGGGCAATTTCTTTTGTGGAATACCCCTGCATTTTCAGCAGGACGATTTTCAAGGTACGTCCGTCCACCGTGACTAATACTTGATAAAGATTTTCGCTCTCAATCTCGTCCAGTAACTCCGCAACCGTACCCACCTCCGTCTGCCGCTCCCTGTCTGCCATGTCCTCAAGGTATTCCGCAACGTCATTCGTCCATCGGTAAAACCGCCTGTTGGAATTGAAGTCTGCCCTGTCCGCAATGCGTATCTGCTCAATGGTCGCTTCATCAACGCCGCACTCACGCAGCAGCTTTTCCTCCGCTTCTTTCCAGATACGCCATTTCCTGTCCTCCCGTCCGTGGTTATATGCCATGCTTCTTTTCCTCCAATCAGAATTGATTGAGAGGGCAGAGAAAAACCCCCTCATTTTCCCAAAGGAAAAAACAAGGGGGCTGAACGCCTTAAATTTTAATTTTCTATTATCTTTCTTAGTTTTCTTAGGATTCTGGCTTTGCGTTTGTTCACAACGCTCTGGGTTATGCCGAACCTCGCCCCGACTTCACGCTCAGAAAGTCCGTCAAAAAAGATTGCCTGTATCAATTCCTGTTCACTATCCGACAGCAAAGGCAGGGCGGCTTTCAGCCTGTCCACCATAACCGCATTGACAACGGTTTCCGCAATGTCCGCCGCTTCATCAGCGATAAAGTCTAAAGGCTTCCCCTCGCTGTCCGTAAATCCATCCAGAGAAAGCAGGCTGTTCTTCGTATCTAATTTTTTCAGATAACGCCACCGTTCCTTATCTCGGTAGAAGTCCGTGTATTGCTCCCTCACGACTTCAAGCAGACAGCCTTGAACGGGAATAAACAGCTTGTCCATGTAGGTCTGGTCGGATTCCCTGCGGCGGCAGAAATCCATGTAGGACAGTTCCACATATCTGCCGCTTTCTTTGATAAATACCTTTCTTGGTGCATATTTCACCATAAATACCTCCCATCTGAATTTTTGAAATGTAAAAAATCCAGATGGAGAGGCGGAGAACGACACCGCATATCAGAAACAGCCCTACGGCACTTTCCAACAAAAATCGACAAAAGAAAAACCGCAAAGGCTCTGTGACCTTTACGGTTATAGGAAATAGTAATTCTATTGTATGGAGATTGTACTTCTACTTTCAAGGCAGGAAGTACCGCTGCACTGGCAGAAATTTTTTTAACTGGTTTCCTGCCGTTCTCTGATATGCTATGTATTGATAAATTTTGCTTCGTATGAGCAGATAGATAACTGCCCGAAAAAAGGACATAAAAAAATCCCTCCAAATTTAAAAACAAATTCAGAGGGTAATTTAGGGTATAACAAAATAACCCACCCGAATATCGTTTTTTTTATTTGGTGAGTTTGTTCTTTCAAATACGAAACAAAAAGAGCCGATGATTCGTGAATTGTTCCACAATTTCATCGGCTCTGCGTCTTAAGCGTCTGGCTCTTTGATGACAGTTATCTTCAAGTTGTCAACTTTAATCAATCTTTCTTGTCTGCATTTTGGACAATAAAGGGGATAATTCTCCAAAACAGTGTCCTTCCTAATTTTATTACGGGTTTTGCTCCCACAAACAGGACACAATATCCATTCGCATTTCATCATAATTAGTCTCTAATCCTTTCAAATCTCATTTTATATGACTTTTGCAAGCTGTTAAGCTAACTTGTGGAACATATGCCGAACCTTATCTATACGGCTATTCGGGCGGCGGGGTTGGCAAATAAATTTACCAATAGCTGTCTGGTATCCTTTTAACTCTGTCAAACAGACTCCCTGCCCATTTGTGAAATAAGTTAAATCGTTCCTGTATTCTTGAATACATCTGGCAGGGATTTCTCCTTTCAGAATGACCTCGTCATTCTTTATCTGAGTACTTACAATATCTGCACAATACCTTGGAGCATCATGATACGCCCGTGAGAGATATTCCTGCGGTGCATAAATTTCAAAGTGGAGATATGGCTCTAATAGTTCTGTCCCTGCTTTTTTTAAAGCCTGCTCCAATACGATAGGGGAAAGCAGCCGAAAGTCTGCGGGGGTACTTACAGGACTATAATACAATCCATATTCAAAACAGATTTTACAGTCTGTCACTTTCCATCCATACAGCCCCTGCTCGCAGCCATAAAGAACCCCCTCCATAACCGCATTTTGGAACGATTGGTTTAAATATCCAAGTGAAACTCTGCTTTCATACTGCACTCCGCTTCCAATAGGGAGCGGCTCTATGGACAACCCGACAGAAGCCCAGAAAGGATTTGGCGGGACTTCTATGTGGATGGTATATTCTGCTTTTCTAAGCGGTCTCTCCATATATATAACAGTAGGCTCTTTTATTTCTGCCTCCACATGATATTTTTCCTCAAGGATGGCACAAATGACTTCCATCTGCACATTCCCCAAAAAAGAAAGTATAATCTCATGCGTTGTAGTATCCACATAATATTTTAAAAGAGGGTCGCCATCTGAAATTTCTGTAAGTGCCCCAAGCAATATTTCCCGCTGTTCAGATTTCTTTACTGCAATCGTTGTTTGGAGCATAGGGAGAGGATTTTCAATAAATTTTCTCTGCGGCAACAGCATTTCGTTCCCCAAAATACTGTTTAGCTGCAAAACATCATTTGGTAAAATTACAATATCACCAGAGCAGGCTGTATCGGATGAATATAATTCACCGTTTGTCGGAACACACATCTCTGTGATTTTTATTTTCTCTTTTTCAGATATTCTAATAACATCCCTCAAATGCAATGTTCCGCTATATATACGCACATAAACAAAACGCCGCCTTTTCTCTGAATATTCAATCTTAAAAACCTGCCCGCATAGTTCAGATTGACCTTCAGGCGTTGATGAATAAAATTTACTGGCAATCACTTCTATAAGCTGCCGAATCCCCAGATTGTTTTTAGCGCTTCCGTGATAAACGGGAAATAACGTTCCGTTTTGGAATCTCCTGTTTTCTTCCTGTTCCAGTTCTGACATTTTAAACGGTTTCCCTGACATATATTTCTCTAATAGTTCATCGTTTCCCATAATTACCGTATCCCACTGTTCCATATCGTCATTGTCTGTTACATTTATATGGGGATGCTGCCCAACCTTTTGCTTCACTATAATTTCCGAAGAAAGCTTTGCTTTCATTTCTCGATATACCATTGGCAAATCAATCCCCTCTTGGTCAATTTTATTGATGAAAAAAATTGTCGGAATCTTCATTGTCTGTAGTGCATGAAACAGTATACGGGTCTGTGCCTGTATGCCATCCTTTGCAGAAACTAATAATACTGCTCCGTCTAATACGGATAAAGAACGGTATACTTCCGCCAAAAAATCCATATGGCCTGGCGTATCTATAATGTTGACTTTTACATCCTCCCACTGAAAAGATGTCACTGCTGTCTGGATAGTGATTCCCCTTTGACGCTCCAAATTCATTGTATCTGTCCTTGTTGTGCCTTTATCTACGCTCCCTGGTTCTGCAATTGCACCACTGGTATACAATAAACTCTCCGTTAATGTTGTCTTTCCTGCGTCAACGTGAGCCAGAATGCCTAAGTTAATTATTTTCATGTGATTTTCCTCCTATCAACACCCAAAAAAGGGCATAAAAATACCCAGTGATAAATACTCCTATCACTGGGTAAATAACTCCAATAGCCCCAAAACACTTATATGTTTTCGGGCATATAAAATTACATGATAAAAGCATTCTTAAACTGGGTACAAAAAACCAAGCCCCATATTAAAAGTGAAACGGGACTGCTACTTTTTGTTCCCACTATCAAATTGACAGTTTATTTAAGAATACCTTGCCGCATATTTATTAACTCCTTGTATAATACTGAATCTAATTATATTCCTTAACCCTTTATTTGTCAAGCTGACAAACTAAAGCAGAAAAAGCGGCAGGATTTCCCCCTGCCACTAATCATCTGTTTATGCAAAAATAATTTCCTTTTCCACAATCTCCCTCGCACAAGCCCTTATGTTATTGAGGCATCCTGTCCATTCTAAGGCGTTTTCTGCCTTTAGCCGTTATGCCCTGTGCCTGTTTCATACCCTCTATGAGCCTTTCAAAGCGTTCCTGTGCCTGTCTGTTGATGTCGGCAAGGTAGGCGTTTAGCCTGCCGCTTGTAAGAAGATTGGCGTATGTAACTTTACAGTACTGTTTTAGATAATCTAAATGCCGTTGCCCCCAGATGCCTATTGCCTGTTCTTCTTCGGCGGGTACAGTTAAGCACGGTATCAAATAATCCCCTTGCCTTTCGTATTTGCCGCCCAGTTCCTCAAATAATGATTTTGCCATTGTCTGTTACCTCCACATTCTTTTTTATTTTGAATGTCCGCAAAATCCGTCCTACATCTCTCGGACGCCACGGGCAGTCTAAATCGTGGCTGGCAATGATTAAATTCTGGACGTTTGTGCCTGCGCCCATCTTAAATGTGCTGCCCATTAAGATGCGCACGGCTCCCCTGCGTACCTTTGAAAATAATTCTTTTTTCTTCACCTCCGTGTTGGCGTCATGGATAAATTCTATCTCCTGCGGCGGGATTCCCTTTGCAATCAGCTTATCCCGCACGTCATTGTAGACGCTGAATGTCCCGTCATTCTTCGGTGTGGACAAATCGCAGAACAATAACTGTGTTAATTTCTGCTCCTTCCCCTCCTCCCAGAAGCGGTAGACTTCATTGACGCAGGCGTTGACTTTGCTCTCCGGCTCGTCCGGCAGCATTTCATTCGTAAGCCGCTGGTCTAACGCCAGCTTGCGCCCGTCATTGGTAATCAGCAGCATGTTGTCCTGCATGGGGTTCACCATGCCGTTTCGCACACGCTCCGCCCGCTCCCCCAACGTCTGCACCATGTCTTTCTGTATCTCGCTCGGCTTCACCGCCACGACCTTGTATTCTGCCTCCGGCACGGGCAGGTTCAGCATGTCGGCGGTCTGGATGTCCGCCACTTCCCGGAACATCATCATTAGCTCCGGCAGGTTGTAGAACTTCGCAAACCTCGTTTTCATCCGGTAGCCGCTGCCCTCCGGTGCAAGTTCTATGGCAGAAACGGTTTCCCCGAAGGTGGACGCCCATGCGTCGAAATGCTGCAAATGGTTCCTTACAAGGGTATTGTACTGCAAATACCTCTGCATGGTGTAAAGCTCCACCATTGAGTTGCTCACGGGGGTTCCGGTGGCAAATATCACGCCTTTCCCGCCCGTTATCCCATCAAGGTAGCGGCACTTCATGAACATATCGGATGATTTCTGCGCCTCCGTCTGTGCAATGCCGCCCACGTTCCTCATTTTTGTGTAAAGGTAAAGGTTCTTATAGCCGTCCGCCTCGTCCACGAACAGGCGGTCAACGCCCAGCTCCTCAAAGAATACGACGTCATCTTTCCGGCTCTGGTCGTTGAGTTTTGACAGTTTCGTTTGCAGGGATTTCTTTGATTTCTCCATCTGCTTGATGGTGAACCTGCTCCCTCCGTTGCGCTTCGCCTCCGCAATCCCGTCTATGATTTCCTCAATCTGCTCCTCCAGCATATGCTGCTGCCTCTCTATACTCAACGGGATTTTCTCGAACTGAGAATGTCCGATAATCACTGCGTCAATGTCGCTGGTCGCAATCCTCGCACAGAATTTCTTCCGGTTCTTGGTTTCAAAATCCTTTTTGGTAGCCACAAGCAGGTTGGCGGCAGGGTAAAGCTGGAGCCACTCGGCGGCAAACTGCTCTATGATGTGGTTCGGCACGACGATCATGGATTTGTTGCAAAGCCCTAACCGCTTGCACTCCATCGCCGCCGCAACCATCGTATAGGTCTTTCCAGCCCCCACCACATAGGCAAGCAGGCTGTTTCCCCCATAAATAATGCGGGCAGCCCCGTTTTTCTGGTGCTGCCTTAACTTGATTTCCGGGTTCATGCCATAGAAATTTAAGTGGCTCCCGTCATATTCCCTCGGTCGGATGGCGTTGAAATTCTCATTGTAAAACGCCGTCAGCCTCTGCCTGCGCTCCGGGTTCTGCCAGATCCAGTCCTGGAACGCCTGCTTGATTAAGTCCTGCTTTCCCTGCGCTATGGCGGTTTCCTCTTTGTTCAGGACTGCCTTTTTCTTCCCGTCCTCGGTGGGGATATAGTCATAGACACGGGTGTCCCGCAGGTTTAACGTATCTTCGATAATCTTATAAGCATTTACACGGTGCGTCCCGTATGCGTTGTTTGCCTTCGGGTTCCCCTTGTCATTGCTCTTTCCCTCGATGTTCCATTCCCCGGTGAACTTGGAGAAATGGATTTTGATATTCCATCGGTTATAGTTTGGCGTATCCAGCAGCTGGAACATAAATTCCGACACGTCGCTGATGGGAATCCATGTGGCTCCTAACCGCACGCTGATTTCCGATGCGGTCAAGTCCTTCGGCTGTACCTTTTCCAATGCCTCCACGTTGCTTTGATAAACCCCGGACGCCTGTGCCGCCAGCTTCGCTTCCTTCAGCTTCTCCCGGACATTGCCGGATAAATACTCATCTTCCGAAACAAACTTTGGCTCCCCTCCCGCCACGTCCGGCAGGCGGAAAATCACGCCGGACAGTTCCTGCTCGATTTCCTCTGCGCTTTTCCCTGTCAGGGAACACATATAATCCATATCCACTCTGGCTTTCTCGGACAGGGATAACGACAACGCTTCGCTGGCTGTGTCCACCTTTGTTACCGCCTGATGCGGCTTGATGGTGCGCTTATGGAACATATCGGCTTTCCGTGCGTGTACGCCGTCCTCCGCCACAATCTCCAAAGAGCAGAGCAGCGGGTAGCTGTTATCGTCCGAAAAGACCATGCTGTTCGCCCTGGCATTCAGTATCCCGTACTTCTTCTGGAACGTGTCATACAGATGGTTTAGCTTCCTCTGTTGCCCCTCAATGACCGTATCGGCATACCCCTCCGTCTGGTACGCAATCAGCTCCCGCACGCAGTCACGGATGGCAACCATGCCTTTCACACGGTTTGCGCCAGTCACGGACAGATCCACGGGCTTCATGCGGCTGTTCTCCCGGTAGTAGATTTTCCCGTCAGAAACGGTAAAGGAGAAATTGGCAACGGACGGATCGGCGGGAATCGAATTATCTTCTTCCTCCACCAGTTCGTCCGTTTCCTGTTCCGCAATCTCCGCCTGAATGTTTTCCACCGCCCCCGCAAGCAGGGTTTCAAGGCTGGCGTCCTCATACGGTCGGCAGGTGCTGTCCATGCCATATTTCGTACTCTCCATCACCATCTCGCCCAAAACCATCTCCGGGTGTTCCACAAAATAGCGGTTCTGCGTAATGCCGTTCTCATCGGTGTCAAGGTATAGCCAGTCCGGTTCCGTTTCCACCATGCGGTCACGCTTCTGCAAAAATAAAATATCAGAAGTAACCTCCGTCCCCGCATTTTTCTTGAACGTGTCATTTGGCAGGCGTATTGCCCCTAAAAGCTCCGCCCGCTGTGCGATATATTTCCGTATCGCCGGGTTCTTCTTGTCCATCGTACCCGATGACGTGATAAATGCAATCACGCCGCCCGGTCTGACTTTATCCAGTGTTTTCGCAAAAAAGTAATCATGCACAAGGAAGTTGTGCCTGTCATACCGCTTGTCGGATAATTTAAACTGCCCGAAGGGGACGTTGCCGATTGCCACGTCAAAAAAGCTGTCCGGCAGCTCTGCTTCCTCATACCCCTGCACGGCAACTGTGGAGTTCTGGTAAAGCTGCTGCGCAATCCTGCCCGATATGCTGTCAATCTCTACCCCGTATATTTTGCAGTCCGATAAGCCCTCCGACTTCATGCCTATGAAGTTTCCCACCGCACAGGACGGCTCTAAGATGTTGCCGGATTTCAGCCCCATGTTCTCCAAAGCCTGATACATGGCACGGATGACAACGGGCGGCGTGTAAAATGCGGTCAAAGTTGACTGCCTTGCGGCGGCGTATTCCTCCGGCGTCAATACGGTTTTCAGTTCCAGGTACTCATATCCCCATGCGGATTTCGTTTCATCAAATGCGTCCGACAAGCCGCCCCAACCGACATACTTTGATAAGATTTCCTGCTCGTCCGGCGTTGCGTACCTGTCCTCGTCCTCGCACTTCTTTAATAATTGGATAGCGGCAATGTTTGCCCTAAACTTCTCTTTTGGCGTCCCATAACCCAGCTCGTCATTGGTAATCCGGTACTGGCTCCGCTGCTCCTTTGGGATTTCCGGGTGCAGGTCAAAGCCCCTTATCCTGCCCGCTGGCTTTTTCTGTTCCCACGCTGGCGCAAGGTCTGCCTGCCCGCTGCTTTCCTTTTCCTGCGTATCCTCCTGCTCCTGAATCAAATCAAAAACAAGCTGGATCGGCTCGCTCCGGAACACCGGGAAGCCTGTGCCGCTCTGGAACGTGAGGTCTTTTAAGCTGACGGTTCCGTTTAAAATATCCACACTGTCAACGGAAAACCTGCGGTCATCTATCTCAAGCTCCGTGCCGATTGGGCCGTCGCTTTCGGATAGCTGCTTTTCTTCTCTGGTCGGCAGATACCCCTGTTCCCGGATATTTTTAAACCACTGGCTTGCAAAATCATTTAATTCGCTCTCCAGTGCCTCGTCCACAACGCCGTCTGTCACTACCTGCTCAAAACGGTTCAAGTTGTCCTGCTGGAATGTCCTTGCATTTAAGGTCTTAGCCTCATGATCGAAAACAAACTCCATGTCCGGATCGGCAAAGGAATCCCCATTCTGCGTGTAATAATGGGAGATTGCAATGCGGTTCTCCCCGATGCTTTCCACGGTAAGCGGCATAAAGGACTGCCCCGCTTCAAACGATTTTGATTCCGTTTCCCCACGCAGCACCTCCGGCGCAAGCTCCATGACCGCACGGTAATTCCTCTGCGCTGCGGTGAGGGTTTCTTTTGGTATTTCCTCTTTCCCTGCATTGGGTGAATCGGTTCCCTGCCCGTCCTCCGTGGGCAGGGGGGGTGCATTTTTGTTTTCGGCTGGTGGCTCCGGCAATGGCCGTTTGACCTTCAAATGGTCATTTGCCGGGTTTTCACGCAGCTTACGGTCAAACTCCTCACGGGGCATATCTTTTGTGAAAAGCGGGTAGGTGAGGTCATGCAATACAACCATGTTGTCGGTGATGGAGAGGATTTCATATTTCTCCATGCCGATATACACCACGGTTTCCGGCTGAAGGTCATAGGGCGGGTGCATGGCTGGCAGTCCCTGCACTTCCCCGATCAGTCCCGCAAGCTCCTGATACGCTGCCACATCCGGCTCCGTTGCCTGCTGGACGCTGATAAGGTAATCTAAAATCGCCCCAACCTCGTCCGGGTTTAAGAGCTGCTTTTCAATCTGCGCTATCGTTTCCTGCTCGGATTCCCCCTGCTCCATGTTTGCCTCATACCCTCGCAGGTCGGTTTCCTTATACAGTTCATTGAGCCTTTTTGCAAGGCTTTCCGGCTCTGCTTTTTCCTCCTCCGGGGGCGTGGGCGGTTCCGGTTCCGGCAGGGCTGGTGTTTCTGTTTCGGCTGGTATGGGGGAAATCAGACTGAATTTCCCGTCCCGGTAATCCGTAAGGTCACGGTACACCTTCTGCATGAATTTATAACGATTGTCATAATCTGCGGTATTGCTAAGCACCTCCGCCATCACGGTCAAGATTTCTTCCACACGCTCCGGGATGTCAATCTGCGGTCGGATTGCTTTCACGCCTGCATGGTATTCTGCACCATACGGATAGGGGCGCACCACTTCCTCCGGCTGTTTCGTATAAAAATGGTAGATTTCGGCAGTAAGGACGCTTTTTTCATACTCTGGCAGGTACTCCATTTCTTTCTCTGTCATATACCGCCCTGCGGCAATCAGCTCGTCAATGCGTTTGGCAACCTTTCCCCATTTCAGCAGGATTTCCGTTTCATCCTTTGTAATCCGCATACCCTCACTGCTGGCAAGCATATCAATCCCGGTTCCCGTAATTGCCGGATACGCACCGACAAAGCCATACGCATCTTTGAGATAGTCTGCCTTTTGCTGGTTCGTGCGGTTTTTCAGGAAATAAACATAAATGCCGTATTTCCCCGGCTTCACATCGGCGCTGGTCTTGATGACGGTATCAATGATTTCCTGCGAAAAAGAAAAAGCAGAGGTCTTTTCCTCTGCTAAATCTTCCAATAAGCTAAGCTGCCCTCCCACGGTCGGGAGCGGGTTCATGGTGTCTTTCAGTTCCCCCAAAAGCCGCATGCCCTCAAAATAGCCTGCGATTTTGCCCCAGTCAAAATAGGACTGCGAAGTGCGGGAAAGATAGCTCCCCTCCCACATATGAAGCACGTTCTGGTAGGTCTTATATCCCACACGCCTGCCATCCTCCAGCGTGATTTCTGTCTGCTCATGATTGAATATCCCTTTGATATATTCCGTGCGCTCTTTTTTGTCCTCATGGCTTTCAAAAAACTCCCGGATTTCCCCTTTATCCGCTTTCAGATGCGGGGTAGACAAAAGCAGCGATTTGATGTCCTCATCCTTCCCGAAAAAAGGAAAAGAACTGTCCTCGCTGCTTCTGTCGTGAACCTCTAAATTTTCCGCAGGCTTATTTTCTGTCGGCAAACCACCGTCCGCCTGCGGCTCGGATTCTTGTGCCTCTGGCACTCCTTCCGCCTGCGGCTCTTGGGATGTTATGCGTAAACCAGTTCGCTCATCACGATTTCCTCCGCCGCCTGCCGGATGTTGTTCATCATCGAAAGCCACAACATCTGGTCTTTGGCTTTCAGTTCCTCCGTCACCTCCTGCGACTTCGCCATCTCCGCCACGATCTGCTCCATCCTGCCCTGCGCTTCCTCCTGCGTTTCCTTCAGGTGCTGGTTCAGCTTCCCTTGCGTCAGCAGGCTTAGGAATATCCCGTAATGCTGCTCCTTCAGGTAATTCCGGCGCAGTGAGCCGTACTTCCCAAGGTGTACTTCCGGTTCGTCCGGCACGGTGAGGTTCGGCAGAAGGTAATCGCCCTGCCTGCTGTATGCTATCTCTCTCATCATCAAAACTCCTTTCCGAAGTGCTGTTTTTTTCTTTTCCGCTTTCATTATACCTGCCTGCATTTCCCCCGGCAAATGTGCGTTCCCTTCTTTTTTCCTCTTTTTGCAGTTTTAGGATGGTATCAGATATTTCCCCCAACGCCATTTCCGCCACGTCGCTGGTGGCTGTGCCGAACAGGTTCACAAGCTCCGGCGTGTTGAAATCCGTGACGCCCCGGAAATCATCTGTATCCAGATAGGTTCCCGTATCTATGCCGCACCGCACCATTACCATGTAGGCAATGCTGCTTGACAGCAGGCTCTTTGCCTGCACTTCCACGCTGTATTCGTCCAGTTCCTCTAAAAAGCTGTCCCTGCGGTAATCTAAAATATCCTTTAAATAATCTGCAAGATTGTCATCCGCAGCATTTCCCGCCGCCTCCAGTATGGTTCCTGCAAAGTCTAAGTTTTCCCCGGACACGCCAAAGGCATTTGCAAGGGTTTCCTGCACATCCTGCCTGTACTTCTCCCCTACCTCCCACAAAGGCACGGGGCGCATCAGACGGCGGTAGCGTCCCTCCTGCGTGTCGGAAATGTCAAAGTAGTGCTTTAAACGCATGGTTTTCGCACCCTTGTCAATGACCGCAATCCCTTTGGAATCCCGCTTTACCCAACGCCCGAACTTCCTGTTCCAGTCCTCCATCTGTAAAACAGCGGTGGCGTCTGGACGCTGCACATGGACTAACAACTGCTCGTCAAAGGGCAGGCGGTAATTGCGGCAGGCGGAGCTTAAAAAAGCCATCCAGTTTTCCGGCGTTGCGGTCACTTCCTTTACCGCTTCCGCATACAGCTCCGTGATAATGTCAAATCTCTTTTTTGCCAATGTGTCTGCACCTGCCTTTCCCGCTATACTTCTCCGCCGCCTAAAAACGTAATGACTTTGTTTGCCTTCACCGCTTTCTGAATCCCGTTTATCATCACAATCTCCGCCACGGAAATATTCGGCAGTGCCAGAATGTCGTCCATCGTCATGGCAAGGATTGCCTTTTCATCGCTAAATCCCGCCTCCATCAGCTTTGAGAGGGAGCGGACATATTTGCTGTTTATCTGCGCCATAAGAACTACCTACCTTTCCATATTTCTATTTTTCTGCGGCTCCGCCTGCACTGGCTCATAGGTTGCCCCGCTCCGCTCCATGCGCTCGGCAAATTCGCAGATATGGTATAAATTGCTGCCAATCTCGCTGTGGTACTCGTCAATGAACCTGCAAACCCGCTCGTTCTTTTCGCCCCATCCGGTCGTAATAAGAATCTTTTCCCCGTCCGGGATACGGAACAACTCTTTGTAGTGCGGATCAATGAAGCGGATTCCCTGCCTTGCCTTTTTCATATGGCTGTCAAGCCATTCTTTTACATAGCAGAAACAGTAGAAATTATAATCCCCCTTTATGGGATTGCACCGTATCAGGTAGGCATATTTCTCCGTATCCACACGGAAGCCGTACTCTGTGCCGCAATTCCCCTGAAATGCGCTGCCGGGGCATCTCCCCGCATATGCGCTCATCTGGCTCCGGCTTTTCAAAAGCCCATACTCTTTTGAGCGCATGGCGTTAATCACATCATCAAATTCCGCCTGAAATTCCTCCATTTTCAGCGACTGCCTGTGGTCGTTCCATGTGGCGTAAAATTCATTCCCCCGGCTCCCAAAATCGCCACGGAGATACCCGATGCTCCCGGTCTGCCCCTGAATCTGCATACTCTGCCTGTAAGTGTATTTCTGTTCTTCCTGCGCCATTGCCCGGATTTCCATATCAGCGTTCCTCCCTTCCGCCTGCCTTTTTCTGTTTCTGACAACTGTCTTTCAAATACTTCCCATAGTCCACTGCGTCACGCAATACGTCCTCCACGGATTTGTAGCGGTCGTCCCGCAGGTTCTTTTCCACCCATTCATACACACGGCAGTCGGCGTGGAAAACCGCCTTTGCAACCTCATTCACCATGCGCAGCGAATTGTCATCCCGGAAAAGCCGCACTAATGCGTCAGCCACTTTATTGCCGCTATTTTGCAACTGCACTTCTATGTCGGAATACGCTTTGAGATATACTTTTTCCGGCGGCTGCGTGATTCCAATGCTCCCCAATATATCCGGCAATTCCTGCGTCGGGAACTGGATTACTGCACTGTTGTCCCCGTATTTTACGGTCGCTGCCAGATGATACCCACTGTCCGGGTTCCTCTGCGCCGCTTTTTCCTCCCTCTGCTCCAGATATAGAATCTCGTCCATTGCCCGCTGGCATAAGTCTTTTGTGGCTTTCAGCAGGCTGTCCGTATAATGCCCCCAAAAATAATCTGTCTTTCCCTTGCACTCCCATGTGACAAAGGAATTGGGGTTCTTCATGTTTACACCCAAAACAAACTCCGCATTTCCCACGGGGATAGTTGTTGTGATGACAAACCCCGCATTAGTTCTGAAATTGTCCATTTAACGTACCTCCATGTCCTTATTCTGATTCTGGTTGGGAGCCGCTTTCGCCGCCTCCTGTTTCTCTATCTCCAAAAGGCATCCCTTTGCCCATTCCGGCAGGCACTCCGGCTTTACCACGCCCTGGATGTCGTACCGCTCCCACCTGCTTCTTTCCCCGGTGTAAAGGTTCGTGCAAAAGCAGGCATTCCCCCGTGCGCCTCCCCTCGCCCCGTTCCCGCCAGTCACTAAGACTAACTGGTGTTCTGCAGAACGGTACTCCGGTCGGATGCTGTCTGCCCTGACTGCGGCAACCTTCCCCTCCAGACTGTCATCGTTTTTCAGCGGCAGGCACATTTCGGCTGTGATGACCTCCCTCGGTACAGTCACTTTCGCCTGTTCCTCCCGTATTTTCACACACTGCTCTTTTACACGTTCCGCAAACAGCTCCACAATCTCCACATAATCATCTGCCACCATGCAGTCCGTATATGAGCCGAAAATATCATTGCTCGTATAAAAAGCGCATAGATAGGGCAGCTCCGCCTTTTCATCCACGCCTAAAACTACCTCTTTATCTCCAATGGGAATACCATGCGTAACCTCATAACTTTCTACCATACGTTTTTCTTTTTCATTGCCCATACTCTTCGTCCTCGCTTTCTTCCATGACCTTCTTTCCATATTCGGTAAAGGCATACCATGCCGTCCGGTTAAAGCGGCTCCCTCCCCGTTCCCTCTGCACCAGCAGCCCGGCTTTTTTCAGCCTGTCAATCCCGCACGTTACCATGCTTTCATTCAGGTACGGCATATGGGCGGTAAACGCCTTTTTGCTGCACCTCATCCATGTGTCCCCCTCATAGAAACATCTTCTGTGGAATTCGTTTTCTTTCACTTCCCTCCAGATATGCTCCAAAAGCAGGGCGGCAGTTATGCCGAACCTTTCTGCAATCCCGGAATTGAATTTCTCCGCCATCTGAAAACCTCCTTTCCTCCGGTATACAAATTGACTAGGCTCGAAAAGACCTCGCCAAGTCATTTGTATGTATCGCGCGTAAGCAACCAAAATACGGTTGCTAAGCGCTCATAACGATGTAAAGGGGCGGCTTGCCGCCGCCTCGCAACATTCCCTGCATAGATTTACTTTCATTGCTGCATGGATTTGTTTTACGATTTGTTTTACGATTTCTTATTGCGGATTCTTAAATACACAGCCGATACCACAATAAATACCACAAGTGCAATGCCAATCCCTGTTTTTGCTTTCATAATAATCTTAGTCCTCCTGTCCTTTTCTTTTCCTGCTCATTGCCGCCAGAACGCCGAACACGCCGATCCCTGCCACGGATAAAGCGGATAAGGCAATCCACAATCCCACGTTGCTCTCATCGCCCGTCTTTGGCGTGGTGATAATCTCCACTGGCTTTTTCTCATTGGTCATGGTCGCTTTCACAACCTGCCCGTCCTCCTTGATTTCAAACGGGAACTCCCTTTCGTCAATCAGGTAGCCTTCCGGTGCGTCATATTCCTGATAGGTGTACTTGCCATAGCGGAGCGTAAAGGTGGCAAGCCCGTCCTTATCGGTCACGCCCGTTGCAACCACGTTCCCGTCCTTGTCTTTAATGCGGAACTTGGCGTTGGGGAGCAGCTTCCCATCGGATACATCCGTCTTTGTCAGCTCCAGTTTTCCGGTAATCGGCTTATTGATAAACCCTACGCCTGCCTCATTCTCCACATCCACAATCTTCCCGTCCTCGTTTACCTCAAAGAAATAGGCGTTTTCATCCAGCACAAACCCCTCCGGTGCGGTCTTTTCTTTTACAAAGTAACCGCCATATAAAAGCCCGTCCGTCTGGTAAATGCCTTCGGAGATTTCCGGGATTTCAGCAATCAGTGTGTCTTTCTTAGGATTAAATTTCTGATTTCCGTCTGTGTCCTGATACAGTTCAAAGACTGCGCCCGTCAGCTTATTTGCCGGGTAGTCTGCGTCAACTTTTGTCAGGCGCACGCTGCCGATAATCAGCTTATCCGTGATTTTAACCTCAATCACTTCCCCGTCCACGGTCACGGACACATAATGCAGTGCCTCATTCAGCACATACCCCTCCGGTGCCGCAATCTCCCGCACGATATAGGTTCCAAACGGCACGTCCTCAAAGGCAAACGCCCCGTCTGCGCCTGTTACGGATACCAACAGTGCGGTATCTTCGGTAAATTCCTCTGTACCCGCCGAAAACAGACCGATCACTGCATGTTCCAGCGGCTGATCCTCCGTGTCCACTTTGATTCCTTCGATTCTCCCACGGAGCAGCTCATTTTCAATGGGTTCCCCGTCATTTGCATGAATGCTTACAAGTGCCGCATCCTGCCCCTGATAGGAAAACTCTACCGGGTATTTCTCATCGGAAAGGATATAGTGCTGGTCGGTGCATATCTCTTTCACATAATAATTCCCGAAAAGCAGGTCGCTTGTGAAAAATGCCATGCTGTCTACGTTGCAGAATACAATTTCAATCAATCCGTCTGCCGGGATGACATCGCCATTGGAAGCGGTCAAATCTTCTGCGGCATACAGCCCAAAGGCAACATTCTGGATTTCCCCTTTATTCCCAATGCCAAAGGCTTCCTCCTGTTCCAGTGCTTTTGTAAGGTCAACCGTCACTTTCTGACGCTCATTGTAAAAGGCGGTGTCTGTTTCCGTTACGGAAATTTCCTGCCCCGCATAGACAAGCTCGATTTCGTGGGCTTCGATATTCAGCACACACCCATAAGGCGCAGTCACTTCCACAACCCTGTATTTTCCCAAATACAGCTCCTTTGTTTCTGCGTTCCCGTCCTCATCGGTGGTAATGGTGTCCACGACTTCCCCTGCGCTTGCCCGCACGGTTCCGTCCTGCGTCACAATATCCTCTGCGGCAACCACTTCATAGACTGCCCCTGCTTTTCCGGTTACTTCATAGACCGGGGTATAAATGTTCCCGTCCTCTGTTAAATCCCCGGCTTTGTCAATCACGCCGTCACCGGAAGTCTGCACGCCCGCAAATTCCTCCGCTGTCTTGGACAAAAGGATTCTGCCTTTCTGCGGCATGTTCTTCTGCTCCGTCACCACAATAGTGACGCCGCTTTCCTCGGTGGAGTTTTCCTGCGCCACGGTAAACGGGACTGGCGTGGAATCCAGCACATAGCCATAGGGAGCCTGCACCTCAACCATTGTGTAGTCCCCAAATGGCAGCTCCTCCGGCGTAATCAGGTATCCGTCCGCCCCGGTGTAGAACGTGTCCAGCGTTGTCACTTCCGGGTAGGTGTACTTCATGGTGACAAGCTCCCCTGCCCCGTCATAAATCTGGTAGCCTGCGCCTGCAAGGGGGATGGTGTTCCCGGTTTCGGCGTCTTTCTTCACAATCTTGATATAGGACGCAAACGGTCTGTTGTTGATCAGGTAACGGTAAACCTCCCCGTCCCTGCTGACATACACGTCGAAATCCTTCATCAGCTCGCTGCCTTCCCACCCTTTGGTCTGGTGGACGGTGTAAACGCCGTAAGGCAGGTCTTTTGTTTCCGCATAGCCGTATTCATTGCATACCAGCACCTCCCGCTCGCTCTCTTTTGCATTGTTAAAACTTCCGGAACGCTTTAAATACACCTGGAACTCTGCGCCTTCCTCCGGCGTTTCAATCTGTGTGCTGCCGTCATCGGTATGCTTGATGATGGATATGCGCCCTTTGATGACCTGCTCCTGCACGTCATTGGACGTGGTGTTCAGCTCAACCGTGTAATTCTTCGCCTCCGCCCCTACATGGTGTACGGTTTCATCCAAAAGATACCCTTCAGACGGCGTGATTTCACGGACGCTCCAGTTATCGCCGCAGATATAATATTTCGTGGTGAATTTCCCCTCGCTGTCGGTAGTATAGGTGTCGATCAGGGTGTCCCCGTCATAAATGCCATACACTGCGCCCGCCAGCGTTGCGTCGCCCTGCGGCTCCCCGGTTTCCTTATCTGTTTTTGTCACGTTGACACGGAACTTTTTTAAGATGTTGGTCACGGTTGCGCTGGTGACTTCCTTCCACTTGATTGTGACGCTCTGCTTTTTGGGGATGACATAGCGGACAGCGGTGTCCACTTCCGCAAGGGTGTACGGTGTGGAGCCGGAAATGAGGATGTTAGAGAACATAGCGACGCCGTTCTTGTCGGTCACCGCATACTCATCTACCGTTGCGCCAGAGAGGGACGTCCCGTATAAATGGAACCTCATGCCCTCCACCAGATTATCTTCGGAACCCTTAACCACTTTCAGATCGCCACGCTTTAAAATATTGGAAAATTCCACCTTTGCGGTCTGCCCGCCTGAAACAGTTACTTTCTGCGCTTTCTGCGTTTCATAGCGTTCCTCTGTCAGTTCCGTCACGGTGTAGGTTCCCGGATTCAGGTTCTCCACCTTAATCTTTCCGTTCTTCCCTGTTACCACCGTCTTGTCAATGCCGTTTCCCGTAATCCGGAATCTTAAACCCTCCACGATCCCGTCCTCGGATGTTTTCACAATCTGCACATGACCGTAAGGAATCTTCACGCTCAGGTAAACCGTAATGTCGGCTGCGCTCTCCACGCCCACCACGACATCCTGCAAGGACGCATCGCCATAGGCTACCAGAGTGCCGCTGACTGCCGGGCTTCTCTTGGTTGCGGATAAAAGCACGTCCTCCGTCACCGCCTTTTTTGAAGTGATGGTTAAGGTATTCCCGGACGCACTCACGGACACGCTGCTGTTGGAAGAAGTGAAGTTGTACTTGGATAAAACCCCGTTCGTATCCGTCAGTTTTACGACATATTTATCCCCGTCCCATGAAAGCTTCTTTACAACAGCGTTCCTATCAGTGGACGCAAAGCTTGGGATTGTCCCGTGTTCCTGCATACCCGCCACAATCTGGCTGTATGCTGCGGACACGCCGCCATTCGCCCCATTTGCACAAATGCTGTTATAGAATTTGCTGTCTGTCTGGTTATACGGGGCATTGGCATTCCTGCACCCGGTCACGATCTCCCATATGACCATCTGCGTGGCAACCACCTTTTCATCCTCGGAACCGGGAAGGCTCCCCATGCTGCCCTGTGATCCGTACAAAAGCGCAAGGTTTACTGCGTTCCTCTGGCTTGCGCTCAGGGCGTTCCATGTGTCGGACGCATTTGCCCGCAATGTGTTCCCGGTGTGCAGCGACACTCCCGGCTGGATACAGAAGGCAGGCTCCCCGTCCGCATAGATACGGGTTCTCGCCTCCCCCGCCTCGCCGCAGTTCCTCCCATCATGGGTGACGCTCTGCTGGTAACGGATGGTGTTGCCTGCCCCGTCATAACAGTACGCAAACGTAATCTTCGCTGTTTCCGACGCCGCCGACACGTTCATGGACGGAAGCACGGAAACAATGGATGCCGCTGCCATCATCATGGCAAGCCCTCTTTTTAACCTTTCTTTTAACTTCTTCAATCTACTTACCTCCATTTTATTTTTTGGCATAAAAAAATCCCTGCGGTATGCAGGGTTGGTAAACTGTTGGTTCTGCTGTGCCAGCCGGAAAAATGGATAGCCACCGGCTCCATATTGTTTTTTCGGCTGGTATTCGGCTGGTAACTGAAAGGGGTAGGGTGTGGGAAGGGGGAAACGGTAAAAAAAGCTATCCACAAAAGGGCATAGTTGCCCCACGGTGGAAAGCCTTATCCGCTACCGTTCCCTGTCCTTACTCCGCTCCCGTTTCCGGTACAGCTCCAATGCCTTTACAATCGTATCTTCCATCTGTTTCGCAGGCGTCCCCGGTGAAAAATATTTGCTGATACGCTCTTTCGGCATACGAAACTGTTCCTTCTGGTTCCCCTTTTCCTCTGACAGGATGGAGAGAATGACGTCCTCATTCAGCCTCCCCTCGTCTGCAAACTTGCGCATTTTAATCGCCTGTGCATGGCTCGGCGTGCAGTCCTCTAACTGCATGGTGTCAAGCAGGATTGTCTGTTGCTCTTTCGGCAGGTAAGACAACTCTACCGCTGGACGTATGGCAATCTTACCGCTGTCAACCATATCCAGTATTGGTGTGATTAACTCGGTTAGACGGATATAGCGGCGAATGGTATCTTTACTTTCTCCTACCTGTTGCCCTAAAATTTCATCAGAACGCTGTCCTTTCAACTTTGTCGCCAGTGGCGACGAAGTTAAATCTGTGCGCTGTCCCTGCCTTTTCATTGCGTCCAGTTTCAGCTTGTAGGCAAACGCTTTTTCTGACGGTAGTATCTGCTCTCTTTGCAGGTTGGAATCCACCATGATTATAATGGCTTCATCATCTGTCAAATCACGGACAATGCAGGGTATCTCTTTTTTCTCTGCCAGTTCGCTCGCCATTTTCCGCCTGTGTCCGGCTATCATTTCATAACCGCCCTCCGGCTTTTCCCTGACAAGGGCAGGCACTAAAACGCCATACTGCTTTACGCTCTCCGCCATATCCGCCATGCTTTCGTCCATCTTCACCTTAAACGGGTGGTTGGGAAAATCGCTGATTTCCTCCAGCGGGATTTCCCTGACGGATTCCCGCCCCTCGTTGTCCCGTTCCTCCTGCGTGCTGAACAGGTCAGCGGCTGAGGGAAGCGGCATTTTTATCTCTTTCGCCACTGCGTATCACCTCCCTCGTAAACGCTCCATACGCCTTTGCCGCCGCACCGTTTTTGTCATAGCTGTAAATGCTCTGCCCTGCGGCACTGGTTTCCGCCGCTTTTACCGCAACGGGAATGACTGTCTGATACACTTTGATAACCCTCCCGTAATTCTGCCTCAGATTGTCGGCTGTGGCACGGGCAAGGTTGGTACGCATGTCTGCCAGCGTCAATAGTACGCCGTCCACCTTTAGTCCGGGGTTAATCTGCCGCTGCACTTTCCCTATGGTTTTCATGAGCTGCGTCATTCCCTTTAAGGGGAGATAGTGCGCCTGCACCGGGACGATTACGCTGTCCGCCGCCGCAAGCGCATTGATCGTGAGCATACCCAAACTCGGCATACAGTCAATCAGGATATAGTCATAATCCTTTTTCAACCCGCTAAGATAAGATTTCATGGTGAACTCCCGGCTCATGGCGTTTACAAGTGTAATTTCCATGCCGGACAGCTCGATATTCGCCGGAATCAGGTCTACACCCTCATCATGGTGTAAAATCCCCTCGCCCGCCTCCATCGGTTCGTCACGGATAATCTTTTCCATCTGCGTTGCCAGCGTGACAGAAAGATTGTCCTGGTCTGCCCAACCCAAAGAAGTTGTCAAATCCCCCTGCGGATCGGCGTCCACAAGCAGCACCTTCTTTCCCTCATTTGCAAGCCCTATTCCTAAATTTACGGCAGTCGTGGTCTTGCCAGTCCCGCCTTTCTGGTTTGCAAGGGCGATTACCTTACATTTAGACATCACGGTTTACCTCCTTTCCTGAAAAATTTAATAGCCACTCCGCATAAGGCAGAATGGCTATGTACTGGATTTTGGGCAATAAAAAAAGCCGACTGGTTCTCGTTTGAAAATCAATCGGCTATGTAATATAGTTCTATAAATTTAATTTGAATATTTCTTCTTTTTTTACATATAATATACCAAAAACGGGAGGATAAAATGAAAGAAACACTCTCTTATTCATCCTTATATAACACCCTTGATGAACTATATAATAAATTAAAAAAAGAAAAGTATTCTGAACACTATTTAAATGCACTTGATGATGCAAAAAAATCTTTATTAGCTTTAGAACTCTTAAATATTTCTCGTTCAAAAACACCTAAATAAAAATCTCATTATATAAAGGCTGTATATCTATTGGAATCTCACTTATAGCTTTATGTATTCTGGATTTAATAATTTCTGCACTTGCTTGTACACCAACATACTTCCCATCAACACTAACACATCCTGGAACCAAATTTACTAGTAGAGTTAGCCATTCTAAAACATTTTTAGTCGAATATTTCGTATTTAATTTCTTATTCAACTCCCTTCTTACAACTTCTACAACAGGTGCCTCCGTATCTGTCTTTTGGAGTTCATAAATTACATCAACCAAATCATAATAAGGCGGCGTTTCAACTTCCCTTTTTTCAAGATTTTCAATCCATTCATGAACTTGGTTTGGGGAAAAACAAGTCTCAAATAATTCACGCAATTTATCCAATCCTATCTGTTTAGGGGTTACTAAAAGCAATAATTTAATCAAATCTTTTGCTGAAATCATTGTTACTTTTTCTCTCTGAGACTCATAAGTTATTGCGCTTTCATCGTCATTTGCTCCTTGATAATCAATAGCAACTTCTATACAATAATCTGCATTATGCTGTTCTTGATGTCTTTTTAGACCAGATAAATGTGCTGTCCCAGCAGCAATACGTGATTTTGCCGTACTCTTTGCATCATATGTCAATGAATATCCTTTCGGATTTCCATTATCATCATACCCTAAAAAAGCTTCTGCTTTTCCATCTGGTTTTCCTTTCCCACCTATCGGTGTAACTTCAAAACCAATTGCTGTCAAAACTCTTGCTACCGCATCTTCTAAACCGTTGGCACTATCCAATGAATCTTTTAAATACATCGCTACCGCTGGTATCCCCTGCTTATCCGCCAACGCTAATTGTCTTAATGTCCTATCTCTTCTTTTAATTATTCCATTAACTATTTCTTCATCTATCCCCAATTCATATAAATGAGATTCCGTTAAAACCTCCGTAATAACCATACTCTCCAAAGGAATCGTATTACTATTAGAATCGATATAATTTGCAACATACGGATGTGATTGATTAATCCATAATGTCCTACTTTTTAGATTAAGTTTTGCTATAGGCGCATTTATATTATCATAATCCCATTCAATATGCTCTATTACCTGTTCACCTGTTTCTAAATCCTTCTCATATAATGACAGCAACTCCTCTCTGTCTTCAGCACAAGGTTTTTCAATTAAAATCGGATTCAAAATTTGGTTCAAAAAAAAGTTTTGTACAAAATCATATATCGGCTTCTTTGAAGTCAAATAAGACGTCTGAGCCATTCTTGAAGAAACTGTTTTTTGTTCCTCAAGCTGCCGTTGCTGATCAAAATGATATTTTCTCACCTCATTATTAAATTTCTTTTTTATATATTCTTTTAATTGCCTAAAAGGTAATGACTCTTTAACCGCTTCTCGTGTAGAGGTTAAATTACTATCTAACTCATCTGCATTTACAATTATCCGGCTTCTATTAAAAGCACCATGAGAAAATGCTTCCATTCCTAGCAATGGATCATCCAAATTTATTAACCTTCCACGAATACTTAAAAATATACCATGACTTCTACCTAATTCTGCTGACTTCCCTTCAACCAAAGAATCTTCATATAAAATGAATTCCCCATTCACGCCCTTTAAGTTAGGAAAATCTATATAATATTTTTCTTGTCCATCTTCATTTTCTTTTTTACATTCCACGTCTTTTAATCTTAATGCAGTTTCATCATCTTTTCCTATAATCCATTTTTTCATTACAGGAACCTTTATTTTTGACGATTCTATCTTTTCTCCATTAAAATTTAATTCAAACCCAGGATTCAACGGAAGTGCCGTGCTTAAAATCCATTTTAATCTACCAATTTTTATTTCATTTGCTTTAGGCTTTAACTCCGTCATTAAAGAAACTGTCCAAGAGCTTTCTGATCCATCACCAAAAAGCCTAAATTTAGTGATTTTCTCATTTAAATAAAGTTCTAATACATCCTTTGCTTCTTTCTCATCCACTTCACGTTCTGCAATAAAAAGGCTTTTATAATCTTCTTTAATTAAATTATAGTCCATTGTAGCGAGAATATATCGATTATTTTTTTTAGAAATATATGTTAATTTTCTCGCTAAAATATATGTCGCCAATTTTCCTATACCAAATTGTCCTATCTGAAGCCTTCTTTTGTCTCTCTCGCTCCCATTCCTCTTGGACGATTCGCCAATCCTCCATAAATCTTTTAATTCCTGAGAATCAAGTCCCTCTCCATTATCGCATACACAAATATATGCTCCTTCAACTGTAAGATCAGAGGGAACAAAAACAGAAACTTTGCTAGCAAATGCATCATAAGAGTTACATACTAATTCTTCAAATGCTTTATTAGGACTTGAATATAATCCTGCTGAAAATAATTCTATTATTCTATGGCTAATTGTAACTTCAATATCATCTATTTTCCTACCCACTGAATCTAAATTCATATTTACAGCCTCCCACTAATTATGAATTCTTCATGATAAACTTTTCTTTTGGATTTATCTTTTGAAAATTTCCCTTTCTCATCTCTATAAGGTATACATATCCTCTTAGAAATAGTTCTTTTTCCAATTTTTATATCTCGAAATCCATCATCCATCAAAGCTTCAATCAAGTGTTTTGAATTAGGAATCTTAACTCCCTTATACTCTGTATCGCCTACAACAAAAAAGACCATTCCATTATCTCTAAGCATATTTTGACATCGTTTAACCGCATTTTGCATATCAATATAATATCTTGCAACTGACTTGATTTTTGAGCTTGGCATTCCTATCTCCCCCAATTTTTCAACAACTTTCTTTCCTGTATCATTTAATTGTTGAGTATCCAAAGTAAAATTATCACTATTATATACACTTCCTATGGATCCTTTTCTTAGCTCCCTATAATCGTCTGTATAACCTAACCACAAAGATGACAATTGATGCAAATCTGCATATTCGTAAGATGTTACATATGGCGGACTTGTAATAATTAAATCTGTTTCTGGTAATTTTTCTTCCGACAAAAAATTTGTGCAATTAATTACCATTTGCGTGTCATTATTCTCCATTTCGTCTAATGCTCGAATAAATTTATTTATTTGTCTATCGAACTGTAGTATAACATCTATTTCCTTTTTATCCGGATCAACCTGTGGTTTAATGGATTTCGTCAACCATTTGGAACAAGCTTTTAATATAGATGAAAAAATACATTCAAAAGCCTCCCTATATTTTCCATCTGGAACTTCTGTAATAATTGCCTGACGTAATTTATATAGATTACAGTAAGATATTTCGTAATACCAATATTTCAATCTACTATTTGCGTTTTGATATAGATCGAATGGCAACTCACATTTTTTTATATACTCTAAAATTCGATTATAAAAATAAATAATTGCATCACAATCATAAGAATTACTTTTTGTTTTTGCAATAAGTGTTGCTACAGGATTGATATCGCACCCCCAAAAACTATATCCTCTCATTTTTGCTTCTAATGCAACAGTACCACAACCGCAAAAAATGTCTGACACTTTTTCTATTTGAACTCCTTCTTTTTCTGCGTAGTCAAAGGCCTTCCACGCAATAAATGCTGGAAATTTTGCTGGATACGCATGAATAGTATGCATAGTTAATTCATTTCCGACACAGTCATTCCATTCTTCATCCACACCTATTTTCTCGTAATCAAGATCTTTAATACTATTTATTTGTACCATACGTCTCATCCTCTTCTAGGCTACTAAAATTGATATTATTATCTTCACAAAATTTAGAAAACAAAATAATAGCCATATTGCGTGGTTCTGTTTTTCCATTTTCCCATCTATTTATTGTTGCAAAACTAACATGCAGTTCCT
Source organism: Lachnospiraceae bacterium (assembly GCA_009911185.1). Lineage (GTDB taxonomy): Bacteria > Bacillota > Clostridia > Lachnospirales > Lachnospiraceae > Petralouisia. Next base: position 159,619 of record QXWW01000007.1, read on the forward strand.
GAGCTAATTTTTCTTGACTATATCCTAGTTTTATTCTTGCATAATGTACCTTTTCTGAGAATGTCATAATGTTACCTCCTGAATTATTATAACAAATGTTATAGCATTGCTCAACTCAAAAATAGTAACATATATGTTTGATAACCAAAACTCCGCCATAACGACGGAGCTAAATACTAATACTACAACTACAACCTATTTTTAATATTCTATAAAAGTGCAAATATTTTAAACAAAACTAATCTTGTCTCTCTGCACTAATCCATTCTCCACCTAGTACAGCATCGCTTAAATATCAGTGATTAAATTGTTAATGGTCTCCCGGTGTATGTCCATTTAAATGGGTGTGCCGTAAGATTGTATTGTTCAATAAAGCGCAGGATGCTTACTTCCAGTTCTTCTATTGACAGGTAGCTTTTCCGCTTCAGCAGCTTCCGGTTAATGATACCAAACCATATCTCAATCTGGTTCATCCAGGAACTGTGTTTCGGAGTATAGACAAAGCGGATCCGGTGGAAAGGGTCATGCAGGAAATCCGCCCGGCTTTCCATACTTTTAAGGATCCCTGTTTTCCCTTTTTTGCCCAGTTCCACGCCAGGAGCACAGACTTCTGCCACAAAGCGGACAAGAGCTTCCGACTTATGGGTGTTCAGGCCATCGCATATAAATGTCCATGGAGCCTGCGGGTCTGTTTCTACCAATGCTTTCACAGCTTCCACAAAATCCACTTCTGTGCGTGTGGAGTTTAAATACGGCATTTCCATACGGCCCGTTGCAACATCAAAGAACCCGATGAGGCTGGCCGTGCCATGTCGGATATACTCAAACTCCATTTTGGCGCACTGGCCAGGTAATGGAAGCTTGTCAGGATATTTATGTTCTAACGCCTGTACCCCGGTCATTTCATCCGTGGAAACAATGTGTGCACCTTCCCGGCTTTGTTCCCGGGCACTCTGGTAGAGGCCGCAGATCTCGTTTACTTTCCGCGCAAAAGATTCTGGGTCTTCCGTCTTTTCCGAGGAATGAAGCCAGTAACGGATTTTGTGGGGATGTAAATCTACCTCATTTTTAAAAAACGGCTGACAGATTTCTCAGAAATCTGTTCCGCGATCCTCTGCTTTTTAATTTCTGACACTAACAGCGGGAGGCTCCACTGGCTTACTTCGTACCCCCAATCATTTGGGTTGCTGCAGGCAAGGTCGATGATCCGCATGATCTGGTCCGGCGTAAAGACAGATGGGGCGCCGGGGCGTTTTTTATCGGACAGGACAGCACGTATCTCATCTTCAAGCTTTTCCGGGGCGTCTGTTTCAATCTTCCTCAAGGCCGGGAGCGCCGCGAGGAACCGGCTACGCCAGGTGGCAACATTATTATAATGAAGCCCGACCTGTTGTGCAATATTCTGGTTGAGTTCCCCCTGTGACGCAAGCAGGACAATGCCGGCTCTTTTGACCAGTCCTGACGGAAGGGAGCGGCTTTTTGAAAAAGCAGATAATATATTTTTCATGGCATCAGATAAAACTGGGATAGTATCAATTGTTTTCCTTCGCATAATAACCCATCCATTCTTTAATGATTTAATTATTATGCACCGACTACAATAAAAAAGCAACATTTATTCATTACTATTTAAGCAATGCTGTACTAGTATGTCTCGTCCATTACACGAATCCAAGTCACAAACTCCACCCGTCCACCTAGTGTTATTTCGTCCATAATCCCCCATCTTGTCCACAAAATACGGTACAATCAACACCAAATAATACTAAATAATGCGGTTTTTACCCTGTCCCCAAATTAGGAGACAAAATACTCCACTGCATTCTCAGGGAACATCTCCTTGAATTCTCCGTATAACTGCGCCGCAAGGGTTTTATTGTGGGCGATGACCAGCGTTGGCTTCTGCAAAGCCTGAATGACATTTGCCATCGTAAATGTCTTGCCCGATCCCGTAACCCCTAGTAAAGTCTGGAATTGATTGCCCTCCTGAAAGCCTTTCACCAGCTCGGCGATGGCCTGCGGCTGATCGCCGGTGGGCTTGTATGGGGCGTGTAATTTGAATTCTGGCATATGAAAACCTCCAATTTGTGACCGGATAAAAGTTCGCCTATTCGCCCGAAATTCGTGTAATTCAATTTTCGATTCGTGTAAAACAGGCTTGCAAAGCTGGCGAATAAGCGTTAAAATAGTAATTACACGAATGCAGGTCACAAAACTGTATTTTTGAAACAAAATAGCACTGGGTAATACCAGCTAATACAGATAGTATTATCCAGTCATTTGGTTTTTCATTATAACACATAAGCTTAAAAAAGTACAGAGCAAAACCGAACTTTTGTTCTGTACTTTTTTATGCCTTATCGGACGGTAGTCCGTCCGCCCCGTCAGGGGCATGTATTACGGGATGCCCGGATGGGTATATCTTTTCTAAGTCATTCAGTTATGCCAGTATCTTAGCTTCATACAAAAAATTCACTGATTTGTTCTATATAATCATCTTCTGAAAAATCTGTACCGTTTTCATTTCCGTCTTTTGGCACAACATCATCAATAAACGGCTAAAGGTTATCTAAACAGTCTGCAATGATTTCCTTACTATTGCCGAATGGCATAGAGGTATCCTTTAGGGTTTCCGCATTATCTCCATACATATCCATGGTTATGATTTCTTTCGCATGTCCCATTAACTGCGATACCGCTTTAGGATTGAAATTGTTCTTTAATAATATGGTACAGAAAGTGCTTCTTAAATCATGCCATCTTATATTGGGCAGTCCATTATCCTCCAACAATTTCTTATAATGTTTCCAGTGAAAATCTTTACTTCTCGGGCGCCCATAACTGAAACAGCAGATATAGTCCAAATCCTGAAAGGTTCCTGACCGCCTTCTGCGGTTCTTCTCATATACTTTTCTCTCTTCCAGAATCGCTTCAAACACATAATCCGGTATAGGTATGGTTCGGTAACTGGACGGTGTTTTCAGCTTGATTACCTGCTTTGTATATGTCTTAGCCGGGAAGACCCCGGCAGTCGTGTTTGGCTTCTTTCCCAACTGCCTCTGCACTTTTAATGTCCGGTTGATATAATCTATGTCTGAATATTTTCCCCCGTTGATTTCACACCGCCTTAATCCCAGCAGTACCGCAAACAGCACCTGCATATGGATTGGTGTATCCCGGCTCGCTTCCATGAGCGTCAATATCTGCTCATATTCAGCGTCTTTTGTGGGTCAATGTTCCGGGTATGGTAGGCTTTCTTCTCCACTCGCTTTGGCAGCGCAACATCAATCGTCGGATTGATGGAAATGATTTTCTTATTCACGGCATATTGCATGGATGTGTTCATTACCGTTTTTACCAGTCTTGCAATCGAAACGGAAACAGCCGCTTCTTCATTATAAAGGCTCTGGATATGGCTCCGTTTGATTTCTGTCATTTTAATATTGCCCATCGCTGGAATCACATGATTATTTATGATATTGGAATAGGTTTCATAAGAACCGCTTGTAATCCGTGGGCGCATTTCTTTTTCAAGCCAAAACAGCATAAAATCTTTTACTTTTACATTGCTGTACACCACATATGTACCAGAATACAGCTCTCCCAATGCCTTGTCCCTATCAGCATTGGCAGCTTTCTTTGTCGGAAATCCCGATTTCTGTTGTGGCATTTTTGTCCCATCCGCATAAATCAGCACCACACGGTAGCCAAATTTGTTTTTAATCGGTGTGACATTATAAACCTTCCATTCCACAAACTGCTGTAATTTCAAATCAAATTCCATGTTACCCTGTCCCTTCCCTGTCTTCAGGAGTAAACGCATCATTCATAAAGGCAATAATCTTTTCTTTCTCATCCATAACATCGCAATAATATTCAAAGGTTGTATTAACAGAGCTATGTCCCAACAGTCCTGATATTTTCGCCAGTGGGACACCCTGCTCCACCAAAATGGTTGCAAACATATTTCTGTTTTAAAAAAGCACATAAAAGAACACCCTCTCACTGGAAAAACAGGTTTTGAGGGTATTCGTTATTCATGGCAATAGAAAATCCGAAGATCTTGCCGCCGCAGAGCGGGCATAATATCCATTCTATTTCATTCAAATAATCACTCTAATTTTTCTTTTAACGCCGCAATCCATTGTTCGATTGCCTGTACCAAAAGGAACTGCTGCTGTAAAACTGCCATACCGGTAACGGGAATATCTGGTGCATCCTCTTTCAATGCGATATTTTCCTCAAGATAGGTTTTCAGCACATTCATATTGTTTTCAATGTTATCCAGACATTCTTTCTGGCTATCTTTCGACATACTCTCCAAATTTACGATAACGGCATTAAAGTCTAAAAATATATTGATTGGCTTGCAGGATATTTCAAGCATCAGCTTTTCAAATTCCTTTTTTCCCGCATCTGTCAGTGTATATACCGCCTTTTCGGGCATTTTCCCGTCTTTTTCGGTGTGCCCCCTAATCAGCCCCTTTTCCTCTAGCTGAAGCACTTTTTTATAAATAGACGGTGTGCTGATTTTTACCCATTTTGAGATGTTTCGGTATTCCACCAGTTTCTGTATGTCATAGGCACTCAAGGATTCCTTTTTCAACATTCCCAATACAATCAAATCAATGGTCACCATCCAATTTTCCTCCTTTTTTTGTAACCAATTTTACAAAGCAAAATTGATTACCTGCTTCTGCGAAGCAGAGTTCCAATGCGGGCAATTCCTTCTTGACAACTGCTATAAATTATAGTATTATAAACCCCGCGTCGCAATTGCTATATTTTATAGTACTATATAATAAACTATATGTCAAGTGAAAGGAGAATCACAATGAACAGTCAAAGCCAAAAAATGGAGCTGCTTGGCAGTGCATCCATACCAAAAGCACTTTTAGCAATGGGCGTCCCGACTATGTTTGGTATGCTGGTAAATGCTTTGTACAACCTTGTTGACGCATATTTTGTCGGCGGATTAGGGGAAAGCCAGATGGGGGCAATCTCGGTTGTCTATCCTCTCGGACAGGTCGTTGTCGGTCTGGGTCTGTTGTTCGGCAACGGAGCCGCTTCTTATATTTCCAGATTATTAGGTCGGGGCGATAAAGAAAATGCGGATAAAGTTGCAAGCACCGCATTATACAGCAGCGTGTCCCTCGGAGCGGTCATCATTATTATCTCTATGGTGTTCCTGCATCCTTTTTTGAAACTCTTAGGAGCAACCGACAGCATCCTGCCTTATGCCGCCACATACGCGAGGCTCTACATTGTTTCCTGCATCTTCAATGTGTTCAATGTCACCATGAATAATATCGTGACAAGCGAGGGAGCGGCAAAAACAACCATGTGTGCCTTGCTGGCGGGAGCTGTCCTCAACATCGCCTTAGACCCTCTGTTTATCTATGTGTTTGATTTGGGCGTGGCAGGTGCGGCGATAGCAACTGCAATCTCACAAGTAGTTTCCACCAGTGTTTATCTGACCTATATCCTGCGGAAGAAAAGCGTATTTCATTTTCGGATGAAGGATTGCACCTATACAAAGGAAATCCTGTCTGAAACTTTCAAAATCGGCATCCCGACACTGGTATTCCAGATATTAACGAGCGTTTCCATTTCCTTAACCAACAATACCGCAGGCGGTTATGGTGATTCGGCGATTGCGGGCATGGGCGTTGTCACCCGCCTTATCTCAATGGGCAGCTTATCCGTCTTCGGTTTTATCAAGGGTTTTCAGCCCATTGCTGGATACAGCTACGGAGCGAAAAAGTTTGACCGTCTGCGTGAAGCAATCAAAACTTCTATCCTCTGGTCTACTATTTTCTGTGTGGTTTTCGGTCTGGTACTGGCTCTGTTCCCTGCGACTATCGTTTCCCAATTTACAAAAGGCGATGCCGAGATGCTTCGCATTGGGGCAGCATCTTTAAGGGCAAACGGCATTTCGATTATGCTCTTTGGGTTTTATACCGTAAGCGTCAAATAAGAACGTGTAGTGAAATATATGGCGTTCTCCTGTAAAATCCGGGTTAGAGTTTTTAGAGTCCA
>QXWW01000074.1 GCA_009911185.1 Lachnospiraceae bacterium
GGGAAATAAAGTAAAAAAGGAAGAAGAGAGGAAAAATGAGAAAAAAAAAAAGGAGAAAAACAGAAGAGAGAAAACAGAAAAATAGAAAAAATAGAAAAAAAAACCAAGAGAAAATAGAAAAAAAAAAAAGAAGAGAGGAGAACGAAAGAAAATAGGAAAAAAAAGAAGATAGAAAATAGGAAAAAAAAAAAAGAAGATAGGAAAGAAAGAAGATAGAAAAATAGGAAAAAAAAAGAAGATAGAAAATAGGAAAGAAAGAAAGAAGATAGAAAATAGAAGAGGGAAATCAGGATAAGAGAAAATAGAGGAGAAGAGAAGAGAGGAAGATAGAAAAGCAGCACGTAGAAGAAATGGGAGGCGGCGGAGCGAGGAGTGGTTCCAGCCCGAATGGAAGTGTAAATTGGGGAAGAAAAGAGGAAATTTGGTGAAGAGAGGAAGAATAGGGCCCAGAGAAGAGAAGATGTGGAAAAGCAGAGAGAAGGAATGGAAGGCAATGAGGCGAAGCAGCCGGAGCGTGGTGAGGCTGGAGGCGGAATTCACCGAATCAGCGGAAACGGCCCCAAAAGGAGCGGCGCGGTGAGGCCCCGCAATGGGGCGGGGGGGGGCTCTTGTCGTTGCAGGCACTGCTTGGCCACAAAGCGCCCTGGAATTCCCTGTGGTGGGGCAGATTTTGGGATAAAAAACGACGGAAATGGTGAATGTGTATTTTTTTGGGGTGGGGAAAAAAAAATAGCAAAAAATGTGGAAAAATAAGAACGCAACCCCAAATCCAACGTCATCACGCTCCGGCTGTACAGTGTTGTAGGTACCGGTGGTGCACCGCAGAGTAAGTGCCAAATCCTTGTTTTCTTACCCCAAAATGTTGTGCTGGGGGGGATGGCGGAGCAGGTGGGGAAAGGAGGATAAAAAGGTGGAAAAAGGGAAAAGTGCTGTTTTCTTTTGTGGGGGTCGGGGGGGTGTTCGAGTGTGTTTCCCCCCTCAGGTGTGGCAGCAACAGGCGACAAAGTGGAGGAGCAATTAAAAAAAAAAAGCATATTAAGATAATTACGATGAGAAAATGAGAAAAAATGGACCCTCAGGATTTAAAGATTTGAGCCAAGAAAGGGAAATCTCAGCGGCCAGGAGCTTTTCTGCAGGGAGATTTGAGGATAAAACCCACAGATTTGGGTAATTGGGACTCTGAGAAGTAAGAATTTTTTTCTAAATAATTTAAATTTTGGGGCGTTTCTGTGTATTTTTGGCTGGTGGCTCGATGGGGTCAGGGTTGTGCTGGGGGGGGCGGTGTGTTTTGGGGTGTTCTCCGCCCTTTTCGCAGATGCAGTGATAGGAAGCAGCGGCAGCTTTGGAAGAACAGATTCTGTGAAAAGCCGCTTTTTGTCCTCAAAAAGGAGCTGGAAAATCAGGAGTGCAGCTTGTGCCAGGAGCTTCGCTTAACAAAAACAGCGTAACAAAAAGCCCAAACTGCCCCAAAATGGCAGCGGGTG
>QXWW01000075.1 GCA_009911185.1 Lachnospiraceae bacterium
GGTCATCGGCAACGTTCCTGTACCATGGGATCCCATGGCAGATAGTCATCCAGATATTCCGGATTTTCAAGAAATGTACTCCCCGGCATATCTGACAGGATATATTTGATGTATTTCATTGCATCCAGTCCATTGGCTTTCGCTGTCTCAACCAGAGTGTAGATCCCTGCACTTGCGGCAGCACCCTTCGGACTTCCCGCAAACAGCCAGTTCTTCCGGCCGATCACAAAGGGGCGGATACAATTCTCCGCAAGGGAATTACTAATGGAACAGTTCCCATCTTCAAGATAATTAAAAAATTCCTGCCGGTTGTTCAGGGCATACTGGAAAGCCGTATGCAGCTTCAACTTTGGCAGTTCTCCGGCAGAGTTTCTTTCTGCCCATGACCAGAAAGCCTCCAGAAGCGGTTTCTCGAGGCCTGTCCGTTCCTTTTTCTTCTGTTCCGGGGGAAGGCACTCCAGTTCCTTTTCTATCTCAAACAGCTTATTCAGCCGCAGGATCGCTTCCGCAGGCTTTGAAGCTTCTGCCCCATGGATGTCTTTTGGCAGCGCGTCCACAAAAGCACGGCGCAGGTGGGTGTAGCACAGGCATCTCGTAA
>QXWW01000076.1 GCA_009911185.1 Lachnospiraceae bacterium
TCTTCAAGATAATTAAAAAATTCCTGCCGGTTGTTCAGGGCATACTGGAAAGCCGTATGCAGCTTCGACTTTGGCAGTTCCCCGGCAGAGTTTCTTTCTGCCCATGACCAAAAAGCCTCTAGAAGCGGTTTCTCGAGGCCTATCCGTTCCTTTTTCTTCTGTTCCGGGGGAAGGCACTCCAGTTCCTTTTCTATCTCAAACAGCTTATTCAGCCGCAGGATCGCTTCCGCAGGCTTTGAAGCTTCTGCCCCATGGATGTCTTTTGGCAGCGCGTCCACAAAAGCACGGCGCAAGTGGGTGTAGCACAGGCATCTCGTAACCCCTTTCACCCCATTGTACCCGGAATAAGCATCCGTATGGATATATCCGGTATAGCCCTTTAAAAACGCTTCCGGGTATTTTCCGCCCCTCCCCGGTTGGTACTCAAAATACCGGACCGGCCGTTTGCAGTCCCTAACGCTGCAGTATACCCACATGTAAGAATCCGAAGTGTTCTTCCTCCCGGGTTCTTTCAGCACCTGTACATGGGTCTCATCGATATGCAGATACTTCTGTTTCAGAAGTTCCTGCCCGAGGCGGCCGGCCACATGGGAGAGCCAGTCCCGGCAGACGCAAAGAAGCCAGTTCGACATCGTCGCCCTGCTTAAGGAAAGGCCCAGGGCCTCCCATTCCTTTTCCTGGCGGTATAACGGAATACCCAGTTCAAACTTCTGGTGGATAAGCAATGCGATTGTGGAAGCAGACGCCAGGGAATGCATGACCGGGGGATGGGGCACCGGGGACTTCTCCATATAAGGTGTTCCGTTTTTGCGGCATGCCCTGCA
>QXWW01000077.1 GCA_009911185.1 Lachnospiraceae bacterium
GGTAGTGTCAAATAATCTATGAAAAAACTGAGTAAAGAAAAACGGCTCAAATGAACCTTGAAAACTGTAAATATATTAGGTTGTGGCGGGTTTCCGCCACCCTTGACAGCACCAAAAAGAACTGCTGTCAGTTAATTACCGACGGCGAAGAACCAGGGAACAGATAGTTTTTCCCGCCGCTTACAGCAGTGTAGCAGTTCTTTTTGGTGTTATCAAGGGCAAGGCATAATGCCTTGTCAGAAACAGAGTTTCTGATGGCTGGATTTCTTACCTCTGGCTCAGAATCTAAGAACAGATGGCGGCTTCGCCGTTTTGCAGGTTCAAGATTGTTTGCTGACCAAGGAAGATTAGAAGCTGCCATTTACCGGGCATGTTGTCAGAACCTTTAAGCATATCCACTTCATTCAGTACCCTGTAATTATTGTGCTTATGGGGACGTAGAAAGTTATAGTAGGCAACCCACAGGGCTAAGTCGTAGTTGGCACCATCGATGTTGTTGAATCCGTTAGTTGGTCTGTAGGAAGCTTTGTATGTACGGTTTAAGCGTTCAATCATCTGCTTGTATGTACGAAATTCCCTGGATACCTCATCATCGTTGGTAAGTCCGATTACCTGAGTGATGCCAAACTTAAACTTATCACCAAATTCCCGAAAGAATTGCTGGGCAGCCAGAGGATAGGCACTGTATCCATCTGCAATAAACTTAAATTTTTCGGGAAGTTCTTTGAAGTGTTTCAGAGCCATTCTCATAGCAAGGATGCAGGGACCAACACCACGATTATCAGATACCCGATAACCGAGGATAGAGCGGGACGCGGCATCCATGATGAACCAAATGTATGCTTTTACACCGCGGATTTTGATGTAGGTTTCATCGGCAGTCTGGACAGTTCCAGGTTTGTAATCGTAGTTATCGACGAATGGCTTGACACAGATAGCGGCGGTCTTGCAGTAGTTGGCTATCTGTTGGTGGGAAATGCAGATGTTATACAAATCTTCTAATGCCTGTTTGGTTTTCCTCAGTGACAGCCCAAGGTTGATATGCAAGGTAAGGCACAGTGACATGACGTTGGAATCGAACTTGCTGAATTTAAGGGAAGAAGCATTCTTTGGCAGGGTGTTTAAATCCATCTTAAAAAAATCTATCTGGAATTCCCGGTAGATATAGT
>QXWW01000078.1 GCA_009911185.1 Lachnospiraceae bacterium
ACTGTTACAGCAGGCAGCCAAACGTTCCTACCGCCTTGACAAGAGCCTCTATGAGCCGCTGACTGCATCCATAAGCTGCTCTTTCAACTGCATCCGGGCTTTCCAGAAAGAACTGAAAGCCATTGACGATGCCATCCTTACAACAGTGAAGGGGCTTAATCCCACAGAGTACCAGATCCTGTGCTCTATTCCGGGAATCGGCAAAGTATACGCCAGCGGCATCCTTGCAGAAATGGGCACTGTCAGGTGTTTTAAAAACCATGATGCCCTTGCCAAATACTGTGGCATTGTCTGGAAAGAAAACCAGTCCGGTGAATTCGATGGGGAAGACACTCCAATGAACAAAGCCGGCAACCGCTATCTGCGTTATTACATGATTGAGGCAGCCGGCAGCGTGGTAAGCCACGAACCGGTATACCGGGAATTCTACAGCAAAAAATTTGCTGAGGTGCGCAAGCACCAGCATAAACGGGCACTCGCGTTGACATCAAGAAAATTAATCCGTCTGATTTTTGGTCTGCTGGACAAAAACGAACTTTACTCCTTGGACAAGAGTAGGTAATCCATAAGAAATCAAGAACATACATTCGCATTCGGATGATATGTTTATTAAAGTTACCCTTTTTTCTCAAAATCTTTCAAAAGTTTTTCTTGACATTTAACCAAGTTGCTTTTAACCATTATGTACCTCCGAACCATTCATTTCAATTTTTGAGCCACAGACAACATTGTCTATGGCTCTTATTCTACCACTACTATGCAATAAAGAAAAATACTTTTTCCATATACCTAACCATTTCTAAACAGATCATCCACTTTCCAGACAATCTCTATGGCATCTGCCCCATAGACAATTACTTTATCAATCAGCGTCTTTAATTTGTCCTTGTCAAAGGACTCCAGTGCGGAAAACTCTGCCAGTTTTTCGTCCGGTATTTCCTCCGGCTCTGATGCTACCTGTAAGCGCAAGCTGTCCAGTTCTTCCAGTGCCGCACTTTTGATCTGTTTGTTGTGGTCAAGCATTTTTGTAACACTTGTGGCTAAAAA
>QXWW01000079.1 GCA_009911185.1 Lachnospiraceae bacterium
GTAATATTTTACCTTCTTTTACTTTTTTTCTGGATTTCTTTCATTTTCCGTTTGGTTATAAATTGATAGTCGGAACGGAATCCGCATGCCTGATGGAGATCATCCGTCAGGGCTGTCCGTTCGTATACCGGCATAAAGCCTTGTTCTTCTATATCGGCAAAGTTTATGCTTTTCAGATTCTCAAGTAATTGTTCTGTCGTGTATGCGCCGCTTAAGGAGCGTTTCAATAGTCTGAAATGCAGTAAGGCGAGAAAACAGGTAAGAAAATGTGCTTTTATCCGGTCTTCACGTGCCAGATAAACTGGCCTTGCCTCAAAATCTGTTTTCATAGTCCTAAAACATTCTTCAATCTGCCATCTTCCCTCACTTATTTTTAGGATCTCTGCAACATCATCATCCAACAAATCAGTGCATACGGCATAAAGTCCATCATATTTTTCTTCTTCAGCGATCTTATCGGTATCAAGATAATAATGGATGCCTGCCTTTTCACCATCTTCAGTTACAGCAACTTTATTCACAAATCTTGCAGGGTCATTTGGATTTTTACGCTGTTTTTTGAGGGAGCCATTGGCAACCATTCTCTCTGCACGGGTGATTTGTTCCGAGCGGACTGCTTTCTGATAAGCGGCATATTTCGGTGAATAGGTTATGATTAGCCTTTGGTGGAGCTTTTTAGTTGTGAAAGGTTCGTCTTTATAAAAGAGTTTCTGTTTATCTTCCTCATTTAATTGTGTGATATCAACAGGAATGTCATCGGATACCCGTTTGAATCCAGACTGTTCCAAAGCCCATTCCCTGTCTTCTTTGGGAAGTTTTTTAATGGACTGGGTCACAATAAATGCCCGGTTCCCCAAATGATTTAAAAAGCGGTTATCTTCAGAAGCAAGCCCTGCATCGCTGCAATAAATAAATTTTTGGCATCCAAATTGCTGGAGGATCTTGAGTTCTAAAGGCTTTAATGATTTCTGCTCATTTTGGTTTCCGGGAAAAATTGAGAAAGCAAGCGGGAGCCCGCCGCCATCTGTAAAAA
>QXWW01000080.1 GCA_009911185.1 Lachnospiraceae bacterium
AAAAGCCCCGTAGGCGAAATCGACAACACACCTATGAGTATCCTGAGTACGGCGGAACACGCGAAATTCCGTCGGAATCCGGGAGGACCATCTCCCAAGGCTAAATACTCTCTAGTGACCGATAGTGAACCAGTACCGTGAGGGAAAGGTGAAAAGCACCCCGGAAGGGGAGTGAAATAGAACCTGAAACCGTGTGCCTACAAGAAGTTAGAGCCCGTTAATGGGTGATAGCGTGCCTTTTGCAGAATGAACCGGCGAGTTACGATTGCATGCGAGGTTAAGCTGAAGAAGCGGAGCCGTAGCGAAAGCGAGTCTGAATAGGGCGAGTGAGTATGTAGTCGTAGACCCGAAACCATGTGACCTACCCATGTCCAGGTTGAAGGTGCGGTAAAACGCACTGGAGGACCGAACCCACGTACGTTGAAAAGTGCGGGGATGAGGTGTGGGTAGCGGAGAAATTCCAAACGAACTTGGAGATAGCTGGTTCTCTCCGAAATAGCTTTAGGGCTAGCCTCGGAATTAAGAATGATGGAGGTAGAGCACTGTTTGGACTAGGGGCCCGTCTTGGGTTACCGAATTCAGATAAACTCCGAATGCCATTCATTTATGTCCGGGAGTCAGACAGTGAGTGATAAGATCCATTGTCGAAAGGGAAACAGCCCAGACCACCAGCTAAGGTCCCCAAATATATGTTAAGTGGAAAAGGATGTGAGGGTGCACAAACAACTAGGATGTTGGCTCAGAAGCAGCCATCATTTAAAGAGTGCGTAATAGCTCACTAGTCGAGTGCCCTTGCGCCGAAAATGTACCGGGGCTAAACATATTACCGAAGCTGTGGATAGAACCATTAGGTTCTATGGTAGGAGAGCGTTCTAAGGGCGTTGAAGCTAGATCGTAAGGACTGGTGGAGCGCTTAGAAGTGAGAATGCCGGTATGAGTAGCGAAAGACAGGTGAGAATCCTGTCCACCGAATGACTAAGGTTTCCTGGGGAAGGCTCGTCCTCCCAGGGTTAGTCGGGACCTAAGCTGAG
>QXWW01000008.1 GCA_009911185.1 Lachnospiraceae bacterium
AGTACACAAAATAAAGGGTATCTATCAGGTAAGTCACGCTTTCCATTATGCTGCGTTTTCTTCCTTTTTACCTTCAAACTTCTGGAGTTTATTGTTTAAGAACCGATGATATTTGTTGATATTTCTGCCTATCGCATACAGCATAAACTCTTTGTATACTTTATCTGCCCAACGGTGATGAAAGCGCCGGAAACCATCATTTTCTTTGATGTCACCAAAATGTCCTTCGGTCTGGATGGAACGGATCTGACGGTTTAGAATGCCTTTTTCATTTTGGATATTTGCATAGATCTTTCTTTCAGTTCTTCCCAGCGCTCATTCATCTTCATGACTTTATTTTTATTGGCATCTTTTTCCGGGTTATATTTATACAGACATTCCGCTTTGTGCCCAAAGCCGCTGCAGTCAGCGCATCCGTACACTTCCAGTGTTTGTGTATATTCTTCCATTTCTTTTTCTTCTGTGCGGATATGTCTCAGTTCCCTACCATCATGACAAATATAATAACGTTCATCTTCAAATATCTGGGTTGTCATGTTGTAGTATTTTCCGATATTTTCTTGATAGGCACAGGTCTTTCTTTGTTCATGGTTTTGTAGTTTGATATTACTTTCTATGTTGTGTTCTTTTAGGAACCGTAAGTTCTTTTCACTGCAATAGCCGCTGTCTGCGGTAGCTTCCTTTAAGATTTCACCAAACGCATGGATGTGTTTTTGAATGACTAATCCGTCCTGTCATTACTTATGTAACCATGTATGATAAAGTAATTCTCTACGGCAATCTGAACATTATACGCTGGTTTGGGCTGGCCATTCATCATGTGGGCATCTTTCATTCTTTGTCCCGTCTATAAAGAGCGGTTCTAACGTGACCAGGCCTTCTTTCTTTAACCGCCGCAGCAATTGGTAATTCAGGTCATCCAAAATCTCAGAGGGAAGTTTTTTATTTATAAAATCATAAAAGGCGTCTCTTTTCGGCTGTTCCCCTTGTGTGAGTCGGATAAATGCCAGATCCCGTTTACATAGTTCAACGATGCGGTCAATTTCACGGATGCCGCGCATGTTTGCATATGTGAGAACTCCATATTTCATGATCGGGTGAAACCCATGTTTCCCCTTGCCAGAATACTGGGCTAATAAAGCCGAAAAATCCATTTCCTCCATCACTTTTTTAAGGGTAAAGACTGGATCGTCATCAGGTAAACGCAATTCAGAAAATTAAAAGTTGATTTTCTGTTGCCCTAATTTAAAAAATTCGTTATAATACTTATTGTTTTGCATAGTTACATTATAACATGTAACGGAGGGAAGATGGTTGTCGTTAGCCATCTTTTTTCTCTTTTATGGGGATCATTTAAGGAGGCATGTGACTGGTCTGAGTCACATGCCTCCCTGTTTAGGACTGACTATTAACCGACAACCTCATTTTCAACTCGCGTAAAATGCGTATTCTCTTATCATTTACTCAATCTCTTTCTTCCAAAGCCCGTGCAGATTACAATATTCGTAGGCCGCCACAGGTTTGTCCCCGGAATTTAATAAAAACTCCGCTTGCGGCTGATCTCCAGGAGAAAGTATTCTCAGATAACCTCCCTGCTCTGTCTCCAGGTAAATCCACATAATATAATGCTCCTCCAACATAGGATGCTCCAGCTCTCCCACTTTCACCTGTACCCTGTCATTTTGTTCTGTAACAACCGGAACATGTTTTTCTCCAGCAGCATCCGCTGTATTCGCCTGCAATTCCCGAAACGTTTTTTCTCCTTCATGTTTTCCTGGCACAAGCTCCATTGCCACACTTAAGCATTCGCCGCACTTATAAAATTTCATGTTTTCTTCCTCCTTTTGCAAACACGCAGTTCTTACTTTATAGTTATCGTTGAAAGTATACCCAAATATAAACGTAAATATCACAAAGTCCGCATATTATCTCTTTTCCTTCTCATTCCCTAAATTCTAAATAATTAAGGCGCATGATAGAAAAATTCACAATCATATGTTAAAATAACATAAAAAACTAAAGAAAGCAAAAGGGGAACGCAGGATGAATCATACCGGGATAAACTTGAAACGTAAAAATAAAAAAATACAAAAGAGAACGTGATTATCTCCATTCTTTTTCCACAACACTTTTAGTCTCAATTATAGTATGCCTAATTTGCGACGCTGCAATATCCGGTCATTTCACACGGTCGCTTATTGCTTTTGCAGAGTTGATATCTATTCCGGGTATCCTTCTGGAAATTTTGTGCAGAGCGCCCTCATCCCCTCCACACTCTTATGTGAAAGAGACGAAGAAAGCTGTGCCGTTGCAGAAATAATCTCTTATAAATGTTTCTTTACTGTCTTAATTCAATTCTGCAATTCTCGTAACTCCTACATAAATTTCTGATATCTTATACCAGGTAGCATAGTCGACCACGCCCGTTTGAGGCAATCCGAACACAGACTGGAACTGTTTTACCGCCCTCTGTGTTGCCGGACCAAAGGAGCCGTCGGCGCTGATTCTTGGAATCGACGAATATACCTGAGCAATTCGATTCAACTGTTCCTGCATCTGCCGAACCTTACTTCCGCTGGAACCAATCGTAAGATTCTCTCTGGGCCACGACGCCGGAATCCCGGAAATCTCTTCTGCCTCATTGATGTACATATCGCTGCCATAGTAGTAACGCAGGATTTCAATGGCAGAATAATTCTGATCCCCCAAATATTTAGAACCCCATTGACTCAGCCAGTTTGGACAAGTAACACGCTGTCCGTCACAGTACTGTGTCAGAATAGGCTGGCGGACATTTGGCCTGGAGAGGAAATTGCCAAACATCTCATCTACCGCTCTGGAAATGCTGTTAAAATAATTCCTGCCATATACCCATTTATGGTCATAAGCTGTAGACGATGTAATCGTAAAATCATAACCTTTATTCCGATACCACTCCGTATACACACGATTCAATGTAAAAGACATAATTGCAAGAATATTCGCGCGAATGGTGCTGTCCGGCCAGGTAGCGTAAATCTCACTGGAGGCCACATTTTTAATGTAATCCTTGTATCTTACATAATAATCATTCGCTGTAGAATCCCCCGGCGTACCATCATGAACCACCACATATTCCGGCACCACGACCCTGCTTAATACGATCTCTCCGCTCTCATCCACCGGTTTAATTTCTGCTTCTGCAATCTTGGGCGGGAAATTTCCAAACAGCGTATTTGCCGGAATTACTATATTCTTATTCTCCTCTGACACCTCCAACGGCTCCATCCTCACATTCTGTAAAGACAGCTCGCCGGAAAAAACATCCACCCCTTCAATATTCACCGGGCGATATCCTTCCGCTTCTACCTGCACCGTATACTCCGCATAAGGCTGGTTTTGCTGTTCCGGCTCCATACTGTATTCCAAAGGCGGCGCTGCCAACGTCAAGACTTCTGACTGTCCTTCCGCATTTGTGGAAATCTGTTCCAGCGCGCTTTCCGGATCTCCCGTATAAGATATCGTCACCTTTGCATTTTCCACCGGAATCAAACCGATGGAAGAAGTTACCTGAATTTTCATGGTTCCGTTATCTACATGCTCCACCTGCATTCCCCGCAAATTTTGTCTCTGCATAATGCACCTCTTATTTTCTAAACTTATTGATAGTTTATGCCGGAATCCTGAAAACGTACTAATTGACGGCGGCAAAATGATAAAACATAACAGAACTGCCGCCTGTGAAGTATCACAGATTTCTCACTGGCAATCGGAAAACAATATATTTTCCTCGAACAAGCCCACTGCAACTCCTATGGCCACGTAATCAATACCGCTGAAAAATCCCTGCTCGCTTAAAATAATATACGACGTCCCGGCTGATAGATGGAACCCGATTTTATTAGGGCATGTCCGAAAACCACTTAAACGTGAATTTTCAACAGTCCCCTCAAACAAAAGAAAACCGCACACGGGCGCACTTATTTTTCTTCTATAGAAAATTACTTTCCTCAGAAAAAAATAGCTATGACACTTGTCTCTCGAAAGACAAGCGTCATAGCTGAAAACGATACTGCAGAAGCACTCTCTGAGCGGAAGATGTTTCATTCTTTTTCAGGCGCCAATACACCCCTGCGCATGGCAAAACCACGCTCTGTAAACACATCGGACAGACCGGCGCAATGAGAAACTTCTCAGACCTGTACGCACTGCGGAGCAATCGTCTCGTTGAAACTGATATGCCGCTGTTCCATTTGCAGTTTTCTGGCGCATAGCGCGCCGCTGATACAAATTGCCAGCACAGCGATGGTAAACACTACCATATTTCCACGTTTCTTCGTTTCATTAATATCTGCAAATTCATCTCTTTTTTTCATTGTATATTCACTCTTTCCTGTCTGATAACGGTATTCTATCATTAGTTTATTGAAAAATCTTTAATTTCATTCTATGATTTTCTTAAATAATTATAAAAAGAAACACACGCAGACATTACCCCGACAGTCCAATACCCATACGTTATTTAACTTCTCTGGTCCAGCCGTATTTATCCTCCACATCTCCCCATTGGATGCCAGTCAGGTAGTCGTATAATTTCTGCGTCAAGTCGCCGATCTTAAAATCATTTACAGTGACTACATCATCCTTATACATAAATTCTCCGACCGGAGAGATTACGGCTGCCGTTCCGGTTCCAAAAGCCTCTTCCAAACTTCCGTCATGACCTGCTTTCATCAGATCATCCACGGACAAATGCGTTTCGTTTACTTTATAGCCCCAGTCTTTTAATATATGAATGATGGAATCTCTGGTAACGCCGGGAAGCACAGTTCCTTCGGTAGGCGCCGTATATATCTCGCCATTAATTTTGAACATGATATTCATAGTTCCCACTTCTTCTACGTATTTCCTGTTTACTCCATCTAACCAAAGTACCTGCGTGCATCCTTTCTCCTCTGCCCGAACCTGCCCTAAAATGGAGGCTGCATAATTGCCGCCGCATTTTGTATCTCCGGTACCTCCCTTTACGGCGCGCACTAACTCATCCTCTACAAGAATTTTTACGGGATTCATACCTTCCGGATAATATGCGCCTACCGGACAGCAAATTACCATAAATTTATAAGAAACCGCCATATGCACGCCCAGCGCTGACTCCGTTGCAAACACAAAGGGGCGGATGTAAAGGGAAGTTCCCGGCTCAGAGGGAATCCAGTCCTTTTCTATTTTCACCAATTCCTCCACTGCTTCCACAAACATGTCCTCCGGAAATCCCGGCATACACAGTCTGGCGTTGGAATTAATCATTCTCCTGGCATTCATTTCCGGACGAAACAGCAGAATCTTATTCTCCTTCGTACGGTATGCCTTCAATCCCTCAAACGTTTCCTGGGCATAATGCAGGGTCACACAGGAGGGACTGATTTCTACTGGCCCATAAGGCTCAATTCTGGCGTCATGCCAGCCCGTGCCCTTATCCCAGTCCATCACAAACATATAGTCTGTCATATACTTGCCAAATCCAAGATTACTCTGGTCTGGTTTTTCTTTTAATACGTCTCTTTTTACGAATTTGATATCCATAATCCTTCCTCCATCCTGTTCTTCTCTTTGCTTTTATCAATTATTATACTTTTTTTGTACGCTGTCAAGATTATTCTTATGGCTTATACACTTTATAACTTTTTTTCATAATCTGGTATGCAAATTCCATAAAATGTTGTATACTTTATTTAACTATACAGCAAAGGAGAATTATTATGCATCAATTTCAACCATACCCTGTGGATCTGTTAGAACTTAATCCGTTTACTAAAATATCCAGTGAATGGATGCTGATTACTGCCGGCAATCAGGAAAAATCCAACGCCATGACGGCAAGCTGGGGCGGGTTAGGCGTTCTTTGGGGGAAAAATGTTGCTTTCATCTTTGTTCGGAAAAACAGATATACCAAAGAATTTATAGATAAAGAAGCATATTTTTCCTGCAGCTTTTTTGATAAAAAATATAAAAACGACCTGAAATATTTCGGCGTTGTGTCCGGCAGACAGGAGGATAAATTTAAAATCTCCGGCCTGACCGTCAACTTCAAAGACAATATTCCGTATATCGATGAAGGAAATTTCATTTGTCTATGTAAAAAAATGGCGGCTGTTCCTATTACAGAGGCACATTTCCTGGATCCGGAAATCAAAGAAAAATGGTATTCCGGCAAAGACGAGGGGAATCTGCATACACTGTATGTAGGAGAAATTTTAAATGTACTGGCGAGATAATTGCCGTTTTTTCCATAAACTGGCAAACCTGCTAGTTTAAGCCAGGCAAGTATAGGAGCTGTTGCAGGAGTGGATCCCATCACAATGCAGCGGCTCTTTTTCGATATCAGGCGGCTTCCCAGCCTGAATAAGTTTAAATGAAATCGTTGTAAAGCCGTTTGCAAAATACCGGCCAGGTGATATCATCCTGCCTGTCTCACTCAGGTTTACGGCTTCTAGAGCGTTCCGACAATCTCTATCTGACACATTTCCATGGTAAGCAGCGCCGCTCTGTGTGATTTCACCGTAACGCCTGCACAGCAGCCAGCGTCCACCCGTATGGTATTCTCCGGCATGGCGGCTTTTAATAACAGAGCGTTGCTCACCACGCAGATATCGGTACATAAGCCGACAAGCTCTATTTCCAATGACTGTTTCTTATTTTCCCGACACAGCAATTCCATCAATTCCAGAGAACCGAAAGAAGGCTTATCGATGATATGGGCAGGCTCGGCGCGCTTTTCAATTTGCGGATGCAGTCTCCACCCTTCTGTATTTTTAACACAGTGAACCACAGGAAGTTTCCTGCCCTCGGCAGTTTGCAGATACTCTTCCCCGTGGGTATCTCTGGTTACATAAATATCTGATTTATCATAAGTACCCATCTTTTCAATCACCGGATTTACAATCGCCTGCGCCTCCATTGTCCCCAGCGCGCCGTCAATAAAATCCTTCTGCATATCCACTACAATTAAAATCCTGCGCATACTGCACCTCCCACCCTGAACTTATTTTCGAAAATACTCCGACCTGCCCGCGCAGGAAGTGCTGATGGACTCAATTGCCACGCCTCCGCCCCGCACAATTTCAATATGGCGAAATTTACTTTTGAGCAGGTCAATCAATTCATTATTGCGCCGCTCCGTCATCTTACACTCCAACAGCAGGCTGTCTGTTCCAATATCAGATACTTCCACCTGGAATACCTGCGCGATCTGGAACAGCTCCGCTTTGTCCGCCGCAGTACATTCCCTGATCTTAGCAAACAAAATCTCCTTCATATGAATCGGTTTATCCGTAAAATCCATCACCTTAATCACTTCCACCATCCGGTTTAGCTGCTTTTTAATCTGCTCAAAAGTAATATCGTCGCTGGTCACGCATATGGTCATCCTTGATACCGTTTCATCCTCTGTGGTTCCCACGGTAAGACTCTGCATATTATAAGATTTTCCAGAAAAAAGACCGGAAATCTTCGCCAGA
This sequence comes from Lachnospiraceae bacterium, assembly GCA_009911185.1. Taxonomy (GTDB): domain Bacteria; phylum Bacillota; class Clostridia; order Lachnospirales; family Lachnospiraceae; genus Petralouisia. The sequence continues at coordinate 7,497 of QXWW01000008.1, forward strand.
ACACCCACCTGATTTTCCACATACAATGCAATCCATCTGTTTTTCGTCATGATTCCTGTCCCCTTTCTTTATTTTAAGATCATCTCAGTCATAGGATTCCCGCCCTTTACCATAGGAAGCACAATCTCCTCTGTCGCAATCATAAATTCAATCAGTACCGGCGTATGACACTGCTTTGCCTGTTCCAGCGCGGGCGCAATCTCTTCTTCACCCGTTACACGAATGCCGCAGGCTCCGTAACTTTCTGCCAGCTTCACAAAATCTGGCTCATAAGGCGGACAGGCTGCATTCGGCCCCTTACAATCCCCCGGACAGCCTTTTTTCCTCCGCAGACAGGTGGCTTCATAACGTTTTCCATAAAAGAGCTGCTGCATTTGGCGCACCATACCCAGATAATAATTATTAAAAATACATACAATCACCTTAGCATCCTGCGCCATTGCCGTGGCAAGCTCCTGTATATTCATCTGCATACCGCCGTCGCCGCTGATACAGAGTACCGTCCTCTCCGGGCATCCGATCTTCGCCCCAATTGCCGCCGGAAAGCCAAAGCCCATGGTTCCCAGTCCGCCGGAGGTAATAAACTGTTTGTCCGCATTCAATTCTATGTACTGAGTCGCCCACATCTGATGCTGGCCTACATCCGTCACAATAATTCCCTCGTCAAACTGCCTGTTGATCTCTTCTAAGATCATCTGCGGCGTCATTCCGCGGTCCCGGCGCATTTCCAGAGGATTTTCCCGATCCCATTCCTGAATCTGCTTCCTCCATTCTTCTGTATCCTGCGGTTCCGCCCACTCCAGCAGCTTCTGAAGGGCCAAATTTGCGTCCGCCACAATTGGCACATCCACCACTACATTTCTGGATATGGAAGCCGTGTCAATGTCCACATGGACAATCTGGGCCTTGGGCGCAAATTCATTGAGATCCCCGGTTATCCGGTCATTGAACCTGGTTCCAATGGAAAACAGCACATCGCATTCGCCAACCGCCCTGTTCGCGGCATAGCGTCCATGCATTCCGCTGTTTCCAACATAACAGGGATGATCCGTGGGAACCGCGCCTTTCCCCATCACCGTGGTAACTACCGGGACTCTGGTTTTTTCCATCAGTTCCAGCATCCTGTCATTTGCCCTGGCAATATTGACGCCCCCGCCGATTAAAAACAAAGGCTTTTTTGCCGCTTTCAACAGCTTATAGCCTTTTTTCAACTGTCCGATATGTACGCTTTCATTCGGCTTGTAGCCCCGGATTGCCACTTCTTGCGGATATTCTCCCGGTCCCATCGCCGTCTGGATATCCTTAGGCAGGTCAATCAATACCGGGCCGGGTCGGCCGGTTCTGGCAATGTAAAACGCCATCTTTAATATTTTTCCCAAATCTTTGCGGTCACGCACAGTTACACCATATTTTGTAATGCTTCTGGTCATACCGACAATATCCACTTCCTGAAATGCATCGTTTCCAATCAGATTTAAGGGTACCTGACCGGTAATGCATACCAGAGGAATACTGTCATAATGGGCGTCTGCCAGCCCTGTGATAATATTGGTCGCTCCCGGGCCGCTGGTCACAATGCAGACCCCTGTCCTTCCCGTGGCGCGGGCATATCCCTCGGCTTCATGAATCAACCCCTGCTCATGACGGGGCAGAACCAGTTCAATTTCTTCATGCTTATATAATTCATCCATAATATCGGTTACCATGCCGCCCGGATAACCAAATACGGTATCCACGCCTTCTTCCAGAAGCGCTTTCACAAAGAGTTTTCTTCCTGTTATATCCATTGCCATCTCCATCACCTCAATAAAATGTTTTCCTGTTATTGTATCAGATAAATACGGATTGTGAAAGTCCCTTTTTTCAGATATATCCCATTGTTTTCAGCAGAAAAATCCACCCTGTCAGGGTGAAGGAGGCAAGCAGCGTTGTCATTACCACAATGCTCGCCGTCAGCGTTCCATCATTTTTCATATTTTTTGCCATAATGTAACAGCTCGGCGTCGTGGGACTTGCCAGCATAATCAAAATCCCAATCATCTTCTCCCCGGTAAATCCCATGACCGCCGCCGCCGGGACGAAAAGCGCCGGCTGAACCACCAGCTTGATAAAAGCCGCCGCAAAACTTGGTTTTATTTTCGCAAGCGCTTTCCTGCCCTCATATCCGGCTCCCAGAGAAATCAAAGCCAGAGGCGTTGCCATCTGCGCGACATTAGCTACCGTCTTATCCATCACCGTCGGAAAATCAATTTCAAAAAATGACGCCAGTAACCCCAGGAAAATACTGATAATAATAGGATTTTTCAGAACGTTTCGCAGGGCTTTGCGGATTTTGTCAGAATTGGCCTCTTTTTCCTCCGCAGCCCCTTCAAATGTAAGAACAATGACAGAATAAATGTTATAGAGAGGAACCGCCCCGATAATCATCAAAGGCCCCATTGCCGACTGTCCGTATAAATTCTGGATAAACGCAAGCCCCATCACTGCTGCGCTGCTGCGAAACGACGCCTGCACAAAAGCCCCTGTCATAGACTTGTCTTTTAAAAACAGTTTTGTCCCTCCCCAGATCAGCCAGAAGCAGACGGAACTCGCCGCCGCGCAGAACAATACGTATTCCAGGTCAAATACTGCCCTGATATCCACAGAGGAAATATCACGAAACAGCAGCACCGGCAGCGTCACATTAAAATTAAATTTATTGGCTGCCGCGACAAAATCATCATTGAGCATCCCCCTCTGTTTTAACCCCCATCCAAGAACCATCACCAGAAAAATAGGAATTGTCACATTGAGGCTGAATATAAAATTTTCCATTTATATGCGTTTCCTCTCATATTTGCAAAAATAATATTCCAAATCAAAATAAGTCTGCTCTTCGCTCTGCTGTGTCAGTTCCCATGCCGTCATCTGATCCAGATCAGGAAACCAGGCGTCCGCCTGGTATTCGTACTCAATTTTAGTGATAAGCGCGGTATCACACTGCTCTAAGAGCTGCCGGTAAATGCTCTCGCCGCCAATAATATAGATCTGATCACTTTTGTATTTTTCCAGTTCCTGGGCAAGCTCTTCCATACTGTGGACGCACACGGCGTCCTTCACCTGATATTCCCGATCCGAAGTGACTACAATATTGACGCGGTTTTTCAGGGGCTGCCCTCCCGGAAAGCTTTCCAGCGTTTTGCGCCCCATCACCACCACATTCCCTGTAGTAATCTGCCGGAAACGTTTCATATCATCCGGAATCCGCACCAATAACGCATTATTCAGCCCGATTCCCCAGTTTTTGTCCACTGCTGCAATTAAATTCATATCTGCCTCCTGCACTTATACCGCTACCGGAATATCCCGGATCTGCGGCCCTGTCACATAATTTTCCAGCCTTACGTCCTCCCTGGTAAATTCATAAAAGTCCTTAATTTCCGGATTGAGCCAGAATACAGGAGCCTCATAGGTTTCCCGTGCAATCAGTTCCTGTACCAAAGGAATATGGCGGTCGTAAATATGCGCGTCTGCAATCACATGCACCAGTTCTCCGACTTCCATATCACATACCTGCGCCAGCATATGCATCAGCACAGCATACTGACACACATTCCAGTTGTTCGCCGTGAGAATATCCTGGGAACGCTGATTCAAAATCGCGTTGAGAATTAACTTCTCCTGTCCCGGCTTCTGTGTCACATTAAAGGTCATACTGTAGGCGCAGGGATAGAGATTCATTTCACTTAAATCCTGATGCACATACAGATTCGTCATAATCCGTCTGCTGAACGGATTATGTTTTAAATCATAAATTACCCGGTCTACCTGATCCATCATACCTTCTTGATACCGATGCTTCACTCCCATCTGGTAGCCGTACGCCTTGCCGATAGAGCCTGTCTCGTCTGCCCATTCATCCCATATATGGCTGTTTAACTCATGGATATTATTGGATTTCTTCTGCCAGATCCAGAGTATCTCGTCCGTACAGCTCTTAATCGCGGTTCTGCGCAGCGTAATAGCTGGAAATTCTTCCGCCAGACGATAGCGGTTCACCACGCCAAATTTCTTAATCGTATAGGCGCTGCTTCCATCTGCCCAGTGGGGGCGCACCTTTTCCCCCTCTGTGCTGACGCCGTTTTCCAGAATATCCCGGCACATATTTATAAAAATAGTATCTGCTAAGCTCATGTTTTTCTCCAGTATTATAAAAAATGCCCAAAGATATGTGGGCCTTTTATAAAAAACTTGCCCTCATTTGTATCTTCGTACTTAAAATTCCTGCGGATATAAGCCCTGACGCTTCAATTGCTCCATGGCGGCTACCACCAAAGCCTTATCTTCTTTGTAGGTGACGCCATACCATTTATCCCTGGACGTCAGCACCTGCACGCTTGCCTTCCCTTCCTTCAGCAGCACATCCACAGCCATGGGAAGGTAATACTCCGCCTTTTTCGGATTATTGGGCAGGTCATATTTTAAGAATTCCACGAATCCCTTTTCCAGTTCTGCTAAAATGCTATGGGAGAACCCCCACATATTCATGGAAACGGTACTGTCCATGGAAACCTCTGTCCAGGTTCTGCCCTCATCCTCCGTATATGCCGCCTTCCCGCCCCGTTTCTCAATATGCGTACGCTCGTCTATGCCGTCTAAAAAACCTTCCGCGTCCATTCTGCAGATACCTCTGGCTACATGACCATTGTCTGTCAACGTGTTCTTCAGAGCATATCCTGCCATGGCATAACGGTATTTTTCATCATCCCTGTGATGTATTAGATAATCATAAATTGCCTGATACGCATGTTTTCCATAATAATCGTCCGCATTGATCACGGCAAACGGGCCGTCTAAAACCTCCTTGCAGCAGAGAATTGCATGACCTGTTCCAAATGGTTTTTCTCTGCCCTGCGGCACGGTAAACCCTTCTGGTATTTTCTCCAGTTCCTGGTAGACATACGCAACCTGTATTTTTTCTGAAACGCGGTTCCCGATACTCTCCTTAAATGCCTTTTCATTTGCTTTTTTGATAATAAATACCACTTTTTCAAAGCCTGCTTCCATGGCGTCATGAATCGAAAAATCCATGATGATATGCCCCTGTTCATCTACAGGATCAATCTGCTTGAGACCTCCATAACGGCTTCCCATGCCTGCCGCCATAATTACCAATGCTGGTTTCTCCATACTTCCACGCCCTCCTTGCATTAATTATGTTATTCTGAAAGAAGCACAATCTCTGCTCCTTTGACATTCTCGTACTGCAAAATGTCACCAAGCCAAAGGCTTGATGACATAACAGCTCTAATCATACTGCAGCATTTCGTCCATGCGCTCATTAAGCTTCTGCAGATAATTCTTCATTTCCTCTTTCAATTCATCACTTCGCAGTGCAAACTCAATATTTGCCTGAATAAATCCGGTTTTGCTTCCCACATCATAACGGTGCCCTTTGAAATCATAGGCATACATGGCCTGTTCTTTTGCCAGCCGCTTCAAGGCGTCTGTCAACTGAATCTCGCCGCCCTTCCCGGCGTCCTGCGTCTCCAGAAAACGGAAGATCTCCGGTGTGATAATGTACCGCCCCAGTACGGCGACATTGGAGGGAGCCTCTTCTAATGAAGGCTTCTCAACCATGTCATTTACCTTATATACGCGCTCGTCCACCTGCTTTCCCGCAATAATACCATATTTATGGACTACCTCCGGGGCTACCGTCTGCACACCCAGAATAGAAGTCTGGTACTCCCGGAATACATCAAGCATCTGCCCTAAGCAGGGCTGCTTTGATACCACCACATCGTCTCCCAGAAGCACAGCAAACGGCTCCTCTCCAATAAAATGCCTTGCCGCCAGAATCGCATGGCCCAGCCCTCTTGGCTCTTTCTGACGGATATAATGGATGTTTGCCTTCTCGGATATTTCCTTTACCATAGCCAGTACTTCCTGCTTTCCGCTCTTTTCCAGCTCCAGCTCCAGCTCAATGGAACGGTCGAAATGGTCTTCTATGGAACGCTTATTCCGTCCCGTCACCACGATAATATCCTGAATCCCAGCCTCCACCGCTTCTTCAATAATATACTGGATCGTGGGTTTATCCACGATGGGAAGCATCTCCTTGGGCTGCGCTTTCGTAGCGGGCAGAAATCTTGTCCCCAGTCCCGCCGCAGGAATGATTGCTTTCCTAACATTCATCATGCACTCTCTCCTTTCCTGTTATGTATCTGATTTCTTTTAAGATAATGTAAAATCTCTGGCTTCTTTGGATTTGATATGCATGCGGATGGAACAGTCTGCCAAATGCTCATAATTCACTTCCAGGTTGTATTTTACATTCACATCAATATCGCTCTCCGTCTCTGCAATATCCACACTCTTGGCGTCGATGCCAATCAGCAGGCTGCCAAAAGGCGTATTGTAATAAGAAACATTTTTCTTATTTTTCTCGAACACCATATGTACATTGGAGACACCCTTCTTGGTAATGTCAAGAGAATCATCCGTCAGCTTGATAATATTTCTGGTATTTCCCTCAAAGCCTTCCATCACCTCATCGTACAGGATATAGTGTTTCCCATTTTTCTTATAATAATCTCCGGCAGTAATTACCTCCACTGGTTCTACTTCTTCCTCCTCCTGGGAAACAAACTGCAGTCCCCGGATAGATAACAGTACATCTTTTGTCATAGCTACTCCTCTATATGTATTAGGCGCGCCTTTTCTATCTCACATGGCAAAATAGAATTGGCAAAGTTTTTAAATTTCTCTGCGGCATCACTGACATAAAACTGATACATAGGCTTTCCGGCCTCCCTGCCGTCATTGACAAGCTGACGCTGTTCTAACAGCCGTTTCAGCCCCTGCGCGGTCTCATAGGCAGGGTTCACCAGATTCACCCGTTCTCCCATAATCTCATGGATCATGGAACGAAGCAGCGGATAATGCGTACATCCCAGTATCAGGGTATCAATATCCGATTCCTGGAAGGAAGACAGATACCGTTTCGCCACCTCAATAGTTACAGGATCTTTCAACCACCCTTCCTCCACCAGTGGAACAAACAAGGGACATGCCTTGCCCAGCACCCTGGCCTGAGGATTATGCCTGTGTATCATTTCCGTATAAATCTGGCTGCCCACGGTTCCTTCGGTTCCAATGACGCCGATCCTTCCATTCCGCGTCATCAAAGCCGCCACTTTAGCGCCCGGCTTTACCACGCCAATAATCGGCATCTTCATTTCCGGACGAATCTCCTCTAATGCAAAAGCGCTCGCTGTATTACATGCCACCACAATGGCCTTTACCCCTTTGGATTCCAGAAAATGAATAATCTGTCTGGAATAACGGATAATGGTCTCTTTGGATTTGCTTCCGTACGGCACCCGCGCCGTATCTCCAAAATAGATAATGCGCTCCCGGGGAAGCTGACGCATGATTTCCCGCGCTACCGTCAGTCCTCCCACACCGGAATCGAACACCCCAATGGGGGCATATTTTTTATTCTCAACTGATTGGTCCATCTTATTTTCTCCACAAAATAGGTCATACACATGTATATTACCCGTTTTAACATAAAAATGCAAGAGCCATCAGAGATTTTCAAATATTTCCTGTATCCTTTCTGCCAGAGCAAACCTTACTTTATAATTTTTTTCCTCCATCAGGCTTTTGTACTCTTCCGGGGTCAGCGTTTTTTTCAGAGACTCTTCTGCCTCTTCATCTACTACCTGGTAAACGCTGTTAAAAAAACACAGATTGGGATACATCACACACCACCAGTTATGCCCCCGTCCTTCTCCGATTACTACCTCTAACGCCTCATAAGTTCCTGCCGGAAACGTATAATCTCCATATGTTTTTTCTGGAAAATCCGTCACCGTCAAATCGGCTGCGACCTCATATGTATAACCCTCTTTGGCAATCACACTGGACGCCGTCCTTTCTATTCCGGGCAGATTCTCCTTTACTACCCTGCGGCTTGCCGCAACATCTGAAATTCCCGACAAGCGGGGCTGCATGTAGGCACCGACCGCGTCCCGCACCTTCAGTTTTAATTCCTGGTCCGCCTGAGTATCACTGTTCGCCCGTACATGGAAACGAATAATCTTTCCCGCAATCTCCTCCGTCATGCACTGCTGCCTGTACTGCCAGGCTCCCCCCAGCAGCGCTGCAGCGATTACTAATACGATTCCTTTTTTTATCCATTCTTTCATCTCACTTACCATCCTTATAAACTTACTACTATCTGACAGTAAGAATATTCCCCGGAAAAAATGATTTATACAGAACTCGTACTTTTTTATTCCCAGTTTAACAAATCAATATCCACCTCAAACATCTGCCGTACTTCCTGGTTATACCGTTGGGGCTGATCTTTGTATTTGCGGTAAAGCGCGCGGTTTAACCCCCCCAGAGAAACAAAGCTGTTCGTCATATCCATCCCATATTCCTGCCTCAATGTTTCTGCCGTCTCCTGCAAATTTGCTGTAAGACGCTTTTCAATTTTCTCTTCCAGACGGTACTGCTGTACTGCGGAACTCGCCTGCCCCGTCGCCATTCTTCCTTTTCCCGTAATGGAAACCGTCGCTACGGGCGCTCCATTTACTTCGTCTACGGAAACCGTCGCCTGCAGCCCTGAAATCTCCGCCACTTCATACGCCGACAGCTCGCAGGTAAATTTTCTTAAAAGGTTCTGGCACAGAAATACTTCCATTGCTTCCTCCACAGACAAAATCCCGCAGTATTCAAAGTTAAGCACCGCCCCATATCCGGTGACCGTCGGACGGTTTCCCTGTTCCGTCAGCACTGGTATCAGCAGAAGTTCATTCTGGTTATGCCACTGGTTCATGAGCGTTCCCAGGGTTGCCGTCTTTTTCTGCCGGAAATCTTTCTGGCTTTCTAACATTTCTTCCAGATACTTCCCCATCGAACCTTCCGTCTCTTCTGTAAGAGAAAGAATTTTTGCCGCTGAATCCTTTCCCAGAAACAGATTGATATTTCTTGCCGCATTTTCCTGCCGCTCCCAGGCAAGCAGAAACCTTCTAAGCTGCTTTTGATTCTTTAATAACGCTTCTCCCAGTACGACTGCTTTCATATGATTGTAATCTAAAAGCCGGTTCGTATTATTTTCATAAGATTTTTCTACATGATACATGTCCGCTCCCTCCAGGGACATGCCCATAGGGGTATCCGTAGTTTTGCCCTTTTCCGATATCTGGGCAAGATCCGGAAAATCAAAACTCACTACCAGTTTCCTGTCGTCTCCTTCCTTGGCGTCTTCCTCCCGCTGCAGGTCAATACCTGCGGCAAGAGGGAAACTGCGTTCCTCAAGCTGCACGGATTCACAGCCGCAGAGAAACAACATGGCCAGCAGCATTGCGCCTGTTCGTTTCCACATCAGCCATTCCCTCCTTTCCGCTCTGTTCTGCCTGCCCTGGCCCCGCGCAGAAACAGCAGAAACAACAAAATCAAAAACATTCCCGGTAGCGCCACCCAGGTTTGATAGATTTCAAATGCCTCCATGAGAAAACTATGGTCAAAAAAGGCTTTTCCAATGGCAAAGGCGCTCGCCGCCACTACCCATAAGACGATACGGTTTCCCGGCGTCTGACATAACTCTTTTAACACCAGCGTCCCCTGAAAAATCCCTGTATTCAGAAGGGCAAACAACGCAAAAAACCAGACTGCCGTCATCAATACATCCTGTCTGGTAAAAAATCCTCCCGGCAGATTGACCATACCCATCAGCGTAATCACAGGACGATTGAGCACTCCCATGGTATTTTTTCCGAAAACCCCCAGAAGAACCAGATAGATTGCCAGATTCAAAAGAATAACGGCCGTCATAGCCGTCTTCCCGCAGGAAACCATCTTCTCTGGTTTTTTACAGTAAGGCTTTAAAAACAGCAGCGCCGTCAGGGGAAGTAAAAAAATCAGCACCGCGGCGCTTCCCTGCAAAAGCGGCGTCAAACCTGAAGAAACGAGAGGCGTATAATATGCGGTATTAACATCGGACATGGCTAAAAGCAGCATAATCACCAGCGGAATCCCCAAAAACCAGAAAATAATCTCATATACCCTGGCCCGGCCCTCAATACCTCTGGCACTTCCATACACTCCCAAAAGCACAAGAAGCAGACTGACTCCGAGATAGGAACCATCTGGCAGCAGCCAGGTTAATGACAGTGTAGTAATCTGATACAGTACATAGCCGCATAAGGTGACAAAATACAGGAAATAAAACACCATGAAAATGTCTGCCAAAAACTGCCCGGCCGTCTCCTTCATATAGTTGTAATAATCTTTTTTAATATGTTTTACATTCGCACCTATCAGCCATAAAAGCAAAATTCCGCCCGCCATCCCCAGCAGCAGACAGAAAATACCGTCCGCACCTGACATGGAAGACAAAATTCCCGGAAGTATCAGGCTGCTCATGCCAAAAATATCCATGATAAAAAGCCTTCTTATCTGTCGTAACGATATTTTCCAATTATCTGCAAACATACGATGTTCTCTCCTTATTTCTTTTCCTTCTCCTTATACAAACGAAGCCTGGTGCGGGCGCCCTCTCTGGTATATACCGGACGCTTTTTTAAATACTCTAACGGCAGTCTTAAGAAGGTATCGCGCTCATCCTGGTAACCGTTCAAATCAGCCCCAACAAACGGCGCCAGGTAGGGAATCCCAAAACTTTCCAGATGAGACAGATGTATCAAAACTGCCAAAAGCCCTGCCAGAAATCCAAAAAAACCAAGAGAACCGCAAAGGAAAATAAACATGAATTTTAAAATCCTGAATGCCGTGGCAAATTCTTCATTGGGCACCGCAAAGGAACACAGAGCCGTTAGCGCCACCACAATTACTACAATCGGACTGACAATATTTGCATCCACCGCCGCCTGGCCGATAATTAATCCTCCCACAATGCCAATGGTATTGCCGTTAGCCCCCGGCAGGCGCACGCCCGCCTCGCGCAGCAGCTCAAAAGCAATTTCCATGAGAATGACCTCCACCATTGCCGGAAAGGGAACGCCCTGCCTGGCCGCCGCCAGAGACAGCAGCAGGTCGGTAGGCAGAATCTGGGTATGAAAATTGGTGATAGCAAGGTAAAGCCCTGGAAACACCATGGCCAGAAAAGACGCCAGGTAACGGAGCGCTCTGGTAAAAGAGGCAATCTCCCAGCGGCTGTAATAATCATCGCTGGTCTGAATAAAGGTATTGTAGGTCGCCGGCAGAATCAGGGCTACCGGAGAATTATCTGACAGCAGGACAATCCTGCCTTCCAGAATCGCCATTGCCGCCCGGTCAGGGCGCTGCGTCGTCTGAAACTGGGGAAATGGAGAATATTTCTTTCGTTCGGTAAGCTGTTCAATAATCCCGCTGTCCAGCGTCCCGTCAATTTCAAATTCACTGAGCCGCTTTTCAATTTCTTCCAGCATCCCCGGATAAATCAGATCTTTCAGATAGACCAGATCCACATTGGTGTTGGTACGCCTGCCGGCAAAGCTTTCCTTTACTTTGACATGGGGACTGCGCAGGCGTTTACGAATCAGCGCCGTATTTAATTTAATAGACTCTGAAAATCCCTCGTTGGAGCCGCGGATTACTTTTTCTGATTCCGTCTCATAGACTCCTCTGCCCGGATATCCCTTATCGGGAATTTTCAGTGCTTTATTATAGCCGTTCAGAAAGAACAGCACGTCACCGGTAAGCATTCCCTCCGCCGCCTCTTCTATGGTAGGAAAAGGCTGGGAATCTGAGATATCCTCAATATTTTCCTTTACATAAGCGGTAAGCTCCTGTTCCGGCAGTGTGCGCAGCTTCCCCAAGAGCTTGCCGACAGCGGAATCCTTGAAATCCACACTGCTCAAGGTCACTTCGATATAGGCAATATAACACTCCTGTCCCAGGCTCTCTCCCACTTTTATTTTCCGTTTTTTGATATCCTCACAGTCGGAAAAAAGTTCTTCAAAATTGCGGATATTTTCCTGTAAATCAGATGTAATCTGAATCGACATATCTCCCTCCTTATTTCCATTCACAAAAAAAGAACAGGTATGATCCTATTCTTTTTCTCATTATTTATTATGTTTTCCCAATCTTTTCCTGTTTATTCCTGTTTATGTATAATATTTTTTACCATAATTTCCTGATTCACTACATGACAGCCCACAAGCTCTACCACCGTCTTCTTATCTTTGCGCCTCAAGCCTTCATAAATCTTCTGATGTTCTTCAATCAACACCGGATATACATCGTCACTTTTCAGGTATTCCACCCGGTAGCGGTACATCTGCTCCCGAAGATTATTCAAAAGACTGACCAGCTTGGGGTTATCCGCAGTCTGGTAAATCACCTCATGAAACTCCATATCCGTCTGGGCAATCTGTTTTACGTCCCCTGTCACCGTACTCTCCTCGAAACGAATCAACGCCTCATAAAGCTCCGCCAGCCTCTCCTCTGTCATATTATCACAGGCAAGGCCCACTGCCAGCTCGTCCAGCGCGCGGCGGATCTTCAGCACATCCTCCATATCCTTTTCCGTCATCTTCGCCACTTCTGCACCTTTTCTGGGAACCGTCACTGCCAGCCCTTCCAGCTCCAGCATACGGATTGCTTCACGAATCGGCGTACGGCTCACGCCCAGCTTCGCCGCAAGCCGCAGCTCCATCAGACGCTCCCCGGGCTTTAATTCACCCTTCAGGATGGCTTCCCGCAAGGTATGGAATACCACGTCCCGCAGCGGAAGATAAGCATTCATATTTAATTGCAACTGATCTGTCATCTGTTCCACCTCATCGTCTATTGTTATAGATATCTGTCAAATATACCTGCTTTGCCAGTTCCCCTTCCCGCAGACTGCCGTAGGCTTCCTCCGCTAGTTTCCCGTCCTCAAACAACCCGAACACTGTCGGGCCGCTGCCGCTCATCATAGCGTTCAAAGCCCCGTGCCGCCGCATTTCCTCCTGAATTTCGCGGATCACCGGAAAATTGGGAATGGTAACGCTCTCCAGTATATTGCCCATATTAGAAGCGATTTTCCTTAAATCCCCTTCCTTAAGCCCGCTAAGAAGCGCGTCAATATCAGGATGCACCGCCGACTCATCCAGTTTCAGGTTCTCATAGACAAACTTCGTGGAGACGCTGACAGAAGGTTTCGCCACCAGCACCTTACAATCCGGCATGGGCGGCAGCGGGGAGAGCTTCTCGCCGATACCTTCTGCCAGAGCCGTCCCGCGCATAATACAGTACGGCACGTCTGCCCCGATGTTCACGCCGCGCTTCATCAAATCTCTTTTTGACAAATTCAAATGGAACATCTGATTCATACCGTATAACACGGCGGCGGCGTCTGAACTTCCTCCTGCCAATCCGGCCGCTACTGGAATGAATTTCTGTAAATCAATGTGTACGCCGCATTTCAGCCCAAATTCATCCATCAAAAGCTTTGCCGCCTGATATACCAGATTATTTTCATTCTCCGGAACATAAAACAGATTTGTCTTCACCTGTATTTCCGGTTCTTTCAGCTTTTGGATGACAATCCTATCGTATAAGCCGACTGTCTGCATAATCATGCGCACTTCGTGGTATCCGTCTTCCCGGCGTCTTAACACATCAAGTCCAAGATTAATTTTGGCAAGCGCCTTTAATTTTATCTCCATCATGTATTTCTCCTGTATTTTGTATACATTCCATAATTAATAGTTAAACATTTTTTCAAAAAAAAGTCAATTGTTTATCATACTGGATTTTCACGGAAACTCCTCCAAATTTATATGACCTTTTTTTCAATAAACAGTGTTAATTTTTTCCTTCTGCTTCCGATATAAGTTATAGAACTATAGAAACCAAGCAAGGTTAAGGAAAACCATATTTTATTGCCAAGGAGGGGCACATTATGAGCGTAAACAATGTAAGCAATACCAGTACTGCGGCTTATACATCCAGTGTTTATCAGAACAATTACCGGTATAACACGGATACGGTTAAGACTGACGATAAAGACAAGGATAAGAATCAGGGCGTAGTATATGAGAAAGGCACTGCCGCTTCCAAAAACGTCTATGCGAAGGAAGACGTAGTTGCACGCATGAAGAAAGATGCCGAAGACAGAACCAATCAGCTCAGAAGTCTGGTACAGCAGATGATGGGCAACCAGGGCGGCAAAATCGGACAGGCAGACGATATGTGGAGATTCCTGGCAAAAGGTGATTTCACCGTCAGCCCCGAAGTGAAAGCGCAGGCTCAGAAGGATATCGCAGACGACGGTTATTGGGGGGTAAATCAGACCTCTGACCGTATCATTGAATTTGCAAAAGCTCTGGTAGGCGACGATCCGGAGAAGGCAGAACAGATGCGCGCCGCTTTTGAAAAAGGCTTTAAAGCTGCTACCAAATCCTGGGGTAAGGAACTGCCAAGCATTTCCCAGAGAACTTACGATGCTGTAATGGATAAGTTTGACGACTGGGCTGGAGTAGAGACAAAAGCATAGACTTGAAAGATACCAATGTATTCAATGGAAAGCATCTCCTTTGCGGGATGCTTTCTTTCTATGTTCCGGAAGCTTGTAGCGATTAACTTACATTTTCCCAGGATGTGTCTGAAAACTGCTTTCCACGGAATGTACGTCACACTTTGGGGAGGCAAGCCCCAATTTGGAAGGTGCAGAGGTGCTGTAAACCCAATTGGGACGTGGCGGGCCAAGGGAATGAGTTTTCAGACACACCCGTCATAAAAGGAGTACTTACTTTGAATATTTTAATTATTGACGCCCAGGGCGGCGGACTCGGAAAACAGATTATATCTGCCGTTAAAAAAACCGTTCCGGATACCGTAATAACGGCTGTAGGAACAAATTCCACGGCAACGGCCAATATGCTAAAAGCCGGAGCAGATCATGCTGCTACCGGAGAGAATGCCGTAGTCGTGGGCTGCCGGAAAGCAGATATCATCATCGGGCCTATCGGGATCGTGATCGCAGATTCACTTTTTGGCGAAGTCACACCCAAAATGGCGGCAGCCGTTGGTCAAAGCCAGGCAAAGCGTCTGCTCATTCCCATAAACCAATGCGATAATATTGTACTTGGCATCACCGGCATTTCGGTAAACGATATGGTCGCTCAAATCCTGAAATACCTGGAATCCGAAACGAAGCATTGACATTTTATCCGTGTAAAGCTATAATAATATTATTCCGGCGGTTGACTATTGGAAACTCTGCACTGTACAGATTACATCCGGCAGACAAAGCCGCAATATTCAACCGCCGAGGGACACGCCAGCCAGAAAGCTGGTATTAACACAGAAGTGTTTGCATGAGTTACAGAAATTTGAATGATATATTATATATGCGCTGATGAAAGCATATGATTTCCTGAAGGAAATCGTATGCTTTTTGTACGTATTTTCTGTATTCGGGCAAACGTAAAAGGAGGATAAGATATGGCATGTTTTGTAGTTCCTGCTGCGGAAGCCGTTGTGACAACCGTAGTACATAAGGTAATATGCGCAAAAGAGAAAAAAGAAGCAGCTTTATCCGGCAGACAGAAAACGGAAATAGCAAAACCAAAAATGATTTCCTTTTCCCATAAGCTAAAATGGCTGAACAATATGCTTTGGGGCGGCTCCGCCCTTCTTGCTTTCGAGCACATTTGGCATGGGGAAGTAACCCCGTGGTTCCCATTTTTATCTGCCGCAAATTCGGCCAGCGAAACCGCTGAAATGCTGCACGAAATGTCTACCGTCGGCGTTGCCATGGCGGTATTGGTTACTGGAGTGTGGATGGGAATGACCGTAATAGCAAACATAATTGAAAAACGTCCCCAACAGAAAATGGAAACGAATCCGGGAGAATTGTCATGACATTATTGACCGCTGTTTTTGCAGCAGTTTCTTCCACTGTCCTATGGTATTTCAAAGACGGCAAAAACCATCTGAAACTGGGTACGCTCAGTCTGATGTACTGGGGAGCTGCGCTTATGTGGACTGTAGACGCTGTCTTTGCATATGCAGAATTGGGAATGGAATATTTCATGCCAGCGCCAGCGGATATGCTGAACGATTTCTTCTTAGGCATTTCCGTAACGGCGCTGGGACTGATTATCTGGCTCGTCCTTTTGCTGTTTCATGACCCAAAAGGCGTAGTGAAACAAGCTTTGCGCAAGGACGGCGTTTCATAAACCAACATACCGTTTCACTATTTCGAAAAGAGGCTGCCGCAGGCAGGATGGATGCACAGGATATTTGATCATGAATGAAATCTCACAATATCCTGTGTCTGATTTCCTAAATGCAGCAGCCTCTTTTTATCTGCGCGCACGTTTCATCCATCCTGCGTCCTTGGAGAAATCGGAATGAAACCGTACGCGCATTTGACTTTTTCCTCCACAGCGTTTATGATATATAAAAGATCTATTCACAATTCAGTTTTATACAGAAAGGACGCAAGGTTATGGCGATTATGCTTCTCTTATGCTGTGCCGTCATCCTCTCCTGTATCATAGCAAATCGTTTTTCCAGCAAATTCGGAATGCCCGCACTGCTGTGCTTCATGGCTCTTGGTATGATATTCGGTTCTGACGGACTATTTAAAATCTCTTTCGATAATTACCTGATTACAGAACAATTCTGTACCGTCGCATTAATTTTTATCATGTTTTACGGCGGGTTCGGAACCAAATGGCAGACCGCACGCCCGGTAGCCGTAAAATCTGCGCTGCTGTCCACGCTGGGCGTTATCATCACCGCACTGCTGACCTGCCTGTTCTGCAGCCAAATCCTTCACTTTTCTTTTGCGGAGAGTTTTCTTATCGGCGCTGTTTTAAGCTCGACGGACGCCGCTTCCGTTTTTTCCATACTGCGTTCCAAAAATCTGAACCTGAAACACGCTACCGCTCCCCTCTTAGAAATTGAAAGTGGAAGCAACGATCCTATGGCGTACATGCTGACCATCATCGCCCTTGCCATGATTTCCGGAGACAACAGCACTTTCGTGCCAATCATGCTTCTTTCTCAGGCCGGTTTCGGTATATCCATCGGCATTGCCAGCGCATATTTGGGCATCTGGGCGCTGCAGAAAGGAGAATTGATCTCTCAGGGAATGGACACCGTTTTTGTAATTGCCCTGGTACTCTTTTCCTATGCGCTCCCCACCCTGATTGGCGGGAACGGCTATTTGAGCGTATACCTCACCGGAATTATTCTGGGAAACAGCTCAATCAACAATAAGGTGACGCTGGTCCATTTTTTTGACGGAATTACCGGGCTTGCACAGATCCTGATTTTCTTTTTGTTAGGGCTTCTATCCTTCCCGCATCTGCTTGCCGAATTATTTGTACCAGCGCTGCTGATTGCGCTTTTTCTCACGTTTATTGCCCGTCCCGCAGCGGTTTTCCTGATTCTGCTGCCCTTTGGTTCTTCTCTGCGGCAGTGTATACTGGTAGCATGGTCGGGACTGCGCGGGGCGGCCTCCATTGTTTTTGCC
The DNA here is from genome assembly GCA_009911185.1 of Lachnospiraceae bacterium. Lineage (GTDB taxonomy): Bacteria > Bacillota > Clostridia > Lachnospirales > Lachnospiraceae > Petralouisia. The sequence goes on from QXWW01000008.1 coordinate 24,967, forward strand.
ATTATGGTAATTGCCAAAGGCACGGCGCTGGAACACGATCTGTTCCATATCGTATTTTTCATTTCCCTGCTGTCGGTAGCCGTTCAGGGTTCTCTGCTGCCGTTCGCAGCAAAAATACTGAATATGGTAGACAATAGCTCTGATATCCGCAAAACCTTTAATGACTACCAGGATGATTCTGATCTGACATTGATGCGCATGTATATCCCACAGGGGCACAATTGGGAAAAACGCAAAATTGAAGATGTAAATTTTCCCACAGGTTCCTTGGCGCTTATGATTAAACGTGACAAAGAAACTCTAATTCCCCGTGGAAATACCAGGATCCTGGCCGGCGATACGATCATCTTAAGCGTTCCGGCCTACCATAGCGAAGACGACGGGAAACTAAAAGAAATTCAGATTGCACCTGAGCACAACTGGTGCAATTCTTCTATTGCAGACTTAGAGCTTCCGCAAAATATCTTAATTGCCCTGATTAAGCGGGGCGATGAAAATATTATTCCGCAGGGAGGCACCATCATCCATCCCGGCGACCGGGTTGTTATCTACAAATAATTTAATCCCTTTTCGAAAAGTGTTCCTGTCAACTCCTCTACAACTTGGAAGTTAAATTCCAGCATTACCGATTATATTTTATTCCTGCATAAATTAGTATTGACAGTCCAATCAAAAAACCTAATGCAAAGGCAATATACCCATACATTAAACCAGTAATACTAATCATCGTCGCTATCAGTATTCCCATTCCAATTATAATAAGTCCTATGCCTGATATTTTACAAAATGGTTTTTTATTTTCTTCTGATACTTTGTTATAATGGTAGCTGTGAAATAACGTTATTTTTTCTTTTATCCATACCAAATAACCAAGCGCGAAAAATAAAATAGCAAACAAACCCAGGATAATTGCAGCAAATAGATTTTCCACAGAATACCTCCATCAAATCTCGATTTTGGTACAATTATAACCTACTTTTAGCAGGTACGCAATTCCGAAAAGAGAGATAATTTATTAAGAACAAAGTGGGCAAGTCCGCGTCAAATCGTATAAGACCAAACACAATATCTGGAGTCACACTTTTTAAAATTCCTATATATTGTATAGTCTCCGTTGGAAATTGACGTTTTCAGTGGCCTCCCTCAATTTTGGGGGAATGGTTTTACGCACTTTGCCGCGCCGGATGCTTATTGCGAAACAATGAAATTCCTCTTGCATCCTGCCCGGAGGACTTTTTATTCTATAGAAAAACACTTTCATGTTTTAAACTGACAATGTATTTCCTATAGAATGAAAAAAACCCGACAGCAAAAACGCTGCCGGGGCTTTCCGTTTTATCTCATTTATTTCTTAGCAAATTTCACTTTAAATACATACCACAACGCGCCTGTAATACAGACAGAGGAATAACCGCCACAGACAATACCCGCCATCAATGGCAGCGCAAATTCCCGCACAGAGCTGACGCCCAGAATAAATAGAACAAATACCATAATAAAGGTAGTCAGCGAAGTATTGATACTTCTTGTCAATGTCTGTGTAATACTTCTATTGGCAATTTCCATCAGAGCCTCTGGATCTTTCTTCTTTACTCCACCCATGTTCTCACGAATACGGTCGAAGATAACGATAGTGGCATTGATGGAATAACCTACTATTGTCAACATACATGCGATAAAGGTATTTCCTACGGAAATCCGTACAATTGCATAGAATGCAAGCACTACCAGCACGTCATGAACCAGCGCCAGTACCGCGCTTCCGGCAAATCGGATATCCTTAAATCTAAACCAGATGTATATCAGCATACAGATCGTAGCAATCACTACCGCCCAAACCGCATCAGACCGCATCTCAGAACTGATGGTAGAACTGATATTCTCAGCAGTAATTCCTGCTTCGTCAACTTTAAATTCATCCACTAACGCCTGATTTAATGCCTCGCGCTCCGCCAGCTCTAAAGAACGCGTCTTGATAACTACCTGATTGCCGCCCTCAATCTTCTGTGTCTGCACATTCGGATCGTTGGTAACCTTCTCTACCACAGGCACGATTTTTTCATCAATTTCTGCAATGGAATAATCTTCATTAAAGGTAACCGTAGTGGATGTACCGCCCACAAAATCAAGGCTGTAGTTCAAAGCATTTCCTTTGGAAGCGTTGATTCCCATTCCCACAAATCCCGCCACAATCACGATCAGGGACAGTGCGAAGAAGATCATCTTCCTGCCCAGGAAATTAATGGTTTTCAGTTCTTTAGCCTTACCATAAAGCTTGGCGTCCTGCAGGCCCAGCGCATAGAAGCACCGCATCAGCCAGCGGGTAACTACCAGCGCTGTAAACATAGATAATACGATACCGATTCCCAGTGTATAAGCAAATCCTTTTACCGGACCGGAGCCCCTCATTCCCAGCACGACGGCCGCTATCAAGGTCGTAATGTTGCCATCCACAATCGCAGATAAAGCCTTCTCATATCCAAGCTTAATCGCCGTACTGACTGTCTTACCTGCCGCTATTTCCTCACGGATACGGGCAAAGATAATAACATTGGCGTCCACGGCCATACCGATGGACAAAATGATACCTGCAATACCTGGCAGGGTAAGGGTGATATCAAAAATCCACAATGCATATACGGTCAGCGCAGAATATAAAATCAAAGCCAGGCTGGCTGTAAATCCCGGCAGGAGATACATTACCATCATAAAAATCATGACCAGAACCAGACCGATGGCCGCCGCCTTCAAACTGGTAGAAATGGCCTCTTCTCCAAGCTGCGCACCCACTACTTTGGAGTTCAGTTCTTCCAGTTCTAAGGACAGAGAACCGATACGGATTGTAGAAGCTAAATTTTCTGCCGCCTCAAAACTCTCCATTCCGTCAATCTGAGCGCTTCCGCCACTGATCGCCGACTTTACCTGCGGTGCGCTGATAGTCTCTCCGTCATAGACAATAGGCATGGTCTTTCCCACATTATCCGAGGTCGCCTGTTCAAACTTCACAGCCCCCTCATCTGTAAGCGTAAGTTCTACCACATATTCCGTATTGCCCATTTCATTCTTATAAGACGCCGCCTGGGCGTTCTTAATATCGGTACCGCTTACTAAAGTCTCTCCGTCTTCATTCTGAAATTCCATGGAACCAGGCTTGCCCAGCTCTTCTAAGATAGCATTGGCATCAGAAACGCCGGGAATTTCAATATTAATCCGGTTATTGCCTTCCTGATATACACTTGCTTCTGTACTGTAGTTTTCCACACGCTTCTGCAGCTTATAGATGGTATCCTTCATATCTTCCTCCGAAGGATTGTCCTCCACTGCTCCATAGGTGATGCTGACACCGCCTGCAAGGTCCAGTCCCAGCTTAATGTTACGGTTCTCTCCAACACCAACCGTCGAGATAATGGTTCCGGCATACCAGGACATCCCTGCCATTATCGCTAAAATCAGAACCAGAATCCCCAAAGCTTTGCTTTTTTTCATGATTTTGTCCTCTCTTGTCTTTTATCTTACCGGCAAACACAGTCCCTGCAAAGAAACCATAACCGGATTTTTAACATTTCCCAAATCACTGCTGAATATATCACAAACGTCCTTCTTCTTCCGCTAACGCCGCCTGAATCATAATCGCGCACTCAATCCGCTTCTTTTGCAGCCGGCACCCTATGTCATAGACGTCTGTAATGCTCCCGTGAAAATTGTAGGAATTGGCCGCGCAGCCACCGCTGCAGTAAAATCTTGCAAAACAATCCCTGCACTTTTCCCTGGCGTATACATTGCAGGACTTAAACTCTTTCTGCAGTTTTGTATTCCAGAGGCCGTCTTTGACATTCCCCATCAGAAATTCTTCATTTCCCACAAATTGATGACACGGGTAGAAATCTCCCCAGGGCGTCACTGCAAGATACTCCGTACCCGAGCCGCATCCAGACAGCCGTTTTGCCACACAGGGACCACCCGTTAAGTCAACCATAAAATGAAAGAAGTTAAAATCTTTTCCTTCTTTGTGACGTCTGATGAGCTCCTCTGCAAGTCTGTCATATTCCTCGAACAGTTGGGGAAGATCTTCTTCCCTTATTGCATAATCCTCCTGCGGCTGCGCTACCACAGGCTCCACAGAAATCTGTTTGAATCCCAAATCTGCAAGATGGAGCACATCCCGGGAAAAATCCAGGTTATAACGGGTGAACGTCCCTCTCACATAATACCGCTCCTGATTTCTGCTGTCTGCAAGTTTCTGAAACTTAGGTACAATCAGGCCATAACTGCCTGCTCCTTTCGGGAAGGGCCGCATCCTGTCATGCACTTCCCTGCGTCCGTCTATGCTTAAAACCACGTTCGCCATTTCCTGATTGGCAAACTCCATGGCTTCATCATCCAAAAGCACTCCGTTTGTGGTAAGCGTAAAACGAAAATTCTTGTTGTGAATCTTCTCCTGCTCCCGGCCATAGGCTACCAGCTTCTTTACCACATCAAAATTCATCAAAGGCTCGCCGCCAAAAAAATCCACTTCCAGATTGCGTCGGTTCCCGGAATTTGCAATCAGAAAATCCAGGGCTGCTTTTCCTACTTCAAAAGACATCAGCGCCCTTCTTCCATGGTATTCTCCCTCTTCCGCAAAACAATAGCGGCACTTGAGATTACAGTCATGGGCAATATGCAGGCATAATGCCTTCACCACCGTGGGCCTGGTCTTAAATTGCTCAATATACTCCTGATACTCATCTTCTGTAAAAAGTTCGCCATTGGCAGCAAGCTCCTGTATTTCCTCATAACTCTCCGCAATTTCTGTCTCGGAAAAAGCTCCCTTCAGGCGTTGTATAACCTCTTCTTTGGTACTTGTCTCAAACAGGGGAATTACTTCATAAGTAACATCATCCACCACATGTACTGCACCGCTGTTTACGTCTAAAACAATGTTATAGCCGTTGTTCTTATACTGGTGAATCACTGCCGATTCCTCTCTTTCTAACCGCAATTCCACAATTCTTCCGGCCGCATTCTGACTACAGCCTGCAGATTGCTTTGCTGACATAACGCACAAATGACCGCTCGTCTGGGGCGAACGGTCTGTATTCTGATATATTATGACAAATATACCAGCTTATGCTTATTTTCTGAAAATTATTTGTTCTCACAGCTCTGGTTTCCCACTGTGCAGCTTGTCTTACATGCAGACTGGCAGGAAGTCTGGCATTCGCCGCATCCGCCCTTTTTCACGGTGTTCTGCAATTTTCTTGTATTTAATGTTTTTACATGCTTCATAATTCTACTTCCTTTCTATAATGATCCGGGCATTCAGGGAATGCCCAAAACACTGAATTATCTTCCCCGTTACGGAAATATCAGGTTTAGTATATCACACTTTTATGCATATGCAAAGCATTATTTCAAAAATTCCACTGCCGCCTTAAACTGGTCGCAGTCAATGTTTACGTCAAAGCTCCCCCCCAAAGCTGCTGTATAGGTATTCACAATGGCAAGCCCCAGTCCGTTTCCATCGGTCGTCCTGGATTCATCCCCTCTGGCAAACCGCTCTACAATCTGTTCTTTGGTAAATTCCATCCGGTAACCCGCGGTATTTGTGATTTCAAAGCGCACTTTCTGTTTTTCTCCCTGTTCCGGCAATACCAGGGTTTTCAGGAAGATCCTGGTATACTCCTGGGAGTATTTGAGCGCATTTTCCAGTAAATTCTGGCAAATACGGTACATATAACCACTGTCTGCTGTAAAACCGGTATTTTCCTCCGCCAAAGATATCACCAGCTCCCTCCCGCTCTGCGCAATCCGGTCTTCCATATCCGCATATACCTGCTCAATGAGACGGTTCATTTCCAAAGGCTCCATTTTCAGTTCCACATTGCCGCTGCTGGTCTTTGCCAGGTCAAAAAGACTGTCAATCATCTCCTTTAATTTCTGCGCCTTTCTGGAAAGCACTTCCACATAATCCCCGAGTACATCGGTCAGCTCTTCTTTTTTCATTAGTTCAATATAACCCACCATGGAAGTCAGAGGCGTTTTCAGATCGTGGGAAACATTCGATATCAGGTCCACCTTCATCTGCTCGCTGCGCAGCGCGGCCTCCAGGTTTTTCTTATTGATCTCTTCTAAGGCTTCCATATACTCTTCCAGCTTCCTTTTCATATAGGACAGCAAAATTATTTCGCACACAATCCCCTGTATCAGGACTGTTATCACCAGTGCATATCCTGTACTGTAATTGGAATACTCCCAACTGTGCTCATAAATATACAAAAAATTCATCGCCGCCGCCCACAGCGCCGCCAGTTCTATGAGCCCGAACCAGATCTGCTGCTTTTTTAGCTTTTGTTTCCATTCCTCGTAAAATCTGTCATAAGCTGGCTTCCATCTGCGGTTTTGCAGCCGAAGCCCAAAACTCAGCATTCCCCAGACTGCCCCTCCCAGAAAAAGGTTCATAACTCCCCCTTCCTGCAATGTCTCCTCCGTTTCAAACCACCTTCCATGTAAAATATCTTCAAACATAAGGAGCGCAAGAATCGCACAGGCTATCCCAAAAAATAGGCGCATTTCCTCCCGCTTTCGCATTCTTTTGATAAATCCCTTCCACTTTTCAGTACTTTTCCATTTTATAGCCAATGCCCCACACCACCTTTATATATTTTGGATTTTTCGTATCAATTTCAAGCTTCTCCCGAATGTGGCGAATATGTACCATCACCGTATTTTCCACGGCTCCGGTGGCAAGTTCCTTCCAGACCCGTTCATAGATCTTTTCAGCGGAAAACACCTGTCCGGGATGTTCCATCAACAGTTCTAAGATCTTATACTCTGTGGCAGTAAGCTTCACCTCCGCACCGTCCACAATGGCCGTTTTCGTCTGTTTGTCCAGGACCACGCCGCCGTTCACAAGCTGCTGCGCTTCCGGTTTGGGCGCGCCGCCTCCCCAGGTATGGTAACGCCGCAGCTGAGCCGCCACTCTCGCTGTAAGTTCTGCCGGATTGTATGGTTTTTCTACATAATCGTCCGCCCCCATAACAAGTCCGGATACCTTATCGCTCTCCTGGGTCTTTGCCGACAGGATTATCACTGGAATCTGATTATTTTCCCTGATTTTCATCAACGCAGACAAACCGTTCAGCCTGGGCATCATGACATCCAAAAGGATCAGATCCACCTCATTTTCTTTCAATACCTCCAAAGCCTCTATCCCATCATATGCTTTCAAAACCCGGTACCCCTCATACTCCAGCAGCTTGCCCAGAGAAAATACGATTTCCTTGTTGTCATCCACCACCAGAATTGTCTGTTGTTTCATTCTCTTTCGCTCCTTGCTTCTTTTTACTCTGCCATTATAATAAGGATTTCAGAAATAAAACTCAAGGAATTTCTTAAATATTCCTTAAATATAAAGGAATCAAAGGAGGCAATATCTGCTTTGGCTGCATGAGCGCGCATAAAGGTTTTTGATCTTATAGGAAAATACTTTCGTACATTAACGAAGATAAAAAAACGGCATAGCCGCAAACGACTATACCGCAATTTTCCGCTCTGTTATTTGTTTTTATACTCTTGATAAATACTCGCCAGTTCTGGTATCAATTTTAATAACGTCTTCCTGCTCCACAAACAGCGGAACATAAACGGTAGCTCCCGTCTCCACTACTGCCGGCTTAGTTGCTCCGGTAGCCGTGTCTCCTTTAAAGCCCGGTTCTGTATCTGTAATCTTCAATTCCACAAACAGCGGAGGTTCCACTGCAAACACACTGCCGTTATGGGAACACATTTTCACCATTTCATTCTCTTTTACAAATTTCAGTGCGTCTCCGATTGCCTCTGCATCCAGCGCAATCTGCTCATAAGTCTCCACATCCATAAAATGAAAGAGATCGCCGTCTGAATATAAGTACTGCATGTCCGACCTGTCAATACGCGCCTGGGGACATTTCTCAGTAGGACGGAACGTTTTCTCCACAACACCGCCGTTCTTAATATTTTTTAATTTGGTCCGCACAAATGCCGCGCCCTTTCCTGGCTTTACGTGCTGAAATTCAATAATCTGGTAAATATTATTATCCAATTCAATGGTAATACCGTTTCTAAAATCTCCTGCTGAAATCATGCAAACTTCCTCCTTAAACTATGGCTTAGGCCAATTACCCGCATACTTTTTACATTCTATACTATATTGGAAGAATTTTCAACCTTTTTCTTCAATCTCATGAATCATATCGATACGCTCCTGATGCCTTCCCCCCATAAATTCCGCCTCCAGATACGCCTTTACAATATCCTTCGCTTTCTCGCTTCCCACAATTCTTGCCCCAAAAGCAATGATGTTCGCATTATTATGCTCCTTCGTCAAACGCGCCGTTGTGACGTCTGAACAAACAGCGCAGCGTATTCCTCTGACCTTATTGGCTGCCAAAGAAATGCCAACGCCTGTTCCGCATATAAGGATTCCACAGTCTGCTTCCCCAGCCGCCACTGCGCGCGCTACTTTCTCGCCGTACTTCGGATAATGGCAGCTTTGCGTGCTGTCCGTCCCATAATCTGCCGCCTCGTGTCCCAGGCTTCTGACATATTCCATCACTTCTATTTTTAAATCCACTGCCGTATGGTCGTTTCCAATCGCTACTTTCATTCCCGCTTCCTCCATTTCAGATTCTTAGACTTGCGCTCTTTCATGCATCCTTCCAAATATATTATTTCCTTCTTTGATAAAAAAACAACACAATTCTCTCCAGATACCGTTTCAGCACGATTTGAATCTCCTCTTTGGGATGAATGGGTTTCGTAAGAATCGTGTGGATACCTGCGCGGTTCGCGCCGTACACATCGGTAAAAATCTGATCTCCCACAAACAGAGTATTTTTTTTATTGGTTCCCATCTGTTCCATGGCGCGTTCATAACCGGAAATCCTGGGCTTGCCCGCCTTAAAAATATACTGCGCCTGTACTGCGTCATTGAACATTTTTACTCTCGGCTCTTTATTATTAGACAACAGGCAACACTGATAGCCCAGCTTTCTTAAATGAATAAATAACTTCCTGGCTCGCTCGTCTGCCGGCGCTCCATGCGGCACCAGCGTATTGTCCACATCAAAAATAATCCCCCGGTATCCTTCCTGATACAATCGGTCAAACTCTATCTGATAAGCTGAATCCAGATATTCATCCGGATAAAATTTTTCCAGCATATTCTTATTCTCCTGAAACAAGGTTTCTTAATTGTCCAGTATCTTTTTTAATTCATCCATAAAGGTACTTACATCTTTAAATTCCCGGTACACGGATGCAAAACGGACATACGCCACCGGGTCCAATTCCTGAAGACGGTTCATCACCATTTCTCCAATCTTAGAACTGAAAATCTCTCTTTCCTCTTTGTTAAAAATATCGACTTCCACCTGATCCACCAACTGGTCGATCTGCGATGCAGATACCGGACGCTTGTGACATGCCCTGAGAATGCCTGCTTCCAGTTTGGAACGATCATACTGTTCTCTGTTATCGTCTTTTTTAATAACGATCAGGGGAATCGTTTCCACTTTCTCATAGGTGGTAAAACGCTTTTTACATTCGTCACAGAGCCGGCGTCTTCGAATAGAGTTGTTATCGTCCGCCGGTCTGGAATCAATCACTCTGGTATTGTCACTATTGCAAAATGGACATTTCATAGAACTTCCTCCTTGGTACAGGTATTCAGTAAGGCCACTACAGTTTCATACTAGCATATTTCTGTTTAAATGCAAAGTATTTTCGTAAAATCCCGTAAGTATTCTTTATGCTTAATGACTGACCGAGAAGAAATTCAACAGAATCTCCTTAATATGATTATACCGCCTGGCATAGGAATTTTCCACCCGTATTAACTGCATGTCAAACGCTTTGCACAATTCCTGCTTCTGTTTCTCCAACTTCTGTACGAACTCCTCCTGCATACGTTCCCTGCCGTCCAGTTCAATGGCAAGCACCGGCAATTCCTGCTTTTCTAACCGCTCATATACCACGAAATCAAATACTTCTGACGGAAACAGACCGACACAGTCAGGACGTCGTGGAAATATTTCTGAAATATCCACTTCCCTGCGGACCTGAAAACGATTTTGAGACAGCCAGATATTTTCCAGTGCATGGGTAAGGTTTTTTAGAAATGCTTCTTCTGTGGCTGTAGTAAAGGGCTTCACTCCGAGAGCTCTGGAATTTGCCTTCTTCTGCGTTACCTGCGATTTCCCATTGCGTTTGGCGTACTGCACCAGCTCATACAAATCGTCCTCCCCTTCCTGCTGGTGAAGACGTGCCAGATTCTCTGCGTTGGACAGGACAATCAGCTTTTCCTTTGCCCTGGAAGTAGCGACATTAATTAATTCTTTATTGTTTTTCAGCCATTCATAAGTCCCTGCCTGCGTTTGATTTGTGATGGCTGTGGAAAAGAGCACGATATCCTTCTCGTCTCCCTGAAAAGCATGAACTGTACCGCAGTCCACGTTGGTAAGCTTTGCTTTCTCTGCCGCCTCTTCCAACAGTTTCCTCTGATTGACAAAAGGCGTGATAACGCCTATGGTCTTATCGCTGTTTTTTGCCGCATATTTTATTATCTCTTCCACTTCGGCAGGCGCCGTATTTTTCCCTTTACTATGGCTGTCTTTCACATCAATGTACAGTAGTGGCTCCTGCTCTTTGCTCTGCGTTTTGATACATAGCTTTTCATTGTAGTATTTCCTGTTATTAAAACCGATAATTTTCTCATGACAGCGGTAATGATAGTGAAGAAGAATTTCATCACTCACCGCGTCGCAGGCAAGAAACGTTTTATAAATTGAATTTTTCCGATAATCATATTCATCGGAAATACCGTACCGCTTCCTCAATTTCTGGTTTGCCATTTCTTCAAGCTGAATCACGGGACTTAACTGCTGAGGATCTCCCACCAGCATCAGACTGCCGCCGCGTATAATTGGAACCAGTGCAACCGCTGTATTGCACTGGCTTGCCTCATCCATAATCACCATGTCAAACATCGGTTCCGGATCTCCCAGCTTATGTGCCGAGATACAGGTCGTGGCCACAATTGGAAAAATTTCCTGCAGTTTTTTGATGTTCTCTTTCTTGCCCAGATATCTTGCAAATTCCTCCAGCCTGCTTTTTTTATCCGCGCTCTGTATGATTTTCTTTAAATCTTTATGTCTTGGAGCGTCCAGTTTTTTCAGATACCGCGCGGAAGTATAGTACAGATATTTCTTCCATTCTTCCTGATCGTCATCTAATAGTGCAAACGCGTCTTCCTCCGCAATATTGCCAGCCTTCTCCAGCCTGCGCTTTACCTGTTCCATCTGTCTTCCCTGTAAATCTGCCTGGAAAGGCAGCATCTGAACGGAAGACCTCTTGCCTTGCTCAAATTCCAGCATTCGGCTAATAGTTTCCCGCCTCTCTTCTAAATCCAGCCTCTCTTCATACCGTCTCAGGAGATTTGACAGTCTTTTCGCCCTCTGGATTCTGTCGTCCTTGTTTCTGTCCAGTGTGGATTCATAAACCTGAATCTTCTGTATCTGTCCATACAAATATTCCATCCGCTCTAAAGTTTCCTGCAATTTTTCGCTACTCCCCAGCCTCAGGACCGGAAAGGGAATTGTTTTGCTCTGATAGCTCATTCCCTGCAGTTTTTCCACCACGCTGTCAATAGGGTGATTATTATAAGAGACAAACAGGACCGTTTTTTCATTGAAAAAGGCTGTCACAATGGTGTTGATGATGGTGCTTGTCTTGCCTGTTCCCGGCGGTCCCTGAATATATGCCACCGGATATTTCATGGCGTTATTGATGGCAAGAAGCTGATCGAGATTTACTTTCCGGTCGGTCAGCACTACTGGATACGCCTTTCTGCGCACGGGCCTGCTTTGCATTTCTCCAAAAAAGGCGCGCAGCGGAGCTGTTGCCTGACGGCTCTGGTACATGTCTATGACAGCCTCATACTCTTTGTGCAGATCCAGGACAATATCCATGCCCATCCCTATCATATAAGGCATATCGTCTACGTCCAGACCCTGCCGGCTATGATTTGTAATACATTCCTTGATCCTCTCCTGGTTCTGTTCAAAATCATGCAGAAGTTCATATTCCTCTGCGTCCAGATATTTGCGCACATTTTCCCTGGTTCCATTTAAGGTGTATTCCGTACAAATCACAATCTCATCATCCGGGCGCAGAACTCTTCTCTTTACATCAAGTTTAAGCTTGCGGTAAGCAAGAACATAGAGCCCCCGGGGAGTATGAATGCTCAAAACATTCATGGCAAGCTGCTGCAGTCTCAGCTTTCCCTCTTTTTTTCTTTTTCCTTTTGCCTGATACTGAAAATTTTTTACAATCATACAGAACTGTTCTTCATTCAACTGGTATTCACCACCGCAGAAGCTTTCCCTGTCCAGATACCGTATCAAATCAAAATCGGCGTAATAAGGAACGGTGTCCATACGATTGCACATTTCCAGATAATTGAGTATTTTCAGATTTACGATATGGTCAAACAGTCCTTTATATTTATGGGGATTCCGATAAATATCCCGGACCAGACGCTGATTTACCGGGCAATAGGAGCCTTCTACGATACTGGAAGATAAAATGGAATCCATATAAATTAAATCGAACGTTTCTGTGGTATATTTGCCCAAATGCAGTCCTTCCACCTTCAGAGTACGCTTCACAGGATGTAAATCATAGATTCCAATCCAGTATCTTGAGACTTGTTCTTCCTTATTCCGATACTCAATACTGAGCCATTTTCCCTCATGGACGGCTCTGAAAATATCCCGGTAAATACTGTTCATGTCCTGTTTCTCCTCACGCCTTATCTTTTGCAGACTATTGTATTATCTATGCTCTGGCTCTGGAATCTCGACCAGGATGATGTCCGGCCCAACTCTCACCACCTGATTCCAGGGAATAAGCATCTCACTTCCTTTGCCAAAAATCCCCCAGACCTTTCCGCAGCCTGGAATAATCAGCGCCAGCACCATTCCGGTACAGACGTCAATATCAATGTCCGCCACAAATCCAAGACATTTGCAGTTGCAGACATTGATGACTTCTTTTTCTCTCAGTTCACACAGACGCATGGTTTTCCTCCCGGATATGTAATCAGGGACAGCATTCTTACTCTGGCAGTAAATGCCGGAGTAACCGCATACAATATCCCTCTGCATTATTATATGCTGCAGAGGGATACTGTGACAGTATACAAAAGCCTGATATTGGTTTTATGTGTTGCATAAATAGCTCCGCCTCTATGCAATTCTTTAGAAAACATCCGCTGCTTACACATAATCGTCTCCGCTTTGCTCCATTTTCCAGAAACGGAGGAAGACACTGCCATTCAATCTACGTTTCCTTTGTAGTGATACAGCCTGCAGTTTCACCGGACACATTTCGGGTCGCCACCACATCCACTCCGGTGTCTGCCGCATTGCTGACAACCACGTCACCAATATGAACCGGGGCCTGTACCTTTACTCCTTTCAGAGCTTCTATTACAGCAAAGATTTTTTCTTTGGGGACGTCTTCTCTGGTTTTCACGGACACTACCTTCTGATTTCCTCCTTCTACCGGCACGGAACTTGTCACAATCCTGGTAGGATTGACAACCTCTTTTCTCGCGTATAACTCCCCTCTTTTGCAGGTATTTCCCGTAACCTTATGCACCTGGCCCCGGTCTGTTTCCACCGTAAGCGGACAGCCCAGCGGACAGCCAATGCAGGTCAATTCCCTTATTTCCATTTTCTCAAACCTCCTCCAGCTTTACCGTAATTTTGGCTAAATTGGAAACGGCAGCCAGTGTTTCCTTTTTCAATATTACTTCTTCCATCTCTCCGGGCGCCAGTACCTGCTTCTTCCTGTGGTAAATCCGCTTCTCATCCAGATAAACTGCCACATAGCAGTTCTTGTATACATCTCCCACCCGAAAACGCAGCGTATGGTTCTCGTCCATCCGCCTGAGATTGATCGTATTCGGCACCGTATAACGCACGCCCTGTTCTGCTGCAATCGGTATATCTGCGGAATTATCATACTCCGTCTGATTTTTGACGTACCAGGCCGCATGTTTTCCCGCTGCTTCTGCCTCTCTGGAAACAAAGTCTACCAGATCATGGACATGGAGCACATTTCCACAGGCAAATACTCCCGCTACGCTGGTCTGAAAACTTTCATTTACTTTAGGCCCAGAGGTAAGCGGATTTAGTTCCACTCCCAGCTCCTTTGACAGCTCATTCTCAGGAATCAGCCCGCAGGACAGAAGCAACGTGTCGCAGTCATAATATATTTCCGTTCCCGGTACTGGTTTTCTGTTCTCGTCTACCTGGGCGATGGTGACCCCTTCCACCCGTTTTCTGCCATGGATGTCTACAACCGTATGGCTTAACTTGAGAGGAATGCCAAAATCATCCAGGCATTGCACGATATTTCTTTTCAGTCCGCCAGAGTATGGCAGTAGCTCTGCCACCACCTGAACTTTTGCGCCTTCTAAGGTCATTCTTCTTGCCATGATAAGCCCGATGTCGCCGGAACCCAGAATCACCACCCGGCGTCCCGGCAGATACCCTTCCATATTTACCAGTCTCTGCGCCGTTCCGGCAGAATAAACCCCTGCCGGCCGAAAACCTGGAATATGCAAGGCGCCTCTGGAACGCTCCCGGCAGCCCATGGCAAGGATGACTGCCCTTGCATGTATCTGCAAAATTCCCTCCGTACGATTCATGGCCGTTACCACTTTTTTTGCAGAAATATCCATCACCATGGTATTTAATTTATATGAAATCTCTGCCTTCTGCAGTCTTTCAATAAATCTTGCCGCATATTCCGGCCCGGTAAGTTCTTCCTGAAACGTGTGAAGCCCAAATCCGTTGTGAATGCACTGATTTAAAATCCCGCCAAGTTCCTGGTCTCTCTCCAGTACCAGAATGGATGCTGCGCCATTTTCCTTTGCAGCTATGGCCGCTGCCAGTCCGGCCGGACCGCCTCCCACAATTACAATATCAAAATTCAGCATGTTCTTTTCCTCATCTATTTTAATTGTCAATCAGCGGACCACGGCTCAAAACGCCTCCTGATCCTTGTTCCTTCCTGCGATCATCTGCGAATCCCTGCCAGACTTTGTGATCTGTAAAAATTCCAGATTCCGTTCTCCGGCAAGGAGTTCCATCACTTTCGGGGAACAGAATCCTCCCTGGCAGCGTCCCATCCCTGCCCTTGTCCTGCGCTTGACGCCGTCTAAGGATTTTGCCCCCAGAGGACGGTTGACTGCATCGAGAATCTCTCCTTCTGTAATCATTTCGCAGCGGCAGACAATAGTTCCATAGGCTGGATGCTGCTTAATTAACGCCGCATGTTCCTGCTCACTCAAAGTATTCGGATTTAAGATTCCCTTTCTCTTCCCTGTAAAATGCGGATTTACCGGGGGCTGTTCCCGTTCATAAATAATATCTGCCACCATCTTTCCGATTGCCGGAGCAGCGGTAAGCCCGGGGGATTCAATTCCGGCACAGTCTATAAACCCTGGCGCATCCTCCGCCTCTCCAATACAAAATTCATGTCCGTCTTCATGCGCGCGCAGCCCTGCAAAAGAAGTGATCACCTGATGAAACGGAATCCCTTTCACAGCAGTGCCTGAGCGTTTCATCAGTTCCTCGATGCCTGCGCGGGTCGTATTGGTGCCTTCTCTGTCTTCAATATCTTCTGCTGTGGGGCCGATGAGAATATTTCCATGAACAGTGGGAGTCACCAGCACCCCTTTTCCAAATTTGCCTGGAAGCTGGAAAATAGTATGGGTGACAAAGCCGCTGGCTGAATGGTCCAGCAGGCAGTATTCTCCGCGCCGGGGCGTAATATGAAGTTTCCTTTCACTTACCATATTGTGCATTCGGTCTGCATAAACGCCTGCCGCATTTACCACATATCTGCTCTCAAGTTCTCCCTGACTGGTCTTGATGCTCCAATATCCTTCTCTTTTGCAAAATCCGCTCACTTCTGTATCAAACCGGAACTCCACGCCGTTGCCTGCCGCATTTTCAGCAAATGCAAAATTCATGGCGAAGGGGCATACAATTCCTCCGGTCGGCGCATATAATGCCGCCACTGCATCCTCGGAAATATCAGGTTCCAGCTCTCTCAGTTCTTCTCTGTCTATAATCCGCAAGTCTTTTACGCCGTTTTCCATTCCTCTGTCATATAATATTTTCAATCCTGGCATCTCATCTTCCTGCAGACAGATGACCAGGGAACCATTTCTCTGAAAAGGAAAATCCAATTCGCCGGACAACGCTTCCATCATCTCATTTCCCTGTACGTTCAGCTTCGCCATGAGAGAACCGGCCGGGGCGTCAAAACCGGCATGGACAATCGCGCTGTTTGCCTTGGAAGTCCCACAGCATACATCTTCTTCTTTTTCCACCACACAGATATTCAGCCGATATCTGGAGAGCTCTCTTGCCGCGGCGCATCCGGATACTCCCGCGCCTATAATCACTACGTCGTACATGTATCTCTACCTTCCTTTGCCCAGCCATAAGTATATTTCACTGCCTTTTTCCAGCCCTGCATCCGTTCTGTCCGCTCCTTGGCCGAAATCCGTGGGAAAAATGTCTGATCCACGGACCAGTTTTTCAGCACATCCTCTTTATCTGTCCAATAGCCGACGGCTAGACCTGCAAGATATGCCGCGCCCATGGCGGTTGTCTCTACACAGTGGGGACGGTTTACGGGAGCGTCTATCAGATCTGCCTGAACCTGCATCAAAAAATCATTGGCGCTCGCCCCGCCGTCCACCTTCAGCGTATTCAGCCTGATATCGGCGTCTGCCTTCATTGCCTCTAACACGTCATTTACCTGAAATGCCAGAGATTCCAGGGTTGCACGAATTATATGGTATTTATTGACGCCCCGTGTCAGCCCTACAATGGTTCCCCTTGCATATTGGTCCCAGTAAGGCGCTCCCAGCCCGGTAAACGCCGGAACCACGTAGCAGCCGTTGGTATCCTCCACTTTTTTTGCCATATACTCGGAATC
Organism: Lachnospiraceae bacterium; assembly: GCA_009911185.1. Taxonomy (GTDB): domain Bacteria; phylum Bacillota; class Clostridia; order Lachnospirales; family Lachnospiraceae; genus Petralouisia. The sequence goes on from QXWW01000008.1 coordinate 42,007, forward strand.
TGCCGCACTGTCAATCAGCCTCATCTCATCCCGCAGCCACTGGATGGCCGCGCCAGCCACAAAAATAGAACCTTCCAGGGCATAATTAATGTTACCGTCTATTCCCCATGCAATCGTGGTGACCAATCCATTTCTGGAAAATACGGGTCTCTCTCCTGTATTCATTAACAGAAAACAACCTGTGCCGTAGGTATTTTTTGCTTCCCCGGCATGAAAGCAGGTCTGCCCGAACAGCGCCGCCTGCTGGTCTCCTGCCGCTCCGCTTACCGGTATCTCTCCGCCAAAAAATGACGGATCCGCCATACCGTACACACAACTGGAGGGTCTTACCTCAGGCAGCATGCATATCGGAATATCCAGTTCGGCAAGAATTTCTTCATCCCATTTCAAGTCTGTAATGTGATACAGCATGGTCCGCGAGGCATTGGAATAATCGGTTACATGGGCCGCTCCTTTCGTCAGTTTCCAGATCAGCCAGGTATCGACCGTGCCAAAAAGAAGTTCTCCCCGTTTTGCGCGTTCTCTGGCATTTTCCACATGATCCAGAATCCATTTGAGTTTCGTCCCTGAAAAATAGGCGTCAATGACCAGCCCGGTTTTCTGGCGGAAGTCTTCGGTCAGTCCTTTTTCTTTCAAGGAATCGCAGTATTCCGATGTTCTGCGGCACTGCCATACAATAGCGTTATAAACAGGTTCCCCCGTATTTTTGTCCCAGACTATGGTCGTTTCACGCTGATTGGTAATGCCGATCGCCGCGATATCCTCTGCCGAAGCGCCTATTTTCTGCATCGCTTCCACGGCCACTCCAAGCTGTGTAGACCAGATTTCGTTGGCGTCATGCTCCACCCAGCCTGGCTGGGGAAAATACTGGGTAAATTCTTTCTGCGCCACACTGCACATTTCTCCCTTTTCATTGAACAGAATGCAGCGGTTGCTTGTGGTTCCGGCGTCCAGCGCCATCACGTATTTTGCCATTTTATACCTCCTGTTATTTCTCAAATAAGGACTGCTTTGTTCTTCCCGCTCTTCTTTGCTTGATAAAGCGCCATATCCACACGGCTGCACAGGCTGTCCGCAGTATCGCCGCTCTTTGCCTGGGTAACTCCCAGGCTTATGGTCTGGGGACTTATGTCCGGAAATTTTGTATTTGCAAAACATTTCCTGATAAGATTTGCTGTATAAGCCGCCGAGTTCCCCTCCATACCTGGCAGCAGCATCATAAATTCCTCTCCGCCCCACCTTCCGGCAGAAACACTATGCATGCCGCCAGCCTGTTCATTTTGCAGAATATTGGCAAGCCCAATAAGCACGTTGTCTCCCTGCTGATGCCCATAAGTGTCGTTAACCTGCTTAAAATTATCTATGTCCAGCATAATCAGGGAAAATGTTTCATCCATAAGCTGCAAAAGAGCCTCGTCAATCCTTGCCTGTATTTCTCTGCGGTTATAAAGCCCTGTCAGTCCGTCTATAATCGCCGCCGTTTTTAATTTCTCGTTGGCTGATTCCAGTTTCCGGTTGCTTTCCTCCAATTCCATGGAAGTTACACTGATAAAGGTAGCCAGCCGTGAAACCAGAGGAACCTTTGGGAGATGGTTATCTTCTATGGAAGCCGCCGGCGCTGATTGACGTTTCTGCCCTTCTCTCATAGCGGCTATCACAAGGGTCACGTTATGCTGGTTGAGATTTCCGTTTGTGCGCAGAAACTCACCATGTGAAAAAAAACCACAGGAGGATGAAATTTTCTGGAAAGGACGAATCTCATAAGTCGGCTCTTTTAACGTCCAGAATGTACGCCTGGCCGCGCAGGAAAAAATATGTAGTAAATCGGGCCAGAACTCAGCAATTCTGCTGCTGTCATGACGGATGCTCTCCACAATGGTGCCTGGGTCTCCATAAGAAATCCGCACTACGGAGCCAATTTCAATATCAGAGGTCATGGTGATGGAGCCATCCTCATTGCTGGCCACCGGCGTCCGCAGGATTGTGGTATTATTATGCTCATAAAACAAGGGAAATTCCAGTGTATGATAGAAAAAATTCTCATCGTTTTTAATATTCAAATACTTACGGTATACCTCATAGGCAGGAATCCCATCCAGTTCCTTAAGGACAGAGCCATTTGATTTTGTAACCTGAAACTTTCTTCCCAGAGGCTTCCAACCTGTCACACTGATTGCATCCACATAAAAATCATCCCCGCCGTAAAACAAGATGAGAATGGAATGTTTGGAGATCCCGCTTTCCCTGGAAAACACAAAAGAATCGTCGCTTGTGATATCATCGCTGCAGGCAACGCCGCCAAACACCTGAATATCTGGCCGCAGCTCTTTGAGGCCCTCACAAAATTTCGTAGTCGATTCCTGTGGAATCGTAAAAAACATCTCAATTGCTTTTACCCATGCATGCCTACTGGTCTCTTCCAGAATGGAAGAAGTAATCTGCTCCGTACTGTACTCTGACAAATCATAGTGAAAAAGCCTGATCTGAGTCGTTGGAAACTCAAAAGCGGTACATACAACGGTAATTTTTCCAGAGAGTTCACAATCAATAATGTTTCCGCTGGTCGAACATCCCATACAGACAACATCCGGAAACATTTGCCCGATGACGCCGCAAACCTTTTGCATTTTCTCACAATCTAATATTTCTGAATAAACCTGAAACATTTTCACTGTAATATGCCCGCGGCTGCATCTGGCTTTAAAATCGCAAAGTTCCCGGGAAAATGAGTCTAAACCGCGATATTCAAATGAAAACTGTTTCATAACATCTCATCCCTTTCTGTAAAAGAATAACCCCTGATCTTGCATTCCTCTCTCTTTTATACTAAGATTAGGGTGTTACGGTACATTTTCATGCAGGCAGATTCTTAAATCTGTTCTTTTGACACCCTAATCATACAACTACAGAAAGGACCAATTATGCGCATCTGGTTTAAAATATTTAAAGATAATCATCTTTTACGTGATACCGTAATCACGGATGAGAGTGAGGACACCCGCACCCATAAAATATTTCGTGCACTGGAACAGGTCTGCTATGATTTCGACCTGAGCAAACCGCTGTGGCTGGACGCCACGGTATCAGAATTTAAGCGCCATGCCAAAGCAAGATTCTACCAGGATAACTTTGTAGAAGACATTGATTTTGATTTTCTTGAAATCCACGTCATTGAAGAATAATCTGCGTTATTCCTGCCGCCGCTGCCTGTTTACCTCATACGTCAGCAATGCCGCCGCTGTGGCGGCATTGAGAGATTCCACCTCTCCTTCCATTGGAATCCGGATAAATGTATCTGCCAGTGAGGCAATTTCTGCACTCAGCCCATTTCCCTCATTTCCAATCAAAAACCCGCAGGCGTCTGTGTAATCTGGCCTATCATAGGACAAGTCGCCTTTCAAATGGGCGGCATAGACGGTAATTCCCTGTTCCTTTATGCTCGCAATGGTATGTGAAAGATTTTCTGTAATATAAAAAGGGACACGAAACAAAGAACCCATGGTAGAACGGATTACCTTGGGATGAAAAACATCCACGGTGCCCCTGCTCATTATAACGCCGGTAATACCAGCGCCTTCCCCGGTGCGCAGCATAGTTCCCAGGTTTCCAGGGTCCTGAATATCTTCTAAAATCAGTAAATGCGCCTTTTCCACCAGTAAATCTTTCAATTCATATTCCGGCATCTTTACCAGGCACAGAATCCCCTGCGGCGTTTTCGTATCACAAACCCTTTGAAATACACGGTCCGCTACTACCTCATAATCATATTGTTCCAATCGTCTCTGTTTATCGGGATCTTGCAAAAAGCACTGGGAAACGTAAATTTTTCGTATCTGTTCCGCGGGCGTTTCCTGCCACATTTTCACCCCTTCGACCACAAAAACCCGCTGTTCATAGCGGGTTTTTGCCTTTTTATTTAATTGTACAATATATTTCATCTGTGGATTAGAAGAACTTGTAATCATACCTGTACTCCTTACAAACTCAGATTCCTGCAAATCTCAAATTGATAATCAGAGATCTCTTTATGCATAGCAAGCGCCTCGTCAATATCAAAATCCACATACTCTCCGTCGCGGTAGCCTACCACACGGTTGGATTTGCCCTGACAAAGCAAGTCTACCGCATAAGCTCCCATCGTCGAAGCATAAACACGGTCTTTACAGGTGGGACTTCCGCCTCGCTGCATGTGCCCCAAAATGGTCGCGCGCGTCTCCACGCCGGTCGCAGATTCAATCCGTTTTGCCATACTTGCAGAATGGCCGATTCCCTCTGCATTTATGACAATATGATGTTTCTTGCCCTTCTTACGGTTGGCAATAATATTATTTACCAAAGCCTGTTCATCATAGTTATATTTTTCTGGAAGAAGGATATCTTCCGCACCGTTGGCAATACCGCACCACAAAGCGATATAACCGGCGCCGCGTCCCATAACCTCAATAATGGAACACCGTTCATGGGAGGTAGAAGTATCACGCACCTTATCAATGGCTTCCATCGCTGTATTTACCGCCGTATCAAACCCAATCGTATACTCTGTACAGGCAATATCCAAATCAATCGTACCTGGAATTCCAATGGTATTAATTCCCAGGGAGGCAAGCTTCTGTGCTCCTTTAAAAGAACCGTCCCCGCCAATCACAATCACACCGTCAATGCCATGCTTTCTGCAGATCTCTGCTCCCAACTGCTGTCCTTCTGCCGTTGTAAATTCTTTACATCTGGCTGTCTGCAGGATGGTACCGCCCCGCTGGATTATATCTGAAACATCACACGCCTGCATATCTGAAATTTCTTCCTGGAGCAGACCTGCATAACCTCTCTTTATTCCTTTGACTTTCTTTCCCTTCACGATTGCCTGACGCACAACTGCACGGATGGCAGCGTTCATTCCCGGCGCGTCTCCGCCGCTGGTAAGCACACCGATCGTTTTAATCTCCTTAGCCATAACGTTTCCCTCCTGTCTTTCCTTTTTTACATCATTTGTTCAATCTATTCCATTCTAATCTCTTTTTCAAAGTTTTTCAATGCTTTTTTCTACAACTTTTACATTATTTTCTCCCAACAACTCTTTTAATTTACCGGTGATTTGCGGACGTACGGAAATACTGCGGCTGGGAGGCAGGCGTTTCATCTGTTTTTCACTGGAAATATAAATGATAACGCTGTCCTTTCCATCGCTTTCCTTCAATAATTCCAAAATATGGGATTCCTGCCGCGCATACTCTTCCCTGGTGGAAAACTGCAGCCACAGTTCCTTTTTGGTATCGTCAAAGGAATACAACCTCTCACATATCAATTTTGCATTTTTTTCGTCTTCTGTCTGCACCCTGCCCCGCACAAACACCTTTTCATCCAGGTTCAGAAGACGGTTGTTTTTCTCATAGCTATTTGGAAAAATAACAATTTCCAGCGTACCCACCAGATCCTCCAATGTGATAAACGCCATAGCCTGATTGCGCCTGGTATATTTTATCGTCTTATCCACAATCATGCCTCCCACCATTGCCATTTCTCCTTCTCTTACCCTGGTCTGCCCGCTTTCCTCCTCTAGCTGGAAATCTGTGGTGAGCCTCGTGATATTTTTCCGCCATTTTTCTTCATACGCTTCCAGCGGATGCCCGCTGATATAAATTCCCAGCACTTCCTTCTCAAACCCCAGGTAGACCTCTTTGGAATATTCCCCCACATCCGGAAGCTTTACCTCAAAATCTGCCTTTTCTTCCTCTCCGGCTAAATCGAACAAAGTCATCTGCCCGGCCATGGTATTTTTCTTATCCTGAACAATACTTTCCATAATGCCTGCATACACCATCATACTCTGCTTCCTGGTTGCGCCAAGATTGTCTAAGGCTCCTGACTTAATAAGGTTTTCCACCACGCGCTTATTAATTTCATGGTCTGCCATCCGGGTAAGAAAGTCCGTAAGGCTGGTAAATTTGCCCCGCTCTTTTCGCTCTTCACACATTTTTTCAATAAAAACGTGGCTGACGCTCTTGATTGCCGACAATCCATAGCGAATCGCATGATCCGATACCGAAAATCCGCTCTCCCCCTCATTGACGCTGGGCGGCAATACCGAAATCCCCATCTGGCGGCAGGTAAAAATATACTCTGAAATCTTCCCGACATGGTCCATAACAGAACTCATCAGCGCAGCCATATATTCCAATGGATAATAATATTTCAGGTAGGCAGTCTGATACGCTATCACCGCATAGGCCGCCGCATGAGATTTATTAAACGCATACTTGGCAAAATCTGTCATATCATCGAATATCTTATTGGCAACCTGTGCACTGATTCCGTTGCTGACGCAGCCTGGTACCCCCTCCTCCTGATTTCCATAGATGAAATTTTTCCGTTCCTGTTCCATCACCGATATTTTTTTCTTAGACATGGCACGGCGCACCAGATCGCTTCTTCCAAGCGTATATCCGGCAAGATCCCGGACAATCTGCATTACCTGTTCCTGGTACACAATACAGCCGTAGGTCGGTTCTAAAATAGGTTCCAGCTTGGGGCAGTCATAGGTAATGGACTGATGGTTGTTTTTCCCCCGGATATATGCCGGAATAAAGTCCATCGGACCCGGACGGTACAAAGAAATTCCTGCGATAATATCTTCTAAACTCTGGGGCTTTAATTCTTTCATAAAGTTTTTCATTCCCGCGCTCTCCAACTGGAACACGCCCTCTGTCCGCCCGGTTCCCAGAGAGGCAAGCACCGCCTTATCATCAAAATCAATCTGATCAATATCAAGAAGCTTTTCTTTTTCGATTCCGGGTTCTCCTTCTCTCTGGCTGGCGTGAATGAGATGAACGGCATTTTGAATTACTGTAAGATTCCGAAGCCCCAGAAAATCCATTTTTAACAGCCCCAATTCCTCTAGGGTGGTCATGGTAAACTGTGTGGTAATGGCGCCGTCGCTTCCTCTGGAAAGAGGCACAAATTCATCTACTGCTTTGGAACTGATTACAACTCCCGCCGCATGCATAGAAGTATGCCGCGGCAGTCCCTCCAGACGCTTTGACATCTCAATAAGCCTGTGAACGCTCTCATCATTTTCATAACTGGCACGCAGCTCCGGATTCATCTTCAGGGCTTTATCTATGGTAATCCCAAGCTCTGTGGGAATCTGTTTCGCAATATTGTCGACAAATGCATAGGGCAGATCCATCACGCGCCCCACGTCGCGGATGACGCCTCTTGCCGCCATCGTACCAAAGGTGACAATCTGTACCACACGATCCTTACCATATTTTTCACTGACATAATCAATGACCTCCTGCCGCCGCTCCACGCAGAAGTCTATATCAATATCCGGCATGGTGACGCGTTCCGGATTTAAGAAACGTTCAAAAATCAAATGGTAGCGAAGAGGATCTATATTGGTAATCTCCAGCGTATAAGAAACCAGGCTTCCCGCTGCGCTTCCCCGTCCCGGTCCCACGGCAATCCCGTTTTTTCTGGCAAAATGAATAAAGTCCCACACAATCAAAAAGTAATCCACATACCCCATTTGCTTTATAATATCCAGCTCATACTGAAGTTTTTTCTTCAGTTCTTCCATGTGCAGAGGTTCTTCCATTCCTGGAATCAACACCTCGCCATCTTTCTGCGGATAACGCTTTTTTAGTCCCTGATGGCAGAGTTCGTTCAAATATTCCCAGGCGCTGTAACCGTCGGGCACGTCATATTTCGGCAGTTTCGTAACGCCAAATTCGATTTCTACATGACAGCGGTCGGCGATTTTCTGCGTATTGTCCAGAGCCTGCTGCGCATAGGGAAACAGTGCGCGCATCTGTTCTTCCGATTTCACAAAATACTGCCCGCCCTCATAACGCATCCTGTTTTCATCCGAAAGCTTCTTGCCGGTCTGAATGCAGAGCAGAATATCGTGAGAATCCACGTCTGTCTCATAGGTATAATGCACGTCATTGGTAGCCGCCAATTCAATGCCGGTATCCTGGCTCAAACGCATGAGCTGCTGGTTGACATGCTGTTGTTCCGGCAGTCCATGATCCTGCAGTTCCAGAAAATAATTCCCATGACCGAAGGTTTTGTCATACCAAAGCGCCGCCTCTTTTGCCTCCTGATAGGCGCCCCGCAGCAAAAGCTTCTGCACTTCTCCCGCCAGACAGGCGCTCAGCACAATCAGGCCCTCATGGTAATTCTCTAACACCTCCCGGTCCACTCTGGGACGATAGTAATACCCCTCCGTAAATCCCCTGGAAACAATTTTCATCAAATTCTGATATCCAGTCTGGTTTTCGGCAAGAAGGATGAGGTGAAAATAACGGTCTTCTCCTTCCACCTTTTCCCTGTCAAAGCGGGAACCTGGCGCCACATAGACCTCACAGCCTAAAATTGGCTTAATGCCTGCTTCCTTTGCCGCCCGGTAAAAATCAATGACGCCGTACATAACGCCGTGGTCTGTAATCGCCGCCGCATTCATGCCCAGCTCTTTCACCCTTGAGACATATTCTTTGATTTTATTAGAACCATCCAAAAGGCTGTACTCCGTATGAACGTGCAGATGCGCAAACGACATAATAATCCTCCTCTCTGTCATACTCATCCTGTATCACAAGCCCACATCCCCAATTCTTTAGGAATCGGCTTCACACTTTGATACGCCGGGCATCGTTGCGAAGCAATCATCGCCTCTTGTGCGCGTGCGCATTTTATTTTCTTCTATAGGAAGGACACTTTCGCGCTGGCGCGCATATTTTCTCATGTGCGCGTGCGCACCTTATTTTCTTCTATTAGAAGAAAAAGGAGTTGTTGTAAAATTAGGTTCTTTCTCATGTTTGGATATCCTGCCAGATTCCGTTTTGAGGGAATAATAACTTCCAGCAAAACCTGACATGGACCGTGACAAAAATCCAAAGTTAAGAAAGAACCTATCATTACATACAAATACAGTATATCATATTTCAAGAATACCGTCTAACCCTTATACTGTATCTGATCTGATTTACAACAGCTCCACCGCACCGCAGGATATGCTCCCGTCTGGCGCATCTTATTTTATAATACCTTAGATAAAAAATCCTGCAGTCTCTGATTCCTGGGATGTTCAAAAAATTCCTGGGGCGTATTCTCTTCACAAATCACGCCTTCATCTATAAACATTACTCTGGTTGCCACTTCTCTGGCAAAGCCCATTTCATGGGTTACTACCACCATGGTCATTCCGTCCGCCGCAAGTTCCTTCATCAATTCCAACACTTCTCCCACCATTTCAGGGTCCAGGGCGGAAGTCGGTTCATCAAACAGCATCACGTCTGGGTTCATGGCAAGAGAGCGGGCAATGGCAATCCTTTGTTTCTGTCCGCCGGAGAGCATTGCCGGATAGGCGTCCGCCTTATCTGGAAGCCCTACCCGTCCTAACAGTTCCTTTGCCCGCTTTTGCGCCTGTTCCTTATTCATCAGCCCCAGCTTTACCGGAGCCAGTGTGATATTATCCTCAATCGTTAAATTGGCGAAGAGATTAAACTGCTGAAACACCATGCCGATTTTCTGGCGTATCTTATTGACGTCTGTCCCAGATGCGGTAATCTCATTTCCCTCAAAAACCACACTTCCTCCCGTGGGAGTTTCCAACAGGTTCAGGGATCTCAAAAAAGTAGATTTGCCGCAGCCGGAAGGACCGATGATCGCCACCACTTCTCCCTGGCAGATCTGGGTGCTGATGCCCTGCAGTACAGAGTGGTCTCCAAAATCTTTCCTTAAATCCTTTACTTCCAGCAATACGTTACCGCTCATTGACTCTCAGCCTCCTCTCCAGTTTATTCACACACCAGGAAAGCCCGGTCACCAACAGCAGATAGATCAGCGCAACTGCAACGAGAGGCATAAACGCGGAAAAAGTGATTCCTCTTATAATGTCTCCGCCATGGGTCAGGTCTGTCAGTCCAATATAGCCGCTGATCGAGGTCTCCTTCAATAAGACAATAAATTCATTTCCCAGCGCGGGAAGCACATTTTTAAATGCCTGTGGCATGACAATAAACTGCATGGTCTGACGATAATTTAACCCCAGACTCCTGCCCGCTTCAAACTGTCCCTCGTCTACAGACATAATGCCGGAACGTACTATCTCTGCCACATAAGCGCCGGAGTTGAGACCGAACGCCACCACTGCCACAAAAACCTTGGGAATATTTACCGTGGCAAATATGACATAATAAATAATTAAAAGCTGAATCATGGTAGGCGTTCCCCGCATCACCGTAAGGTAAATCCTGCAAATGAAATTTCCTGCCTTCATACGCCCTGTCTTATCGTGGCTGGAACGGATAATGGCTACCAGAAACCCAATCACAATTCCCACCAGCACTGCAAACAGCGAAATGATCAGGGTATTGACAAATCCTTCTATTATGTACTGATATCGGTTTTTTTCTATAAAATTCAGTGTAAATTCATCGATAAAGTTCTGCACGGCGGCATTTCCTCCTATTTTGCACGGACAATGATCACCTGTTTTGCTTTTGCATAAGTATCACTGAAATCAATACTCTGAAGACGTTCCTCATTGACAGTCATTCCTGCTACGCCAATATCTGCTTTGCCGGACTGTACGGCATTGATGATAGCGTCAAAGTCCATATCAAGAATCTCAAGCTCCATGCCCAGCTTGTCTGCAACTGCCTGCGCCATCTCGGCGTCAATGCCTACAATCTTATTGTCTTCATAATATTCATAAGGCTTAAAGGCAGCGTTGGTCGCCATAACCAGCTTTCCATTGGAGGTATCCACATCTGCCGGGGACTCGTAAGGACAGGTTCCCATGGTATCGTCGCCTGTATAATTTGCCATAATCTGATCCAGGGTGCCTTCTTCCTTTAATTCCGCAAGCGCGCCATTAATCTTTTCTTTCAGCTCTGTGTTTTCTTTGGCAATCGCAATGGCATAATCTTCATCTGTATACTCTGTGTCCAATATGGTCAGATCCTTATTCTGGTCTGTAAACGCCTTTGCCGGCTCAGAGTCAATCACGACACAGTCAATCTTGCCCTGTTTTAAGGACTGCACGGCATCCGCTCCTTTTTTATAACGCTCGACCGTAGTGCTGCTGTCGCCCTCAAATTCATCTGTCACCAGCGTATCTCCAGTCGTTCCAAGCTGTACTCCGATTTTCTTTCCAGCCATATCCTCCGGCGCATGAACGGTGTTGGCCGGAACACCGCAGCCTACAATACCTGTGAGCATAGCCCCTGTCAGTAACAATGCTGCTAATCTTTTCCAATTCTTCATAAATATTAATCCTCCTGACAAATAATGCATAAATATACGCTAACCTGTATCTTATAACAATTTTGCAAAAAAAGCAACAGATTTCCCCTTATTTTTCCCAAAACACAGTTGCAAACCCCTCCCTGTACTGTTACAATAGTACAATAATAAGAAAAAGAATGCGTTTTACGCATTCTCTGCGCGTGAGCGGGCTGCAAAGCAGCAACTTCTTCTCCGCGAACTGCGCATAATTGCTATTTGTTCTTTCATGGAAAGCTACTTTCACGTTTTCGCGTGACTGGTCTTTCCTAATGAAAGAACAAAGTGTGCAGGCCATTTCCCCCTTACCCCATTCTTGGGGAAATTGGCCTGCACACTTTGACGCGCCGGATGCTTATTGCAAAGCAATAAAATTCCCTTGCATCCGTGCGCATCCTGCCCGGAGGGCTTTTTATTCTACAGAATAAAAAACACCTGCAAAACGCAGATAGAAAGGAATGATATCCCATGAAAATCTTGAAAAAAACCGGCAGTATCTTATTCTGCCTGCTCCCGGTGCTTCTCGCCCTTGGCATTCAGTTGATTGTGTCTTTCGCCGGAGTGTTTCTGAAACTGATTCTGGAACTCGCCTCTAATCCGGAATCAATAGGCCAGATAACAGATCCTGATTTTACTATGAACTTCCTTATGGACAGTCAGTTTCTTACCGGCATCTCCGCAATTTATGCTGTGATCGCAGCCCTCGCCCTGGGTTTTTGGTACTGGAAACGTTTTGTTCCCAAAAAACAGCCCCGACGGGAAATTTCCGTTCTGATCAATCCCTGGATAATCGCAGCTCTGGCGCTATTGATGCTTGGCATGCAGTACATATCCACGTATGTCGTGGCGCTTCTTGCCGCCGTCAATCCAGACTGGTATCACACTTACGAAGAATTGATGAAAAGCATCGGCTTTGAAAATGTCACGCCGCTGCTCGCCGTATATTCCATCTTGATAGCCCCCATCAGTGAAGAACTGATCTTTCGGGGCGTCACTTTGAAATACGCCAGAAACGCCATGCCCTTTTTTGCCGCAAATATATTCCAGGCAGTTCTTTTCGGCGCATTTCACGGAAATGTGATTCAAGGCGCCTACGCTTTTGTGGTTGGATTATTCTGCGGTTACGTTTGTTATAAAGGCGGCAGTATCTATCTTTCCATTCTGTTCCATATGCTGTTCAATATCTGGGGTACCTTTATACCAGAATCTTTCTCCTATTCTGGTAATTCCATAGTCATTCATTTTGCAATTTTTGCCTCCGCCGTGTGTACTGCAGCTCTGGGAATATTCTTATACCGCAAAGGCCTGGAAAAACGTGTTCCTATGCCCGAGGCGTACAAAAACAGGCCAGATTAATCCAACAGGCGGGAAAATTTTGAAAAATTTTCCCGCCCGCCTGACGTCATATAAAAAATCTATTATCCTTCTATCGCTATATATTTTCTCTCCTCCACCTCCGGTCTCTTCTCTTCCATCTTCGGTATACGCAATCTCAATACCCCGCTCTCATACTTCGCGTGAATATCTTCCTGTTTTATCTCATCTCCAATGTAAAAAGACCTGCTCATGCTTCCCGCATAGCGTTCCCGGCGCACAAACCTGCCATTTTCCTCTTGGCTCTCTTCCTTATCAAAGCTCTTGGCCGCGCTGATTACCAGGTATCCGTTCTTAAGTTCCAAAGAAAGATCTTCCTTTTTAAATCCTGGAATGTCAATGTCTACTTCATAACAGCCGTCACGCTCCTGCACGTCCGTCTTCATCATATTTGCCGCATGCTGCCCATACAACTGTTTCTGCGCCTTCTGCATTGCCGTCTGGTTAAATGCAGGAAAATCAAAGAATCCATCAAAGAAATCGTCAAATAAGTTTCCTCCAAAAATACTGGGTGTCATCATAAGTCATCTCTCCTTTTTCTTTGCTTAAACTTTGTTCTATCTGTGTTATAACATATTTATTAGCACTCGTCAAGTGCGAGTGCTAATAAATTCTGTGAACTTTTTGTGACGCCCTTATTTTATGCATTTTCAGGAATTTCCATTCTGTTTCTTCTGATCTCTTCTGGCTTTATACAGATTCTCATTCAATTTTCCAACCTCCTTTTTCCCTATCATAAACTGTACCACCCAAATCATGATAAAAATTATAACAAAAATCAGAAAATAACTGGCAAGCCCGGCGATACTGTGCTCCATCCAATAGTTGAAGTAAGCTGCTGGAATCATGAATACAGACAACAGCAAAAAGTAACTTCCTGTCTGTTTCACAATACTCCAGTGATCTATTTCCCAGATAACAGAACCTGCCGCTGCTCCCATTCCTAAGAGACCACAGAGGAATGCCTGCAGAATTACGGCATTGATCTCACTGCCCATAGCAGAAATAAGTTCTGGTACACAGGGCGCATAATATCCATTTGACCAGACAAGGGAGAGAACGATTGTAATCACATATCCCACTGCTATCCCAATTGGAATCCCTGCCAAGCCGCGCATAATTATCTTTTTCTTCAAAATTACCACCTCATATTCCTAATATTTTTTTAATCTTGGAAACGTATCTTCTGGAAACATATGTTACCGTACCATTTGACAACTTCACGCAAATCGTTCCTGTAAAGCTCAAGTCGAAACTGCTGATTTTTCTCAGATTAACTATCTCAGAATTTGAAATACGGACAAACTGGCTGCCTACCAGACGCTGTTCTAAATCATACAGCCTGAGCCTGACCACATATTCGCCCTTACCAGTCACGGCAAAAACTTTCCCTGAACTCGCATAAATCCGAATCAAATCCTCCGGCTGCAGCACCTCAATTTTTCCATCTTTGCTTCCTGAAATGACGCACGGAACATGTTCCGATAATTTACGGATCAGCTCTTCCAAATCCTTTGTCATAGAAGCTGCCGTTATCATGATTTTTGGCTCTTTGCACGAACTGTCAATTTTTATTTCAACCTGCATTGCTTCCTCCTCTCTGCCTGTTTTTGAACGCAATCTTCCACGTCCTAATAACATATTACAGGAAAACCTGCTACCATTTCCATAGATTTTACACAGGCGGTTGATTTAAAGACACAGGTGGTAAGAAAATGACAATTATCTCAAATCTGATACTCCTTATACAGTTTTCTGCGGTATTCCACATTCTCAAGCCCCCGCCTGAGATCTGCCAAACGATTGTCCTCTAACCGTTTTTTATTTAACAATCCTAATCTGTTTTCCCCCTGTTCTATTCCCTTCTCGATTCCAATTTCAAAAATAATGCTGAGTGTACATTTATAAGCGCGCTTATTTTTCATCTTATAGGAAATACCTTGTTACGTTAATGTGTAAAATTATTTTCCTATAAGATAAAAAACATTTATGCGCACGCGGTTCACTATGTAAATACCCAAACATAGATGAAAAGCCAGTCTCCTGCACTTTGATTTTTCCTTCTTTACAAATCTCTTTTTCCATGTTATATTAGGAACAGCCACAGATCTGTGGTTTCTGATTTACGGCAGGGAACGTCAGTTTCCATGAGCCTGCCGGGATTCTTACCCTCCAGAATGGAGGAATTTCAATGTCAAAGAAAAACAAATTTTTACACACGATTCTCACAATGCTAATCCTTACGTCTATGCTGTTTATTTCTATGGCCCCGCCTGCAAAAGCACATGCGGCCGCAAGCGTCGGATTCGTAATTTTAAATTCCTATTCCAAAACGCTGGAAATCGGAGACGAGTTTTATCTTGCCGCATTTACTTCCAACGGTAAAAAGCCGGTGTTTACTTCCAGCAGCAGCAAAGTTGCATCTGTCAACACCTATGGAAAAATCACGGCTAAAAGAGCCGGTACTGCAAAAATCACGGCCAAAATAAAAAACGGCGAGGCAAGCTGCACCATAAGTGTGAAGGCGACAAAAATTCAACTCAGCACAAACCATATCTCTCTGGAGAACGGTTATTCCGCAAAACTAAACGCCACTGCTTCCACCGGGCATACCGTTACCTTCCGCTCTAATAAGAGCAGTATCGCCACGGTAGACGAACAGGGAGTTATTACAGCAAAAAAACCGGGTACTGCAAAAATCACGGCCTCTGCAGACCATGCGGCCGCAAGCTGCACCATTACGGTAAAAAAGCCTACGGTCAGCCTCAGCAGAACTTCCGCTTCCCTCTATCGCACGCAAACTGTCCGTCTGACTGCTAAATCCAGCTCTAAAAGCACGCCGAAATGGAAAAGCAACAAAAAAAGCGTGGCTGTTGTAGACAACAACGGAACGGTAACCGCCGTAAAAAATGGCACGGCGCTTATCACAGCAACCGTAGACGGCGTCAGTAAAAGCTGCGAGATTACGGTAAAGAAACCTGTCGTCACCTTTGAACAAAGCGAGCTTACACTTACCGTGGGAAAGAAAAAGACGGTAAAAGTATCGGTTTCTTCCGGAAATAAACCTGTCTTCTCAAGTTCTAATACCTGCATCGCTACCGTGGACGAACACGGCACTGTTCTGGCGCATGAAAAGGGCAAAGCTTATATTTATGCCAAGGAGGACGGCGTAAAAAGCCGTATGCGCATCATCGTAAAATAAAAGTAAATCGCATTTCTTAAACGAAACATTAAACATCCAGGGTAAGAATTTCGGCTGTCAGATACGCCGGCAATGAAATATGAAACGATGCTGCGATATTAATTTGCCGGCGTAATGATCAGTATCTTCAAGTATTTCATACGCTAAAAAGAAAACGCCTCTGTAAGAACTGTACAAACAAACTCTTACAAAGGTGTTTTCTGAACTTAACCGCAAATGGCAGACGGCCTTACACTAACAATCTCTATGGTTCCAGTTCCCTGGTCCGGCTCTTATCCGTTAAACTGTATTCTTCAATCCGGCCATCCTCTCCTAACAGAAAAAAGCGGTCTTTGATATAGGTTCCACGAATTGTCCAGCTCCAACGCTCACTGTCGCTGCAGTCAATCTTCAAAATCTGCTGAAATTCTCCATTTTCATAGGAAAACAGTAAATAGTCGCGTTTGTCCTCTTCCCCATAGCCCTCGGCTGAAAAACCAAAAAGATTCTTCTTCGGGTCAATAAGCACCGCTTTGTAATTGTAGAGCGCATCCGCATAATCATATTCTGATAGATGAATCTTTGACTGTTCCTTCACGTCCGCCGGATTGGAGATGTCAAACATCGATAGTTTCACTCCCTGCGTTTCTCCTGTTTCCTCATCCGCTTCCATGCCAATACCTAAAAGCAAATTATCGGAATAAAAATGAAGATATTCTGAAAACCCGCTGATTTTAAGCTCTCCTAAAATTTTCGGCTCTCTGGGATTGGATAAATCCACGGAAAATAACGGATCCGTCTCCCGGAAGGTAACAAAGTAGCCGGAATCCCCCATAAACCTCGCAGAATAGATACGCTCGTCTTTGGCAAGATTTTCAATTTTCCCCGTCACCTGTAAATTGGCGTCCAGCACATAGAGACTGTTGGTGGTTTCCGATTCCAGACTGTCATACCCAAGCACCTCCCCGCTGATATCATCTACAATTTCCTCAATATTGCTATTCTCCACCGTGGTCACCAGGCGCAGGTAATCCTGATATTCATTCATTGCCATATCGTCGCGCAGAGTTCCTTTCACTGACCCTTCCGCCGCTTTTTCCATGCGTCCGTCTTTGTAGGAAAAACGAAACAATCGGGTGCTGTCCGTTTGTCTTCCCTTTTCGCTGTAGGAAGGATATTGGATATCTGCCACATAGATATTGTCGCGGCTTACATAAAATTTATCTGCCGAGGTTACCAATGCCTTCGTATCCACAAATTTATCCGGCTGTTCCATATCAACCGACGCCATCACCAGATAGGACGCCGCGTCCGTATTTTCCGGAAGCGTAATTTTATCCTCCGCCATAGGTTTTCCGTCCAGCATCGGCACATAAGTTTTCAGATTTTCCGCATCCGCCGGCCTGCTGGTTTCACAAGAGGAAAAGAAATACAGATACCCGTCCGATATCCTGGAGTCCATATATCCCCCCTTTATGGTAAACGTATGGTATTCTCTGGGATCGCTTCGTTTCGCGATATCATAAATGTGAATCCGGCAGTATGCGTACCCTGATACTATATCGCTCACCTTTGCATCAGCAGCGCTCGTATGTTGAAAAATTTTCTGGAGTCCATCTTTTAAAATCTGTATAAACCCGGAGTCCCGTTGATCTTCATATATATATTCTGACTGCTGCATACTGTCTGTTTCCTGGGAACTCTCTGCCCATCCCGGCTCTAAAACCACCAGTTTATCCTTCCAGACATAAATATCCTGAATCATCTGAAAACTGCCAACCCGCGCTGTTTCTGTCAAACCGCCTTTGGTATCTGCAATTCTTACGGTATATTTTTCATCCTTTCGCTGAAGAACTGCCTGATATAAATACCTGCCATCATTTTTAATAATATCGGCTTCCTCTACCTCTTCTTCCTGCTGGTTGGTTTTACCATAATCTTCTGTTTCATGTTCAGAATCCGCATCCATATTTGCAGAATCCGCCGTATCCTCTGCGGATTCCGTAATCATTGCCCCCTCTGCCGTACCGGTATCCTCCGTAGCGGCGTCATCTGCCACAGCGTCATCCTCTGCATACTCCCGTTTCTCCAGATAAAGATTTTCCTGCTGTTTCCATGTCTTGTCAAACGCCTGGTACAATTTTTCATAAGTAGTTCCCTCTGCTGCAACTTCCGTGGTGTCAGCAGCCGAATCATTCATTTCCGCCATATCTGCGGTTTTATCCCCGGCAACTTCCAGTTTCCAGTCCATATTTTTTCCAACCGCAAAAAGCACAAGCGCCAGACACGCCGCCGCCGCAAAAGATCCGCACCACCAGCCAAAATATTTACTTTTCTTTAAGCCCCTTTGATCTGCTCCGCCTGCTTCTTCGTCCGTTTCCTTTTCTTTCTTAATCCCTTCAGCGGTCTGCTGTCTTAACCATTCCTCCATCTGCGCCGGCAGCAAACTTTTGGGAATTTCCTGATCTTTCGCGCTTTCCTCCAGATAATTTCTGATATCCGTTTCGTTCCACTTTTTTTTCATCTCATTCTTACGCATCCTCACACCTCCAACCTCTTTCTCATTTTTTGAAGCGCCCTCCGATACCTGGAACGGATGGTACTATGATTCTGCTTCATAATTTCAGCAATTTCCTGGCTGGTATAGCCGCCAAAGACGGATAAAGCCACAATCAGGCGTTCCTCCTCTTTCAGTTCCCAAAACACCTGTTTTACTGCCGCCGCCATAGCAAAATCTGTCTCCTGGGACAAAGAACCTTCCCCGGATATGGAAATATTCTGAATATCCTCTTCCCTGCGAAACCAGTCCTTCATTCTCCTCCGGCATCTGTTCACTAAAATCTGCATAATCCAGGGAGCAAATTTTTCCCTGTCTTTTAATTGATAAAATTTTTCATACGCTGTCAGCACCGCGTCCTGCACTGCATCCTCCGCTTCCTGGCAGTTTCTCATATAATATAAAGCGGTTCGGTACATTTGCGGGCAGACCTTCTCATAATACCGCATAAACTCTTCCATATGTCCTCAACCTCCCTTGAAATGCATTTCACCTTTTAAGAGTCCCGTTCTATGTCAAATGTTGCATGATTTGCCAAAAAAATCAGCAGAAATTTCCATTCAAAGAAATTCTTCCTTCTAAATAGAAATCTTCCTGCTGATTTGATTGCTTTTACAGAATCCCTTCAGGCATGTCATCCATTACGGAAATCTGTAATCTTGAATCCGCCGATATGGTCAATCAGCTCTTTTGATACTGTCTTGACCTGCTCTGTAGTTTCTTTGCATTCTCCCACTTTCTCTTCAAACGCCTCCATGGCATGAAGGGTTTGCCGGGCGCTTGCCGTATTTTCTTCTGCCGTCCGTGTCAGCGCAGCCATATCGCCGTCAATAGCTTCCTTCGCTTGCTTCCAGGCTGCCGCCTGCTTCGTAATTTCACAAACTGCACCGCTTACCTGTTCCATTTCCCGATTCAAAGATGTAAAAATATCTTTTGCCTTAGAAATCTTCTCCGCCTGCCGCTGCAGTGGTGCCGTTACCTTTTTACTAACGTCTGCACTGACATTTAAGCACTCTGCCAGTTCATTCACAATACCATTGATTTGTTCCAAAGACTCCCGGGAATGATCTGCAAAAGCTTGAATCTCCTTTGCCACAAGCGCAAATCCTTTTCCCATTTCACCTGCTTTGGACGCCTCAATGCTTGCATTCAAGGCGAGGAGATTCGTCTGACCGCAGATACCTGAAATAATTTCTGAAACAGTTTGCATGTGTTTGGCAGACTGATAAACCACATCGCTCTGATGATATCCCTCTAAAGCTGCACCGCCGCTGGTTTCGTTTATAGACGCCAGCTCATCTATAATCTGTATCGCTGCACCGCCGCATTCTTTCACATGGTCAAAACTTCCAGTAAACGCTTTTACCTGTTTTGCAATCACATCCGCGGCTTCGCTCATTTCCATAATATGAGAACTGATCTCACCGGTCTGGACGGACTGAGAAATTGTCTTTTCACTGATAGCGTTTACCTCGCTGCTGATCTGTTCCATGGAAGACGACATTTCCTGAAAAGACTGCGTGAAATCCTCTGATACCTCCCGTAAAGAAGCAGTGGCTGATTTTACGCCAGTAATAATCCGGCCAAAGTTTTCTGTCATATCATTCATGGAATTTACGATTTCTTCCAGCTCGCCTTCCTGCTCTGCCAGTTTCCCTTCTTTTCCGGCAAGTTTCCCCTCTGCAACCTGATCCAGGCTTTCTGTAAATCCCCGCAGACGGTCTGCCGTCCGCTTCACCGCAAAAATCATAACTGCCAGAACTGCCAGCAGCATACAAATAAGGCTCACCGTTCCACTCACAACGGACATTTTTTCATTTGCCACAATCTGCAGTATCATGGTTGATACAAAGCCGATGAAAAACAATAAAAACACCGGCACAGCGTAGGCTGTCAGCATTATTTTTCTTCCTTTTTCTGTCTCTTTCACAAAACTTCCTCCTTAGTTCCTTCGCTAAATATGATACCTCCCGAAGACGGCGGGAATGATATTTCAAACACGCTTTCCCATCTGCTTATAAAGAATATCGGGCTTTTCTGATATAATAACATCATTTACAGGATACAGCCGCCCCCCACTACCAGTTCTCCCTGATAAAAAACCACTGCCTGTCCGGGCGTAATGGCCCGCACAGGCTCCATAAATTCACAGAGCGCCTTGTCCGCTTCCACTTTACGGATGACACAGGGTGCGCCGCTATGGTTGTAGCGGATCTTTGCCGTCACTTGCATTTCGCCTTCCAAATCGGCAACGGACATAAAATTTAACCGCTCCGCCCAGACTTGGTTCCCGAATACTTCTTCATTGCTTCCCAGCACCACCTCGTTGGTCTCCGGACGTATTTCCGTGACAAACACAGGCGTCCCCAGAGCAATTCCCAGCCCTTTGCGCTGTCCAATCGTGTAATGGGTAATTCCTTTATGGCGTCCCAGAATCCTGCCGTCCCTGGTGACAAAATTCCCCGCCGGAGGCACCCGTTCTCCTGCTTCCCGGTCAATAAATCCGGCGTAATCCCGATCCGGTATAAAACAGATCTCCTGGCTGTCCGGTTTATTTGCCGTCCGCAGCCCGATTTTCTGTGCTATGGCGCGTATTTCCTCTTTGGTGTAATCTCCTACCGGCATCAAGGTATGGGCAAGCTGGTCCTGAGTCAGGTTATACAGGGCATACGTCTGGTCTTTTGCTGCCGTCTTGGAACTGCGCAGTGTATACCTGCCATTATCAAGACGAACAATCCTCGCATAATGCCCGGTAGCGATATAATCCGCGCCAATCTCCATGCTTCGTTTTAGCAGCGATTCCCATTTGACAAAGCGGTTACAGGCAATACAGGGATTCGGCGTACGCCCCTGCAAATATTCCGCCACAAAATAGTCCATAACATACTTTTTAAATTCTTTTCTGAAATTCATCACATAATAAGGAATATCCAGCATATATGCCACCCGTCTGGCATCTTCTACCGCTGACAAGCCGCAGCAGCCATTCTCTTCCTGCTCTTCCTGCCATATCTGCATAGTAACGCCGATCACTTCGTACCCCTGCTCTTTTAAAAGCCAGGCCGCCACAGAAGAGTCTACGCCGCCGGACATTCCCACCACTACTTTTTTCTTCTCCATAAATTATCCCTGCTGTTCTTGAAATCTGCTGACTGCCGCATGATATCCGGAAAACCCGCTTGTAGATTGTCCTTCTGCCGCGTTGGATTTTCCAGCCGCAGCTGGCCGTTAAACTCCCCCTTGCAGATGAACAGATATCTCCTGATTGCGTTTTAATAGTCCTCTTCTTCCTCTTCTTCGCTGATATCGTTTTTGGGCTTTTCCAACCCTGCAATCTTAATTCCGTTTTTCTCTGCATAATCCCAAAGCGCCGCATGGATTGCCTCCTCGGCAAGCAGAGAACAATGCACTTTTACCGGAGGCAGACCGTCTAACGCTTCCATAACCGCCTTATTGGTAACCTGAAGCGCCTCCTGCACCGTCTTTCCTTTTACCAGCTCCGTCGCCATAGAGCTTGTGGCCACGGCAGCCCCGCAGCCAAACGTCTTAAATTTTACATCCTGAATAATTCCACTCTCGTCAATATCCAGAAAAATGCGCATGATATCGCCGCATTTTGCATTTCCCACCGTTCCCACGCCGCTGGCGTTCTCTATTTCTCCCACATTTCTCGGATTTTTAAAATGGTCCATTACCTTTTCACTATACATTTGTTTTCCTCCAGATTTCTAATTTTACAGCTCAGCCGGCCAAAAGCAGCGCAGCCGGGCCGCTGGTTTTTCTCTTATACTGTTAGCTGTTTTTTTTCATATAATCCTCATACAGCGGAGACATTTCCCGAAGCTGGGAAACGATTTCTTTGATGGCGTCCACCGTATCATCAATATCCTCTCTGGTAGTATCGCTTCCCAATGTCAGCCTCAGAGAGCCATGCGCAATCTCGTGAGGAAGGCCGATCGCAAGAAGCACATGGGAGGGATCTAAAGAACCTGATGTGCAGGCCGAACCGGAAGATGCGCAAATACCCTTCATATCCAGCATAATCAGTAAAGACTCTCCTTCCACAAACTGAAAACAGAGATTGACATTATTGGGCAGGCGGTTCACCCTGTCGCCATTGACCCTGGTAAACGGAATTTCCTTCAAGGCCCGCTCCATAAGATAGTCCCGAAGCTGACGCTCTTTTTCCGTACGCGCTTTCATTGTGGCAAGCGCAAGCTCCGCTGCTTTTCCAAATCCCACGATTCCCGGTACATTTTCTGTTCCTGCCCGGCGTTTCCGCTCCTGCGCGCCTCCGTGCAGGAAGGAACGGATTTTCACGCCCTTACGGATATAGAGAAATCCGATTCCCTTAGGTCCGTTCAATTTGTGCCCGCTGCTGCTTAACATGTCAATATTTAATTCATCCACATCGATCGGCACCTGTCCAAACGCCTGTACAGCGTCTGTGTGGAACAGTACCCCATGCTCTCTGGCAATCTTTCCTATCTCGGCTACCGGCTCAATGGTTCCAATCTCATTATTGGCAAACATAACCGATATAAGAATCGTATCCGGTCTTATCGCCCGCTTCAGCTCTTCTAATTTTACGACGCCAAACTCATCCACATCCAGATAAGTTACCTCATATCCGTTCTGCTCCAGCCACTGGCAGGTATGCAGAATGGCGTGGTGCTCAATCCTACTGGTGATTATGTGTTTTCCTTTCGCTTTGTACGCCTCTGCCGTTGCCTTTAGCGCCCAGTTGTCTGACTCGCTTCCCCCCGCTGTAAAATAAATCTCATTCTCTTTCGCCCCAATGGCGCCTGCGAGAATCTCCCTGGCCTTTGAAACCGCTTCCTTGCTCTTTCCGCCAAATTCATAAACAGTGGATGCATTGCCGTAATATTCGCTGAAATACGGAAGCATCGCCTCCACGACCTCCGGCGCTGTCCGCGTTGTCGCCGCATTATCCAGATATATCATTTTCTTCATATTTTCACCTCTATATGTTAATTTTTCGCCGTTTTTGCACCTTTACTCTCCTGTACCAGTTCTCCGATATTGATGCTGTCCACAGTATTGTTGATACTGTCATTAATCCGTTTCCACACAATCTTGCTGACACACTGTGAAGAGCCATTGCAATGCGCCGACCCGCTGTTGTCAATTCCCGCACATTCCACAGGGATCAGCTCCCCTTCCAATGCTCTTAATACATCCCCCACAGAGATTTCCGACGCCGGCCTTGCCATACAGTAGCCGCCGTTCACTCCCCGGACGCTCTTTACCAGCCCCGCCTTCTTAAGCTTTGCCATAAGCTGCTCCAGATAACTGACGGAAATCTCCTGACGCTGCGCAATACTTGCCAAAGGCACCGGCTGGCTCTCTCCACAGACTGCAAGATCGATAAAAGCCCTCAGCCCATATCTTCCTTTTGTAGATAATTTCAACGTTTCACCTTCTATCTTGTTTCTGTACAGAATGGATGCTTTCCATTTCCCTTTAAATTCCGAGTATTTTAGTCGGGATTTATTACAATCGCATAGTATCATGGTTTTATTCTGCTGTCAAGTTCCTTTTTCTATGCATGATGAATTTTTTTGCGCATAAAATTAAAATAACTTTTCATGACAATTCGGAGCTTTTATGAAATCTGATTCACTGCGCAACCACCCTTTGATTACCGGCACGCTGCTTCTGACGCTGGCAGGAATTTTCTCCCGGATTATTGGCTTTTTCTTTAGAATATTCCTTTCTCAGACAATTGGTGCCGAGGGAATGGGAATTTACCAGCTTACCATTCCCATACACGTTCTCACCATCTCCCTGACCTCCTCAGCCATACAAACTGCTATTTCCAGATTTGTGGCGCAGGCGGCAGTCTGCAATACTGCAAATGGAACGTATACAGGCTCCGGCGGCAAAAAAAAGATACGCTGCAATGAAAGCTGCTATCTCGGAGCCGGACTTATGCTCTCGCTGTCTCTGGCTTTTTTCTGCAGTCTGTTTCTGTATCAGTCTGCCGATTTTCTGGCTGTACATTTTCTGGAAGAGGCGCGCTGCGCACCGCTCCTTGAGATTATCGCCTTCACCATCCCCTTCGGCGCTGTCCACTCCTGCATAAACGGATATTTTTACGGTCTGAAAAAAACTTTCGTTCCTGCCGTCTCCCAATTACTGGAACAGCTTGCACGCGTTTTAAGCGTTTGGCTGTTTTTTCAGATTTCCATGGAGCAGCACAACGCCATCTCTTTAAATCTGATTGTATGGGGTATGGTCGTAGGAGAATTTACCGCCGTATTATTTTCAGTCAGCTTCCTGCGGCATAAAAAAAGCCGGGGCAGCCGTTTTCATGCCCTGGGGCAGATCTTATTCATGTCTCTGCCTTTAAGTGCGAACCGTGTCCTGGTAAACGTTTTGCAAAGTATGGAAGCGGTTATGCTTCCAGGGCAGCTTCGCCTCTATGGCTATTCCAATACAGAAGCCTTAAGCGTCTACGGCACGCTTACCGGAATGGCGCTTCCGATGGTACTGTTTCCTTCCGTACTGACCAATTCCGTCTCCGTTATGCTGCTTCCTGTCATCGCGGAA
Organism: Lachnospiraceae bacterium; assembly: GCA_009911185.1. Classification (GTDB taxonomy): domain Bacteria; phylum Bacillota; class Clostridia; order Lachnospirales; family Lachnospiraceae; genus Petralouisia. The sequence continues at coordinate 66,978 of QXWW01000008.1, forward strand.
GCGCAGGAAAAAAAGGAACACCGATATATCATTAACGCTGTGAAAAAAACCTGCTTTTACAGCCTCCTTCTGGGTTTTCTCTGTACGCTGCTGTTCCTGGTTTTCGGCAGATGGATGGGAGAATTTCTGTTCTCCAACTCACTTGCAGGTACTTTTATTGTAACTCTGGGCTGGCTCTGTCCCTTCCTGTACCTGTCCACCACACTGCACAGTATCTTAAACGGGCTTGGGAAAACCACTCATACTTTCTTCTTAAATATACTGGGCCTGGGAATCCGCATTGCCTTCGTCCTGTTTGTCGTACCCATTACCGGCATGAAAGGATATCTATGGGGAGCACTGCTAAGCCAAAGCGTCATGGCCGCAGGTGCTTTACTGATGCTGTTGGTACGCCGGTCACGGGTTCTATAATACACGGCAGCCATTCCTGAAACAAAAAGACCTGAAATAACGCGAAAAATGTAGATTTTACGAGAAACATGAATTATAATTGAAAGAGATTTCTTACAGAAAAAACAATTGATATATAAAAGGAGATACGTATGAAACTAATCTTTATCCGGCACGGCGAACCTGATTACTCCATAGATTCACTGACAGAAAAAGGCTTCCGGGAAGCCAGACTGCTCGCCGAGCGAACCTCAAAATGGAAGGTAACCGATTTCTACTGTTCCCCGCTGGGACGCGCCAAAGATACTGCGGCGTTTACACTGAAAAAAACTGGCCGCCAGGCCACAACTTTAGAATGGCTGCGGGAATTTGACGCTCCCATCTGGGATGAAATGATGACGCGCCGCAAGGTTCCATGGGATTTCTATCCAGAATTTATGACAGCGCATCCGGAACTGTTTGACCTCGGCCACTGGCAGGAAAATCCGGTAATGGCGGAGGGAAATGTAGGAAAAGAGTACCAAAGGGTTTGCCGGGAACTGGATCACCTGCTTGCCCAATACGGTTATGTGCGCGAAGGCTACCGCTACCGCACCAATTCTAAAACCAGAAACGAAGCCGTCATTGTCTGCTTCTGCCACCTGGGAATCATTTGCGCGCTGCTCTCGCACCTGATTAACACCACCCCCAGCCAGCTCTGGCAGGGCTTCTTTCTGGCTCCTACTTCCGTCACAATTATAGGCACGGAAGAGCGCACGCCAGAACAGGCATATTTCCGCTGCCAGGTCATGGGAGATGCTTCCCATCTGCTTATGGGCAAAGAACCCATCTCTTACTACGGCTACTTTACAGAACCTTTCCAGGGATAATTCCCAAAAGCGTGTTTGAAAATTGCTTCTCACTATCTGCCGGAAATCAATTTTCAAACACGCTATGGAAGGCATCTTTCAGAACTTGCGAAATTCATTGATATCATTTACCAGCTCCCTGACACAGCGGATCTGGTTGTCGAAAACACCCGACTTATACAGATTGATGAGTATCATTCCCACAGGCACCGCAATAATCATACCGATGATACTGCTGATCTGATAGCCGATATACATAAAAATCAGAGTAGCCAGCGGATTCATACCGATGGTGTCTCCGACGATTTTAGGCTGGATCACCTGGCGTACAATTTGCGTGACCGCATACAAAATAATCAGCCCTGCAGCAAACTGGTAATCCGCAGATAATATTTTTATTATTGCCCATGGCCCTAACACCGTTCCCGTTCCAAAAAAGGGCAGCATATCTAAAAAAGCAATCAAAAAAGCGATTAACAATACATAATTCACCCGCAGAATCAGCAGGCCGATGACAAGAATCACATAGACGACGCCCATAATTTTAAACTGCGCTTTGAAATAGCCTCCCACTACATGTTTCAAATCCTGAATGACCCCCGATACCCGGTTCCAGATTACGGCAGGCGTATGTTCTTTCAAACCTCTTAGTATGTAATCTCGCTCTGCTGTAAAGAAATAAGCAGAGAGAATCGACATAATGATGGAAATAAGCGTTCCCGGTACATTTTTGGCAAAATTTCCCGCTGCCTGAAAGGTAGGCTCTCCAATCGCCTGCACCAAATCCCCAAAATAAGTGGCAAACTCAGCGGTAACTGACTGAATACTCTCCTGGGTATTCCTGGGAAGCCTGTGGTAAAAAATCTCAAGATTCTCTCCGATTTCCTCAAAATCTCTCTGCCAGTTCGAATAAATCTGCGGCAGATTTTCTATAAGATTCCCGCATTCCTGAACGATTTTGGAAATTCCCAGATAACCCAGGCCAATGACACCTGCAAGCACTGCTATAATGATAAGCATAGAACTGTGTTTCCTTACAATCTTCACTTTCTTCTCCAGAAAACGCACCAGCGGATTGGCAATCATAGAAATGATCCAACCAACCACAAAAGGCATAAAAAAAACAACCAATCTGGGAAAAATAAAACACAGACATACAATCGTGAATACCGCCACCAACAGGTTCACCAGTATTTTCAGATACTTCACAGAACGTTTCATACCATCACCTCTTCATTATTACGCCTCTTTGCGTTCCACACCGTATTTTTCTGCCAGCTCCTTCACCTTTTCATCATATGCATTCTGCTGTTTTTTCTGAATCAGCTGCCGGTGGATCTGGCTCTGTACCTGTTCAAAGGGAAGCGCCGTACCTTCCTTTTTATCTTCCACCATAATCAGATGATATCCAAACTGCGTCTTCACCGGACCCAATACCTGATTCAGTCCGCCTGCAAACGCCGCCTGCTCAAATTCAGGCGCCATCTGCCCTTTCGAAAAATACCCCAGATCTCCTCCCCGCTCCTTAGAAGGACAGGTGGAATATTTTCTGGCCGCTTCTGCAAATGCCAGTCCCCCCGCAATCTCTTGTGCCACACTCCGGGCAAGCGCTTCGCTCTCTACCAGAATATGTCTGGCACTCACCTGCTGCCTGGAAGCAAACAGCTTAGGATTGTCCCGGTAGTAATTTTTCTCTTCCTCTTCATCTACTGAAATGTCTTCCACCACGCTTGCAGCCGCCATCTGGCTTGCCAGCTCTGTTTTCAGCTTTTCCACTAAATCAAGATATTCCTGCGATTCTGTAATCTTCTCCTCCACCGCCATTTTATAAAACAGATGGAAAGCGATGAGCTGTTCTAAAATCTGCCGCCTCGCATTGTCATCAGACATATACATCTGCTGATTTGCAGGATATTGGTCGATCAGATTCTCCAGCTCTTGTTCCGTAATCTCATGCCCTGCCGCTACTGCTAAAATTTTTTCACTCATAGACCTTGCGCCTCTTGCGCATCCTTTCTTAAACTCTTTGCTAACATCTTATCACACTATCAAAGACCCGTCCAGTCACTTACATTTGCTTCTGAGAAATTCCATAATCGCCTCATAATGCTGCGGTTCATGGGGAAAGGTACAGCCACTGCAGTCCTTGATCCTATTGCCGGCGGAGCTTACGATATAAGCCGGCGCCCCCAGGCAGTCCGCATAAGGATTCATCGGGCAGAAACAAAACAGACAATTGAAGCTCTCTCCCTGCATATTTCTGTGACATGGATAATACTGACAATCTTCATTTTTAAAATATTTATAACTGTTTTCCATTACTGCACGCTCTACACATTATTTCGTCTGCCCCACCAGTATGTTGTAAAATAGATGATGGAAGCAAGAATTACAATCGTTGGACCTGTAGCTACATTTACATAGTAAGACACCAGCATTCCCAAAATCCCGGAAAACATCGAAAACAGCACGGAAAAAAAGTGATATTCCCGCATGTTTTGAGAAATATTTGCCGACGCCGCAGCCGGGAGGATCAGCAGTGCATTGATAATCAGGATTCCGATCCACTTGATAGAAACCATAACAATCAAGGCTGTAAGCACGGCAAAAAGATTTTCCATCCAGCATACGGGAATGCGGCGGCTTTTTGCCAGAGTCCGGTTTAAACTGACAGCCAGAAGTTTATTAAAACCAAACGCCCAAAATACCAGGACTACCGCAAACATCCCTGCAAGATACCAGATTTCCGCCGGAGTAATACTCAAGATATCACCCACCAGAATACTGGAATATTTGCTGAAATTTCCTCCCTGGGACAATATGGCAAGCCCCAGGGCAATACTGCAGGAGGAAAAGACGGATATCACGGTATCTGTGGAAGCGGAAACCCTGCTGCTGATCTGATTAAGCAGCAGGGCGAATATTACTGCAAATACAACCATGGAAATACTGGCGTTATTTACCCCAAGAACCACTCCCACTGCAATTCCTGTCAGTGCGGAATGTCCAAGCGCATCGGAAAAGAACGCCATTTTGCGGTTGACAATCATCGTTCCCACAAACCCGAACAGGGGCGTGATAATTAAAATGGCGAAAAAAGCGTATTTCATGAAATCATATTGCAGCCAGGAGAACCATCCCATTCTATGTTTCCTCCTTTCCGTACGGAAATACCTGCTGAAATTCAGAACTGGCAAATACTTCTCTGGCGCCGCCCTGTCTTCTCACCGTCTGGTCTATCAATATCACCTTATCCGCATATTTCCTGACATAGTCCAAATCATGAGAGATGAGAATTACCGCCAGGTCATAATTTTCTTTGAGTTCATAAATGGTATGGTAAAACAGCTCCATACCATTCTGGTCAATACCAGAAACCGGTTCATCCAATAACAGCAGATTGGGTGAATCCATTAACGCCATTGACAAAAGTACTCTCTGCAGTTCTCCACCGGATAAGTTGCACACCTGCTGATTTAACAGATGCTCCGCCTCAAAGATCTGCAGATGTTCCAGAATCCTGCCGCGTATTTTTTTTCCCCGCCTCAAAAATACCGGAACACTGCTTTGATAGGCGGCTATCATATCATAAACACTGACCGGTGTCTGTTTCTCCACATTCAGAGACTGCGGAACATAGCCCATCTTTAATTTCTGGATCTGCCCATTTTCCCTGTCTTTAAATTCAATCGTCCCTGTATGCGGTATATCTCCAAGAATGGCGCGAATCAGCGTCGACTTACCTGCCCCGTTGCGCCCGACAACTGCATTTAGGCTGCCGCAGTGAATATGGAGATTGATATCCTTTAATATTTCCTGTTTTCCCAGGGTAACGCCCAAATGATTAATTTTGATACAATGAAGCCCGCAGGGCATAATAATTTTCTGCAATTGAACTCTTCCTTTTCCTGCCGCCGCTCAATCTTGCCACAGACTGCGCAGCGTTTCAATATTCTGCAAAACCGCTGACAAATAACTGTCTTTTTGATAATCTCCCCGAACCAGCGTATCCAGATAGCAGACGTTCACATCCGTTTCCGCCTTTAGCGTTTCTCCCATATCTTTGCCGTACGCTTCTTCCGCAAGGACAACCTTTATTTCCCGCTCTGAGATCTGCTCTATGACGTTTGCCACCTCACTGGCGCTGATCTGGCGTTCTTCGTCCAGATTCAGGCAATACAGTTCTTCCATTCCAAGTTCCTCTGCCACATAAGCATATGCTTCGTGAAGAATCACTACCGGCTCTCCCGCCGCCAGCTTTCGCAGTTCTTGCATTTTCTCTGTCAGAACCTCAATTTTTTTACAGTACGCATCGGCATTTGCATGGTAGCGTTTTCGATGCTGCGGGTCTGCCTTACTCAAAGCAGCGGCAATATTCTGAACCATTTCCCCGTAAAGCTCTGTATCCATCCAGGCATGTGCATTTTCTCCACCGTGAATATGCGCCTCTTCCCGGCTGTTTCCCGGCTGCTCTGTCTCCTGCAGATGGCTTTCTTCCCGAAGCCCCTCCTCTTGCGGCAGAAGTTTTAACCCTTCCGATGCACGCGAAATGATAAGCCCTGGATATGCCTCTCCCACCTTAGTAAGAAAGTTTTCAATTCCTCCGCCATTTACCAGAAAAAGATCCGCCTGCGACAATAAAATCATATCCTGGGGCGTGAGCTGATAATCATGCATACACCCCGTCTGCGGCTCGCTTAAATTTGCCAGTGTTACGCCGGAAACATTTTCCGTTACATTAAGCGCTGCAATATAGACCGGATAAAAAGAAGTCACTACCCGCAGATGTATATCCTTTTGCCGCCCCTGCTCCAGTCTCATATATGTCTTTGTAAAAATACCGCTTGCCAGAGTAATGGCAAGCAGTATAACAGAGACGAACAAATATTTATTTTTCCTCATATACTCCTCTATTCTGCCAGCTGTTTCAATCCCAACAGCTCGTCCATCAGATTCCAGATTTCCTCTCTGCCCTGTTTAGAAAGCGCGGAATAGGGCAAAATCGGCGTTCCGGGTTTCACCTGCAGTCCCTCTTTTATCATTTTTAAATGTTTTTGTCTCTGGCTCCGCTTAATCTTATCCAGCTTTGTGGCAATGATAATCGGGTCGTATCCCTGATAGACGACCCAGTCATACATCTGCCTGTCATTCACAGAAGGTTCATGACGGATATCAACCAGCAGAAATACCGCCTTTAACTGCCGTGAAGAATGAAGATAGTTTTCTATCATCCGCCCCCATTTTTCCTTTTCTTTTACAGAAACTTTGGCATAGCCGTAACCTGGAAGATCTACCAGATACATGGCGTTGTTAATGTTATAATAATTAATGGTCTGGGTTTTTCCGGGCTGCGCAGAGGTTCGCGCCAACGATTTGCGGTTCATCAGCCCATTAATCAGGGATGACTTTCCCACGTTGGATTTTCCTGCAAACGCCACCTCCGGCTTATCCGTATGCGGCAGCTTACTGGTGACGCCGCATACAATTTCTAAGTCCACTGTCTTTATAACCATCGCTCTCTCCTTATTCTGCCAGAGCCGTCTTCAACACCTGTTCCATTCGTTCCACAAATACGATTTCCAGCCCTTTTTTGATTTCCGGGGAAATTTCTGCAACATCCGGCTCGTTCTTCGCGGGAACACATATGGTTTTCATTCCCGCATTTTTGGCCGCCAGAATCTTCTCTTTCAAACCGCCAATGGGAAGGACTCTTCCTCTCAGGGTAATTTCCCCTGTCATGGCCACATCCTTGCGCACCTTGCGTTTGGTGATTGCGGAAAGCATGGCTGTCGCCATGGTAATGCCTGCCGAGGGTCCGTCTTTGGGTACTGCTCCCTCCGGAATATGGATATGGATATCGTATTCCTTGAAAAATTCCTTGTCTATTCCATATTTCTGGCTGACAGAGCGGATATAGCTAATTCCGGCCTGCGCCGATTCTTTCATTACATCCCCAAGCTGCCCGGTAAGCTGAAATTCTCCCTTGCCCGGCATAATATTCACTTCGATCTGCAGGGTATCTCCGCCTACGCTGGTCCAGGCAAGCCCCCGCACAATTCCCACTTCATCGTTTTCATTTACCAGGTCATAATTATATTTCTCTTTGCCCAAAAGCTTACCCAGACTGTTTTCTGTAATTTTTACGGTTTTTTTCCGGGATTTTCCCTTTTGATACAGCTCCCTGGCCGCTTTCCGGCAAATCTGGCCGATTTTGCGCTCCAGATTGCGGACCCCTGCCTCCCTGGTATAACCGCGGATCAATTTCTCCAGCGCATGATCGCTGATGGACAGTTGTCCCTCCTGCAGTCCGTTTTTCTCCATCTGCTTGGCAATCAGATGTTCCCTGGCAATATGGGACTTTTCGTTTTCGGTATAACTGCTTACCTCAATAATTTCCATACGATCCAGTAAGGGTTTCTGGATATCCTGCAAAGAATTTGCCGTCGCGATAAACAATACCTCGGACAAATCCAGGGGAAGCTCTACATAATGATCACGGAAGCGGCTGTTCTGCTCACTGTCCAACACCTCTAACAATGCGGAGGCTGTGTCTCCCTTGTAATCGCTGCTGATCTTGTCAATCTCATCCAGAAGCATCAGCGGATTTTTCACTCCGGCATTTTTTAGTCCGTTTGCAATTCTTCCCGGCATTGCGCCCACATAAGTCTTCCTGTGTCCCCGGATTTCCGCCTCATCCCTTACTCCTCCCAGACTGATGCGCACATATTTCTTATCCAGAGCGCGCGCCACAGAACGTGCTATGCTGGTCTTGCCTGTACCCGGCGGACCCACCAGACAAATGATCGGGCTGTCTCCTTTGGCAGTCAGGTTGCGTACGGCCAGAAATTCCAGCATACGTTCCTTGACCTTCTCCATACCATAATGATCTTCGTCCAAAATTCTCTCAGCGTCCTCAAGATTACGGTTATCTTTCGACGCCTTGTTCCAGGGCAGCTCCAGCAAAGTCTCGATATACCCGCGAATTACAGCGTTTTCTGAAGAATTGGAGGAAACATTTTTAAAACGTTCAATCTCTTTTCTCAGCTTGGCCTTTACTTCTTCGTCCGCTTCCAGTTTCTCTGTCTCCTGCAGAAAATGATCTGCCTCCGATACGGTATTGTCCTCTCCCAGTTCTTCCCGGATCAGCCGCATCTGTTCCCGTAAAATATATTCTTTCTGGTTCTTATCTACTTTTTCCTTTACTTTACTCTGAAATTCCGTTTTAATCTGAATAATATTGATCTCATTCAGCAGAATCAGCATTAATTCCTCATACCGTTCCTGGATGCTGTCCGTTTCCAATAGCTTCTGCTTCTCTTCAAATCCTACCGGAAGGTTATTGCCGACATAATCCAGAAGCTTGCACAAGTCCTGCATATCCAGTATTTGTCTTGCCAGCTCCTTGCCCGGTTTGGGATTCAGTCTGCAATACCGTCCGAACGTCTCCTGCACTCCCCGCACCATCGCCTCCTGAATTTCCTGCGGAGGTATTTCGCCGTCCGATGTCAACACCTCAACCTCTGCAAACAGGCACTCTTCTGCCGTCAGATCTAACAACCGCGCGCGCGTCTCCCCCTCCACTAACACACGAACCACATTATTCTGAAGTTTAATGACCTGCTTAATGACCGCAAGAACTCCCACCTGGTATAAATCCGATTTCTCCGGCTCTTCGCTATCAATACTTTTCTGAGTGATCAGAAATACCGTCTGATCTCCTACCATAGCGTTTTCCAATGCCTTGATGGATCTGTTTCTGCTCACGTCAAAATGTGCCACCATTCCCGGAAGAATTGTCATCCCCCGAAGTGCCACTGCCGGTACCTTTCTGTATACTTCACTCATAAGTTCTCTCCTCAGGCAGATTTACTCTCTCTGCCATACATAATCTCTATCTCTTTGTTTTCCTCTACTACTTCTTTGGTAATTCTGCAGCTGGTAATAGAAGTATCGGAAGGCACGCGGTACATCAGATCCATCAGTACCTTTTCCACAATCGCGCGAAGTCCCCGCGCTCCGGTCTTCCGCTTCACAGACTTTTCTGCAATCGCTTCTATGGCTTCCTCATCAAAGGTAAGCTCCACACCGTCCATACTGAACAATGCCACATACTGGCGGATCAGGGAATTTTTAGGCTCTTTAAGGATGCGAACCAGTGCGTCTTTATCCAGCGCATCCAGCGAAACCGTCACCGGAACACGTCCCACAAACTCCGGAATCAGTCCGAACTTTACAAGATCCTGCGGGAGCACTTTCTTTAAAATCAAACCGACATTTTTTTCCCGTTTGTCTGCAATCTCCGCATTAAATCCCATGGATTTCTGATCCATGCGATTCTCCACAATTTTATCCAGCCCTTCAAAGGCGCCGCCACAGATAAATAAAATATTGGTGGTATCAATGGATAACAATTCCTGCTGCGGATGCTTTCTGCCTCCCTGGGGCGGAACGCTCGCCACAGTTCCCTCTAAAATTTTCAGAAGCGCCTGCTGTACGCCCTCGCCGGAGACGTCGCGGGTAATGGAAGGATTTTCTGATTTCCGGGTAATCTTATCAATCTCATCCACATAGATAATTCCTCTCTGGGCACGCTGGATATCTCCGTCCGCCGCCTGGATAATTTTCAGCAGGATATTTTCCACATCCTCGCCCACATAACCTGCCTCTGTCAAAGTTGTAGCGTCCGCAATCGCAAAGGGCACATTCAATACACGTGCCAACGTCTGAGCAAGCAGCGTTTTGCCGCATCCGGTCGGCCCCAGCATCAGAATATTGCTCTTTTGCAGTTCCACGCCCAAATCCTGAGGCGCCAGGATTCGCTTATAGTGATTATATACGGCAACGGACAGCACCTTCTTCGCCTCTTCCTGACCGATTACATAATCGTCTAAAAATTTCTTCATTTCCACAGGAGTCAGAAGATTAATCTCATCTGTTTCTTCCTCCACCATCTCTTCTTCATCCAGTTCTTCTTCCAATTCCTCTTCAATGATCTCTGCACAAATATCCACACATTCATCACAGATATACGCACCGCTGGGTCCTGCAATCAGTTTGCGGACCTGACCATCGGTCTTGCCACAGAAGGAACAGCGTATTCTGTCTTCAAATCTTCCGGCCATATTTACCTCCCGTTTCCTTAAAATTCCTTAAAAGGGACAGTAGCATATGCTCGCTGTCCCCTTATCTTACTTTCTGTTCGTAATCACACCGTCAATCAGGCCATATTCTCTCGCTTCTTCCGCGGACATGTAATTATCGCGCTCTGTATCTGCCGCAATCACCTCATATGGCTGTCCCGTGTTCTCTGATAAAATCGTATTCAACCGTTTCTTGGTATTCAGAATATTATTCGCAGCAATCTGTATATCTGTCGCCTGTCCTTTGGCTCCTCCGGAAGGCTGATGGATCATAATCTCTGCATTGGGAAGCGCAAAACGTTTTCCTTTCGTTCCTCCCGCAAGAAGAAATGCTCCCATGCTTGCTGCCAGCCCGATACAGATCGTCTCCACATCGCACTTAATATAATTCATCGTATCGTAAATGGCAAGTCCTGCACTTACTACGCCGCCCGGTGAATTGATATACAGATGTATATCTTTTCCCGGATCTTCCGACTCCAGGAACAGAAGCTGCGCTACCACAAGTCCCGCCGTCGTCTCGTTCACTTCTTCTCCCAGAAAAATAATCCTGTCTTTTAACAGTCTGGAATATATATCGTAAGACCGTTCTCCTCTGCTGGTCTGCTCCACAACATAAGGTACTAGACTCATGAAACTTCCTCCTTACTCTGCATCTTTTTCTTCCACATGCTCCATAACCAGTTTCACCGCCTTCTGCACAGCGAGATCCTTCTTAAGATTCTCTTTCTCAGAATCTCCCATCCAGTCTTTCATCTTATCCGCTTCCATTCCGTACAATTCTGCCATTCTTTCAATCTCAGCCTGTACGTCTTCCTCTGTAACCTGGATATCTTCTTTCACAGCGATTGCCTCCAACACCAGGCCAGCCTGGATGCGTTTCAGCGCTTCCGGCTTCATCTGCTCTAACATCTGCTCGGTAGAAGTTCCGCTAAACTGCATGTACTGTTCTAAAGATAACCCCTGCTGGGCAATCCTGTTCGCGAAATCATCTACCATGGATTCTGCCTGGGCCTTTACCATTACCTCGGGAATTTCCATCTGCGCCCCTTCCACAACTTTTTGGACAGCTTCATCCTCCTGCGCGCGCCTTGCCTCTTCTTCCTTACGCTCGGCAAGTCTCTTCTTCACATCCTCTTTATATTCGTCAAGCGTGTCAAACTCGGAAACATCCTGTGCAAATTCATCATCCAGGTCCGGCAGTTCGTTGGTCTTAATCTCGTTAATTTTCACCTGAAACACCGCCGGCTTGCCGGCAAGCTCCGGCGCATGGTATTCCTCCGGGAAAGTTACGTTTACTTCCAGCTCGTCGCCAGTATTTTTACCAATGAGCTGCTCCTCAAAATTATCGATAAATGAATGGGAACCAATTACCAGAGAATGATTCTCACCTTTTCCTCCTTCAAAGGCGACGCCGTCTGCAAATCCCTCAAAATCAATCACTGCCGTATCGCCGTCTGCAATCGCGCGGTCTTCTACGGTTATGGTTCTTGCATTGCTCTCTCTTTCCTTCTCGATCTCGCCATTCAATTCTTCTTCTGTCACTGCAGTATCCATTTTCGTAACCGTGATACCCTTATATTCACCAAGCGTTACCTGCGGTTTAACAGCAACCTCTGCCGTGTAAATAAAAGCTTTTCCCTCTTCAATCTGCGTAATGTCAATGTCAGGTCTGGAAACAATTTCAATACCGGACTCATCCACAGCCTGCGGATAGGACTGAGTAATTAATGTATTGGCCGCCTCTTCAAAAAATACTTCCGGGCCGTACATTTTCTCAATCATCATTCTTGGCACCTTACCTTTACGGAACCCCGGAATGCTGATCTTGCTCCTCTCTTTCATATAAGCAGCCTGCATTGCTTTCTCTAACTCCTCCGCGGGAAGTTCAATGGTAAGCTTTGCCATATTTTTTTCTAAATTTTCAACCTGTACACTCATTACTGCTATTTCCTCCTTAAAATTCAAGAATGCCCCGGCATCTGCCGGAAGCGTTTCATTCTGGGATATGTTACTGTCCACTCTGGAACTGCTGATCTGCAAAAATCCCCTTATCATTGCCTTTGCCAATAAACTTTTGTACTCCTGGGCATTATCGCACAGTCTGTTCTGTAAAATATGCAGAAAATATGCAGATCTATGCGAAGGTCATCGGGATAATTCTCAATTGGGCATTGCAGGGTACTCCCCCAAACTACACCATTCTGGAATTATAGCATACTCATTCAGAAAATACCAGTATTTTTTTTGTAACGTATAAAATTTAATCCATATCCATCAATTCCTGCATCAGATTCGTATAGTCTGTCCTCTTATCTTTCAGGAATTTAATGGCCGTGGAAGGATGGCTGTTTAAGATTCCGGTAAGCAGATAAGGAATATCGTACCCCCATACAACTCCTTCCTCTTTGAGCTTCAGCATATGCTTTTCTACAAAACGTATCATCGGAATTTCATTATATTTTGGATTCTTAAGAAAACTAAGAAGTGCCTCCAAAAAGCAGTTTCCTGCCCCGCGCCCCATACCGCTTACCGTAGCGTCCAAAAGGCATATCCCCATACGGCACGCCTCAATGGTATTGGCAAACGCAAGCTGCTGATTATTATGCGCATGGATTCCCACCGTCTTTCCCGCCGCGTCTGCCGCCTCCACATATTTCTGCGACAATTTCGTAATTTGCTCTGGATAAAAAGAACCAAAGCTGTCCACCAGATATATCACATCCACAGAACTTTTAGCCAAAAGCTGCAGCGCCGCGTCCAGATCATCGCTGTTCACCTTAGATACCGCCATAATATTTACTGTCACTTCATATCCCTTTTTCTTAAGATGCTCTATCATCTCCACGGCAGCCGGAATCTGATGAATATAGGTAGCTACCCTTACAAGGTCGATGACACTGTCTTTTTTGGGAAGAATATCCTTCTTATAATCGCAGCGCCCTACATCTGCCATCACGGAAATTTTTAAGGACGACTTGTTATCTCCCACAACGGCGCGGATATCCTTTTCCTCACAAAACTTCCACTTTCCAAAATCCCTGGGATCAAATAACTCTTTCGACGCCTTATAGCCAAACTCCATATAGTCGACGCCCGCCCTTTTATTCGCTTCATACAGATCCCGCACAAAATCGTCGGAAAATGCAAAATTATTTACAAGCCCCCCATCACGCATCGTACAGTCCAAAACCTTAATATCCGGGCTGTAATCCATCAATGTTCTCTTATTATAATTCTCAATCTGCATGTTCATTTCCTCCATCCCGTGTCCCGCCAGCGCAAAAATGCTGTCCGCGGATGAATCTCCGAAAAACAACATCTTCATGCTTGCGCTTTAAATTGTTAAACTTTAAACCGTTAAAGTATCTACATCATACTAAAGAAAGGTCTTCTTGTCAATGCTTTTCGAGAAATTGTGCTATTTGAGGAACCTTCCGAGCACCTCCATAAATATGTTGATATCCAGCGGTTTTGCAATATGCGCGTTCATTCCGTTCTTTAAGGCAGCCTCTTTATCCTCCTCCAGCGCATTGGCTGTCATTGCAATAATCGGCAGTGTTTTTACATCTTTTCTCGGCATATTGCGTATGGTCCTGGTCGCTTCATAACCATTCATAATCGGCATCTGCACATCCATGAGAATAATATCATAGTAATATTCCTCAGACTTTTCCACCATGGACACCGCGTCTGTTCCGTCAGGCGCAGATTCCACCTGGAAACCGGATTCTGTCAAAATCACTTCCGCAATCTCACGGTTTAACTCTATATCCTCTACCAGAAGCACGCGTTTTCCGCTGAAATCCGCCAAAGTCCATGCCGGAACCTCTGCTTCCTTTCCATTGAGATTATTGGCTGCGATCAGCGCAGATTTTAAATCTGACATAAAGAGAGGTTTGGCACAAAATGCCGTAACTCCCGCTTCCTTTGCCTCCTCCTCAATATCCGTCCAGTCGTACGCCGTCAAAATAATGATAGGCACGTCATCTCCAACGGCTTTACGAATCAGCCTTGTAGTCTCTACGCCGCTGGTTTCCGGCATCTGCCAGTCAACAATATAAGTATGGTAGGAATCTCCCTCTTCGTAGGCAATCCTGGCTCTGTATGCCGCCTCTTTTCCGGAAGTGGTCCATTCCGAACGCATCCCGATCTTCTTAAGCATCTTATTTACGCTGTTGCATGTATTGAAATCATCATCCACAACCATGGCGCGCAGGCCCTGAAGCTCTTTCAGCTGCTCTGCATTTTTCTCAATATCCTGCAGCTTCAGGGTGATTTCCACGGTAAACGTACTGCCCCTTCCGACTTCGCTCTCAACATGAATACTTCCGTTCATCATCTCAACGATATTTTTAGTAATCGCCATGCCAAGCCCTGTGCCCTGTATGCCGGACTGCGTGACTGTCGATTCCCGCTCAAACGGTTCAAAAATATGTTTTACAAATTCCGGCGACATACCGATTCCGTTATCTTTGATGATAAAAATATAATCGCCGTATCCATGACGAAAAGTGGTTTTCTGCATAATGCGAAAGGTGATGGTTCCGCCTGCCGGTGTATATTTTACAGCATTGCTCAGAAGATTGATGAATACCTGATTCAGCTTCAGTGCATCTGCAACCACATCTTCATTGGCAACCTCAAAGGTATCAATAAACATCTCCAACTGCTTCGCTTTCACCTGTGGCTGAATAATATTGACCAGATTATGCATCAGCTCAGAAATGTTGCACTCCTGTTCTTTGATCTGTACCTTTCCGCTCTCAATCCGGCTCATGTCCAGAATATCATTGATCAGGCTCAGCAAATGATTGCTGGAAGAAA
Organism: Lachnospiraceae bacterium; assembly: GCA_009911185.1. Lineage (GTDB taxonomy): Bacteria > Bacillota > Clostridia > Lachnospirales > Lachnospiraceae > Petralouisia. The sequence goes on from QXWW01000008.1 coordinate 82,183, forward strand.
GCACTTTCTGCAGGCAGTCCTTCACCTGATTCTTATTGTTAATATGGCTTACGGCAATGGTAGCAAAACCGATAATTGCATTCATCGGCGTACGGATATCATGAGACATATTCGACAAAAACGTAGTTTTGGCTTTATTGGCATGCTGCGCCTGCAGCAAGGCGTCCTGTAACGCCTGGGTAATGCGCATTTCCTTCTCTTTGACATCCGTAATGTTCTGGCGGATAAATAAAATCTTACTTACTTTTCCCTCGTTTCTCTCCAGGCAGATTAGATTTACATGCTCCCATTCATCCTTACCATTGCGAAATACATGAGACTCAAAACGAAGATCATCCTGCTGCTCCATAGCTTCCTTCACAGCATCCAAACTGATTTGTCTGGCAAATTCCAGACGTTCTCCTTCTTCTTTCACCCAGGAACTTAAATATGGAACCAAATCCTTATATTCCCCGTGAACCGGAACGTCTCCTCTCTCCGGAGAAGTTCCGGCCAGATACTGATATATGCCCGTTTCAAAATCTACCATAACAAAACGTGAAAATAAGGTATTGATGCCGCTGATAATATATCCCATCTGCTGATTTTCTTCTTTGAGCCGTTTTCTTTCCCGTCTTGTCCGCACAAATAAAGTCAGTATATAAATGGCGAACAAAATCAACAGCATGATTTCCAGTTGAATGCCAATCATATTCTCGTCTCTTATCATCTCCTGGGTAACGTTTTTGGGAAACGTCTGTACGAGAATAAACTCATTGTCCGGCAGATCAATCAGGCAGATATTATCGGTCTTACTGTCCGGACTGCAGATAAACGAACCCTTTCCGCCGGTCTCAAATATGGTTTCCGCCTTCTCTGCCGTATCCTGGTCAATGACGCCGGTTTCCACCAGCAGATCAATCAGGTCTCCCTGGTGCACATTCGCGTCAGAACAAGCGACAACTGTACCGTCCCGCATACACAGGTGTACGGACGCCTCCTGTCCAAAATAAGTGGTGGCAAGCATACTCTTTAGATATTCTTCCGCCAGATATGCCCCGCGCAGCACGCCGATAATCTTACCCTTACACCGGACCGGCGCATAAAAGCACAACATCGTCTCATCAAAAAACTGAGAGTCCCGTACGACAGAGATTCCCGTTTCGCCTTTCATCCCCTGAAGATAGTAGTCATGCTTTGATGCGTCGGAAGTCCGCCCGTCTGCAATGTGATTAATGCCGTCTTTGTCCGTGAAAACCACTGCGTCAAACAGTGAATTTCCTTCCATCTGCTGAAGCGTCTGCTGTGTAATCTGCGGCTCTTTGAGACTTTCACCCACAAAAAAAGTATACGTTCTGATTATATTCAGGGCATTTTCCAGTTCTACATTAATCTGTTCCCCTGTCTGCTGCGCCGAATCTGCGGCATAGCTTTTATTCCGTTCCTCCATGCGTCTGCTGTTCTGCACCGTATACCATTGAAATAAAATAATAATCGCCACTGCCAGTATCAAAATATAGAACAATGACTGCAGCAGCTTCTTTTTTTGCTTCATCCCAAATTCCTCCCTGACAATTCCTGACTCAATCATCTATGTTGTTATTATACTACTGGCACTCTCACAAATCAATGTCCATAAAATATTAACTCTTAGCCGCCCCTCTTTTGTATTCTCTGATCTGCGCTTCAATTTGGGTATAGTCCCTCTCAAACAATTCCTGGCTAACCTGGAAAGAAAGCTTTTCCCTTGGCACCTTGAGCAGGATTTTCTCTATTACGAACTGCTTGCTTTTCTCTTTGTAGCGCGGCATCTGATTTAATTCCTGTATATGGGCAAGCTCCGGCCTCCACAACAGGCTCATTTTTTTCTTCCAGTCCACTTTGCGATTTTCCCCCGGTTCGCGCAATATATAAAAATCCGGTCTTCCCTGTACGGATTCCACCGTAATAATCCCCCACCAGTCCGGCACGTGCTTTGCAATATGATGAGCGTGGCTGGTTCCCGCCACGATATAATTATAATCGCAATACTGGTTATAATCCCCCACCTGGCGTTTTAACCTTGCATAGGTATCCGCATCGCTTTTAATCTCCAAACCACAGACCGCACGGGGCAGGATCATTATCACATCCGCACGGGAGCTTCCTATCCTCTTTTCTTCTATCATACGGACTTTTCCATAATATTCTTCCAGAAATTCAAATAATGGTTCCCGGATATCTCTGTCATACAACATCTTTTTCTCTTTCTGTATACAAAAGTTTTCATCTTTCACTTTCGATTCTGAAATATTTTATAGTTTAAATGAAGTGTATGCAATTTTTCATTCCTTGTCAATACCTGTCTAAAAACTATAAACAGATGATTGCCGCAAATTTTCTTGACATATTTAAATTCTCCGTATATAATTTATTATATAGTTCAACTGTATAGTTTTGCTGTATAATCACAAAAGGAGCAATTACATGAATTTAAGCAGTTATCTTCCCCTCACAGAAACCACCTGGTATATCCTGATAGCGCTAACAGAGCCAGGACACGGTTACTACATTATGCAGAAAGTGGAAACATTGAGCAGGGGTACGGTACGGATTGCCGCCGGAACCATGTACGGTGCCATTGAGCATTTGTTAAAACAAAAATTCATTAAATCTATAAAAAGTGAAGATAAAAGACGGAAGGTCTATCAGATCACAGAACTTGGCACAGAAGTGCTGAAGCTGGAAGCAGAACGACTCCGGCATCTGGTTCAGGTAGCTGAAAATCACGCTTTATAAAACCAGACGTCCAGTCTGTAAAATAACAAGAAAGGAGATTCCCTATGATTCGGCACAAATTATTCTTTACAAATATCACCAAAGAAGAAAACTGGATCAATCGCACAATTGCCCAGGGCTACCGCCTGGAACAAGTAATTCCAGGACGGTACAAATTTCAGAAACTCACGGATGTATCCAATCTTCCTCTGGTAAGAATTGACTACCGCACCTTTTCCAGTCAGGAACAATTCACGGACTACCTGACGTTGTATGAAGATTATGGCTGGCGCCACATTGCAGGAAACAGATCCGAGGGCATCCAGTATTTTGAAAAGACGCGCGCAGACTGTCAGGAGGAAATTTTTTCAGATTCTATTTCCAAAGCCAGCCGCTACCGCAGGATTTTCAATCTGCAGATAGCGCTTTTTGCCGTAAATCTGTCCTTGCTGGTAATCATGTTCTGCACCGGTCTGTTTCATTTACCCTCTTTCTCAAATTGGAAAGAACTGTATTACACACCCGGACTGTGGCAGATGAACGGGGGACAATTTCTGCTGGCATTTCTTTTTGAGACGCCCTTTGCCATTGGCCGGGCATTTGGCGGTCTTGCAAGTCTGCTTTTTTTTATCATCGTGGTATGCTTCGGCTTCTTTGGATGCAAAGCATTCTACCACTACTGGAAAGAAAAGAAACTGTAATCAACCTGCCAGTTCATCCAGAGATTTGAAAGTATATCCCATCTCCTCCCATTTTGTCAAAAGCTCATCAATAATCTCACCGTTGGTTCTGGACGTATTATGTAAGAGCACAACGGCACCCGGATGCACCCGTTTCAGCAGTTTGTCAAAGGCTTCTTCATGGCTGGGCTGACTGTCCTGGTTCCAGTCCACATAGGCCAGACTCCAGAAAAAAGTCTTATACCCCAGGTCTTTGGCAATCTGCAGATTGTTCTCACTGTATTTTCCCTGTGGCGGACGGTAATATTTGGTCATCGGCGTTCCCACCGTCTGCTCATACAAGGTTTCCAATTCTCCCAGCTCTTTGGCAAATTCATCCTTGTTCATCTGGGACATATCCGGATGATGAAAGCTGTGATTTCCCACAATATGTCCTTCCTCAACCATGCGCTTCACCAAATCCGGACTGGTAGACAGATAATTTCCCACAATAAAAAATGCGGCTTTGGCATTATGCTTTTTCAAAGCATCCAAAATCGGCGGCGTATTGCCATTTTCAAATCCACAGTCAAAAGTAAGATACAGTACTTTATCCTGCGTATCCTGAGCATAAAAGGCGTCATATTTTGCCATTTCCTCAAAGGTAGCGTTTGCTACCGGCGGCTTTCCTTCCTCCTGGAAGCTTAACCCCCAATTATCTGCCTCCGGCCGGATTGCCGTAGCCGCCGCCGGCACTATCTGGGCGGCAAAACGTCCCAGAAAAAAAGCCCCCACAAACAGCGCCGCTACCAAAAAGAACGATTTTGCTTCTAATTTTTTCCACACAAGCATCACTCCATGCCCTCCTGTAAACTGAAGGGCAGTTTTCTTTTTATTACATATATATTTACAAAAGAAGTGTTTCATTCCCAAAAAAACAAAATGGGCAAGCCCACTTCAACTCCCCTTCCCCCTCATTCTTGAGGGGCCGCACACTTTGACGCGCCGGATGCTTATTGCGCAGCAATAACATACTTCCTGCATCCATGCGGATTGTCCTAAGGGGTACCGTGCTTGCACGGGGGATTCCTTAGGACAGTTAGGTTCCGTTTTTTATCTTATAGGAAAGATACTTTCGTGCTTTAAAGTAACAAGTTATTTCCTATAAGAAAAGAAAACCGGGAACAGCATTGTTACTGTTCCCGGTTTTCGTTATTGAACCCGGCCTACGCCACGATTATCTTTTTACTTTTATTTTCACTGTTTTACTGTAGCTGCTGCTGTATATGGTCTTTTTCCCAGACTTTGCATAAGCGCGCACTTTTACGTAGTACGTCTTGTTCTTCTTCAGGTTTTTCAACGTGACAGTTGTCTTGTTCGTCTTTTGTTTCTTCGCTGATTTAAACTTTTTATTCGTTGCATAAGTAATCTCATATCCTTTTGCACCGGTTGATTTCTTCAGCTTAAGAACCAGCTTTCTGCCTGCTTTATTGCTAATCTTCGCAATCTTACTTGCCTTTGGCAGAATATCAAACACGACGTTTTTGGTCCCCGTGTAGTTTCCTATACCAGTGATCTTAATTTTACCCTGGCCCACCTTCTTATTGTTGCTGTAGGAAACTTTATAGTCCGTGTTTAATTTCAGTTTCGTACCGTTATACGTTACCGTCACCGCCGGTTTGCGCTGTTTTCCATTATACGTTGTCTTCGCCACTTTCACTGTTGCGGACGTAATGGAAATCGGCGTAGACGCCGGGGCGTTTTCTACCCATCTTGCCGTTAAGGTAAGATCAGAGGTAATTACGGTATTAAAATCAAATGCTGCTGCCGCTCCCTGTGCATACCAGCCTGCAAATGTATAGCCGGCTCTTACCGGATCGACAGGTTTTTGTACGGGATTGCCCTTTATTACTGTCTGTGTTGTGGCTGCGCTTCCGTTATCCGCGTTGAACGTAACGGTATAGGAAACTGCCTCGCCCGGTCTTGCAAGCGCCTTTACTGCCGCTTCCACCGCCGCTTTCGCCGCGTCTATTTCTGCCTGTGTCGCCGTGGGGCTTTCTGCCTTTGCTTTGGCGTCTGACAGTACCTGCTGCAGATATGCCCAGCTTTCTGTCGTGTAGTCAGAAGCATTCAGTTTTTCCGCTGCTGCTACTGCTTCGCCGAGAGCTGTATAATCCTCTACATTAGCGCTAATCTTCTGCCATTTTGCAGTTAAGGTGAGATCTGACGTAACAGCGGTTTCAAAATCAAACGCTTCCTCAGCGCCTTCTGCATACCAGCCCTGGAACGTATAACCGAACTTCTCAGGTTCATCCGGCTCGCTCGCTTTTTCACCGTCTGCTATCTCCTGGGTCTGATTTTCACTGCCGTTATCAGCGTTAAATGTAACCGTAAAAGATACGACAGGCGTATCGCCCTCTTTCACAAGAGCTTCTATCGCTGCTTCCACTGCTGCTTTCGCCGCGTCTATTTCTGCCTGTGTCGCCGTAGAGCTTTCCGCTTTGGCTTTGGCGTCTGACAACGCTCTCTGCAGGTTTGCCCAGCTTTCTTCCGTGTACTCAGAAGCGTTCAGTTTTTCCGCAGCCACTATGGCTGCTCCAAGTCCTTCATAATCGTCTACATTGGCGCTGATTTTCTGCCATTTTGCAGTTAACGTAAGATTCTCTGTAATGGCTGTTTCAAAATCAAACGCTTCTTCCGCGTCCCCTTTAAACCATCCCTGGAAGGTATGGCCAAATTTCTCAGGTTCTGCCGGCTGCTGTACTTTTGCGCCATCTGCTACGGTCTGCACCTCGTTTTCACTGCCGTTATCAGCGTTAAACGTAACCGTATGAGAATCAGAAGGAGTACCGCCTTCTTTCACAAGAGCTTCTATCGCAGCTTCTACTGCCGCTTTTGCTGCGTCTATCTCCGCCTGCGTTGCCGTAGGACTTTCTGCTTTGGTTTTGGCGTCTGCAAGCGCTTTTTCCAGGTTTGCCCAGCTCTCTGCCGTGTACTCGGAAGCGTCCAGCGCTTCGGCTGCTGCGACCACTTCGCCAAGAGCTTCATAGTCGTCTACATCTGCACTGTTCTTCTCCCATTTTGCAATTAAGGTGAGATCCTCTGTGACGACTGTTTCAAAATCAAACGCTGTCTCTGCATTTTCTGCAAACCAGCCCTGGAACTTATGTCCAATTTTCTCAGGATCGTCTGGTTTTGTCACCGTCTGTCCTTTTACAATTACTTTCGTTTCGGTATCCGCTCCGTTTTGGAATGTAATGGTGCAGGCATCGGATGATGCGATCCACTTTGCAGTTAACGTAAGATCTGCCGTAACAGGCGTATTAAAATCAAACGCCTCTTCTTCGCCTTCTGCATACCAGCCTGCAAATACAAATCCGTCCTTATTTGGATCTTCCGGTTTTTCTGCTTTTCCGCCTGAAACTATGGATACGACAACTGGTTCTGTACCGTTATCGGCATCAAAGGTAACCGTTACGGTTTCCTCTGAAGCCTCAACTTTGACAAGTTTTGCATCTGCCCAGTCTCCATTGTCATGGCTGTTGCTTACGTTTTTATCCATAACCAGCTTCAGAGTCGTCACACCTGTGACGTCCACGTTGATATATTCTGCCTCGCTGTTCGTATCTAAAAGCTTTGAACGGTAAAGTTCTGTTTCTTTTCCGTCTTTGGTTCCATAGACGATAAAATACATACCGTCGCCATTCTTGTTTGCTTCTTTCTTATAATAATCTACGCCCACATATGACTGGAAATAAAGCTTTTCATTCTTCTGCAGCGTCTCATTGACTACGCTGATGTCATAGATAATTTCAGAATCAGCATTGGAACCCAGACCCTTTTCAAAAGTCTTCTTCGCGCCGTCTACGGCAAGTGAAATCGGACCGGGCGTTTTATCGTGGCAGTATTTATCCTTCTGTACTTCTGCCCCTGCCCATCCAGACGTTGCGCTCTCCCATTCTAAGTCTGACAGATAGGTTTCCGTTCCAATGTTGGGACGCTCTTTTATCACTATCTCTGCCGCTTCCGTACTGATTTCTACGGCCTGATCTTCCGCATCTGTTACTGCCAGATCTGTCAGGGCCAGATTGTAAGTTCCCGCCGCTGCATCTTCTTTTACGGAAAGTATGATTTCTGCAAACTCTGCCAAAGACGCCGTGCTGTCTGCTGCAGCGGTAAATACATAAATCGTTTTTGCTCCGCTTTGTTCTGTAGTTATCGTTCCTGCCGCCGCGTCTTTCAATGTTACCTGCGGATTCTCAAAAACATCTGCATCGTAAGCAAGCGCAAAGCGAATCTCTTTTACCTTTGTCTCTTCTGAAAGACCTGCAAGTTCCATCTGCGCAACCGCTTTGCCGCCCTGCCATGCGGAACCTGCAGTAAGCAATGCCTGCGCGCTGAGGCTCTCTGCGCTCAGTTTCACGGAAGCTTCTGAAATTTCCATATTTCCATTGTCCGTAAACGGCGTCGCGTTTTCCATATAAACTCTTACTTTTTGCGTATAAACGGGTGAAAACTGCATGGAAACCGCTGTTCCCGCTTTCAGCATCGTTTGTTTGGGAGCTTTCGCCCAATCTGAGCCATCAAAATACTGTACTTCCAATACGGAAGGTACGGCACGTCCTCTGCTGCTTGAAAAATTCAGGGTAATCAGATTCAGTAACTGCGCTTCTTCCCAGGAAAATTCTACATATTCATTCTTTCTGGAGGCGCTGTTCGCCGGAAGCAGCACGGAAGCCCCCCGGTTGTACATATTTGTCCAGGTAGTAGCAGTATCCCCATCTACCATTTTCTCTGGATAATTGTTTACGTTACCGGTAAAGGACGCAGTTGCTGACGCTTTGTTTGTGGCAAGTTCCACATCCGTTTCTACGGCAGCGTCTTCTGTCACGGTTGCTGACGCTTTCTGTGTGCAGCCTTCCACTGTTCCTTCTGCTTTCCCCTCTGCCAGCGTTCCCCAGGTAACCTTTTTCATGACGCTGTACTTGCCTGCGTTACTGTTATAATTTACCCGTACTGCCGCGGGAAGCACCGGGGTCATGCCCGCCGGAACTTTGATAACTACCGGCTCTACCGATTCTTCTGTTCCCGTTACAGAAATGGCTGCCGGAGCGCTGCCTGTCCCGTCTGCCGTAACCGTTATTGGCACCTGAACCGGTTTTAAATCTTTCGCAGATACTGTCAGCACTGCATTCCCCGCCTCTTTGCCGGATTTTAAGATGACAAGCACTTTTCCATTGTAAGCCGTGCGCTCAGAATGAACATTACTTTCCACATTTCCATATTTATAGAGTTCTGTACTCTCCTGTTTGCCGTTGTCTACGCCAAAAATTTCTGCGGAACCCGTCACATCAAAACTTACGAGATCCTGTGCGTCCGGCACCATATTGCCGTCTTCGTCGACAATTGTACATTCTACATAAGAAAGGCTGCTGCCGTCCGCTGCAAGAACCGTCTTATCTGCAGTCGCCTCAATCGTATACGGCGTCTTAGAAGTCGTAACACTGTCTTCCGCCACTGCTTTGCCGCTTGCATCATATGCTTTTACAGACAAAGTCCCCGGCTCGTACGGTACCGTCCAGGTCAGATGCAGCCTGCCGGAATTTAACTCGCCCTCGTCAAGCACTGCCCCGTTGCTGGTGTAACCGTTCGGATTGGAACTGTCGCCCCATGATTTGTCATCCTGCGTCTTTTCAGACGTCTCATAATATTTCTTACCATATGCTGTTTCTTTTTCATCAAAACTCTTCTTGCCAAGAGATTTTCCGTTTAAGAATAATTCTGCGGAAGGCTGGTTGGTATTTACCCAAACCTCCACTTCTTCGCCTTCATGCCACTGATCCCAGTTTGTGGGCAATACATGCACCATCGGGGTCTTGGTAATCCACTGGCTCTGATACAGATAGAAGCTGTCTTTGGGGAAGCCTGCAGTATCAATCGTACCAAAGGAAGATACGCCAACCGGATATACGGCATATGGCGTCGGCTCGCCCAGATAATCAAATCCGCTCCAGATAAACTGTCCGATAAAACTCTTTCTGTCACGGTCTTTCTTTAAGCCGTACTCATTTGACATCGTCCAGGATGCAAAATCGTTGTCATAATTAGAACCGCCGCGTCTGCCCGGCGTCTGATTGATGCCTGTATTGGTAAACTGCGGGTCTAAATACACGCCGCGGGAAGAAGTCTGGGAAGAGGATTCCGATTCAAAGAAGAAGGTCTTCGTTCCCTTTTCCAATAAAGCGTTATTTGCCTCTCCAACGGAGAAGCGGCTCATCAGTCCGTCTACCGATTTGGCCGTATTATAATTCAGTCCATAGCCGTCAAGCACCTGGTTCACATACCCCCATACGCCTGTCACAGCCGGAACGGAACGCTGCTGGTCGCCGCCCATCAAAACGTAACGGCTTGCGTCGACTGCCTTAATATCGCTGCTCAAACGCACTGCTTCGGTATATTCGTTGATTGCCGTAGGATTTACCCCCAGCGGATCGTATTTCGTTACGTCATACCAGGACGGTTTTGTGCCGCAGCCGCGCACCTCGTTGCCGACAGACCAGGCAATAATGGAAGGCTCGTTTCTGTCGCGTTTTACCATTTCCTGAATAACCCAATCGCTCCAGGTAAGTTTTGCACCGCCATAATTAACAGAAGGCTCCGGAAGCTGCGTATATCCGTTTGGCAGAAGTCCCGCCCAGCCTGCCGGCACCTCCTGGAAGAAGAAATTGCCAAAATCATACGTTGCTTTGGGTCTTCCCCAACCGTCAAACGCTTCTTCTACCACCAGGATACCTTTTCTCCTGCAGACTTCAATGGCTTGTTTGGAGGGTGGGCAGTGTGAGGTACGGTAAGCGTTTACGCCCATATCCATCAGTTTCTCAAATTCGCGCTCATAAGCGTCTGTATAACTTGCCGCGCCCACTGCGCCTGCATCATGATGCAGATCCACGCCCTGCACCTTGGTATATTTTCCGTTTATGTACAATCCGCCGCTGTCAGGGTCGCTTGTGCTTTCCGCCACTTCCGCCCAGCGGAAACCGTATTCTGTAGTTTCTGAATCAATCAGATGAAATTCATTATCCTCTCCACCATTAATCTGCTGATACAGATCCGTTTTTACCGTATACAGATAAGGTTCTCCCAGATTCCAGGGATACCAGAGCTGCACGTTGGAAATTTCAATCGCGTCATTTCCTTCCAGTGCCAGGCTGAATGCCGTCGATGGATTGATTGCCGTATCCGCCGTACTCTTTTTTGCCACCTCTTTTCCGGTGGCGTCAAATACCGTAACTTCCATACGGACATTTGAATTTGTGGATTCTGAATAACCTTCTGCATTCACAGACAGATATGCCGTTTTATTCTCTGTGTACTCTTTTTTCAAGTCGGAAGAACTTAAGGTAATCCCGTTTCTGTTAAAGCACGCCTGGTTGTCAATCACCAGATGCACCGGACGGACGATACCGCTTCCGGTATACCAGCGTCCAGAGGGCGACATATTCTGCACCTTAACAACCAGCGTATTTACCTGCCCATATTTTACCTTGCCTGTAATATCAAGAGCAAAGCCTGTATAACCGTTGGGATATCCCCCGATTTCCTCTCCGTTTAAATAGACGACGCTGTTTTGATAAACGCCTTCAAAATCAAGGGAAATCCTGCGGCTGCCCTGCATAGCGGCCGGAACGGTAAATTTCTTACGGTAATATCCAAGACCGCCTTCCAGATACGCCTGCGCATCGGAGGAACTGCTCACTTTTTCTCCCTCGATACTGAAATCATGCGGTATGTCAAGCGTACGGAAAGAAACATCGTCAAAATCTTCCGCAACAATCTCTTCCGTCGTGTAATCTCCGGCGTCCTTTACGCCTGCCGCCGCAAAACCGCCGTCCGCCACTTCCGGTTTTCTCGTTGCGAGATAAAATTTCCAGTTCTCGTCAAAATCTATGGAACCCAGTCCATTCTCCGGCACCTCCTGTACCAGATCAGATTCGTCGATGACCTCCACCGTCATCTCCACGGTATATTCCGTCTCATTCACGGTTACCGTTCCTGTTACCGTATAGCTTCCCGCCGTGTCTGTCTTAACTGCTGCAAGCTGCGTTTCATTCCATGCAACGTCATGCTGCCCGCTCTTGCCATTCTTATAAAGCACAGTCACTTGCGCAGGAGCTGTAAATGTCCCGCCGACTGCGACTTTCTTACGGACGGCCGGTACGCTGTCGACTTCTACCGGTCCCTGGGGTACCAGACGGTAAAGTTTCACGTTATCAATATTAATATAATTGCCTTTTATTTCGGAAGCAATGGAGATTTCACATGTTCCTTCTTCTCCTACCGCAAAGGTCTCCGTCGTATAGGTATTCCACTTATCCCAGGTGTTTGGAGTAACGGCAACCGTTTTTCCGCCCGCGGTAAGCGTCGTCGTATGTGAACCGCCTTTATCATTTCCTCCCATGGCTTCCACCGACGCTTTATATGTGCCAGGCTGCAGACCCGTTACACTTTGAGAAACCGTGTAGCTCACTGTACTGCCAGATTTACTGCATGCTTCGTATGCCTTTGTTTTATTAGTGCCGCTGCCGTTAAAAATCCGCCAATAATCCGTCGCTTTTGCCGTGTCATCCTCCGTTGCCCCGGCAAAGGTCCATGCCGTCCCTGAACCCGACTCAAAATCGCCGTTGGGGACTGCTACTTCCTCAAACTCATCATCTTCTGTTGCCGCCAGGACTGCTGCAGGTCCGGCGCTGCCAAATGCGGTAGTAAATACCATCACAAATGCCAGCAGCAACGACCAGAATCTGTTTCTTTTTCTGTGTTCTGATTTCATATGATACTCCTTTCTCCTTGCACTATACGCGCATTTTATTTTTACTATTTTAGTCTAGCATTTGCATTTTTTATTTTCCAGAACACATTCTATAGATTTTGTTTTCATTTTATAGCTTTTCCGCTTCCGCTACTTCACATTAAAATCCGGCAATTCCTCGGCAAGCTCCTTTCGCAATTCCAAAAGCGCTTCCTCACAAGTCACGCTTCTATCCTCGTTCATTACATCCATAACAAGGCTTAAACAACTATGTATAATTCCATCTTCCTCTGTCATAATTCTGGTCTTTATATTGGGAATAATTTTATCCATATAATAGACACCCACATCCTGTTCTCCAAACCATGCGCTCTTATAATTTTTCAGTCCCGGTTCCTCCTCATAAGGCTGCCTGGCCGCAGTCATCAGCCCCATAGAATTAATCGCTTTTGCCCCTTCCACAGAAAGCGTGGCAAATTTTAAAAACTCCCAGGCCAGCCGCTTGTCCTTACAGGTTTTCGTAATACCCATGGCCGTGCCTCCCATACTGACATTTCCCTCCGGAGCGCTCATCATTCCCCAGTGCCCCGTTTCCTGTCCTCTGGTATCGTGGGTTTCTATGGTAAATTTGATTGCCCAGGAAGCACAGGTGGCGAAAATATGCTTATCCTGAGAAAACGCGCGGTTCCATGCCGGCGTCCATGCAATCAGGCTGTCGGAAACATTTGCCTCCCGAAACCGTTCCATCAGGCGAAAAGTACGTCCAAAATTTTTTTCCACGTCAATCTCTGTTCCATCGACCCAGGGAGTCTCCTGCTGTTCCTGAATAAACTGCCGAACGTCTCCCAGAGAAAACATCATATAAACGTTCCCTGCGCTTTTTTCATAGACCTCTCTGCCCTTCTCTATAAAACTGTCCCAATCCGGCATCATTTGTTCAAGCTCATCCGGATCGTCCGTTCCCAGGTATTTTTTTGCGAGATCCTTCCGGTATGCCAGCCCTGCCGGAGAAAGCGACTGTTCTATCCCGCATACGTTTCCTTTCGAATTTACCATATGGGGGCGAAGATATTCATAAACCTGCGACAGATCAAAATTATATGGCTCCTGCTCTAATGGCTCCCACATATCCAGTTCAAACACTTTCCCTCTGCTGTCTATGATCGCCCAGCCAATATCCGGCAGCTCGCCTCCGGAAACAAGAGCCGTCTGATATTTCATGGGAAGATCTTTATGTTCAACGGCTACGGAAACAAATTCCACATTGGGATACTTTTCCTGAAACGCCTGCGTCACTGTCTGATAATAACTCGCGTCCCAGGACCACATCGTAAGCGTTCCTTTATAATCCCGCGGAAGCGGTTCATCAAAAGGGATCTCCCGTTTCTCTTCTGTCTCAGGCGTCTCTTTTTCCACAATTTCCGCTCTTTGTCCGCATCCGGCTAATATTGCCGCCAGACAGATAGCAAACCATCCTTTACTGCTTCCTCTGCGCTTCCTTTTCACAGTTTCTCTTCCTCCTCTTCCGTTACAATTTCAAAGGGCAGGCGCAGGAAAACCCGTGTTCCTCCTTCTTCCCTCTGCGCTACTTGCATACCATAACAATCTCCATAAAGATAACGGATTCTGTCTCTGACGTTACTGAGTCCAATATGCTTACGTCCGCCCTTTTTTTGTACGATCTCTTTCCCGGACATAAAACGTCTCACCTCTTCTTTGGGAATACCGATCCCATCATCCTCCACCAAAATGCATAAACTGTCCTCCTGACGTAAAATTTTTATCATGACGATTCCTTTTTTCTCCGTTGGTAAAATTCCATGTATAATCGCGTTTTCCACCAGCGGCTGGATGATGGTCTTTGGCACTTTACATTTCGCGCACAGGTCGCCGCATATTGACCTTACCTCAAATTGCTCAGGATATCGGTACTTTTGTATTGCAAGATAACACTCGGTTAATTCCAGCTCTTTTTCTATCGTGGTTTCCACGCTGTCATCCCCCAGCTTTAAAGTATCATGCAGCGTATGGATCAATGCCTGGACAATTTTCACCACATCCTGGTTTCTGTCCGCTGCCGACAGATAGACAACCGTATTAAGCACGTTGTAAAGATAATGCGGATTAATCTGGGAGAGCAGAATATCATATTCCATTTCTCGTTTCTGCTGTTCATAACGTATGCGCTCCTCTTCCCCTTTCTTCAACTGGGTCATCATCGCTTTGAAACATTCATAGAGCTTCTCAATTTCATCTCCAGTATACACAATTTCAATTTCTTCTATTTTCCCGTATTCTGTGCGGGCCATTTTTTCCGACAATTGGGTCAGCGGGGAAACTACGGCCTCCATCCTTTTTGAAATAAAAATTAATATCAAGAAAAGAGACAGCAGGAAAGAAAGCAGAAAAAATATTAAAACAAATCTACTCACCACCCACAAATCTTCCTGTGTCACCAGCGCCCACAATTTCCATTCCGTTTTGCCAATTGCTTCACCAAGAAGATAACCATATTTTGTTTTGACAATATCCTTCCTGCCCGCATCATGCCTTGCAAGACTTTTCTCCAGCTTGTCATCCGCTCCCTGTCTATACAAAAATTCTCCTTCTGTTCCCAGAAGAGCCACATAATCTTCCTCCTGTGTATAAGCGGATATCTGTTCCAGAAAATAATCAAAACATATCTCCATATAGAGCGTTCCTTTTCTTTGGCCAAACTGACTTTTATCATACATTTGAACCTGATAGCAAATCATCGTACTATCTGCATAACTTTCTTTATCAAAATAAGGAGCGGAATAGACATAGGACCGCCCCTGAAATTTTGAAATCTCTTCTTTCTTCAGTTTTTCCCTGATATATCCGGTATCCATGGCATTATAATTACTCCCATAGCAAATCCCGTCCTGCATGTCTAAAATTGTACCCATGATATAGGGGCGCAGATTGCTGTAAAAGCTCAACCGGCTGCTCACCTGATTGTACCTGCGGCGGCGTTCAAATTCCGTTTTCGCCTTCGGTTCCTCCAAAAGCCGCTGCAGCTCTTCGTCAATCAATATACTGCGTGAAAACTGCTCCATATCTTCTGCCAGAAACGTCAGTTGATGGGAAAGCTGCACGAGACGGCCTCTTTCATCTGAAATTTTCTGCGCCTGCACCACTTTCTGAAAATACCAGATTCCAGCCGCTGAACTTACAATCATAGATACCGCTAAAATCAGAGAGATATTTTTTATAATACGCCACTTCAGGCGTTTTCTTTTCAATTTTTTTCCTTGCATCTTTTGTACTCCCATGGCGTCATGCCCGCCGATTTCGCAAACACTTTGCAAAAATACTGGCTGGTATGGTAACCTACCCGTTCCGCAGTATCTGATACGGAAATATTCGTTTCTTTTAACAGACGCTTTGCTTCTTCTATCCGCACTTCCGTCAGATATTTTAAAAAAGTTGTGCCTGTTTCTTTCCGGAAAATCTGCCCAAGATAGACGCCATTCATCTGAAACGCCTTTCCCAATTCGTCAAGACTTACATCTTTTTTATAATTTTTGCGTATGTAGCGAATGATCTCCTGTACCAACTCTGAGTAGGCGGTTTCCCCACAGATAAGATTATGAATATTTTGAAAATTCTCTTCGAAATAAGAGGTAATTTCATTTATCGTATAACGCTTTTGTTCTCCTCCAATTTTCTCGATATGTTCTTTCTCCCAAACTGCCAAAAGCATTCCATTTAAAAAAATAATCAGAGATTTACAGGCATCCAAATCTTTTCCGGCGCATAGATTATAAAAAAGTTCACGGACAATTTTAGCCGGATCTCCTCTTGGATTGGATATGCACTCTTTTAATTGACGGATTTCCTCCATACTCTGAATATTTTTCCCTTCCTCCACCGAAATCTCGGTACATGCTTCCCTCTGGTCTGACGGAAAAAACATAGCATAACGAATCTGGCGCGACATTTTCCGAAAATTTTCACCAATCTCATGCGGCGCGATTTCAAAACTATATATGAGATGGAACCGGCACTCCAACATAACTTTCAATCTTGCGCCAATCTGGGCGCATTTTTTCTCAATGAGGGCATTTACCGTAAATTTACTGGCTGTATTCTCAATCCGGTATAAAACCAGCCAGTTATTTGGCGCAAGCTGTACGTCCGCCACATAAAAAATCTTATCCTCCAGCGGCTCTTCCATGGCTTCTGCAAGAATTTCCCGTTCCATTTCACTCCAGGCCCCCTCGATAATCTTCCCATCGCAAAACGCGCTGCGTTTGTGGCAGAGCACAAGAAACAAACGGTTAGAAAACATCTCTTGCGCTTCGCTGTTCCTGGCTGGATGATAGATAAGTTCCTCCATAAAATATTTCTGATATATCTTTTCTCTGCGGTTCTTTTTTTGAATCCTTTGTCTGACCGCATTCAGTTTTTCCAGCAAAAGTTCTTCGCTCAGTTCATGCTTTAACAGATATTCTGAAACGCCGTACTCAATCCCCTTCTTGGCATACTCAAAATCTCCATATGCAGACAGCAGAATCACTTCAACATCTCTATTTTTCTCCACCAATCGTCTGGTAAGTTCCAGTCCATCCATCAATGGCATACGGATATCCGATATAACAATTTCCGGAACCGTCTCCTCATAAAGCTCCAACGCCCGTTTGCCGCTGGCGGCACAACCTGCAATGTGATATCCAAATGCTTCCCAGTCCACGATACTTTTCAGATATTGAAGCGCCAGTACCTCGTCATCCACCAGCATAATATTCAGCATACAAATTCCTCCTTCGCAGTTTCATTGTAACATGATTTTACAGTCCTGCCAAAGAGTAATTTTCTACTTTTTTACGCAACCTGATGCTTTTTAAACGTTGTCCTTGCCAACGGGAGTATGAGCATTGTTATCAGGAGATATAAAACCGCCCTGACAGTAAGCACATCGAAAACTGCCCCGCCAAACTGATATGAAATATATTTACCAAATTCAGGCATCGCGCAGCGATAGGGCAATAAAAACAATATCAGATTATATATCCCTGCCGTATTGCCCGGCGTCAGAAATATAGGAATCAGAAATATAGGAATCAGCACGACCAACACCTGATAAGGGCTTTTCATTTTCGCAGACAAAAAGAGCGTCAGGCTCATCATGGCCAGCAGTACCAGGTATATCACCCCAATATTGACAAGCACGGCCTGCAAAAATGTAAACGGATACGGAATTGTGCTATTTGCAATGGCAATTGGTAAATTCCAGCCCTCCGCTCCAAATGCCGCCAGGGGCAGAACACACGCAGTTAACACATGAAGTACAAAGGCAGCCGTCCCAAATAAAAGCGCCGCTGCTATCTTGGCTGCCACCAGCTTTGTTTTTCCATACCTGGCCGCCAAAATTACCGCGTCCGTCCCCGCCTGATATTCTCCGGAAAAAACAGGTGCAATCACAATGCAAATGGCCAGCAATGCAAACATAAGGATTTCAAAGCAGCTTATTATCACTTCCCATCCTCCATAATATCCATATTGCAGCGGCGTTTTTACTTTGTGCGCCATCCTGCTCCAATACTCTTTTTGCTCCTTCGATAACGCACGGGCCGGATCGAGAAGCAACGCTTCCCTCTTTTCTGCCATCTTCTGATAAAAGAACGCTCCCTTCGTAATATCCAACTGTCGAAGACTATCGTACCCCAGGCTTTCATTGGGTTTGCTGTAAGTACCTGCAATAAAGCGAAGCAGCTTTTCTCTGGGCGCAATCCCCTTCCAATAGGCGTCGCCAATTAAAAACGTTTCCTTTCCATCATATCCGACATTGTCGGGGGATTCAAAAAGCTTCTGTACCTCCCGGATTGTCTTGGTAATATACTCCTCGGACAAGGACACGGATAACCGGGCATACTGCTGCTTTTCAAAGGCAATTCCCTCCATCCCTTTCATCACGCCGTCTTGATCGTAGGTTTGGTATTGCACAGCGGGCAAGCCGAAAAGGAACGCCGTCAATATCAGACTGACCGCCATTATAAGCAAAGTAGATTTTTTGCGCAGTATTTTCAACAATTCATATTTAACCAGCATAAGGCACCTCCTGCTTCTCCGCTTTTTCCCCAAAATAGTACATAAACAGATCCTCTAAATCCGCCTCTACGTTCTGCGCGTTTTGACTGGGCGCAGTTTCTTCTATTATACGCAGCCGTACCATGCCGTTTTCGTGATGAAGATTTACCACAGAATATTTGCTGTTAAATTCCGCAGCAGTTTTTTCGTCAACCAACAGCTCCCATACCTTGCCTTTGATGTTTTCCGTAATGGCATCCCTCTCCCCCTGCAAAAGAAAGCGCCCCTGCTTCATCATTAAAATCGTATCTGCAATATAAGAAACATCGGCAACGATATGAGTGGATAAAATAACGATTTTTTCTTTTGCAAAATTTGAAATGAGATTGCGGAAACGTACCCGTTCTTTCGGGTCAAGCCCGGCAGTCGGCTCATCTAAAACCAAAATGGAAGGATTATTTAATTCTGCCTGCGCAACTCCCAGACGCTGTTTCATGCCGCCGGAGAAAGATTTGATTTTCTGATCTGCCGCAGAAGATAAGTTTACCATATCCAGCAAATCCTCCGTCCTTGTCTTGGCCCGTTTCTTATCCATCCCTTTTACCGCCGCCATGTATAACATAAATTCACGGGCTGTAAAATCAGGATAGAATCCGAACTCCTGCGGCATGTATCCTATATGCGCATAATAACGCTCCCCTAACGTTTCCATTGTTTTTCCGTTGAGACTGATACTGCCTGCGCTTGGCTTCAAAACACCGCATATCATCCGCATGAGCGTTGTTTTTCCCGCGCCGTTTGCTCCCAGCAATCCATACACCCCCGGCAATAAAACCGCATTTACATTGTTGACCGCACACTTTTTTCCATACTGTTTGCTTACATGATGCAACTGTAATTCCATTTCAAGTACCTCCTGTTAGTTTATTAGGTCCAGAACAAAGTAGGCAAACCCACTTCCACTCTCTCAGACGCCGGATGCTTATTGCGCAGCAATAATATACTTCCTGCATCGGAGCGCACACTATTTTTCTTCCAGAGGAAAGATACTTTCACGCTTTCGCCTAATAAGGTCTTTCCAAATGGAAGAAAAAACAGATGACCTATGCTTACAGCATAAATCATCTGTCTTATGATGGGCTTTTGTGTATCTTTATTTAAGCTTAAGTTTTCTCCTGCCAAAATAAACTACGGCTGCTGCAACGGGATATTTCCCCCGCGGCATACGTCAAACGTCCCGGCAGGCATGGCTATTTTCCTCATTGGCTGTGGGTATAAAAATCGTAAACCTCGTCCCCGCGCCCGGTTTGCTGCTTACAGTAATATCGCCGCCATGGAGCGTAATAATCTGTTTTGCAATCGCAAGTCCCAAGCCGCTTCCCTCTGGCTTTTCTTTCGTGCTCGTCCCTCTGTAGTACCGCTGAA
The DNA here is from genome assembly GCA_009911185.1 of Lachnospiraceae bacterium. Classification (GTDB taxonomy): domain Bacteria; phylum Bacillota; class Clostridia; order Lachnospirales; family Lachnospiraceae; genus Petralouisia. Next base: position 101,866 of record QXWW01000008.1, read on the forward strand.
AGAGCACCGCTTTTTCCTCATCCTTCATCCCCGTTCCGTTATCTGATATACAGATGAATAGTTCCTTCTTCTCACCCGCCCCGATACTGACTGTTACTTTGGTGTCCGGCAGATTATGTGTAAGCGCATTGATGATAAGATTATTCACAGCACGGCGGAACAAATCCGGATCAAGACAAACCTTAGTTTCCGGCATATTGCCTGCAAACTCAATATCGCGTCCGGCAAACGCGGGATTATTTACAATATCAATCACCAGCTCTTTTAAAAAACGTACCAGGCGCACCGCCTGCGGATGATAGGGGACTGCGCCGGAATCAAGCTGGTATGTCAGCGTTAAGTCGCTTATCATCTTTTCCGTGTAGTTTACGTTTTTTAAGATAATCCCGCTGTATTCCTGTATAAGCTTTCTGTCTGGAGCCGGATTCGCTGTCAACAGCTCCGCATACCCCTTAATCGGCGACAGCGGGGTTTTCAAATCGTGCGTTATATTTGCAATCCACTCTTTGCGCGCCCGTTCCGTACTTTGCCGCACTTCGTCGCTATGACGCACTTCCCTGTCCATTTGATTGAGCGCGCCATAAATCTGGCTGAATACGCCTTTTTCGGGCAGCGGCACATAAGAACGCTGCGATACCCCGCCGATGCCATTTGTTATTTTTCCGAGATGTCTGGTGAGCCAGAAGCCGTAGCAAATCAGAAACAGCACAATGGCCCATATCAGAATGAAAATTGATATGCGCAGCACTGGAAAAAGACGCCCTACATTCCCGCCATTATAATAAAGCATATGTTTTCCGATCGGATAAGGAAATCCAATCAGATAACTCCACGTTCTTCCAGAATCTTTAAAACTGTCCGCAAAGATCGTATTTCCCTGGCTATACGCGCTTGTAGAAAGCGCGATCAACTCCGATGCAGAGTAATACGCCGGATAATACCCTGGTTTGCTATGAGAAAAAACTTCGCATCCAGTCTCGTCAATGACCTGAATCCACAATCCATATTCATCCAGTCTTTCAAGTCCCATTTCTTCTATCTTAATCCTGCCGTTATCATTTTCCATCCACACGGCAAAACTCGTTGTAAACGTTCGGGGCCATGAGGCCAGACTCAGGCCCTCCGGTTCAGTAATTCCAAAAATATAATAAAAGATAGCGATTACGGCAATTACAGCGATTACGAACAGCAGCGATACCAACAGAAAAATCCGCAGGAATGGATTTAATTTCTTTTTACTTTTCATACGGGTTGACAAGCTTATAACCTAAACCTTTCACCGTGATAATATATTGGGGCGCCGAAGGGTTCTCCTCTATCTTCTCACGCAAATGACGGACATGCACCATTATTGTATTATCGCACCCAAAACTGTCTTCGCCCCAAATAATCTCATACAATCGTTCCCGGCTGACGACCCATCCTGCATTTTCTGCCAAATACTGTAAAATCTCAAACTCACGGGCCGTTAATTCTATCTGCTTCCCATTTTTCATTACCCGGCAGCCGTTCGTATCTATCAAAAGTTCCCCTATATGAATGGAAAAACCATGCTGCGGCGTATGTTTGTATTGTTCACGCCGTAAACTGGCTTTCACTCTATATACGACTTCCTTGGGACTAAAGGGCTTCGTCACATAGTCGTCTCCCCCGACAGCCAGTCCAAGTATTTTATCCACGTCCTCACTTTTGGAAGAGAGGAACAAAATAGGGCAATGAGAAAATTCCCGAATTTGACTGCACACTTCATAGCCGTCTATGTCAGGCAGCATCACATCCAAAATAATCATGGACGGCCGGTTTTCTCTGCAGATATTTACCGCTGACAGCCCGTTTTCCGCTCTTAAAATATTGTAAAATCCCTCAATATTCAAAGACTTCTCAAGCAGATCTAATATATCCGTCTCATCATCAACAAGCACGATTTTCGCTTCCTTTGTGGTTGTGTTGACCATATCGCACCCTCCTAAGCAGTAGGTATTGAAAACATTTGCTGCACAAAATTAGAGATTGGGCGCATGTATGGAAAGCGCGCCTAAATTCTGTGGGAAGGAAGACTATTGGTAAATAATTTTCTTCGCCAGATCCTGGGCTCTTTTTTCATCTGTCAGGTAAGCTGTAAGCCGCAGTGCGAAGGCAATTGCGGTTCCCATGCCCCGGCTGGTAATCACATTTCCCGCCTCTGCCACTTCTTCATAGATTACCTCCGCTCCGGTAAGCTTGTCCTCAAATCCCGGATAACACGCTGCTTTTTTTCCTTCTAAAAGCCCGGCCTGTCCCAGCACGCTGGGCGCCGCGCAGATAGCCGCCACCAGCTTTCCCTGCGCGGCAAATGTGCGGATAATCTCCTCTACTCCTTTATGTGCGCCCAGGTTCGTGGTTCCCGGCAGTCCTCCTGGCAGCACGACGCCGTCCAGTCCTTCAAAATCAACATCCTCAAATAATTTATCTGCAATCACTGAAATTTTGTGAGAGCCGCAGACCTCCTTGCCCTCCATAATGGAAATGGTTTCCGCTCTTATCCCTGTGCGGCGGAGAATATCTACCACGGTCAAACCTTCAATTTCCTCAAATCCCTCTGCTAAAAATACTCCAATTTTCTTCATGTGTCACTGCCTCCGTTTCTCTTTTATATTATCTCCATCAGGCTGCCCCCATGTGCGCGCAGCCATTGTCTTCTGACTTTATAATCAGGTAAAATTCCAGCTACTTCCGCCCAAAATTCAGAACTGTGGTTCAAATGCCTTAAATGACACATTTCATGCACTACCACGTAATCTGCGACTTCAGGCGGCGCCATGATAATACGCCAGTTAAAATTCAGATTCCTTTTACTGCTGCAGCTTCCCCAGCGGCTTTTCTGATCTTTGATACAAATTCTGTTTATCGGCTCCTGTAATTCACGATTATAATATGCCGTCCTGCGGCAAATCCACTGTCTGGCCATTTCATAGTACCATTCTAATAAATTCCGGCGAACTTCTGTTTCTATCTCCTTTTTTGCATATACGATGATCGTCCTGCCTGATATCTCCACGCTGCTGTCAGATTCCCTTTGCCTGTTTTGCTCTTTTGCAGCAATCCGCAGAGCATATGCTTCCCCCTGGAACAAAAGCCACTTCCCCTCCGTCAATTCCCTGGATTCCTTTTTCTCCTGACAGTTTGCAAGCTCCTCTCTTTTCTTTAAAATCCAGCCGGCCTTTTTTTCCACGATGCTCTGAATTTCTTCCGCGGAAGCCTGCAGAGGCGCTTTTACTAAAATTTTTAAATCCGTGCCTATGGATATGGCAACTGTTTTTCTCCTGCTCCGGAGCAAAGAATACGCAATACTTTCTCCCTGATATTGTAATTTCATCTTTCTGTCCCTCGTGTATTGCAAATAATTATACTTTGGAAATGCAGTATTTATCAGCGTTTCCAAATAAAATGTTCATCTGCTGCGCTGTCGTCAATCGACGCAGACACCGCTACGCCTCATTCCTCCACTCTGCATATGAAACAACCATCCTGCATCAATGCACCCGTTACTTAATATTCGCTGTACTAGAACTTTCCTTTCCGAATTATCCATCGTTTTTATTCTGTACGCTCAATAAATTTTTATTGCACATTTGTATTGTAACAAATGCTTCCCATTCTGTAAAGTCTGGCGCACACCTGAAAAATCCCGCTCAAACGTCTTCTCCCAGCAATTCCCAAAAATCATAAAAATTTCCATTCATATTATTTTTTTCTTGACAGATAATAACACCATGATAAGCGACAGAGTTTCGAGACGGACATCATTCCCAGGAATGAGCCATTTCGGGATGATGTCCTTATCAAACACAAAAACGCTTTAGCGGATAAAATACAAAGAAACATTTGGAGGTGAATCAAGTGACTAACAATTCTGGTTCTAACACAAGCAAAATGGCAGTACCACAGGCAAAAGAGGCTATGAACCGTTTTAAACAGGAGGTTGCATCTGAAATTGGCGTACCTTTAAAGGAAGGATACAACGGTGACTTAACTTCTGCCCAGGCTGGTTCCATCGGCGGAGAAATGGTTAAGAAAATGATTATGAAACAGGAACAGCAGATGTCTGGCGGACAGCAGTAATCACTGCAGACAGCGCATAAATCTGCAATATAGAAATCCCCCTGCTTTGGTAAAAACACCGGGCGGGGGGATTTATTTTATTTCTGTCACGCATCTGTTTTCCGGCTGCGACAAACGCATGAGTTGATAAATTATGAATAGAATGTAGCGCAAAAGTAAAGATGGCGCTGGTTAGAGTAATAGGTAATATTAGATAAAATATGGGAAATAATTATTCGTCTGTTCGTGTTTTGTCTATTCTTGGACGATGCAATTTGTCAACAGTTCATTCATGCATATGCCTTGCCGGTAAGAAAATATGCCTTACAAAAATAAATATAAGAATATAATAGATATGTGATTTATACACATTTTCGAGGAAAGTTATAGAACTTATTGTGAAAAATGACAAAAAGGGGGAAAATTTATGAAGTGGAGGAAAAAAGGAGATAACAAAGACAATGCTTGCGGTAGGGTTAGCTTGGATACTAATAGTGGCGGGATTGCCGATGCATGGTATGGAAGTTCAGGCAGAAGAACAATCAGGAAATTTTGAATATGAAGTAAATGAGGATGGGAACAGTGTGACAATTACAGGGTATACCGGAAGTGATAGGGATGTTGTTATTCCTTCAGAGATCAGTAAAAAGCAAGTGACAAGTATTGGAGATTGGGCATTTGCAGAATGTAGTGGCCTGACGAGCATAAGCATCCCGGAGAGTGTGACAAGTATTGGCGATTCTGCATTTTCTCGGTGTAGGGCCTGACGAGCATAAGCATCCCGGAAGGCGTGACAAGTATCGGAAAGGAGGCATTTGGGGGCCATAGCCAGAAGCTTGTTATCTACGGAGAGAGTGGGTCAGAGGCTGAGAGATACGCAAAAGAAAACGGAATTAAATTCCAAGTGAGGTCAGACAGCACAACAGAGCCGCCCACACAGACTGACATTTCCCAAGCATCCATTACATTATCAAAAACCAGTTACACCTTTGATGAAAAAGCAAAGGAACCCTCTGTAACCGTGACACTGAATGGAAAGGGGTTATTAATACAGACTACACGGTTTCCTATAAAGATAATATCAACGCTGGAACGGCAGAGGTAATCATTACAGGCAAGGGCAGTTATACGGGAAATACCTCGGCAAACTTTACAATTAAAACTGAGATTGCCTATGCAGAGATCACCTGTAAAAAGACTTTGTATCAAGTAGCGTATGACACGAAGCCATTCAAGATTAATGCGGCGTCTAAGAGTAAGCTGACATTTACAAGCTCTCACTCCAGGATTGCGTCTGTGGATAAGAATACCGGAAAGGTAACCATCAAGGGTACAGGAATTACCGTGATAACCGTCAAAGCAGAAAAGACGTCTATGCAAGTGACCGTCAAGGTAAGTCCGAAAAAGCAGTCATTAAAATCCGTGAACGTATCAAAAGGGAAAAAGCTGACTGTGAAATGGACAAAAGATAAGAAGGCTGCCGTATATCAGGTGCAGGTAAGCACTGACAAAAATTTCAAGAAGAACATACAACAGAAACAATTGACGAAAACCACTTATACATTTACGAAGCTGAAAGCAGGAAAAAAATATTATGTAAGGGTACGCAGTTATAAGAAATCTGGAAAAGAAAGTCTTTACGGCGCATGGAGCCGTAAGAAACAGGCAATCGGGTGAAAAAATAAGGCATGTTTTCGAGGATACAAAAATAAGGCATGTTATCAGTAAAACATGAAGAAGGCCCCGCTGTGGAGGAAGCCGCCTCATAGAGAGAACCTGGTTTTTCAAAAGAATAAGCTACAGTCGGCCGCTCAGTCCTGAGCGAATCCTGAGTTTGTAATTATTTATTATAATTTAAGGGATTGGTTGTGTAACATGTTCATGCGTTTGTCGTGGTTTTATGGCTGCGGCCTCTTTACATCCTTTCCGTTCTGTCTTATAATAGAAACGATTTTTTACATAGATTTCCCTCACAAATAATTACTCAAGTGAAAAGGTTACGAATGTTGTCTCCCTTTATCGCTTGACACTCAGCTATATTTTTTCAATGAAAGGAACATCTTATGGAAATTGAACGCAAATTTTTAATCAAATCATTACCTGAGCGTCTGCAGGACTACTCTTTCCACCAAATTGAACAGGGGTATCTGTGTTCTGACCCAGTGGTGCGCATTCGCAGACAGGATGAGGACTATTTCCTCACCTACAAATCCCGGGGGCTGATGGTACGCGAAGAGTATAACCTGCAGCTGACGAAAGATGCCTATGAGCATCTGCTTCCCAAAGTGGACGGTATCCTCATTTCCAAAAAAAGATATGTGATACCATTGGAATCCGGCCTTACCATTGAACTGGATATATTCGCCGGAGAATTAGCTCCGCTGATTCTTGCAGAGGTGGAATTTGATACCGAAGAGGCTGCCCATGCCTTCACTCCTCCGGATTGGTTTGGGAAAGATGTTACCTATTCCACAGACTACCATAATAGTGTGCTGAGCCAAAAAACACGGGGATCCTGCGACTGACCCCCGCGCGCTTCATGGAATTTTTTACCGGTATGATATACAGATTTTCCTCTGTCAGGGGCTGTTCTCCCTCTGGATAAGACCTGATAAACAGAAGGCTCTCTATCTGCTCTACATCAATCGTGCGTTTGAAAGAAGCGGCATATTCATATACGTCTGAATTATCCCCGGCATACCCGCCCATTCCTCCATTGGAGATAGCGGTATACATCGTTCCGTCCTTCATACGCACTCCTGTAAAATACGGCGGCTCTTTCATCGTCATATGCGCAAATTCTTTCCCATTCTCATCTATCCCCGCTTCCGTTTCTTCCTGTCTTGGGAAATCATATTTTAACGATATGGAAATAGGCGACAGCTCTGCCTCTGATACGGTCGCGCCGCTTGCTTCTAAAGCAGCATTTAATTCAAATTTTTCTACTTCTGCGCTTCCTGCCAGCACCCATTCAAAATCCCAGTTTCCCTCTGCATCCACTACAATCTCTCCCGCCTCCTGATAAGTACCCAAATCTTTTAACTCTACACGAACCGGCTTATCAATAAAATACCCCTCTTCGTCCGCCATCATCATAATTTCAAATTCCATACTTCCATCTTCCATTATATAATCTGCTTTTTCCCCTTCCGCCAGGGGCGTCCCATCTGCATGAGCAGCTTTTCCGTTTGCTCCCTGAATCCGTCCGTCATAAAAAAAGCGCTGTAGCCCCCAAAGTATTCCTCTCCTTTCCGCTATGAAAAATGTCTTATGTTCTTGTACTTTTGCCCTCTGCAGGGTTCTCCCTTCATCTGTGTACTGGACTTCCAGTTTTTTTCTTGCGACTGCCAGCCTTCCTCTTATGGTATTTTCATTTATCTGAAGGATTTCTGCAATTTCCCTGGTTTTAAATCCCTGTACATTATACAATACAATCACCGTGCGGTATTTTTCATCGAGACGGCTCAAAAACTCCTGCCATTCTAAATTGGCGTATCCGTTCTCCGGAACGCACGCCTCGCATACCAGTTCCCCGGACACGGTTCTTGCGCTCTGTCTGTAAATCGCATTGCAACGATTAATTAAAATTCGAATCAGCCAGGTTTTAAAATATTTCTCCTTTTTCAATGTGCCAATTTTTTCCCAGCATGTCAGGGCTGTCTCCTGCATTGCGTCCGCGACGTCTTCGTCATTCTTTAAAATAGCCTTAGCTACTTTATACATACCTTTGCCTTCTTGCTCCATCAACTTCTGAAACGCCGCTTTATCATGCTTTCTCGCCTTTTTGATCAACAGGTTCATATCATTTCCTTTCTTAAGAGTCCGCATCTCTTAGCTTTGTTACACCTATTAGATGAACTGGAGCTGCATTTTGTTTGATAAAAATGAAAAAACTGCGCCGGTGATATCGGCCTGGCCCCTCTATAGTTCCATGGGGTCTTGAGCCAATATCACCGGCGCAGAATTGTTCATGTAAGAATATTCTTATTTAACGGTTACTTTTATTTTCTTACTTACACCATTACATTTCACTGTAATCGTAGTCTTTCCTTTTTTGATTCCTTTTACAACACCTTTGCTGGTTACGGTTGCAATTTTCTTGTTTGCAGATTTGTAAGTTACTTTTTTGCCGTTTGCGTTGGTAACAGTTACTTTGATCGTAACTTTCTTGCCTTTCTTAACCGTATAGCTGCTCTTCTTGGGCTTAATTACTGTCTTCTTATTCGCTGAGCTCTTCAACGCTTTCACTTCTTCTTTGGCTGCGTTTAAGTCTTTAGTTAATTGCGCAATCTGGTTATTAAGTGTAAGTACGTTGTTCGAATGCTGTTTCTGAGCATCTAAAAGCTCTTGTTTCGCCTGTGTAATCTGTGACTGCAGCTTATCAACTTCTTCCTGAGCCTGCTCCAGCTTAAATTTATAGTAGAGATCAATTTTTGATTTTGCTACTGTCTGATATTCTTTTAAGCCTTCAGAAAATTCCTCTGTGTAAGGCATATTCTTTGTACCGTAAACTCGTACCATGTCATTGGAACGCATAATAATGTTCAGATTGTTGATTGCGCTCTTCTGTACGTCACCGAGACAGATATTATTATTGTCCTTATAATTACCTTTGTAGGTAATGGATTTTCCATCCTGGCTTACCTTAGCAACATCCGTTGTTACCGGTGTCTTATAGTTTCCGCCCGGCCACCAGATATTTGCCTGATATTCAAGGTAAATCGGCTCGCCGTCTACCAAAACACTGCTTCCGTCAACAGTTGCCGTATGTCCTTCGCCTACTGTTGCCGTTACTTCCTCTTTTCCATTTGCCGCTACTTCAAAATCATTCCATGCAGCTTCCTGATAGGTAAACATAAACATCAGCGCGTCTTTCAGACCAATCTGACCCTTTTCATCAAATACCGGAGCAACATCCATAGCACCCAGCATGATCTCGCTTGCCTTGGAAGAACCGCCCGGCATAATCAAATCGTTGCCTGCATGCATAGACTGGGACGCATGAGATACGCCGCCATTCCAGTCTGTCATAATCAGTCCGGTAAAGCCCCATTCTCCGCGCGCTATGTTTGTACACAAATCATAGGAATCTGCTGTCGGCACGCCATTGATCTGGTTATAGGAGGTCATAATCGAAGTCGGATGAGACTCTTTGATGGCAATTTCAAAACCTTTCAGATAAATCTCACGCAATGCTCTCTCACTGACAACAGAATCTGTTCCAGAACGGTCAGTTTCCTGGCTGTTAGCTGCATAATGCTTCAGACATGCGCCTACACCGGCTTCACTCTGTATTCCCTTTGTAATTGCAGACGCCATAGTACCTGCAACTGTAGGATCTTCGCCAAAATATTCGAAGTTACGTCCGCACAGCGGATCTCTGTGGATGTTTAATGAGGGACCGAGCAGCGTAGTAATATTTAACTCTGCACATTCTATGCTGAATGCTTCTCCTACACGCTCCAGCAATTCTGTATCCCAGCTCTGTGCCAGCATATAATGAACCGGCCATGCTGTCGCATACTGATAATAAGTTGTTTTTTCACCAGTTGCCTCTACCGTAGCTTCATATTCCTGTTTTACACGGATACCGCCAGGGCCGTCTGCAGAAATAATGCTTGGAATCTTATATTTCTCATAAGCAACTGTCTCACCTGCTGCACCTGGAACTGTCGCTGAATTGGAGCCTACGATAGGACTGTTCTCATTTGCAACACCCCAGCCGCTGCCGCAGTTTAATTTTGCAAGCTCTTCTATGCTCATCTGGGCAACCAGCTCTTCCATGCTGGCCTTTCCTTCATATACATCCATCAATGTGACATCTTTTTTGTCCACATACTCTACGGATTCATATGTCTGGATTGCTTTATAATCCTTGTCCGTTGTATAAGTCGTTACCTTCTCATCTTCATACGGAGAAGCGTTATTTTCTGTAGTAATCACGCTGCTGTCAATCTCAATCACCTTTGCCGCGCTCTTTTCTGCTTCCTCTGCAGCATAGGTGTACGGTGTCCTTCCTGCCTTGGACCATTCTTCCAGTTTGCGGTTCTCCTGAACTTCCATCTGGTTTGAAAGCTGCTCTACTACTTTTGTATTATTCACCTTCAATGCGCCAACTACTTTTGTATTACGTGAAGAATTACCAACGCGCACATAGTATGTTCCCGCATCTAATATGTAAGCCGCCTGCGCTTCATTATAATACGCCATTTCAGATACATCATAGGTCAAAGTCAGCGTCTGATACTGTCCTGGAGCTAATTCATCCGTCTTTCCAAACGCTGCAAGCTGCTGGTACTCTTTTTCCGCTTCCTTAGAATCCGGCGCAGAAAAATAAACCTGTACAACTTCTCTGCCGCTGTATGTGCTACCGGTATTCGTCACCATAACCTCTACAGTAACTTTGTCTGCGTCTGCTTTCACATCCGTTACATTCATCTCAAAGTCTGTATAGGTCTTACCATATCCGAACTCATATGCCGGTTCTATGCCAAAGGTATCAAAATAGCGATAGCCCACATAGATGCCTTCTTCATAAAATTCGTTCATGCTGTCGCCGTCATTCTTAGCAAATGTTTCGGACGCCGGATAATCTTCATACTTCTTCGCCCAGGTTGCAACCAGCTTTCCGGATGGCGCAACTGTACCATTGATTACGTCCAAAAGAGCATTTCCGCCTTCCTGACCAGCCTGGCCCATCAGCAGCAAAGCGTCTAAGCCTTCAATTTCCTGGAAGAACGTTGTATCAATAACACCGCCGACATTTAATACTACAATTGTCTTGTCAAAGGCCGCTGACACACGTTTCAGATTATTCTTTTCTACTTCAGTGAGTTCATAATCTCCTATCTCAACTGTCTTTTTCTGACCGTCATCTCCTGTAACGGTAGCCTCTGTCTTCATGGTGCGGTCTGCACCTTCACCGGCGTTTCTGGAAATGACATAAATAGCCGTATCGGTGCCTTTCTTTGCTTTTTCAAGCTCTGCATCCGTAAACTCCAGCTCCGGATATACAAACGTAGCCATTGGGTTTACTGCTGCGCTTTGATATTCTTTGTCATAACCTACGGCATATTTTTTCAATATGTCTGCTGTCGTCACCTGATATCCAGCCTTCTCAAAGGAATTAAGGATATTAATATTGTAACGTTCGCTCTGGTTAACCGCTACATCTCCGCCGCCGGACAGTCCGCCGTTAAACGGATCACCGGAACCTGTACCGCCTCTGACGGTCCGGACAGCTCCGCCGCCGAATAATGCCAGCTTCTTGGAACTAACAGGCAGCGCCCCGTTATTTTCCAATAATACCATGGATTCTGCGCCTGCTTCCCTTGCAAGCGCTGCACTTTGTCTTTCTCTTACTGACACTTCATTAGAAGTTGTTGCTGCAAATGCTGTCTGCCCTGCAGGAAACGCTATACTCACCGCCAAAGCAAGTGCCAGAAATCTTTTTGCTTTTCGCATTTTTTTCCCTCCCTTGGATTTTTATGGATTTATTAAATCACATTTTTCCTCTGAGGAAAAGAATCGGCTTTTGCAGTCATGCTTCATTTTTTGATACCTGTTCTTTATACTGGCTGGGCGTAATACCCTCATACCGCTTAAACGCGCGCGTCAAAGCCTGCATATCCGAATAGCCGACAAAGAATGCGGCATTTTTTACAGAGCAATCATTTTTTAACATTTCCTTTGCCAATTCAATTTTTGCCCTGTGAATATATTCCAGTGCGCCCATGCCTGTCCATGTTTTAAAGCTCCTGCTTAAATGCGGCACGCTCATCCCGAAGCGGTTAGCCAGTGAGGAGACATTCATATCATAATCTGCGGCATGTTCGCGGATATAGTGAAGCATCTCTTCCAGCCACTCCGGCCTTTTCTCAGCCGCGCTGTTTTCCTTATACTGGATCATCCGTTCAAAAATATCATGGCTTTCCCGCACCAATTCATCCATAGACTGAATGCGGAACAGGCGTTCTTCACAATGCAGTGAATCATAAAACTTCTGTTCCTCTTCATCTGCCGAAGTATTTAACACCGTTATCAAAATACCAATCAACCCGTACATGCGGTATAAGTTGTACTTTAAGTATTTTTGATTTTTAGGAAACGTCTTTTGGAACAGCAAATCCAATTCCCGGTTTGCTCCATGAAAATCCTCGCTTTCCAGACAGTTTAGCAGCTTCTTGCTGCCGTTGATATAATCAGAAAACTGAAAATCTCCCTCATTCTGGAGCATTTCGCCGTACATATATACGCCCGCCCTGCGTTCTCCGTCATGATTCCAGAAATCCAGATACAAAAGCCCTTCCAATAAGGAATCATAAACGCGTTTCATCTGATCAAATCCACGTTCTTTCACTCCGGCCAGAATACAGACGGGCATCTGAAACAATTCCAGAAAAATATTGGAAATTACCTCAAACATTCCCCTCATACGCTCCTGTTCGCCTTCGTCTGACCTCCGACGGCTGACGATCACAACGTATTGCCGCCCCACCGGCAACACAAGCCCCTGGCATGTTCCAAAGGCGCGTTCTTTCAATACATCCCATACCACAATCCAGGCCGGATTTTCTTCTCCCTGCCCCTTTTGCATCAGCGGTCTGAATCCGTCCTCTTTCTTCTCCGGAACAATTACTGCCATCTGGTAATACTCCTCACCGTCTTCATTTGTGAGCTGCTCCCAGACGCCGCTCCCCGGAGATGGAAAAGCCTGTTCCACTCCTTCCAGATAATGCGCCAGTCCCAAATTCTTCAAAATCCGGCTGTTTTTATTAATACGTCCTTGCAGCCTGTGGTTATCCTGAATCAGATTTCCCACAGGCACATACATTTTTTGAGACAAATACCAGGAAAGCAGCGCTGCCAGAATCGCCATAAAGAAAAACTCCGCGATAAGAATCAACAACGCACGCCTGAACTGGCTAAAATACTCCGCCTCTGGCAGTAATACATAAAGCTTCATATGAAACAGTTCCACCTGTGCGCCAATCCCAATATACGACTTGCCGGCAATCTTTATTTTCTGAATCTTTTTCCCTGCCTCAGTATCCTCTGCCAAAACGCCTTCTAAGGCGTCTTTGGGCAAACTGCCTGCGCACAGGAGATTCTCGCCCTCCTGCGTATGGAGTAAAATAGTATTTTCATGCACGTTTCCGCCTATCAGCCGTTGCCCGCTATATTCCGCGAAAATGACAGCCAGAATCTCCCCCTCTTCATATACCGGCTGCAAAAACCAGATCACTGACCCTTTCAAAATTGCATAATACCTGCCGTCCTCCATATGCATCAAACGGTCAAATTCTTCTTTTTCCAGCCCATATTGCCTGCAAAAAAACATAATTCCCGTATCCTGCTCCCAACGCTGGGTTTCTGCTGAAACAACCGAATTGCTGTTTGCAAAATAAACATGCAGATTTTGATATAACCCATTTTTGGCGTCTAACCTCGACATCAGCGTTTTTAATTCCAGAGAACTCAGAATTTCCCACTCTACCGTTTCCCCGCTTAACTGTGCAGCCTCCCGAAATTGCTGCTCTGCCTCTAAAACATCAAATGCCTGGTAAGTCCGTTCTATATAATCTGCAACCTGCTGTGAGATCTCTCTTACCTGCAGATCTGCAAACCGTTCCCGCTCCTGCTTGAGACTAACCATGGAACCTGCATATCCCACCCCGGTAATTCCCAGCAAAATAGCGCACACCAGAATATAAGAAGTTAAAAAAGAACGGAACGTAAGCATTTTAGAATAATTTGGCTTCATAAATTTCCTCCCATCCACTTCCCACTTTCCCAAAAATTGTAGTATAATAGATTTTATTATAACACATTATAACGTCAAAACAGGAGGTTTCCTATGAAAATAAAGAAAAAATTTATAATTGGCGCAGTTTTTTTCTTTACCGCAGTTATTCTCTGTCTTGCCGTGTATTCCGGCTACCGCCGCGCCTCATCCCCGGCCGCTCCAAAACAGTCCCTGACTTACCTCGTCCAATTTGACAACGAACTTTCCAGCGTCTGCAACGGCGATTTGAATCAAACCGACTTCTATCGCGAGCTGGAAAAACGTACGAACGTACATATCAATTTTTGTACCTCCCCCAAGGATCTGCAATCTTTTTATCAATTTGGAAAGAGCAGCCGCACTTCCCCGGACTTACTGGACCAGCACATGCTCTACCAGTTTTACGGTACGTCTGCCGAAAAATGCCTGACCGAGGGGCTGACCCTGGATCTGACCGATTTGGTGAAGGAGTATGCCCCCAATTACTATCGGCTTATCCAAAGGCCAGAATATCACGATATCGCCTATACTTCATCCGGACGGATTGCCGCTATCTATTCCCTGAAAACAGAAGAGCAGAAAACCTTTGCCGGCCTGCAGCTTCGTAAAGACTGGCTGGAGGAGCTGAACCTGGAAGTCCCGGTCACTTATGACGACTGGGAAAACGTCTTAACCGCGTTCAAAGAAAAAAAGAATATCGTAGCTCCTCTGTATCTGCCTGCCGCAGGTTTTATGCAAAACGACGCCTTAAATGCCGGCTTTGGGGTAAGCACCGGCTTTTTCCAAAAAGACGGCTCTGTTTTCTTTGGACCTGCCGAAGAAGGCTGGCATTCTTATCTCAAGCTTTTAAACCGCTGGTACAAAAAGGGACTGATCGATCCCAATTTTATCACCGGACAGTCTATTTATGCGCCTTCCGACGTTATCTGTACCGGAGCTTACGGCGCCTGGTATGGACTTTATACCATGCCCTCCACACTCTCCTTTGACACGGAGAACGCCGCTGTCGTTGCCGCAGCTCCGCCGAAACAAAATGCCAACGATATTCTGCATCTGCAACATCCGGTCAGTTATGCAGACAACTGCATTGCCATAAGCCGTGAATGCGAAAATCCAAAGCTTGCCCTGCAGTGGATTGATTATCTTTTTTCCGAAAAAGGATCTCTTTTTGCCAGCTATGGAACAAAAGGAAAGACCTATACTTTAGATAAGGACAACAAGCCGGTCTTTACTGATTTGATTTTAAACAATCCTGATGGCTTAAGCTTTACCCAGGCTTTGAAATTCTATACCTTTACCCCCGGCTTTGCTTCTGCCTGCATAGACTGGAAACGTGAGCAGCAAGCCGTCCCCGCAGACGATATTGCCATGTGCGATGTCTGGAGCGAAGGGGATTGCGCATATCTGCTGCCGGAAAACCTGCAGGTTTCACTGGAACAAAGAGAACGGCTTTCAGAGATTTCAAATGCCTTAAACGGAATTGTATACCAATATACAGCGGGATTCATCAACGGCACCATACCTTTTTCAGAATATAAGAACTATCTCAAAGCGTTAGATGAATGCGGGCTCGACGAAGCGGTTTCCATTTGCCAGGAAGGGCTAAAAAACGTTACCTCAGACCCCTGAGTCCTTAAACTGGAACGATTTGCGCATCCTCTTTGCAAATATTTCCTCGTTAATTGCCGGAAGAATGAAGCTGCTGCAATCATTCATCGGCGTATGGCAAACTAGTACAACGAAAATTAAGCAATAGACATCTTCACTTGCCTAATTGTCCAGCTACTACGTCAGAAAACCTAGACGCAATCACAGCTACGCCGTCGTTTTTCTTCCTTGTATCTGAAACAATTATTCTGTGTGAATATATCAAAGACTTAATGTTCGTTGTACTATTGTATTTGCCAAAACCGTTTTTTCCATTATCTGTCAACCTGCCCTGTCCGATTTTCGTATGCTCATAAATCCTGTTCAAGACCAGATAAGGATAAATATTTGCAAGATTTTGATGCATGTATGATAAAATTATTGAAAAAGATTCTACATAGCTATAACGCCAACAGGCAAAAGGTGATAGCAAGCTCATGTGAACCATGAACGAATCCCCGGATTGTAGTAAAATACATTCCGGAGATTCTTCTTTTTTATAGCGGCAAACAGGCTGCCCTCACCTTCCTGTAAAGCTATTTGCAAACAAGGCGGCAATCCACGCCTGCCAAAACTCTGACAACTTTTCTAAAATATAATTTTTTCCATCTATTGACAAATGCGTTTTCATGCTATATACTTAAATCAATCGTTTTAATACATATGTTGCAAAACAACCAATTTAATTTCAGGAGGAATCATATGCCGCCGAAAGCAAAATTTACACGGGAACAAATCATACAGGCCGGACTGGATATCATAAAAGAAAACGGTATGGGAGCTTTAACCGCCAGAGCATTAGGCGCAAAACTGGGTAGTTCTGCAAGACCTGTTTTCACCATATTTCAAAGTATGGAAGAAGTGCAGGAAGAAGTGAAAAATTCGGCAAAGTCAGTCTATGCCGAATATATCAGAAAAGGTTTAGCGCAGGAATCAGCATTTAAGAGCGTAGGCACACAATATATCCTGTTTGCCATGCAGGAACCGAAATTATTTCAACTGCTCTTTATGTCAGAACAAGAACATCCCCCTGCAGTCGTCAATCTAATGCCCGCAATTGACGATAATTATAAGGACATTTTACAGTCCGTGCAAACTGAGTATCATCTGCCCGAAACCAAGGCGGAATTGTTATACCGTCATTTATGGATTTACACGCATGGTATCGCTGTACTTTGCGCAACAAATATGTGCAGATTTACAGCAAAGGAATTAAATAAGATGATTTCACAGGTATTTAAAGGTATATTAAAAGAACTTAACAGCAGCGATACATCGGAATCTTTTTGAAAATAAAAGCGAACGAAACGTTGAGATTGGAGGAAACATGGATAAGAAGAAATGGATACGCATAGCGTCAATTTATTCACTCATATATACGGCGACAACCTTATTAAATAGTATTTTATATCTTTGTAATGGTATTTATGAAGACCCAAACGGGAATTGGCACGAATTGGACCGGGCGATTATTCTTTTGATTGGGATTGCAGCATTTGAACTATGTACTAATTTGCCTGTGAAACCTCTCATTTTGAGATACCTTATTGCCTATGTGCCATCGCAGTTACTGGCATTTGCATATATCTGGTTCAGCGGGCTGAGAGAAGAATTGGCAGAATCCGCATACCGGGATATTTGGATTAACTTTACAAGCCTCTTTTTACTCTTATGCCTGATTCACACCATGATTTGTTTTTGTAAGAGGAAACGATTTTCCAATTAATAATAGCGATAACGGACACAGGGCTGCCGCTTCACGAACTATTCTTCGCGATAACGGCAGCCTCCGTATTTTATGCGCAGTCATTTAGCGTGTTCCTTTGTCTTTTACTTTTCTAATTCAAACTAAAATCACCATGTCTAAAACCAACTATCGTAAAATATTTTGAAACCTTTTTTCCGGTGCGCGTATCTAATGGGTATAAGTAACCAAAATCATTCGAATGATAAAAAGCAGCTCACGGCTGCGGAAGATGGGGGCGGAAACTATGCAAACGCTTATTGAAAAAGCTGTCCAGGGAGATGTGGAATCATTTTTGGAATTGATGGACATTCATTCCCTGGCAATGTATAAAGTCGCACGTGCGATTCTACGTAATGACAGCGATGTGGCAGACGCGGTACAAGATACGATCTTAAACTGTTTTGAGAAGATACATACGTTAAAAGAACAGGCATATTTCAAAACCTGGTTGACCCGTATTCTGATAAATAACTGCAATCGTATTTTACAACATCACAAAAAAGAAAATCTGCCTGGCGACATACCGGAAACCATGACGCCGGACCAATCGCTTGCCGAGTTTGAATTTAAAGAAATGTTAGAGCTGGTAGAGGAGAAATACCGCCTGGTTTTAACTTTATATTATCTGCAAGGATTTAAAATCCAGGAAATTGCAGAGCTTTTAGATATGAATCAAAATACCGTAAAGACCAGACTTTCCAGAGCCAGAGAACAAATCCGCGCTGCTTATCTGAAAAAATAAACGAAAGCCACAAGTTCCGATTCAACAAACCTAGTAAAGGAGGGCTAATATGAACAAACTACTGAAAACTTCACAATTGGAAGACACACAATTAGATGGTAAAATTAAAGAAACACTGAACAACACGTTTCCACTTCCAAAGCGCGTAGCGAATGCTCAAAATGAAGCATTTGCCAAAGTCCGCTCTATGGCCGCTAATCAAAAAGGAAATGAAGCGCAGCATACTTTGTCCCTTTCGACCCAAGAAGCAGCTCCCAAAAAGAATTTTCAAAAGATAAAAACTGTGCTGCTTCGCAGTCTGGCGGGGGCGGGCGTGGCAGCCGCAGCATTTTTCTGCATTTATATGACCAATGCAACTGTCTGTGCACAAGTCCCCATTTTAAAACGTATCTTCGACGAACTGGGAAACTCTCTCAATTTTGCAGGAGATTACACGAATCTGGCAGAACCGGTGAAAAACTCAGGCAAAGAACTGGAAAGTATTACTGCCAACGGAACTACGCTTACTCTTTCTGAAGTATATTGTAATGAAAGCACGCTTTATCTTAGCCTGGTACTTCATTCTGAGGAAAAAATTCCGGATACTTACACGAATGAATATGGCAAACCCGTCATTGAGTTAGACGCATCCGTAGATTTTGACTTTGACAAGGAAGAGAATATCCACTGGCTGAACGGTGGTGATTCGTATCTCGATGGTATCATGATCGATGATAATACCTTTGCCGGCGTCATCCGCTTTGAACTGGGGCAATATCTCACTTATACAGGCATGACGGGCGAAAAAGTCCCGCAGAATTTCCGGGCAAAACTGTCTATCGAGAAGATTTTCGGCACAAAACTGGAGGATACCCGTCCGGAAATGCCGGCGGAACTCAGGCAGAACTACGAAGCCGCCATGGAAGAAAACGGACTTGGACTGAGCGAGGAAGACTACGAACAATTTACCGCAGAACAGAAGGATATTGAGCACCAGCTCTTTAACGATATGTGGAATGCTTATTACGAATTATATCCGGACAGGCAGACTTACCCCAACAAGTACGATAACTGGATTTTGCAAGGTCCCTGGAACTTTGCATTTGAAGTAGCCAGAAATGACAGGGATATAATTCACATGGATATTAATGATGTGAATGAAAACGGACTTGGAATCCTTTCTGTTACTAAGACTCCGGTAGAAATTTCTTTAGAGATGGAACAAAATTTAGATTATTTTACCGTTATCCTGGATGCAAATGGAACTCTGATGGATGGAAATGCTACCGGCAACCACAATACGGCTTCTATCAGCGGTTACGACACCTCAAAAATAGATGTTTACATTTGCGATTATATCGAATATATGGACGAACTGAAAGGATACTGGTGGTCAGACGACTATGAAGAAAAAGCGCAGGAAAAGACTTTCAAGCAGCTTCTTGACGAACGCTGCGTATACCACAGGGAAATTACCTTCGACGAATAGAGAACGGACGAAAGGTTTGTAACAATTGTGTACATTATTTTTTCTATTGGAAAGACATTTTCGCATTTTCACTTAACCGGGCCTTTCCGTTAGACCAAACTTGAGGGAGCTTAAAACAAAGCTCCCTTTTTCATCTATATCAAATATTTTTCACCTTAGCAATATCTATCAGATTCAGCTTCCCGTCCTGCACGGCATGTTCTAAACTCTCTGCCAGGGCGTTTGCCGTATCCATAGCCGTGATACAGTAAACCCCCGTTTCAATTGCGTTGCGGCGAATCAGGAATCCATCGCGGTTCTTATCCCGCCCCTGGGTTGGCGTATCAATCACCAGGTCGATCTTGTGCCCCAAAATCAGATCCATCACATTGGGGGATTCCTGGGTAATCTTATTAATACGTCTCGCCTTTATTCCCCTCGCCTCTAAATATTTCGCGGTACTCCTGGTTGCGTATATCTTATAGCCCAGCGCTTCAAAACGCCTTGCCACATCTACCGCTTCCGGCTTATCCGCGTCTTTTACCGTCATAATCATCTGCTTATGCCTGGGAAGCTGCACGCCTGCTCCGAGAAACGCCTTATAGAGGGCTTCATCAAAACTTCTGCCAATCCCCAGGCACTCTCCCGTAGATTTCATCTCCGGCCCCAGGCTGATTTCCGCTCCGCGAAGTTTCTCAAAGGAGAATACCGGCATTTTAATCGCTACATACTCTGCTTCCGGCGCAAGACCGGCAGGATAGCCCATGTCCTTTAAGGTATTTCCGATTATCACCCTGGCGGCAAGGTCTACAATCGGAATCCCCGTCACTTTACTGATATAGGGGACCGTGCGGGAGGAACGGGGATTTACCTCAATGACAAACACCTCCTCGTCCATGGCAATAAACTGAATATTGATCAGTCCCACCACATGCAGGGCGCGGGCAAGCCGCCCAGTGTATTCCACAATCTTTTCTTTTACCTCCTGACTGATGGTAGGCGCCGGATAAACGGAAATACTGTCGCCGGAATGAACCCCGGTACGCTCAATATGCTCCATAATACCCGGAATTAAAATATCCGTTCCATCGCATACAGCATCCACTTCAATCTCTTTTCCCTGAAGATATTTGTCCACCAGAATGGGATGATCCTGAGCAATGCGGTTGATAATCTCCATAAACTCCTCAATCTCCTGGTCAGAATAGGCAATCTGCATCCCCTGCCCTCCTAACACATAGGAGGGACGCACCAGTACCGGATATCCGAGGCGGTTTGCAACCTCCTTCGCTTCCTCTGCCGTAAATACCGTTCCGCCTGCCGCACGCGGAATCTGTGTCTGCTCCAGAATTTTATCAAATAATTCACGGTCCTCCGCCGCATCCACATCCTCCGCCCTAGTACCCAAAATAGGCACCCCCATCTTCATCAGGCTTTCGGTTAGTTTAATCGCCGTCTGGCCGCCGAACTGTACTACCGCTCCGTCCGGTTCTTCCAGGCGCACAATGCTCTCCACATCCTCCGGCGTCAGCGGCTCAAAATACAATTTATCTGCAATATCAAAATCTGTCGACACGGTTTCCGGATTATTGTTCACAATAATCGTCTCATAACCTTCCCGGGCAAACGCCCAGGTACAATGCACCGAACAATAATCAAACTCAATTCCCTGCCCGATCCGAATGGGACCGGAGCCTAAGACAAGCACTTTTTTCTTTCCTCCGGTCTTTACCGCTTCATTTTCACTGCCGAAACAGGAATAATAATAAGGCGTCTGCGCCGCAAATTCCGCCGCGCAGGTATCTACCATTTTAAAGGCTGCGGTAATCCCATTTGCATACCGCAGATCACGGATTTCTGCTTCTGATTTTCCAGTAAGCCTTGCAATCACATGATCGGGAAACTCAATTCTTTTCGCTTCCTTTAAAAGTTCTGTCGTCAGTTCTTCTTGTTCCAGGCGTTCTTCCATTTCTACGAGTATGGCAATCTTATCGATAAACCAAGGGTCAATCATGGTAATTGCATGGATTTCGTCATAGGAGATTCCCTTGCGCAAAGCCTCTGCGATCACCCAGATTCTGCGGTCGTCTACTTTTTCCAGCTTCTTTAGCAGCTCTTTTCTCGAAAGAGCCGTAAAATCATAGGAACGCATACAGTCCACATGCTGTTCCAGGGAGCGGACCGCCTTCATGAGCGCGCCTTCAAAGTTGGTGCAAATGCTCATAACTTCTCCCGTAGCCTTCATCTGGGTCGTCAGGCTGCGTTTTGCCGTAATAAATTTGTCAAACGGCAATCGTGGAATTTTCACCACGCAATAGTCGAGCATCGGTTCAAAACTGGCGTACGTTTTTCCCGTAATCGCATTTTTAATCTCATCCAGCGTGTAACCCAGCGCAATTTTTGCCGCCACTTTGGCGATTGGATACCCTGTCGCCTTGCTGGCCAGTGCGGAAGAACGGCTGACGCGGGGATTTACCTCAATGACGCAGTACTCAAAGCTTTCGGGATGAAGCGCATATTGTACATTACAGCCTCCGGTAATATTCAGCTCGGATATAATATTTAAAGCGGACGTCCGCAGCATCTGATATTCCTTATCGCCCAATGTTTGAGAGGGCGCGACCACAATGCTGTCTCCTGTGTGTACGCCCACCGGATCAATATTTTCCATATTACATACTGTGATACAGTTTCCGGCCGCATCCCGCATCACCTCATATTCGATCTCTTTCCAGCCTGCGATACAGCGCTCTACCAGAACTTCTCCCACACGGCTTAAACGAAGCCCGTTAGTGAGTATGTCCACGAGTTCTGTTTCATTATGGGCGATACCGCCGCCGCTCCCCCCCAGTGTGAACGCCGGGCGAAGCACCACCGGATAACCGATGGTATTGGTAAACGAAATACCATCCCGCACATTGCGAACCACCAGAGAAGGCGCGCACGGCTCCCCGATTTTCTCCATGGTATCTTTAAATGCCTGACGGTCTTCCGCCTTAAAAATAGTCTCGGCAGTTGTACCAATCAATTTCACATTATGTTCTTGCAGAAAACCAGATTCCGCCAACTCCATGCCCAAATTCAGCCCTGCCTGGCCGCCCAGAGTGGGAAGGACACTGTCCGGCCGTTCTTTCAATATAATCTGCTCTAATACTTTTACGGTCAGCGGCTCAATATAAACCTCGTCCGCAATATCCTTATCAGTCATAATCGTGGCTGGATTCGAGTTGACCAGTACGACTTCCACGCCTTCTTCTTTCAGAGAACGGCATGCCTGGGTTCCCGCATAGTCAAATTCCGCCGCCTGGCCGATTACAATAGGACCGGAACCAATTACTAATACTTTCTTAATTTCTGGATTTTTTGGCATTACTGATTCCCTCCCATCATATTGATAAAACGATCAAACAAATATCCGCTGTCCTGCGGCCCCGGAGAAGCTTCCGGGTGAAACTGAACCGTAAAAATATTCTTTCCTGTATACTTCAGTCCTTCGTTGGTGCCGTCATTAACATTGATAAACGCCGGAACTGCTACTTTGGGATCCAAATGTTTGGCATCCACCACATACCCATGGTTCTGAGAAGAAATATACACTCTTCCGGTTTCCAAATCTTTCACCGGATGGTTGCCTCCGCGATGTCCGTATTTCATCTTATAAGAGTCCGCGCCATTGGCAAGCGCCATAAGCTGATGTCCCAGGCAGATGGCAAATATAGGAACGTCCGACTGGTATAATTTCTTAATTTCTTCAATAATGTCTCCGCATTCTTTCGGATCCCCAGGCCCATTGCTTAGCATAATCCCGTCCGGTTTATCCTTTAGAATCTCCTCTGCACTGGTATGCGCCGGATATACGGTAACCTGGCATCCCCTGTCATTTAAAGATTTTGCAATATTCTTTTTTGCCCCAAAATCCATCAATGCCACGCGTTTTCCCCTGCCCTTTAGCTGATAAGGACTGCCTGTGGTAACTTTATCCACCACATTTCCTGTCGTATATTGCTTCAGCCGGGGAAGAATCTCCTCCAGCCTGTAATTCTCCTTGATAGTTATCATGCCGTTCATAGTCCCTTTTTCCCTGAGAATCTTCGTCAGCGCCCTGGTATCAATCCCTGCAATTCCCGGAATATCATATTTCACCAGAAAATCCTGAATACTTCCCTCACTGCGGAAATTGCTGTGGTTTCTGGACAATTCCCTTACAATATAGCCATCCGCCCATGGTTTTTGAGATTCCATGTCTGGCGTAATTCCATAATTTCCGATTAATGGGTATGTCATGACGATTGCCTGTCCGGCATAAGAAGGATCTGTCAGAACCTCAAGATAACCTGTCATAGATGTGTTAAAAACGATTTCACTGATAACTTCCCTGGAAGAACCGATACTGGTGCCTTCAAAAATAGTTCCATCCTCCAGTATTAGAAATGCTTTCATGTATTTACCGCCCTTTCTTTCATTTGCCTGTTTTTTACAAAAAAAAAAGAGTTTACATTCTTTTTCTTTATAAGGGTCTTTGATCACTCCGGCGGCTACTGCCAATTAACTTTACGTAGAATAAATGTTCCTCTGCACGGCGCAGGAATGAGAGACAGCGGCGCTACAACGATTAATAACATCGCGGCAGATGGAAATTCAGGCAGGTAGAACATCGATAATGAACCGCCGGAGTACTATATGCCTAAATTGAAAAAATTTTAGCACATTTTTTTTTATTTTGCAAGCCCCAGAAAAAAATAGCATACCTGCCCAGGCTTTCACCCGCAATAGATTATCCACTCCCATGCGGGATTTATAGCCAGCTGTAAAAGCTTCGCCGCTCTTTAAAATTTACATGCGGCTATGTATTTCCTATACTTTCTTATTAAAAACAGACAGATTTTCACTCTCCTCCAAACTGAAAAATTTCTCACGGTCATTATGCGGAAAGAGCATTTCCATGTAGAGATTTCCCAGAAGTTCTTTTACCGTCTCTGTATCCACTTCCGGGATTGGAAATTCCTCCTTCTCCATTTTCCCAAGATTGGCAAGAACCGCCTCGATCTTCTGTCTATCCGGCTTCGGCTTCTCCATGACTGGCACCAGATGCAGCGGCACAAAATCTTTCTGCCCCTGTGCCCGCTCCGGCTGCAAAACAGGTTTCGCCTCCGGCATTTTATAGACAATATTTTTACATGTCTTCTCAAAACATTCCGGATCATATTTGGAAAGGTATTTCAGATCCTCCACAGTCAATGTACGTTTATTATGTATCTTAATGTAAATATTTACCAAACGTGTATCTTTTCCCATTGCCACCCCTCCTGTTTACCAGACCTGCCCTTCGAATACTTCTTTAAAATAATTGTAGCCTGTCAGGGGCAGAAAGTCAACAACTTTGCCCCTGATACTGCTGCCAGTACCTCCTCTCATGGTACATTTCACCGTAGATTCGCATCATAGGAATCACTGGAAGCTTCGAGGCGCCGCTGTGATATCCCTCTCCGTGGTTCTGCCCAAATAATTCCAGCGTAGACAGCGCGCAAATCCGGTCTACCGGATTACTGCACCTTTGATAGATCCGCGTACTGTAACAGGTGGCGGAGGATTCAAAAAGAAAATACGTGTTCTCTCCGTCAACTGCCAATTCTTCCGCCATCGGAGGGAATTTACAGGAGTTATATTGATAATATAGTTTTTTTCCCGTAACGGGATCCTTAAAAACATCATAAAAGTAAATCTTTGAGTCAAAGTATCTCCCTCTGGAAGTAGTAACCGCCATATAGGTCTTTTCCGTTGTCTCAAGAAAGGCCACGCCGTTGGCAAATTGAGGGATCACAATCTCCTCCTGCTGTTCTAATCTGTATTCTCTTCCTTTTTCCGTCTCTTTTTCGAGAATGCAAAAACTTCTCAGAGAACCTTTTCTTTCCCTGCGATCGGAATAAGTTCCAACCCAAAGTTTATTATCGTGATAGGTGATAAAGGAGGCCACGCTGCCGCACGCTACCGTCTGATCGTATTTTTTCAGCTCATAACTGCCCTGCTTCAAGTTTGCCGCATGTTTGATCACATCATAAGAAATCACGCTGCAGGTTCTGGTCGTACTTTTCGCAATCCAAACATTCCTGCCGTCAAAGGTTACCCCTCCCACATGATTAATATCCGGTAAAACTATAGTCGTCAAAAGCCTGCGGTTTCCCGGATCCTCATTGGATAATACATACAGAACGGAATTGCTGACCTGGTATCCCTTTCTGGTTTTTCCGTATTTTCCGCCGTTATCGTATGCGGTAACGAGCATATAATCCCCCGTCACGCAGATTCCCTGGGGCACCATCTGGCTGCAGGCTTCTCCCAACACGTCCGTAACTTCGAGTCCCGGCACCGCTGTGGATGCCTTTCTATTATAAAAGGAAGCAAATTGACGGTAACGGTTTAAGGTATTTTGAAATTTCTTTTCATATCGGAATCTCGTACTGGTAAATATATCATTCTGCACTTCTTTTTCTATTTTATGGAAAAAGGAAACGACCGCATGAAACCGGTTTTCCGACCTCAGAAAACCGCATACAGCCGTTATCATATATAAAATCACACCGCATTTTAATATTACATCTTTATTACACATTTTTCTCATAAGTTTGCCGCCTTTGTAATATTTTAACAATTATCTTATCATCGCATTTAGTATAACCCATATTTTTATAGACAGCATTAATAAAAAATGTATAAATTGTAAACATTTTTATGGATATTTTTTCCTTTATGAAATATTTTTCCCGTCACTTTTTCGGCGTATGTTCTCTAATATGGCGTCCAGGACCTTGTCCGCCGCTTCTTCTTTACTCATCTTATCCAAAGAAATAGTTTGCGTATCTGTGATAAGGGTGAGCACATTCGTATCTGTCCCAAATCCGGCGCCTTCCACCTTAAGATTATTCGCCGCCACCAAATCCAGATGCTTCTTTTGAAGTTTCCTTCTGGAATTATCCACCAAATCGCGCGTCTCCATAGAAAAACCACACAAAAAAGCGTGAATCTCTCTTTTTTCTTTCCTTCTTCCCAACTCTGCCAAAATGTCCCTGGTCGGCTCCAGTGCAATACTGGCTGCGGCGCCTGCTTTCTTAATTTTATCCTCCGCAGCTTCGGCGGGGCGGTAATCCGCAACAGCAGCCGCCTTAATTATGATATCCGCAGAGGCGGCGCGCGCCGTCACCGCCTGGTACATCTCTTCTGCAGTCACTACGTTCACCATTTCCACAAACATTGGCGGCTGTATAGCGGCTGCCCCGCTCACCAAAGTCACCTCCGCCCCCCGCAGCATCGCCTGCCTTGCCAGGGCATATCCCATCTTTCCTGTGGAATGATTGGTAATATAGCGCACCGGATCTATGGCTTCCCGGGTGGCCCCGGCCGTTACCAGCACTTTCTGGCCCTGCAGATCCTTTTCGCAGGCAAGCTCACGCAGTATATGTTCCACCAGAACTTCCTCGGACGGCAGTTTCCCATCCCCGATATCTCCATTTGCAAGCATTCCTTTGTCTGGCAATATGATAGAATAATTAAAATTTTCTAACTTTTGCAGGTTATCCTGCACAATTGGATTGTGATACATATTATGATTCATAGCCGGTGCAATCAGAGTTTTGCAGGTACATGCCATGACGGTGGTGCTTAACATATCGTCTGCAAGCCCTCCTGCAATTTTCCCAATGATATTTGCCGTAGCAGGCGCCACCAATACCAGATCAGCCTGTTTTGCCAGCGCCACGTGCTCTACGGAAAATTCAAAATTACGATCAAACGTATCAATCAGACATTTATTCCCTGTGAGCGTCTCAAATGTAGTGGCTGTAATAAAATTTGTGGCGTTCTCTGTCATCAGTACATGAACCTGGCAGCGCATCTTTTTCAGCATTCGCGCCACATTTGGCATTTTATAAGCGGCGATCCCCCCTGTCACCGCCAGCAGCACTGTTTTTCCTTGCAGCATTTTCTGTTTCCTTTCCTCTTCACTCTTTACCGTGTCCCGTTCATCCAATCTGGCCATGTTTTTCGTAGGTGGTAATCCGGGAAATGTTATTTTCCTCATCCACAAATACGACCTGAGGCTTAAACTCAGCCGCTTCCTCCGGGGTCATCTGGGCATATGCCATAATAATTACGTGATCACCCGCCAATACCTGCCTTGCAGCCGCTCCATTGAGACAGATCATACCGCTTCCAGGTTCTCCGGCAATCGTATACGTCTCAAAGCGATTGCCATTTTCTATATCGACAATCTGGACGTTCTCGTACTCTAAAATTCCCGCCGCTTCCATGAGCATGGGGTCAACCGTAATGCTTCCCACATAATTAAGCTCCGCCTGCTTCACCACTGCGCGGTGGATTTTTCCTTTTAATATTTTTAAATACATGAATGTACTCCTTTCGGGCCTTATGCAATCGCTTATACTCACAGCATCTTACGGACAAAAACTGAAATTGTCAATCAGTCTGGTACTGCCGATATACACTGCCGTGGCGGTTAGAACAGGGCTTTCAATCCTGGTTACATTTTCCAATGTCCCGGCGTCCACAATTTCCACATAATCAATTCTTGCCAGAGGTTCTGTCTTCATATTTCTCACAATCGCTTCCTTCACCGTTGCGGCGTCCCGCTCTCCCGCTTTCATCATCTCTTCCCCAAGCAGCAGGGATTTATGGAGAATCAGGGCCGCCTTGCGCTCCTCACTGCTCAGATAGGTATTCCGGGAACTCAAGGCAAGACCGTCCTGCTCTCTCACAATCGGACAGCCTACAATGGTAATATCAAAATTCAGGTCGCGTGTCATCCGGCGGATGACAGCAAGCTGCTGGGCGTCCTTCTCTCCAAAATACGCCCTATCCGGCGAAACAATATGAAACAACTTTGTCACTACCGTACAGACGCCCCGGAAATGCGTGGGCCTGGTCTTGCCGCACAAGCCCTTAGTAAGGCTGTCCATATCCACAAATGTACAGTTGTCCTTAACATACATCTCTTCCGCCTCCGGGTGGAACACCAAAGAGGCTCCGGCTTCCTCGCAGAGCGCCGCATCCCTTCTAAGATCCCGGGGATAGCTGGCTAAATCTTCATTTACTCCAAATTGCGTGGGATTTACAAAATCACTGACCACGACCCTGTCATTTTCGCTGACAGCCCTTACTATCAGGCTCTTATGTCCCTCATGGAGATACCCCATTGTAGGCACAAGCCCTACGCTCAGCCCTGCCTTTCTCCATTCTCTGAGAATAGCCCGCAGCTCTTCTATACTTTGTACAATCTGCATGTTTTCCTCCATTCTGCGTATCTCTCAATACAGCTTTTCTATCACTTCATCATCTATCTTAAAGGTGTGTTCTTCCGCCGGAAACGCGCCCGATTCCACTTCTTCTATATATTTCCGGAACGCCTCCTTCATCAAATTGCCAATATCCGCAAACTGTTTCACAAATTTGGGTTTAAAATTGCCGAACATGGCCAGCATATCCTGGTATACTAAAACCTGCCCGTCGCATTCCGCCCCGGCGCCAATTCCGATCGTGGGAATGTGAAGCTGCTCTGTCACGAGCTTTGCAAGCCTTGCCGGAACACATTCCAATACTACGGCTGCCGCCCCGGCCGCTTCAATCGCCCTGGCATCCTCTAAGAGCTTTCTGGCCGCCTCTTCTGTTTTCCCCTGCACTTTAAATCCTCCAAAGGCATTTAACGACTGCGGCGTCAGTCCAAGATGCGCCACCACCGGAATCGACGCTGCCGTAATCGCGCGGATATGTTCGGCAAACTCTTTTCCACCCTCCAGTTTGACCGCATTAGCCCTGCCCTCCTTCATCAGCCTGCCCGCGTTTAAGACTGCATCATAGACAGAAGTCTGGTAAGACATAAAGGGCATATCCGCCACTACCATAGTATCTTTTACGCCTCTTGCAACCGCCCTTGTATGATGAATCATATCCTCCATCGTCACAGACAGAGTATCTTCGTATCCAAGCATCACCATACCCAGAGAATCCCCCACCAGAATCATATTGATTCCTGCCTCGTCAATTAACTTCGCCATAGAATAATCATAGGCCGTAAGCATGGTAATCTTTTCTCCCCGCTCTTTTGCCCGCTGTATTGTTATCACTGTATTCTTCATTAAACCACCTTCCCGGCTCATTTTTACGCCAATATCTGTTTCATTTCCTCATAGCTGCGCTGCGGATGCTTTTCCATGGCAGCTTTTGCCACCTGAATGCCAACGGCGCGGTACACCGCTCCCGATTCAGGATTTTTAAGCTGATCCAAATGCTTTTTTACCGTCAGAATATCACCGCGCTCAATCGGCCCGGTAAGCGTCTGCGCGCAGCCTGCAAATTGTTTGCAGCCGGAATCTGTCCTCTGTGAAAAAATTGCTTCTACATTTTTTTCCACCAGAGGCTTCAGCAGTCCATACGCCGCCTGTTCCTGAAGGCCAGACTCTTTCAGCAGTTCCACCGCAAGATAAATAAGCCCTGTCACATGATTGCTTGCAAGGCTGGTGGCTGCATGGTATTTCGCCTTCTCTTCTGTGGAAATCCTCACCACTTCATTCGGTAAGATATCAAACAACGCCTGCAGGCGCTCTAAAGCCCTGCGGGTTCCCTCCACAGAAAATTTTGCCGCTGTTAAATTTTTATAAGCTGTGAATTTATTACTGAACGCGTAAATTGGATGGATCGAACAGACCTCCGCGCCTGTCCTTTCCCAATCTGAAAAAATATCACTTGATAATGAGCCGCTAAAATGGCAAATGACTTTTCCTTTCACATTTCTTGTTGCAATACAATCCCATACCGTTTTAATCGCCCCGTCCGTGGTCGTAATAAAAAGGGTATCGCTTCCTTCAATCAGTGAATCTAACGATGTATAATACTTTGTTCCTGCAAATTGCGCCGCTTCCTGCCCGCTGCCTGCGGTTCTTGAGTAGAATCCGCTTACAGTCCCGCCGTGGTCCGCAATGTATTTTCCCATCGTGGTTCCCACTTTCCCGGCGCCTATAATTCCAATCTTCATATCCGCCTCCATTCTATCATGGAAAGGCATTTGTCTTTTATCAACTGATACAGTTTCCTTCCAGAATACCGTTCGTTACTAATCTAACACATATAAAGATATTTTACAAGAATTTTATCCAATTAGTAGAGAGCGCTGTGCAGCCGTTCCCATGTCTCGCCATATCCCTCGGAAGCAGGCGTAACGGGCCTTTTGATTGTATTTTTTTCATCCACCACAATCCTGCCGCCTTCCGCCAGAACGAGAATCCTTGTTCCCAGCACAATCGCTTCCTGAATATTGTGCGTAATAAAGATAAACGTGCATTTTTCCTCCATGGAAATACGCAGAAGCTCTCCCTGCAGCTCGTTTCTGGTCATAGCGTCCAGCGCGGCAAAGGGCTCGTCCATCAGTATAATCTCCGGTCTCAGCGCAAGGGCTTTGGCAATCGCAACCCTTTGCTTCATCCCTCCGGACAACTGATATGGATAATACTTCTCATGTCCCGATAATTTTACTTTGGAAAGTACCTCCCGCGTCCTTTGTTTTAGCTCTGCCTTATCACGGATTCCCTGAAGCTTTAAAGGATACTGGATATTCTTTTCCACTGTCTTCCAGGGAAAAAGCTGATTAAAATCCTGAAAAACCATAATGCGGTCTGTACCGGGCCTGGGACGTTCTGTCCCATTCACCAAAACGCTGCCATCATAACTTTCAAATCCGGCAATACAGCGCAAAAGCGTAGTTTTCCCGCAGCCGGAGGGCCCCAGCATACATAAAAATTCATTGCGGTCCACCTTAAGGTTTACATTCTTTAATACTTCTTTTTCTTTCTCTGTATCAGCATCAAATATTTTCGATAAATTCCTGATCTCTAAAATATACTTCTCTTCTTTTGTCATTTTGACATTCCCCATTTTTTCACGGTACAGTTTTCAATCGGTGAAAGCACCCCATACTGTACCACCAGACCAATTATAATTATCACTACCAACGTGGCGTACATTTCCGCATTGTTCATATTCGTGCGCATCTGGTTAATGAACAGTCCAATGCCCGGACAGGAAGCCACGCCAAAAATCATTTCCGCACTGAGCAGTCCTCTCCATGCTCTCGCCCATCCTACCTTCAAACCCGATACAATGTAGGAGGTTGCCGCCGGAAAATATACGCCCCACAACAGCGAAGCCCCTTTTAAACCCATATTCATTCCCGCTTCCACATAGATTTTGGGAACTGCTAAAAAACCGTCGAGCACGTTCCGCGACATGGGCCACAACACCGCATGTACTACAAGAAATACGATGACCCCCGGCTTTACTCCAAATATAATGATCACTACGGGCAGCAACGCCACGCCCGGCAGTAAATCGAACACAGAAATTACCAGGTTGCAGATATCATAAAAGGTTTGGCTGACCATGGACAAGCCTGACAGCAGAAACGCCAGAAGAATCCCTATCAATAACCCCTCTAAAAGCAGTCTCATGGAATTGCCTATGTACACCCACAGGGATATGCCTGCATATCCCTGTATAAAATTTCTGATAAATGCATCGCCAATCGCCTCTAAGGAGGGAAATATCAGTTCTGATTTTTCTCCCATCATGCCTGACCTGGCAACATATTCCCAAATCAATAGCAACGCTATGATAAAGATTGCCCTTGCCGCAAATGCATGTATCTTCCTCTTTTTTTCATCCATAACAACTATCTCCTTTAGAGCATATTAAAATGCCCTGCGCATGTTCTTACTCACATTTTGCTGAAAAGAAATCATACGTGCATCAGTCACCGGACACATTATCAAACACCAGGTCTTCATAGGACTCCGGCGCCGTTTCAATAAAATCTGTCCGCGCCATAAAGGATGCTAATTCAAATAAATGACTGGTTTCAATAGAATACTTGCTTTTCTGAATATATTCCAGCTCTTCTTCTTCACTGTTCCCGTCAAATTCGCAGGTGATTTTCGCTGCTTCCTCCGGATTTCCGTTGATGAAGTCTACCGCTTCCTCAATCGCGCCGCACAACGCCTGATACAGTTCCGGATCATTATCATGCATGGTCTCTGACGCCACACCTACGATAAAGGTGTCGTCTATCCCCCAGGCATTTGTCACATCCATGATCTCATGAAGATTCTCCTCCTGGCGCTCCTTAAATATATAGGGGTTGGACGTCAGATGGCAGGATGCATTTCCGCTTTCTAACGCAGCCATTCCATCCGGGTGCGCCATCGCCACGATATTGGCGTCCAGTGCATGAGGATCATATCCGGCATTCTCCAGAGCCATCGCCAGCATAATATGCTGGATTGAGCCAATATTTACAAGAGCAATCTGATTACTGCTTCCAATCAGGTCTTCAAAGGATTGGATATTTTCATCATTTGTCATCAGCCCATGCTCCTGGCCTGAGAGGTTGGTAAATATTTTGTAGCCTACTCCTTTTGTAACTCCGGTGATCGCAGGGGCAGCCCCCATAAAACCAGCGTCAATGCTTCCAGCAGAGATACCCGTATTGATATCCGCCCCGGAACTCATCTGATTCCAGGTAACAGTCACTTTTTTTCCTGCCGCCTCCTCATACGCTTTTTCAATCAGTCCCTGTTCTTTCACAATACTTAAGGGAGCGTATGCTACGCCGTA
This sequence comes from Lachnospiraceae bacterium, assembly GCA_009911185.1. GTDB lineage: Bacteria > Bacillota > Clostridia > Lachnospirales > Lachnospiraceae > Petralouisia. Next base: position 134,984 of record QXWW01000008.1, read on the forward strand.
CTGATATGCTATATTTAAAGTTGCCGCTTCTTTGTCCGCGCTTTCCTCCTGACCGCCTGAAGTTTCCCGTGATTCCTCTTTGCCGCCGCAGCCTGCAAGGGAAACTGCCAGACATATACACGTTGCCAGTGCCAAAATCTTCTTTTTCATAATCTCTCTCCTTTGTTATACCATGCTTATTTATACTGTTTCATTTTTTTCCACTAATTTTCTCCGCTGTATTTTCCCGTTATAGGTGCGCGGAATTTCATCAATAACCTCTATTTCTTTGGGCATTTTATTTGCGTCAATATATTTTTTCAGAAACTCAAACAGCTCTTTCTTCTGGAATTTTTCTTTCTCACGCACCACTACAAAGAGCTTGGGTACCTGCCCTGACAGCTTGTCCTCTTTCGGCACACAGGCGCAATCCACAATCTCCTCATATTTTCTGACACTCTCTTCAATCTCTTCCGGCGCAATCTTAATTCCTTTATAATTTATAACATCGTCTTTGCGTCCCCGCATATAAACATAACCGTCCGCATCAATATATCCTAAGTCGTTCGTATAAATAAAGCCATTCTGCATAATCTGCTCTGTCAGCTTTGGCTGCTTCCAATAGCCCTTCATATTCATTGGTCCCGCCGTTGCCAGCAAGCCCATATTCTCCTCAGAAGATACAATCGGCTCTCTCTTTTCGTTCGTTACGATAAACGTAGCATTCCTGGTCGGCTTGCCAATACATCCCGCCCTGCCTCTGTCTTTGTTAAAATCCAGCACGCATGTTCTCCCCGATTCGGTGGAACCGTAAAAATTATATAACCGTGCCGACGGGAAGCAGGATATTAAAATCTCCTTTACATCCTCCGGCAGGGCTTCCGTCCCCACCTGTATATAATCTATCTGCCCGCTGATTTCCGATAATTTCGCACCTGCCAGTTTATGCAGAACAGTCAGCGCGCTGGGGGAAATATCCAATGCAGTAACCTTGTACCTTTCTATAAGTCCGAAAACGCGCTTCACCCAGGACACTCCTTCGATTAAAACCACCGTGCTGCCATTGAGCAGATTAGCATAGCAGCATCTCAGTCCATGCGAATGGCTCAGAGGCAGCGGTATCAATTCTATGTTGTCCGCTTTCATCTCCGTTCCATATTTGACATTCTCTGCAAGGGCAATATTATTGCCGTGCGTCACTTCTATTCCCTTTGAAGTTCCGGTGGTGCCAGTCGTATACAATATCTCAGCCGTTTCCTCTGCTTTTGGAAACTGCACCGTTTGCGGCAGTTGTTCCTCTGGATCCGCCTCTTTTTGCTCCTCGGTCAAAAAAGCTGCATCCCGCATGGTTACCGGCGCTTCATATTTACTGCTGCATAGAAAGAGGCTGGCGTTTGTCTCTTCTAAAATAATCCTCACTCTGTCTTCCGAGGCTCTGTGCTCTACCGGAACGAATACTGCGCCGATTAGCTCGCAAGCCAGGTCACAGATTACAAAATCCGCCTCCTGGGTACATTCAACCATTACAAAATCTTTTTTCTTTACACCCAGCGACTGTAATTTCTGTGCAGCTATTTTTACCAGTCTCCATATTTCTCCATAAGTATATGCGCATGATCTATCTGCCACGCAGAGCCGATTCGGGATTTTAACCGCATAATCCGCTACTGCTTCTACAATTGACTCAAACATGTTCTTTACCTCATCATTTCCTTATTTGTCGAAAAAAATATTATAACCAATATTTTTTTACTTTATCAGCCAAATATGATGGAAATTTGAGGAAGCAGATAAATGTGATGGAACTTTGAAGAAAAACAATACTCAGACAAATCTTTGAACATCGCCGTCATCCTGATTAGTCTGAGGAAATCCGGCAAATAACTTCTGTTACTGCCCGATTCTGCGTTCTACCGAAAATACAACTGCCATCTCTCCCGCCAGAAGCAGAAATACCGAAGTTCCTCCATAAGAAATGAAAGGCAAAGGAAGCCCCGTATTCGGCAGAATCGCCAGATTTACACAGATATTAACAATCGTCTGTAGGGTAAGATGGGCAAAAACCCCAAGGCTTAACATTCCTCCGAACAAGTCCGGGGCTGACATCATGACCCTGGAAATTTGATAGAGAAGATAACCAAAAAGATAGATCAGCGCCATCGCTCCGATAATCCCAAGTTCTTCGCAGATAACAGAAAAAATCATGTCGTTCTCTGCTTCCGGAATTGGCCCCAGCTTCTGTATTGAAGCTCCCAGCCCTTTTCCAAAGACGCCGCCTCTTCCAATCGCATATAAGCCCTGCAAAGTCTGATAGCCCTGGGTAGCCGCGTAACGGTTGGGATCGAGCCAGGCCGCAATTCTTCTGACACGAAAAGGCATTTCACTCATTTCCTCAGGCGTGGGCATATTGGTCCATATACTCCAAACGTACATTGCCACAAAAGCAAATGCAGCAAGAAATACGGCGATATGCAGCTTTTCTGTCTTCATGCTGATAAATGTCATTACAAAACAAATTCCCAGCACTACCGCTGAACTGCTTAAATCGTTACTAAGCTCAAACAGCAGAACTGCCGGTATTCCCCCTGCAATCCACAGGTAAACGGTAAACTTTTTAGAACTGAGATATTTCTTATTCTGGTCAATCAGATGCGCTAAAAATACAATAACACAAACTTTGACCCACTCGCTTACCTGAAACTGTCCCAAAGCTCCCAGCTTTACCCATCGGGTAGCGCCATTGGCAGTCACTCCCAGAGGCGTTTTGAGCAGGAAAACAGAAGCAATTCCAGACAGATATAAGACGACAGCAAGAACATTGTTTAAAAGCCTGTAACTGAAATGCTGAAGAAACAGCATCAGCGCAAACCCTGCCAACATAAACTTCACCTGGCTTTTCAGCATAAAGAAGGAATCATTATTATACTCTTCCGTAATACTGCACTGGTATGCCGTCGCCGAAAAAACCATGATTGCCCCATAAGCGCACAGAAATATCAGCACAACCAGCATCATATAGTTATTCCTGACAATAATGGGCTTTTTTCTTTCGTTCAAAACTATTTTCTCCCTTCCGTAAACCCTTTCAAGGTCTGCCAAAATTTCTGGAATTGTCTGATTTCTTCCGTTCCCATACACGAATCAGGAATATTGACGACCTTCTTCTCCTCTGAAGAAACCAGGAAAACAAAACTTTTTATTTGCTGAGATTTTTCTGCATCCGCGCCCGTGAGCCTGGCGAAACTCTTATTATCACTATTTTTGCCAGCCTGCAGCGCAATCCTATAATGATTCCAGGTTGTTTGAAATTGCCATTCTCCGCTGCGCGTCTTATGACGCTTCATCCGGTTCAATGTCAGCAGATTTTTCCAAAGGCTTTGCGGTTTTAAGCCGGAAGCGGCACTCTGCTGAAACATTTCTTTTAAATCCACCTCAAATATTTCCTGCAATTGCTCCAAAGAGATATACGTTTCATATGCCCAATCGGGAAGCATATTCCCCAGCAGCGGATGCGCCTTCCTAAACTCCCCCTGCAGTTTCTCATATATCATTCGGATGTTTACCAGCACTTCATCTTTGTTAAAATAGGTTTCCGTCAGAGGTTCCTTGAAAGCTTCGCAATATAATTCTGCATATCCCTGATGTCCAGAGAGCATCCCCTTTGCCCTCCACTTGAGACAGGATTCATCTTCGATCTGTAAGATCCAGGATAGGGTCTGTAAAAACTGTTTCTGCCCTTTCGATAATCTCTCCGGTTCCAGTGTGGCCTCCATCTGGAAGCTAAGGCTTTCCGACTTTGCCAGACTGCATATAAGATACGCCGTATGCCAGTAAGGATAACTCCAAACTCCCGCCGCTGCAATTACCATGGCTATCGCACCAATCACAAAACTTCTTTTCCTCATCAGGCTCTCCTTGTGCAAAATAAGTAAAACACGGATTACCGCACTATATTTGCAATAACCCGTTTCTTCTGATTTCCTGCTCTGTAACCAATACTCTTATTTATCCTTACATTTTCGGGACCATCTTGTCCTGCCCACCCATATAAGGACGAAGGGCCAGTGGTATCTTCACGCTGCCGTCTTCACACAGATTATTTTCCAGAAATGCAATCAGCATACGCGGCGGAGCCACTACCGTATTATTCAAAGTATGAGCGAAATATTTTCCTTCTTTTCCTGCAACGCGGATTTTTAGACGGCGGGCCTGTGCGTCTGAAAGATTAGAGCAGCTTCCCACTTCAAAGTATTTCTGCTGCCTTGGAGACCAGGCTTCCACATCAATGGATTTTACTTTCAGATCCGCCAAATCGCCGGAACAGCACTCCAAAGTACGAACCGGAATATCCATGGAACGGAACAGATCCACCGTATTCTGCCACAGCTTTTCAAACCAGATCTTAGATTCCTCCGGCCTGCAGACAACAATCATTTCCTGCTTTTCAAACTGATGAATCCGGTATACCCCCCGCTCTTCAATACCATGAGCGCCCTTCTCTTTGCGGAAACAGGGGGAATAACTGGTAAGCGTCTGTGGAAGTTGTTCTTCCTTTAAAATGGTATCGATAAATTTCCCGATCATGGAATGCTCGCTGGTTCCAATAAGATAGAGATCTTCCCCTTCAATCTTATACATCATGGCATCCATCTCTGCAAAACTCATCACCCCGGTCACCACATTGCTGCGAATCATAAAAGGAGGTACGCAGTAAGTAAAACCTCTGTTCACCATAAAATCCCTTGCATAAGAAATCACGGCAGAATGCAGTCTTGCAATATCTCCCATCAGATAATAAAATCCGTTTCCAGCCACCTTCCTGGCGCTGTCAAGATCCAGTCCCTGAAACCGCTCCATGATTTCTGCATGATAGGGAATTTCGAAATCCGGCGTTACCGGGTCTCCGTATCTTTGTACCTCAACGTTTTCGCTGTCATCTTTTCCAATTGGTACCGAAGGATCAATGATATTGGGAATCGCCATCATAATTTTTGTAACCTTCTGTGATAGCTCTGCTTCCTGCTTCTCAAGTTCCTCCAAACGCGCAGCGCCTGCATGAACCTGCGCCTTCATTGCCTCCGCTTCATCCTTCCTTCCCTGTCCCATTAAAGCGCCGATCTGCTTAGACATTTTTTTTCTGTCGGCACGCAGCGCGTCTGCCTCCTGCTGCGCCTTCCTGGCTCTTGCATCCAGTTCAATCACCTCGTCCACCAGCGGCAGCTTACTGTCCTGAAATTTGTTCCGGATATTTTGCTTTACCACTTCCGGATTTTCTCTTAAAAACTTTAAATCAATCATGATCTTCCTCCTGAGAACTATATAATTTCTGCATTAATCTTTTTTACGTTATCCGGCTACTCATGACGCAGCGCCTCAATCGGATCCAGGTTTGCAGCCTTATATGAGGGCAGCAATCCGAAGACAATTCCGATTGCCATGGAAAATACTACAGCAAGCACTGCCGCTGGAACGCTGATTGCCACCAGTGTCCCGGTAACTCTGGATATCACCTCTGCCAGTATAATGCCTACAATTACTCCTGCCAGACCGCCGAGACTGGTTAAAACCGCCGCCTCTGTCAGAAACTGTCCCAGTACCTTCCCCTTACGCGCGCCAATTGCTTTTTTCAGGCCAATCTCCTGAGTACGTTCTGTGACGGAAACCAGCATAATGTTCATTACGCCAATACCTCCTACCAACAGGGAAATCCCGGCAATCCAGATTAACATCGTGTTCGTGGACTGTCCCAGTTTTTGTAAATCTTCGGCCTGCTTTAACAAATCATCCGCTTTGTACTTCAAAGTTTCATCATTGGAAAATAATCCATTATTCAGAATCGCGGAAGCTTCTTTTCCTGCCACTGTCATGTTGTCTACGCTGTCCAGCTTTAGTACCATCGACTGGGGTTCGTCATAACCGTACAGCAGCGGCCAGGTGGTATCCGGAACATACACCGCCCCGGTACTGTTTTCTGCGTAGGTATAATAATCGTCAATACTGTTAATGACTGGTTCAAATTTCGTTGATTTGGCAACAATACCAATGACAATATACGGTTCCCGTTGGATCTCTACTGTTTTTCCTACAGGTTCCTCCCCCTGAAACAAAGTTTCTGAAGAATTTTCATCCAGCAGCACTACTTTACGGAACTTCTTATAGTCAGACTCGCAAAAACCCCGCCCTTTTCTGATAATATAGTTGCAGGCGTTCAGATAATTCATGTCAATTCCGTAAATCCTTCCGCCCGAAAGACCGGTATTTTTATAATATATGACGTTATATGCTTCTCTTGACGTATAGAGGGCTGCGCCTTCTACATGCTTTAAATCCAGCATTTTTGTTCTTGTTTCCTCTGAGATAACCGGAACTCCGTCAGGGACGCCGTTATAATCTATCTCATAAGTATTATCACCCTGATACAGACGGACGTTCACGGTATTTTCCCCGGAACCAATCAGATTTTCTTTAATCTGTTCATTTGTCCCCTTGATAGTGGAGACAATTGCAATGATTGCAGCAATACCGATAATGATACCAAGCATGGTAAGAAAGGAACGCATTTTATGTGACCACAGTCCCTGAAAAGACAATCTGATATTTTCTAACATAATTTCCTCCATTCTCTGTCTGTCCTGAATTACTCAGGTTCTTTCACTTTTACGCCTTCCTTTGCCGTTTTTCCGTAGGGAAATACAATTCTGTCTTCTGTGGTCAGTCCTGAAAGGATTTCCACTGACTGCCAAAGGGTTTTTCCCGTTTTAACGTATTGTTTCACCAGACGGTTATTTTCATCTGCTTTCAATACATATTTCCTGCCGTCCTCATCTCTGACGTACGCTTTTTCAAGATAAATGCTGTCCGGTTTTTCCTCCCCCATAGCAGCTGTCATCGTCAAATCGACATACTCCCCATTGCGCAGCCCTTCCGTATCTTCTATATATGCGGTATAAGGATAGTAGGACACGTTGGGGTTTCCCTCGCCCCATGCACTGCTGTTGTTCTCCGGGTAAGTGGAAATTTCCGTAATCTTTGCTTCAAAGCTCTTGCCGCTCTCCCATGAATTGGCATATACGACCTGTCCAACTTCTATTTCGCCCAATTGAAGTTCGCTCAAAGCCCCACTCACATAAAGGCCCTCGGAACCTGATACAGTAAGAAACGGCGAACCGTCTGTGGGAAGATTGTCCTGCTCTCCCAGATTTTTTACCACGCCATTAATTTCAGCTTTTACGACCCCGTCATTGGTTACCTTCTTCATTTGCTCCAGTTCCAGTTCCTGCTTCCGTTTCTGCAAATCCAGATCCCGGATTTGCTGTTCCTTCTCCTTAATCATCTTGGAGAGTTCTTCTGCGGTGTACCCTTCCGGTTCTACCGGTTCCGGCACATACGGTTCCGGCTCTGGTTCCGGTTCCGGCTCTGGTTCCGGCTCTTCCGGTTCTATAATTTGTGATCTTGTCTTCACAGACCAACGGGAGTCTCCCGCCATCTGGGGAAATCCATTATCTCCGCCGATCTCCCAGGCGCTGAGCAGCCTGTCCGCTAATTTATTATTTTTATGGATTTCAAGACTTACATAAATGGGTTTCTTTTTATCGGCTGACAGATTGTTGATAAACTCCCCCAGAACATAACATTCCGGCGTGCACAGATACACATAGGGATCGTCCTCTGTTCCTTTTCCTTTATTCGGCTTTGCACCGTTGCGGATAAAATTGTATGCCTCACCTGTTTTTTCCGGAAGTTCCGGCTCCACAGGTTCTTCTGGAACGACTGGCTCCACAGGAACGACTGGCTCAGGCGCGGAAACAGGCGTACGCGACACAGGCTTTGTTTTCCTCAGTTTTTCCAGTTCTTTTTTGGCTGCCTCTAACTTACTGTTGCTGGTTGAAACATCCAGTTCTTTCATTTCCAGCTCTAACTGGGACATCGTCATATCGTAGGAAATCAGCGGATCTCCTGCCGCCACTGTCTGTCCCTCCTCCACAAATACCTCCAAAATTTTCTTATCCTCCAGAGCATACACATCCTGAGAAAAATCGTTTGTAACCATTCCTGAGCTGCTCATTCCCATATCTCCAAAATAAGAATTTAAGTTCGACACATACTCAGCCTCTACTACCAGGTTATTCTGCTGATAATTCTGATATATCTTGATTCCGCCAAAGATTCCACCGCCTGCAACAGTCAGAGATATTGCTGTAATAATAATTACCTTCTTATTCATACTCTGCCTCCTCGCCGCCTGTTTTTTCCTCTTGCTTGTCTAGTTCTTTTTCCGGCTGACTGGCTTCCTGTCCAGATTCTTCTATATCCATTCTATTATCTGACTGGCTTCCGTCTCCTTCCGTAATCATGCCGTCAATAATATGCACGATCCGCTTTGCCTTTGCGGCAATATTGCTGTCATGTGTAATCATTACAATTGTAACGCCTTCTTCATTGAGCTGCGAAAACAGCTCCATAATCTGCTCGCCTGATTTGGAATCCAAAGCTCCTGTCGGTTCATCCGCAAGAAGGATTTTGGGATTATTTACCATTGCGCGCGCAATCGCCACTCGCTGCTTTTGACCACCGGATAATTGAGTAGGCTTAAAATTCACGCGGTCTCCCAGGCCCACGCGCTCCAAAGCCTGCGTTGCCCGCTCCCTGCGCTCTTTCTTCTTTACCCCTGCGTAACTTAAAGGCAGGGCCACATTTTCCAACGCCGACTGCCTGGAAAGCAATTGAAAACTCTGAAACACAAATCCAATGCTTCTAAGCCGCAGATCTGACATTTCTCTGTCTCTGCATTGCTTTACGTCCTCTCCTGCAAGCAGATAAGTTCCAGAGGTAGGCCGGTCCAGACATCCGATAATATTCATCAATGTGGTTTTTCCTGAACCGGAAGGCCCCATGACCGCCACATATTCCCCCTCTTCCACCTGAAGGGAAACATCTTTCAATACGGGAACTACCAGTTTGTCTTGCTGGTAATCCTTATATATATTTTGCAAATCTAATATCATATTGTTTTTCCTCCGGCTTCTATTGTGCAAGCTTCGCTTTGTTCCCTTCTGGCAGCTCACCACTGTCCGAATCCGATTCTCCCTCCGTGTCCGCGGTGTCACTCAACGTTCCTTCTTCTCCGCCAGAATCTTCTTCTCCCAAATCTTCTTCGCCAGAATCTCCTTCTTCTCCCAGATCCTCATCCAAGCTGAAGTCTTCAAATTCACTCAGATCTCCTTCTCCGCTAAAATCTCCTTCTTCTCCCGGATCCGCTTCTCCTTCCGGCGTCTGTCCATCCTCAGTACCTTCCTCTCCCTCCTGATTATACAATGGAGAAGTATAATCTACTTCGTCAGCATTGGTGACTGTGGTCACGCCTTCATACAGTCCTTCCATTGGAAACGCAATGGCATCTTCCTCAGAAAGACCCGATAGAATCTCATATTGCCCTGTATTCTCATCATGTTCGCCAAGCTCCACAATACGTTTCTGTAATTTATTTCTTTCATCTGCCGCCCAGACATAAGATAACTCATCCTCCTGTACAATATACCCTTCAAACAGCCAGATACCCTCTTTTGCTTCTGTCTGTCCCTGATCCAGCTCGATAAAAAGATGCTGCCCCATCATCAGCCCCTCCGTCGATTCCAGGTCAATGTAAAACGGATACTTTGTCGCTTTTTCTGCCCCGCCTTCCGACTCAAAATAAACGCCTCCGTTATTTTCATTGGTCACTTCGTTCTGTGTATCAATCTTGCTGATGGTTCCAGGCCAGGTCTGCTCCTCATCAATCCTGGAACGCAAAATCACAGGCTGTTCCTCAGACAGCATCTGCACGTTGGTTTCACTGACGGTACCTTTTACACGGAAATCACCTACTGCAAGCACTGTCATATAGGAGGTATCTTCTCCTGACATCATATCATTATTACTATTGGAATCGTTGATAGACTTCACCACGCCCGCAAGTTTACTGAGTACGACGGCATTATCAATCGTTTCCTGCTTCTTCTCCATTTCAGCCTTCTTGCTCTCGATATTATATTCTGTCTGTTTAATACTGTTTTCTTTTTCCTGTATATCTGCCGTATATTGATATTTCTCATCCGACGGGGCAGCGTTTTTCTCCTTCGTAAGCTGTTCAATCTGATTCCGGTAATCGGTAATTTCATTCTGCATACCTTCCAGATCCAGCTCTGCCTGCGCCAGCTCCGCCTCTACATCATCCATATCATACTCAAACAGAGGATCTCCCTCCTCCACCATATCGCCTTCTTCTACAAAGACTTCCTTTATCTCACGGTCAGCTTCCTTGTTGACTTTCCAGCTTTCCTGTGCTTCCACCACTCCAGAATACCGGTTCTGCGCTCCGGAAGCAGAAGATATCAGGTCTGCCACACTTTCCACAAATACCTTGTCCGCACTGCTGCCATCGTTATCTTTTAGTAAATACCACGCACCTCCGCCTGCTGCCGCTGCAATTATTACAACTACGGCAATGATAATGCCTATTTTTTTCTTACTCATCATTATCCTCCTGATCCTTTAGCATATCGTATTTCTGCTATAAAAGATGGCTATCCATCATCCCGTAACCATCTTATCACAAATCCCGTATAAATCCTAATGAATTTTATTAATATTTTCTTAAATGCACGCTTACAGACGAATTATGCCTTTTTCTGCACTGCGCCGGACTTTTTGATATTATTTTTGTCTTCCATTTGTATGATAACTTCTGAATAACAACTATTTCCACGATAAAATTCATCTTATGGGTTGAATTTCACTGTTATTTTCTGTAAACTAAAGACATACAATTACACCATACTTTCCATGTTGAAATTTTTTTACTTTTCACAAAGGAAATATGTTTGATAAAAACCTGGAGGAAGAACTATGAAAAAGTCTATCAAACAATCTACCCTAATGTACATTCTAAACGGTATTTCAATTATTTCGCTTTTGTTTCTTATCTATTCGCTGTTGTCATTCACCAGCGTAAACCGACAGTTAAATGAAGCAAGCGAGGATCGTTTTATGCTTACTTATAATGCCAACCGTTTTATGAACGGCTCGGCATACCTCACCAATGAAGTACGCGCGTTTGCTTCTACCGGTCAGCAGGAACACTTTGACAATTACTGGAACGAGGTCGATAACCTCAAAAACCGGGACAAAGGCGTTGCCGCCATGCAGGAAATCGGCATCACTGACGAAGAGCAGGCCATGATAGACGATATGTCCGCTCTGTCTAATAACCTGGTGCCTTTGGAAGATGAGGCCATGAAAAAGGTGCAGGCCGGAAATATGCAGGAGGCGCTTAATTATGTTTATGGGGAAGAATACAGCGCTTCCATTGCAAAGATTAATTCTTTGAAGGAACAATTTCTCGCCGATCTGGATAACAGAACTTCCTCGGAAGTACAGGCTTTGGCGAAAAAAGCGGAATCTATTGAATTTTCAATGATTTTAGCATTTATTATCGTTGGCATCACGCAGATATTTATCATGATTATCACCAGACTTCGGATCATTGGTCCCGTCATTAAAGTACGTGACCAAATGGGAGAGATTTCCCAGGGAAATCTTTCCGCTGATTTTGCCATGCGATCCGATACCTCGGAAATCGGTATGCTGGTGGAATCCATTCATGAAACTAAAAGGGAACTTAAAAAATACATACGCGATATCGACTCCAAGCTTGCCGATATGGCCGAAGGGAATATGGATCTTTCCATTGGCAGCAATTACCGCGGCGAGTTTCTGCCGATTCAAAACGCAATGCGCCAGATTTTAGAATCCTTAAACCGCGCCCTTGCCCAAATTAATATAACGGCAGAAAACGTCTCGGAAGAATCCAGCAAAATGGCGTCAGACGCCCGCCTTCTTTCTGACGGCGCTGTTCAGCAGGCGTCTGCCGTTGAGGAATTATCCTCCAGCATCCAGGAGCTGTCTGGTCAGGTAGACCGCACCTCGAACGATGCGGATACCGCATGGAAATGTTCTACCGAAGCTGCCAAACAGCTTCTCGTTGCCAATGATAAGATGGCGCTGCTGACTGCCGCTATGGAGGACATCTCCAACGCCTCCCGGGAAATTGGCGGAATTATTAAAACGATTGAAGATATCTCTTTCCAGACCAATATTCTCGCATTAAATGCAGCGGTGGAAGCCGCGCGTGCCGGAGAAGCTGGAAAAGGCTTTGCCGTTGTGGCGGATGAAGTACAGAACCTTGCAAATAAGAGTTCTGTATCTGCACAGCATATTACAGAACTGATTGAAAATTCTATCAAGATGATTCACAATGGTTCCACATTGTCTACAGAGACAACAGAAGCCCTCGCTTTAGTAGTGGTAGGCGCAAAACAGGCGACGGAACTGATCGAACAGATTGCAGAATCTGCGACACAGCAGTCGCAGTCGCTTCATCAGCTCACCATGGGTATGGAGCAGATTGCGGAGGTAGTACAGACAAATGCCAGCACGGCAGAAAAATCTGCCGCTTCTGCCCAGGAACTCTATAAGCAGTCGAAAGACCTGAAAGTTTCTGTAAATAAATTCCAACTGCGCAAATAAATGTCTGCCGGGAACAACATGGGCTTACCCACATCAACTTCCCTTCCCCCTCATTCCTGAGGGCTACACACTTTGACGCGCCGGATGCTTATTGCACAGCAATAAAATACTTCCTGCATCCGCGCGACAAGGTATTTCCTATAGAAAAATAAGGGGCTGTCGGTTAATAGTCAGTTCTAAACAGGAAAGGGGTTGTCGGTTAATAGTCAGTCCTAAACAGGGAGGCATGTGACTCAGACGAGTCACATGCCTCCCTAAATGATCCCCATAAAAGAGAAAAAAGATGGCTAACGACAACCATCTTCCCTCCGTTACATGTTATAATGTAACTATGCAAAACAATAAGTATTATAACGAATTTTTTGAATTAGGGCAACAGAAAATCAACTTTAAATTTTCTGAATTGCGTTAACCTGATGACGATCCAGTCTTTACCTTTAAAAAAGTGATGGAGGAAATGGATTTTTCGGCTTTATTAGCCCAGTATTCTGGCAAGGGGAAACATGGGTTTCACCCGATCATGAAATATGGAGTCCTTACATATGCAAACATGCGCGGCATCCGTGAAATTGACCGCATCGTTGAACTATGTAAACGGGATCTGGCATTTATCTGGCTCACACAAAGGGAACAGCCGAAAAGAGACGCCTTTTATGATTTTATAAATAAAAAACTTACCTCTGAGATTTTGGATGACCTGAATTACCAGTTGCTGCTGCGGTTAAAGAAAGAAGGCCTGGTCACGTTAGAATCGCTCTTTATAGACGGGACAAAGATAGAAGCCAATGCAAACCGTTATACCTTTGTATGGCGCGGAATACGCAACTACCATCTGGCAGGACTGCCTGATACCATCGATTCTCTTTACGCAAAGTATAATGGGTTCTTAGAAGAAAACGGATATGATGCAAAATACGGTTTTGGGAATGCACGGATGTTTATGATTGAGGGTATGGATAAAGTGCGGGAAGTGATTGAAAAGAACCGTAAGCGAAAACTGACAAAGCACAAAAAAATATCAAACAATGGAATGATCGAAATCAACAACTGCTCTCCATTGGAACTGTTAAAACTCCAGAAAAACCTGGCAGCGATAGCAGATGGGGAAGGAATTGAGTTTATTTACGCAAAAGGCAGGAAAAATCTGAAATCCAGCGGCTTTACGAAGAACTCGAAGCATGTGGCAAAAAACTTATAGAATACGCAGAAAATTTTGAAATCATGGGGAAAGAGCGTAACAGCTATTCGAAAACAGATTTAGAGGCATCTTTCATGAGAATGAAAGATGGCCACATGATGAATGGCCAGCCCAAACCAGCGTATAATGTTCAGATTGCCGTAGAGAATACTTTATCATACATGGTTACATAAGTGATGACAGGACGGATTACAACACGCTGATCCCAGTTATTCAAAAACACATCCATACTTTTGGTGAAATCTTAAAGGAAACGACTGCAGACAGCGGCTATTGCAGTGAAAAGAACTTACGGTTCCTAAAAGAACACAACATAGAAAGTTATATCAAACTACAAGACCATGAACAAAGAAAGACCCGTGCCTATCAAGAAAATATCGGAAAATACTACAACATGACAACCCAGATATTTGAAGATGAACGTTATTATATTTGTCATGATGGCAGGGAACTGAGACATATCCGCACAGAAGAAAAAGAAATGGAAGGATATACACAAACACTGGAAGTGTACGGGTGCGCTGACTGCAGCGGCTGTGAACACAAAGCGGAATGCCTGTATAAATATAACCCGGAAAAAGATTCCGATAAAAATAAAGTCATGAAGATCAACGAGCGCTGGGAAGAACTGAAAGAAAGATCTATGCAAATATCCAAAATGAAAAAGGCATTCTAAACCGTCAGATCCGT
>QXWW01000081.1 GCA_009911185.1 Lachnospiraceae bacterium
AGACGTTAAAATCACTTGAACATTGAAAACTAAATAACAATATCTAATAACGATAAATAAACCAAAAGCTGTGAATTTTAAAGAATTTACAAACTTATACTTGAAAAACGATGATTATAAATCATCATGGCAAAGTTAATAAGGGCGCACGGTGGATGCCTTGGCACTAAGAGCCGATGAAGGACGTGACTAACGACGATATTCTAGGGGGAGCAGTAAGTACGCATTGATCCCTAGGTCTCCGAATGGGGAAACCCAGCTGCTACTAGCAGTTATTCATGAGTGAATACATAGCTCATGTAAAGGTAACGCAGAGAACTGAAACATCTAAGTACCTGCAGGAAGAGAAAGTAAAAACGATTTCGTAAGTAGCGGCGAGCGAACGCGAAGAAGGGCAAACCAAGAAGCTTGCTTCTTGGGGTTGTAGGACTGCAACGTGGACTTAAGCATTATAGTCGAATAACCTGGGAAGGTTAATCAAAGAGGGTAATAATCCCGTAGACGAAATAGCGCTTATACCTAGCAGTATCCTGAGTAGGGCTGGACACGCGAAATCCAGTTTGAATCCGGGAGGACCATCTCCCAACCCTAAATACTCCTTAGTGACCGATAGTGAACCAGTACCGTGAGGGAAAGGTGAAAAGAACCCCGAGAGGGGAGTGAAATAGCACCTGAAACCGTGTGCCTACAAGAAGTTCGAGCCCGTTAATGGGTGAGAGCGTGCCTTTTGTAGAATGAACCGGCGAGTTACGTTATGATGCGAGGTTAAGTTGAAGAGACGGAGCCGTAGGGAAACCGAGTCTGAATAGGGCGACTTAGTATCATGATGTAGACCCGAAACCTAGTGACCTATCCATGAGCAGGGTGAAGGTGTGGTAAGACGCACTGGAGGCCCGAACCAGGACACGTTGAAAAGTGTTTGGATGACTTGTGGATAGCGGAGAAATTCCAAACGAACTGGGAGATAGCT
>QXWW01000083.1 GCA_009911185.1 Lachnospiraceae bacterium
CCCAGGTCGAGGAAGAATCTGAGGATGCCGGAATCCATAAGGGCGGCAGAGAGCTGTGCGACTTTGTTTTGGAAAACGGCTGTCTTGGCGGAGAGGGAATCGAGGCAGAGGGCGCTGGCCTGGTCTGCGGCGCCGACACTGTCCTGTGCGGATGAAACGGCGGATTCTACGCCCGCCCAGTTGTCCATGAGGGCGGCGAAGACTTCTTTCTGCGCGTCGCCGGCGTTTGATATGGCGAAGGTTTCCCTGGCGGGTGCGTCGAGGGTGTTCCAGACGCCGCTCAGCTCGTCCAGGATGCCGTAGACGTCCCCGGCGCTGCCATAGGATTCTTTGAGCATGGAAAAAATGGCAGGCTCCCCGCCGGCCACCTGGTCCATGTCCTTTAAAACGGCATAAGCGCCGGAGAGCAGCCCCAGCGTCTCTTCAAAGGATAAGCCTGCACAGGAGGCGGATTCAGAAAGCGCGGCCATCCCCTGCGCCAGGGTGTCAAAGTCCGCGGGCCCGGAGCCGGCCACGGCGGCAAGGCCGTCGTTGATGGAGGAGGCGAAATCCGCGCTTTCGCCGAAGCTGTCGAGGATTGTATTTAAGCGGCTGACGGCGTCGGCGGCGTCGTCCATGCCAAAGGAGAGGCTGCTCATTTTCAGCGCTTCCTCTGCCAGGGCCATGGACTGCCGGATATCATATCCCGCCCTGTGCGCCGAAGCGATGCAGGAGAGGACCTGTGCCCCGCTTTCGCCGGCGGCGTCGCCCATGCGGAAAGCCTCTTCGGTGATATTTTTGAGCTCTGCGGCGGAGAGGCCGGAAGTTTTCGCAAGCTGGGAAAGAGCGCTGTCCAGCTGCAGGACATGGTCTTTCATCGCCGCAAGCTGTTCTAAGCCTTTTGCGAGGGCGCCGTCAGGCAT
>QXWW01000084.1 GCA_009911185.1 Lachnospiraceae bacterium
AATAGCACAAACATGAACATAAGAAAAGTGCATAATGACCGGCTTGATTCCAGAAAAGCTGCTTTAATCGGTCTGAAGCCGGATTTAAAGGTTTCACTCATGCCCTCTGACCTTGCCCTGAACTGCCGCAATCTCTGCCGTGAATACTACGATTTAATGGATAGCCGCAGCGCTTATGTGAACAAACTCCAGGGAGAACTGCGTATGGCATTTCCACAGTATCTTGGCATTTTTTCCAAAGTTACAACAAACACATCGCTTACACTGCTGGAAACTTATACATCCCCATCTGCCTTTATAGAAGCAGACAAACAAGAGATTATTGACATCATCAGGTCAACGGCACGTTTTGGACTTACATATGCAAAGAACAAGCATAATGCCATTATCCGTGCTGCTAATAGTGCGCAGGCATTTGGATACATGATTGACAGCAACATCAAGCGCATCCGTCTATATATCAGTTTCATCCGCAAGTACGATGAAGAAATCAAGGGCATCCTTGATTCCCTGCATGAGCTTGTTGATGCCAATGAGGGTACCGATTTTGTAAAACAAATACATCTGATCGAAACCTTTAAAGGTGCAGGGTTTCTCTCTGCCGTTTCCCTGATGGGGGAAATCGGGGATTTCTTTGCCTTTTCAAAGCCGAAACAGCTTTTTGCCTACTTTGGCCTTGACCCGGCAGTGAAACAGTCTGGCAAATTTGAAGGCACAAAAATCAAAATGTCCAAAAGAGGCTCTGCTATAGCCAGAAGGGTTATCCATACACTGACTTTACAAAGCATCGGCACATCCCGTACTGGAGAAGCCAAAAACCCAGTGCTTCGTGATTACTATCTAAAAAAGTGTGAATCAAAGCCAAAGCTGG
>QXWW01000085.1 GCA_009911185.1 Lachnospiraceae bacterium
TAATTTCTCAATCTTATAGCTGTTGCTTACGCCCCAGCTTCTGCATGTTAATTGCTTCATGCGTGCCTTGAACTTCTCTACCGACTTTGTATGTGGTTTTGCCTTAAAGCCATGCGCATGGCTGTCATAGTAAATGTCGAAACCTGAGTATTTCAGCCCACCCGGTCTATCCACTTTACTTTTTTTCATGTTTACTTTCAGTCCCAGTTTCTCTTCAATGAACTTTGTGAGATTTCTCATCACTCGCTTTGCCGACATTTCACTTCCAACCATGATAATACAGTCGTCTGCGTATCGAACAAAGTTAAGACCCCTTTTCTCCATTTCCTTATCCAGTTCATTCAACATAATGTTTGCAAGTAGCGGCGATAGATTCCCGCCTTGTGGTGTCCCTATCACTGATTCCTTGTATTCATCATCCACCATGCTTCCACTGACTAAGAACTTTCTAATAATAGAGATAACATCCCCGTCTTTGATTGTTCTCCCGATGACCGTCACCAGCTTGTCATGATTCACTGTGTCAAAGAACTTTTCAAGGCCGATATCAACAATCCATGTATTTCCTTCATTTATCATATCAAGTGCTGTCATTATGGCTTGCTGGGCACATCTATTTGGTCTGAATCCATAACTATGCTCATGGAACTGTTCCTCATAGATTGGTATCAATACCTGCGCTACCGCTTGTTGGATAAAACGGACTGTTACTGTTGGTACTCCCAGATTTCCGATACCACCGTCCGGCTTTGGTATCTCCACTCTTCGGACTGGCTGAGGTTTATATTTCCTGTTCCTCAGTTTTTCCT
>QXWW01000086.1 GCA_009911185.1 Lachnospiraceae bacterium
GTGTTCCTTTGATTTCCCGTATTTTTTGTCTCCATCCTCCTGTTCGATTTCAAAGTAGTAGTTTGTGCAGTCGTAATAGAGAACTTTATCATTTCTTTCACCAAGAAAAAAACTGTTTTTATAAACTTCGGACTGAATGAAGTCTGATTCTTTTGCAAGAACCGAAAGCGCCCTATATACATCATGGAGCTGATAGGCAGGCGGTTCAAGGAACCGCTTTACTGCCCGGAAGGAAGAACTCTTGCTGGAAGGTTCTAATACTCTGGCATAGATCAGGTCAGAAAGAATCGCATTCAGGTCATATTCAAACTTATAACGCTCTTTGATTTTTCTACAAACAGAATCCATCTTAAGGCCATAATAAACAGATTGAAGAAAAAGATAGCCTCCGGAAAAAAGCTTTTTCTTGTTATAATCCATAAATTTATTAGAATGGAAAGGAATCATAACGACGGCTTCTTCTGTTTCACTTTTGTATTTCATGGTTTCGAGCCTTGCCTCTTCTTTCGCCCATGCCATGACGCCATCTCTGTCAGTGTTGAGACGTTTGGAAAGCTCGGCCAACGTTCCTAGCTTGCGTATTGTTTTTGAAGTGCTCTTCCCCTGGGCATTCGTATAGGATTTTGTAATATAAAACGATTCCGAATTTTTGGATTTGGATGTAGTAACTCTCATAAAAATCACCCCTGTAATAAGTATATCATATATCACTAAATATTACTATATAATAAAAAGAAAAATTTGACAAAAAAATAAGCCAAGAATAAGGCTTTGAGGTGATTTTTTGATTATTGATGTGTCAAACTC
>QXWW01000087.1 GCA_009911185.1 Lachnospiraceae bacterium
TCATAATTTTTTGCTCCTTTCCGACAACCGGGCATAGCAAAGGCAGGATTATTTTACTATGCCTGACTGTCTTTTTCCATTATGCGAAAGATTAAACAAGATTTTCGGAGAGTATCAATTTATTAAATTGTTCCAACACACTTTGTTTGCCTTTTGTGCTGAAACGGGTGCTTACCTCATAAGTCGTGCCGCCGATTTTCAGGGAAAATTTGTTTTCACCGCTGAAACGCTCCAGTTTTCCGCTCTTGATAAGGACATCGGGGCAACGTGGCGTTACTGCCTGCGCTAAGTTGACAGGCTCATCCTCGTCTATCGGTTCAGGCGGAGACATCCATATCACATTGGGGTTAATCATAAAATTATCTATTTTTTTCATTCTGCCACCTTACCTTTCCCCACGGCTGCTGCGTCTGCGTTCCAGTTTGCGCTGATTATCGTAAAGCAGCTTCAAAATGGTATCTGTCATCTGCTTTTTGGTATAGTTTTTCGGGAAAAAGCTGCGCAAATCCTCTACCCTGAAGCTGATACGCTCCTGCTGATTGGCTTTTTCCTCGGATAAAACTTCATAGATACTGTCCGAAGAAAGAACGCCTTGCTGCGACAGCTTTTTCAGCCGGATACTCTGTGCGTGAGATGGCGTGCAGTCGTTTAACGCCATTGCGTCAAGCAGTATCCGTTGTTGTTCTTCAGACAGATAGGAGAGTTCCACGGCGGGGCTGAACACTATGATTCCTTCATCTACCTTTTGTAAAAGTTCGGGGATAAGGTTTGTAAGGCGGATATAGCGGAATACAGTGTCA
>QXWW01000009.1 GCA_009911185.1 Lachnospiraceae bacterium
GACTTTGTCGCAGCTTGCGATAAAGTTAAATCTGTGCGCTTGCCCTGCTTCTTCATCGCTTCCAGCTTCATCTTGTAGGCAAAGGCTTTTTCTGATGGAAGCAGCTTCTCACGGTGCAGGTTGCTGTCTACTACGGCGATGACTGCCTGATTCCGGTCAAGGGGATAAATCAGGGCAGGGACTTCCGTGAGCCCTGCCTTGACTGCCGCATACAGCCTGCGGTGTCCCGATATGACCTCATATTCGTCTGATTTTCCCTCAATCGGGCGGACAATCAGCGGGGAGATAATCCCCTGCGCCCTGATACTCTCTGCTAGATTGTTCATTTCCTCATTATCAATCACCTGAAAGGGGTGTCTATCAAAGGTATGGAGTTTATCTGTCGAGATATTTGCCGCCTTTTTCTTCGGCGGGTTTTCTGTCAACCTTGTATTTGTCATCGTGCATGCCTTCTTTCCTTGTTTTTCGTAAGAACGGCGGTTTCCGCCTGCCGTTCGGTTTCAAGCACTTCTTTCAGCTTCGGAATCTTCTCCATAACCGCTTTGGCAAGGGATAATTCCTCACGCAACGGCTTTATTTTGACGGAAACTGCCCTTGCTTCGGCATTTAATTCCCTGTTCTTTTTATGGCGGTTGCGGTTGTATATGGACTGCCGTTCTTTTTCCAACGCTGAAATCTGCCCCCGCTTTTCTTCGATAAATGAAATAAGCTCCTGCGGGGAATCAATGTGATTCTCACATAGGAACTTGTATTCTTTCAGCGTTTTATTTAAGTTTACAACCTCTTGCCGCATTGCAGGGGATAACGGTCGGGGCGTATCTTTTGTGATATTATTTCCTGTAATCAGCCTGCAAAGTTCAATTACAAGAACGAAAATTATCTGTATGCCGTCCATACGCTTCATTTTGCGGTACTCAATCTCAAACGATAACAGCGGCGTATATTTCGGCTTTTGGAACGGGACATAGCCTACATGCTTCTGATTGTCCAGCAGCCTTTCACGTATTGCCTGCGGCGTGTATTCTTTGCCCAAGCGGTCTAAGCGGATAGCTCTCTGCCAGCCGGGGGCTTTTACGGAGTAGTGGGCGAATCGTTCGTCACGGCGTATTTCGTACCCCATATCCTTTAGGCGGAGTTCAAAGGCTTTGAAATTGGTGGACTGTGCAAGGGCAGTATCAATATCGCCCCTCAGAATTTCCCTGTGTGTCAGATTTCCCTGCTTTTTCAGCCAGTATTCTTTTTTCTCACCGCCGTAAAAAGTTGATTCTTTCAAGACGCTTTTTCCGTATTCCAAACATACAGCGTCAGAGATTTCCCGAAGCCGGTAATGGTCGGAGATATGGTTCTCAAATTTCCTGCCGGTCTTAAAAGAAACGGAATTGACTACAAAATGGTTGTGCAGGTTATCCGTATTCAGATGGGTGGTAACAACGATTTCATAATCGCCGCCCCACATGCGCTTTGCAGTTTCCAAACCGATTTTGTGTGCATCTTCGGGAGTTACCTCGCCTATCTGAAAGCTCTGATACCCGTGATACGCCATATTGCCGCCGAGCTTGCCAAACCTCTTTTTTGTTGCTGTCATACGCTCGTATACCCGCTTTGCGTTGCAGTTAATACCCGATACATACATCTTCTTATCGGTCTTTTTGTCGTTTGAAACATACTGCAAGGCATCATACAAGTCTTTCTCCACATACTTTCGGTCGATGGTCTTGTCGGGATTCTCCGCATAGTCAATAACCTCTTTCAGCCTGTTTTTCACAGGCCAGAAGCCTGTGGTAGCCATACTATACCACCGCCTTTTCTTGTTTTGGCAGTATCAGTTCTTCGGTAATACCGTCAATGAGCGCAATCATTTTTTCTTCCGTGTCCGCCGAGATTCTACCCTCGCAGGCGATACAGAGAGCGTCCAGCTTGTCACTGAAAGAGAAGAACACTTCGGGTAAAACTGCCCTCGGCATATATCCCAAAGCTCGCTGACGGAGATATTCCGATACGGAAAGACCGCACTTTTCAGCGTTGCGCTCAATGAGTATCTTCTCTTTTTCGCTTACTCGGATAAACAAATTTTTGCTTTTAACCTCGTTCATAACATCATTCCTTTCATTGGTTTCTTTCACGGGTTTTAGGGTGTCCCTAAGGTGTAATCGGCGAAATATGCCGATTTGGTCGGAAACTGTCAATACAGTTTCCCTGCTCGCTACAGTATGCGACACTCTTTCTGCCGCATACTGTCTGTTATTTTCCGCCGGTCTGCCTGAATGTCGTTTTTCTGTCCCTGCCCCATCTCAGGCGGCGTTGTTTCGCTCACTCTCCGAAAAAAGAAGTCATAGCAAAATCATATCCCATTCAGCCGGTCATTCAATTTTCAACCGGTGTTTTGGGCAACAAAAAAGCCGGCACATCAATGTGTACCGAACATCTGAAAAAGAATAGGGTATCCCCCCTGCAATGTTGGTTTCACATTCATGTAACCGGCTTTGAGATTCAAAGTCGTGTTTCGTCCTTTCCTGCTTCTGCCCGAAACAAAAGGCGTTGAAACAGTAGCAATATTTTCGTTAGCATACTGCTGCGTTGTTGGCTTGAGCCGTCCTTCAAAATCTATGTAAGTTCATATTCAGTTGTAACTATCCGAAAAGATTTTTTCATTATATATCGAAGGATAGGTATGTGTCAATACTTTCCGAAAAGTTTTTCAATATTTTTCAGGGAATGTGGGAATACTATTTAGTTTAGGCATAGAGAAAGAGCCAATGAAATTTGAGTTTCCTCATAACTTCATTGGCTCTGCGATTTGATTGCTGCTGATATTTTGCTTTGTTTGATAAACGGGAAGTTGCATTTCTATAATTTTTGTATTTCTTTCAATGCTTTTTGTATATCCTTATAAACTAATGCCTGCATACTATCATCATAAATACATATATTAGCTTTTTGAAGTGCGGAAAGAATATCATTCCTCAATTTCGGTTTATCTTTTGCAATAACAGGTAACAGTTTAATACATTGTCTTGCTGTAATGGGTTTAACATCGGTTATGTGCTTTAAATATTTATCAATGATCTCATCAATTTTATAATTTTTATCCCATTTTGCATTATAGGCAATCAGCGTAAGTCCTCTTGTACGGATATAAGAATTATCATTGTCAAGCATATCGCTTAATCTATCCATATAAGGGTAAATGCCATCTGTTTCTTAACTCTCTTTTTGCAACTCCTGCAATGCTTTATATGCAATATTATTATTTTTATCGAACAATAATTCAAATGTTTCTGCTATATCAAGTGGCATAATATTCTCCTTTACAAACTGGAATTTATGAAAATCTTTTTTGAATCTTATACAACCATATTCCAGCGATAACAGCTATAAATAATATAAATATAACTGCAATATAAATCGCACAATCTTGCGGTAATACAACTGCAATCACTCCAGAGAACAAAACACAAAATCCTATCAATAAAACAGGCTTTCCTAATGCTTTCGCATATCCTTTTTTGTCGTTTGTGGTTTCAAATACTTTACCATGAACAGAAGCGTAGTTCCCTTTTAACAGTGAAACACTTAAAAATATGAGAAGAATAGAAATGAACCACATCATTATACTAAAGCCAATCACAATATATTCCTCCATCAATTCCGATTTGTCTCTCAGACATGAAACAATTATAGCACAAATTTATGAAAATCTCTACTCCGTAGACAGGAAAAGTTTCTGTATAAAGAAAGCCAGCATGGAAAGCATTTCTGCCTTTCACGCTGGCTTTGCCTTTGCTATGCCCACAAAGGTTGCTGTTTGATTGTTGTTTTCAAATTACTTCCTTATGTGGTGACAGCCTTTCCTGTATGCCTTTTGCGTTTCTCTGTTTTTCTGTCTTACTTTATAACGGCTTTGCTGCTGATTCCTGCTTTTTGCAGCAATCGCTTCAAACTGCCTCGTTTCTTTGACGTCAGACCTTTGGGCAATGTCACAGCAATCTTTGCGCCTGTATTCTTAAATGCGCCCGCTTTGACGGAGGAAACTTTCTTCCCTTTTAAGATTACCGTTCTAAGTTTCTTACAGCCATAAAAGCTTTTCTTTCCTATCGTCTTGACATTTTTGCCAATGGTTACTCTGCTCAGCTTCGTACATCCATAGAAGCTGTAATCACCGATAGCCGCCGCTTTTGCGCCGATGGTTACGGCGGTCAGGCCTGTGCATCTGCGAAAGCTGTTTTTTCCTATATTTGTGACATTCCCGGTATTTATCTTTGTGAGCTTTTTACACCCCAAAAAACTGCTGTCTCCAATGACTGTTACATGATTGCCAATGGTCACATTTTTTAATTTTTTATAATTACGGAACGCTCCTTTTTCAATTCTGGTTACTTTGCAGCTTATATTGTCTATTTTGACCGTAGCAGGAATGATTACAGCCGCTGCATTTCTATTCAGCCCTTTTACTACGGACACCGTTTTTTTCGCTGCATCCGTCACCTTATATTGTAGATCCGTCGTTTTATCGTTGAAGATCCGGCCTTTTTGCAATTCCGGTACGATAGGCGGCGCTTCAACGAATTTTTCCAGGTTTTTCTGCGCCAGGTTAAGATTATTGGCCCGTTCTGTCAGTTCCTCTATATCGTTGGAATCTTTTGCCAGCTCGGCGTCCTTGTACGCTTTTTCAAATATTGCCCAGCTTTCAACCGTATAATTCTGCCGCCCCGCCTCATAAATGCTCTCTGCTTTTTGCAGCGCATAATTCAGTTCGCTCTGCGCCGCAAGAAGCGGTGTGGTTAAGGCTTCTTTTGCCGCTTTCAGGACTGCCGCCAGATTTCTTAACTGTCCGGCATCCCCCGATTCCTTTGCCGCCACAGCCTCTTCGTAGGCGTTCACAAAAGAAAGCCAGCTTTGTGCTGTATAATTCCGCTGGCCTGCCCTGTAAAAACCCTGCGCCGCCTGCAGTGCATCCGTTAGTTCCTCCCGTGCTGCTTCTAACGGCGTTTGCTGCACTTCTTTTTTCTGCAAAGCCTTCTGTGCCGCTTCCAATGTCTGCGCACATTTTTTCACATATTCTGCCTCCATGGCCCTCATCGCTGCTTCACTGCCCTTATAAGCTTTCTGAAATAAAGCCCAGCTTTCGTCTGTATAATTGTTCTGGCCTGCGCCGTAAATCCCTTCTGCGGCTATCAGTGCATTTCCAAGCGCTTCCCGCGCTGCTTCCAACCATGTCGTTAAAGCTTTTTGCGCTGCTTTCAGCACCCTTGCCAGCTTTATTAACTGGCGGGCGTCTCCGGACTCTTTTGCTGCTTTGGCCTCCTCACAGGCTTTTTCAAACAAGGCCCAGCTCTCATCGGTATAATTTCTCTTTCCTGCATCATAGATAAATTCTGAAATTTCGAGTGTATCCGCTAACGCTTCCTGTGCAGCCTCTAACGAGGTGTTTTGCGCATCGTCTTTTTTCTCTAAAGCATCCTGCGCTTCTATAAGAGCTTTTTCCAGCTTCTTCAATCGTTCGGCGTCGTTTGAATCCTTCATGGCTTTTGCATCGTCAAAAGCTTTTTTGAATGAGCGCCAGCTTTCGTCTGAATAGTTCCTCTTTCCTGCACCATAGATAAATTCTGCCGTTTCCACAGCATTGTCCAGCCTTTCTTTTGCAATTGCCAGCTCTGGTCCAGTCAGGGCGTTCCTGGCGTCTTCCAGGGCCTGTGCAAGTTTCTGCAATTGTCCTGCATCGTTGATATCCGCCGCGCCGGCTTCTTCATAGGCTTTCTCAAACAAGGACCAGCTTTCATCTGAATAATTCTTCTGGCCCGCGTCGTAAATACTCTTTGCCGCTTTCACTGCCTGACTGTGTTCTTGTTTCGCTTCTTCAAGGTCTGTGTCTTTTGCATTTTCATTTTGCACCAAGGTGACATAGTTTGATCCTGTATACCTTCCCTCAGATGATTTTCCGTAAATCTGAATGGTATTTCTTAAGCCCTGTGTTTCTGTAAACAGCGCGGACGCCAGGGAAAAGGATGCGGCTTTATCCGTCACCTCTGCTTCTCCTGTACGAATACCATTTACATAACACTCTGCCGTTTTTATATTTGTATTGTCAAAGGAGACCTTTACCAGGATATTTTTTTGCGGAAGCACATCGCCTGTGAAAGGTTTCCTGCCATGCTCCGTATACAGAGAAATCTTATAATTTTTATTGGCTTTATACTGATACGTGCTGCCAAAGGAATCTGTCAGCGTTTTCGCGCTGACAAACTGCGCGTCCAGCCACTGCACGCGATCGTACATCCAGGTCTTGAAGTTCGCCACACCGCCGTCAAAGGTATACCCAGGCCACCACTTTGCAAAATCTTTCGCTCCGGAAGCAGACAGATATCTGCCATAAGTATCTATCTTTTCCAGCATCTCCTGAATCAGTGTGCCGCGTATACTCTGGTAAAGTTCCACCGCTTTTTCCACAAAATAGGGATCTCGTATCATCTGCGCATACCAATTGCGGTAATTGGTATCCGCCGTCTCGGTGGTATGCCAGTAAGCCGCGCTTTGGGAGGCTTCATAATTCTGTCCGCCTGCTCCATAATCCATATCCCACAGCGGCCCCATATAGAGCACGGAGCCAATATCTTTATACATGTAGGTACTGTTTTTTCCCGCGTCCATATTGCAGAAAATCTCGTTTATCAGCCAGTATTTTAACGCTGAATCAAAATCCATCAGCTCGGTGTAGCGTACTTGTTTTCCCTGATATTCCGTGTAAAAATTATCGGCATACACGGCGTCTTCAATGGCCTGTATATAATTTTTAATATAGGAAAACATGTCTTCATTGCTATTTACGTATTGCGGATCTTTGACATTCATTTCCTTGCCGCGTCTGGTCCGCCATTTGCTGATCTCATCAAAATACATATCGTTTTCCAGTAAAAATCCGCCGCGTGCGTCGGGAATTTCAAATTGTTCCTTGTAGTCCTCAAGATTATATTCTCTATGTTCGAAAGTCACTTTTTTGGTAGTAATCCAGCTAAGATTCTCTATCAGCTGCTCCTCAAGGGCATCTCTTTTATCCTTGGGCACAAGAACTTTGGCAATATCCTCTGCCAGTCCTTCCCAATCAAAAATATTCACCCGGTTCTTATCTACGCGGATCTGCTCTGCAAGCTGGTACGTTCCCACATAATTGCCATTGATCACTACTTCCACCCATGTCGATTTCATATACGGCATTCCCAGGTCCCCCGACAAGTCGCAGGCCAGTTTATTTTTCATAAAGCTGTAATCTTTATAGTTGGCAAGCAAAACCCAATGTTTGCCCGCTCCCATACCCAGCAGATTTTTCTTAGTACCAAGTTTTATTTTATAGGGCATTTTTCCTCCCTGCAGCGCCCAGTCCCAGGTGGCGTTTCCCCGTCCGCGGATTTGGATTTTGGCGTCCCCGCCTTTTGCACTGTCATATAGAAAATCATTTCTTGTATATTGATCATTGCCCACAATCTTCATATCTGCCGTCACATACTCTGTCTTGCTGTTAATTGGCGCGCCATTTTCCGGCGTTATATACATGACGGGAAGCGTCTGCGGCTCTGTCTGCTCATCCTCCGAGTTATCGTACGCCCCGTTGGGCGTTTTCAGTGTAAACTGCAGATAATCCATGTTGAGCTTTGCCTTGCCCGGTTCAGAGCCATCCATAATTTTCACGCCATGCAGACCCGTACGGGAAACATTAATCGTACCAACCGCAACATCCTGATATCCGTCTGTCACCGCAGTGTCAATAGTTGTCATCGTCACCCCATCCCCGCTGGTTTCCGTGCTTACGCCAAACATAAAATTGCTGTCGCTGCTCTGTTCCACTTTCATACGAACCGTCACCTCATAGACGCCCGCCTGACGGAAATATACCGTCCACTTGGCATTTCCCCATGCCTTTGCATTCCATCTTACGTACTTTACCGTCTCCTCCCCGACCTCCTCTTCGGCTATGGAAACATGGTAGGAGGAAAAATCGCCTGACGTTGGATTACAGTACTCTGCCTGCAGTTTCCCTCCATATTTTTCCAAATCAACCCCGCCGCTGCGCGTCAGAATCTTCTCCTTTTGCGCAAAGGGCCAGGCTTTTTCTACAGCGGCCGCTTTTATCACGTCACGAAATCCCTGCCTGGGATTGACATGGGAAGCACCGTTGTCCGTCCATCTTTTCAAAATATCCGAATACTCTGCAACGGCGACATTTACCTTACTGCCGTCATTCAAAAAATACTGGCACCAGTTCTGTTGTGTGGTAGTTGCCGTTTCGATTCCCTTATAACTCCAGGTCGTCCAGCTAAGTCCCGCCCTGTTCAATAGCTTCAACCCCTGCTCCCAGACGGATGGCTGGTTCATAAGACAAAATTCCCCAATATAAGAAGGTACATCATAATCCTGGCTGACGATAAGATCAATTTTGTTTTTAAGACTGGATATCTGTTCCCCGGCAAGATTATCATAATCGCCATAATTATATTGATGGTACTCATACATGACGTTTTCCCATCCATAGGTTTTCGGTTCCGGCAGATCGACGGGATCCCAGGTGGCTTCCATAATAATCATGTGATCGGGATCCACCGCCCGGATTATTTTGTATGCCTGATCATAGATATTCCATAGCAGCTCATGTAATTGTTCAGCAGAGAGCTGCGATTGATAGCGGTATGTACAAAATGGTTCATTCAGCAGATCGTAGCCGGCCACCGCAGGATTCCCTTTAAAATGACTGGCAACATCTTCCCACAGCATATAGTATAACTTCTGGTTCTCATCTGCACTGCCGCCAAAGAAAAATTCTGACCTGGCCTCTTTATGGCTGCCGCCATCCACTCCGGAATGGTCGCTGCCATTTTGTGAACCGGGAGCGCCGTGCATATCGAGAATCACATAGATTCCTCTTTTGCCTGCTTCTTCCACAAACCAGTCTATGCGCTCATACCGGTCTTCCAGCAAATTCCCTTCAAAATCCACCAGATTCATATACCAGAATGGCAGACGGATGCAGTTCATCCCCAAAGCGGCGATATTGTCAAAGTCTTCTTCTGTCCAAAATCCCTTCTGGTAAGTATTGATAATTTCCCGCATATGCTCCTCGCCAAAACGCTGGGTGAGCTTCTGGTACATATCCATCTCGGCTAAAACGCCGTTCTCCCCGTCTGCCTGCAGCGTACACATCCATGGCTCCTGTATAAGATACCCTCCCGCATTGGTACCCTTTAACTGCACAATCTCACCCTGCCCCAAATCGCTGCGAACCTCTTTGCCGTTGGCTTTCAGAAAACCACGCTCCGTAATCGCCTCTGTAGTTTGTGCGTTTGCCCTCGCTGGCACTGAAATATTACTTAGAACTACCGCCGCCGTCAACGCGGCGGCAATCCATCTTTTTATTAATTTCATCTTCTTTCCTTTCTCCATTAGAACAAAGTGGGCAAGCCCACTTCAAATCCCCTAACCCCTCACTCATGAGGGGCTGCACACTTTGACGCGCCGCCCACGGCGCTTTTGCGCATAATTCCTCTCGTGCGCGTACCCTCACTTCGCTGGGGCAGACCCTGCGCATATTGTTTTTTATCTTATAGGGAGACACTTTCACGCTTTCGCGTGACAAGGTCTTTCCTGTAAGAGAACAACAGGGGAGCCGCCTCCTGCACTGCCCGTTGGAAGCGGCTCCCCTTGAAGAAAATCATGTACTCTAAGCCTGCTGCTGCACGCCGGACTTGAGAATTATTTCACTTTTATTTTAAATGTCTTTTTAATCTTTCCAGAAGTTGCAACTACTGTCACACTTCCCTTTTTCTTCGCCGTAAACTTGCCTGCCTTTGTAAGTTTGGCAACCTTGGAAGATTTCTTTAAGGACCAGGTAATCTTGGCAGAAGAACCATATGCCTTCGCCTTCAGATTTACAGATTTGCCCTTCTTAACAGAAGCAGGAACCTTCACCTTCTGGATATAAGCCTTCTTAACAGTCACATCAAATGTAAATAATTTCGATTCGCCATTTGTCAGTTCTACCTTTGCCGTAATTGCGGCCTTACCTGCTTTGGCAGCCGTAATCTCACCTGCAATGTTAATCGCTGCAGCTTTTGCATTCGATGTGCCATAGTCGACGCTCTTTATTTCTGCGCCCTGAGGAACAGTTACGGAAATCTTGGCGGCATTGCCAGTATTTCCGCCTGTGTACAGCAAAGATTTACTGCAGGTAACATTTACCTGATTGATTGCACCCTGATTCGAAGCTGCCGGCGGTGTACTAATATCCTGATTATACTTCTCGACTGTCACCGTGCAGGCGGCCGTTACAGAACCTGCGCTTACGGTTATCACAGAACTTCCCTCTGCCACGGCCGTTACAACGCCGTCCTTCACGGTCGCAGCTTTCTCATTGCTGCTGCTCCATACCAGCGTATCCGTATGTTCTGCCGGAACTGCAGCAGCGTTGAGAGTTACACTGCTGCCGGGAATCAGCGAGATTTCTTTAGCGTCCAATTTGATAGAGGTAACAGACGTCTTCACTTCAAGATTTTGTTCTGCATCTTGCAGCGTTTTCAGGGCTGCATCCAGTTCGCCTTGCGACGTTGCACTCGCCGCCGCCTCTTTTGCCGCTTCTAAAGCACTACGGAACGCTTCCTGTCTCGCTACCGGATATGTGGAAATATCCTTCGCCTGTGCCGCTTTAATGGCATTGTTCAAAGCTGTATCAGACAACTCGCTCGCCAGCTTCATGTGAATCCAGTTCAATTCCATCCCTGCCATATCAAAATATACCTTGAGCTTATGTTCGCCAGCCGTCAATTTCGCTTTGTTTACCTGAGAAGTCACCCATTCCTGAGCTCCTCCGGTACCGCTGGTCACAAAACTGGTCGCTTCTTCCCCGTCCACATACACAATAGCTTTAATCTGGGCCGTCTCAGAAGCTGCGGAAGCCATACGCGCCGTGAAGTCATAGATACCTGTTTTGTCAACATTAACATGATACGTCACATACTCGCCTTTGTTGCAGTTTGTAAAGTTCTTTCCACCGTCCTCATCCTTGCATGCAGTCGGCCTTAAACCGCTGCTGATAGCAACTGGCTCCGTCTCTGCAACTTTCAGTTTCGTGTCATCACCGATATTGAGAACAGAAGCTGCCACATCCGTATTAAATTTCACATAGTCAAAATTCGCTGCCAGGCTGTCTGTATCCTCAACAGAGCCATTACAACATACAAGGGCAAATTTCGGATCGCTGTATTCGCCGGAGGCTGACGCGGAAAAGCTGATATAGTTCTCACCGTCCGGACTTACTGCCGCGGTATAGGTATTACCAATCTTTTTCAGCTTAAAATAAACGGTGTCAGAGAATTTCTCCAAATCACTGGCAGGAAGCTCCTCTAAAATATTTATCTTTGCATTCGCTTCCTGTGTCAGGCTGATCGCCAATTTGCCGCTCCACTCCGTCTTGAGATTGATGTAGTTGTCATCGTCCTGTTTTACTGCAATCCCTACGCTCTGGTAATTTGTCCATGGAAGCTTATCAAGATCCAGCTTTGTGACAACTTCCCAATCTCCATATGCCGGCTGTACAAACATATTGCGCGCGTTTGTCTTCGGATCGTCACTTTGATCCTGATAGATGCTGCCATACTCGGAATTAATCGTCAAATGGCCGTTTCCAATAGACCAGTTGTCCGCATTCTCATTTTCCACTGTCCAAATCGTATCATTCAGGCTGTTATCATTGAACTCATCATTCTGCGGTCTTACTCCAAAACGTATGCGGTAATATTTTACCTGGTCGGTGGTCGCGCAGGTTATCGTCGCCATCTTTAATTCATTGTCCCATGCTTTGGAAACCTTTACTTCCTCCGAAGCTGTCCAGGTAATTACCGGCTCACTGGTAATGGACTCTACCGGAATCGCATATTCATAAACTTCCGGGGTAAATCCTTCCATCGTCTCGCCGTTTACTCTGATATCCTCCAGCTCTGCATAAACCGGATTATCAAATACCGGCGGCAGCCCTTCCTTCGCAGAGAAGATTACGCGATAAATAGTTTCCTCACCGTTTTCTTTTACATGGATTTTGGCAACACGATTGTCCGCTGTCGCCTGTTCCACGGTAACTTCCCCCTGTCCGAAAGCCACGCCGCTGACGGTCGGCATCTGTTCTATCTGGGCTGGCGTATACACGTTGTATTCGAATACATACTCATCAAACGTAGAGATCTCACGTCCGTCAACCATGATGGCGGTAAGTCTGGGATCGCCAAATTCTGATTTTTCAATGGTAAACCACTCATCGCCGGACGTACTGTACGGCTCAAATTCTCTTCCTGTCAGCCTCGCGAACGCCTGAGATTTCAACAGGAAATTGCAGATATTAACGGCCGACCTTTGCAATTCTGCGATTGTAAGACCGTCTGTCACGATCTTTGTGCCTACATTGGCTGCACTGTCGGTAGAAGCGTCCGGCGTCACCTTATAGAGATCATTTTGTGATTTTACCATAGAGTTAATATACTGTACGCCGCTGGAGGTAGTGCTTGCATCTCCAATATTTTTATTCATTCTTGCCCACCAGTCAGTCATTACAATCCCTTCAAATCCCCACTCCTTACGCAGGATATCCGTTGCCAGATCATAATTGCTGGCTGTCCACAGTCCGTTCACCGGATTGTAGGAAGTCATAACGGAACGGGCATGACCTTCTTTTACTGCAATCTCAAACCCTCTCAGATAAATTTCACGAAGCGCCCTCTCAGATACCCGGGAGTCATCGTAATGCCTGTTCGTCTCCTGATTGTTTGCACAAAAGTGTTTGATTGTTACTGTGGCTCCAGATTTCTGGATACCCTTTGTGTAAGCGGCTGCAACGCGGCCGGTTACCAGCGGATCTTCCGAGTAATACTCAAAGTTACGCCCATTTAAGGGATTGCGGTGAATGTTGATACCGGGGCCGAGAAGAGAATCAATTTCATTTTCAACCATCTCCTGTCCTTCCAGGATCATCATTTTCTCAATCAAATCCAGATTCCATGTACAGGCAATGGCTGCGCCTCCGGGAATACTGGTGGCGTTTGCCGTCTGGCGGATTCCGGAAGGACCGTCAGCGGTACAAGCGCGCGGGATGCCGTATAACTCTGTCAATGTCGTAACCGTACCGTCTTCCTGTTTGGTGTTCACACCGCCAAAGGCAGACGCAACGCCCGGCGTCACGCCGGAGGGGCTCATACCTTCGCCCTGCACGATAGAAACCAGCTCTGACCAGCTTAACTGAGCTACAAACTGTTCTATCGTTAATTTTCCATCCGCAACATCCTTCAAATCGTAATGCTGGTCATCCTTTTTCACCAACTCCTGCGGCTGATTATCCAGGATCTTTTTGGGGACGTCAACCGTCTGAAGCGGGACGTCTTCATAACCTACCGCGGTAACCGCAACGCCGTCATCGTCAGTCACAACCGGTTTTATGCGCTGGAATGCTTTTACGGGAGCCATCTCCTCCTCAAGCTGCTCTACTACCTTCAGCTGCTTCTGATTATATACGTAAGCAAGCTTACTGCCGCGCACATCATTTCCCACATAGATATTGTAATCCCCCGCCTCTAACACGTATGCAGACTTATGTCCTGTAACACCGCTGTCATCGTAGGTCTTCATATTATCTTTCTTAAAGGTCAGTGTAATGTCCTGTGATTCGCCTGGCTCTAAGAGCTTCGTCTTTGCAAACGCAACCAGCTCTTTGGCGGGTCTGCCAAGCTTGCCCTGTGGCGCCCCAAAATAAACCTGCACCGTTTCCTTGCCCGCACGGTCGCCAGTATTTTCCACAGTGGTAAATACGTTGATGCTATCCTCCGTCTCGGTTACGGAATATGCGCTGGTATCAAAAGTAGTATAGGACAGTCCGTATCCAAATGGATATAACACTTTGTCCGGGGCGAACGTTTCAAAATAACGATATCCTACATAGATATCCTCTACATAATAATTATAGTCTGTTCTCCCGAAATTTTTGGAAGACGGATAATCTTCATAGTTCTTGGCAATGGTGTCGGTCAGACGGCCGCTTGGATTTACATCTCCGGTGAGTACATCTGCCGCACCGTCTCCGCCGCTCATACCGCCCTGCCATACATAAACGACAGAATCAATATCATAATCATCCATCCACAGCATATCCATAATTGCCGGCACATTTAACACAA
Source organism: Lachnospiraceae bacterium (assembly GCA_009911185.1). Lineage (GTDB taxonomy): Bacteria > Bacillota > Clostridia > Lachnospirales > Lachnospiraceae > Petralouisia. Next base: position 14,199 of record QXWW01000009.1, read on the forward strand.
CTGCAACCTTGTCAAACGCGGTCGTTACCTTGGCAAGCATATCTTTCTCTTTCTCGGTCAGCAGATAACTTCCGGCTGCAACTGCAGAATCTTTATCCTCACCCGCTGTACGCCCAATCAAAACCACGGCCGTATCAGATTTTGCCTTCGCGGCTTCTACCTGTTCCTCCGTGAGGGGCATTTCTTCCTGGAACCACGGCTCTGCCGCCCAGCCGCCGCCGCCATTATCAAACGGATGGCTCTTTACCCAGTCCGTATAGATATCAGCCAGCTCCTCATTGACCTGGACTTTGGGGTTCTTCCTTAATCCTTCCAAAATTCCGGTTGTATATGGAACTTTTACATCTCCTCCCGATCCAGTACCGCTTTTATAATAATTACACTGCGCGCGTCCGAATACGGAAATCTTCTCTCCGCCCTCTAACGGCAATACCGCATTGTCATTTTTGATTAACACACACCCTTCTGCAACTACCTGACGGGCAACATTCGTCAGTCCGTCCAGTACCTTCGCCTCCGCGACTTTGGCGGGGGCCAGAGGCAAACCTGCAACCGCCACAGCCGCTGCGCATGCAAGGGCAAGAAAACGTTTTTTGAATTTCGTCATCAATATTCCTTCCTCTCTGCATTCCATGCTAACACATCTTACTTATTTAATCTTTACCTTAAAGGTCATTTTCACTTTTCCCGCGTAAGCAGTAACTTTAGCCGTGCCTTTTTTCTTTCCGGTAAGCTTGCCGCTCTTTGTCACAGTTGCCAGCTTTTTGCTGGCCTTATTTGCCATTTTAAAGCTTATTTTCTTGGAAGAGCCATAAACCGTTGCCTTCATGGTAACAGACTTACCCTTCTTAACACTGTAAGTTTTCTTTTTCAGTTTAATATACGCCTTCTTGACCGTTATCTTCTTACTCAGAGAAGCCGTCTCGCCGTTTGCCAGAGTAATTTTTGCTGTGACGACGACTTTACCTGCCTTTTTAGCAGTGACAACGCCTTTTGCAGACACGCTTGCCACTTTATTATTGTCTACGGAATATTCAACGCTGGCAAGACTTGCACCGGTAGGAAGAAGCGGCTTTACTGTGGCGCTCTTATTAGCGTCTCCGCCTGCATACAATGTGCCGGGCATCGGATATAACGTCACTTTGCCGATAAAACTTGCCGGTGTATTTACGCTCGGCTGCTGTTGCTGAACCTTACCGACAACGACCATACATGTTATACTTACACGATCTGCGGTTGCCGTAATAACTGCTGTTCCTTCTTTCATCGCCCGCACCAGACCATTTTCAACAGCTGCAACGGTTGGGTCGCTGCTTGACCAGGTTACCATAGATGTGGTATTTCCCGGAGTAAGGGCAGCCTGTAATTGGAATGAATCATTCACATCCATAAATAATTTATGCACATTCAGGGAAATGCCCGTAGCTAACACCGGTTTTTCTCCGATTTTAAAGCTTCTTAAGTCAACGCCGTCATTTTTCATGGTTATGCGCAGTGTATAACTGCCGGCTGGCAAGACAATTGCCACGCCATTAGAATCTGCATACGCACCATTCGTTGCTCCAACTTTAACCGAGGTTAAAACGGTTTCTATCCCTTCCTGAAGCATAGATACCTGCAGTTCCGGATTCCTGTTTCCTGCATATGCATACTCAAAAGACAGAAGCCCGTCTATTTGTTCACTTGCAGATAACGGATAATCCAAAACGGTTCCCGCCGCTGTTTGCGTGACTACGCCAGATGAAATAATATAGGAACCTGATGCATCACTGAAATTAGCTGCCGAGAATATTCTATCCTCGCCTGGCTGCGGCGCAGCAACGGTACTATCCTGTTTCTTTGTAATCTTAATGCGGTTCAGACGCACCTTATCGCTTTCTGCATAAAGACGGATTGTCTGTTCACCTGACTTCAGAGAAACTGTACCGCGGATTTCTTTCACAAGATTTCCTTCTGTCTCTATTTTGGGCACGCTTACCGTTGCATAAATATCATTTACTTCATCCGGATATTCGCAATTTTCACCGTTGTTATATTTAATACGGAAGGCATTCTCTACTGCCTCGTCACTGTAAAGCGCATAGGTAAAGGTATAATCGCCTGCTTCCTTTACATCCACAAAGTAATCTGCCCAGTTTCCAGCCTGTACGCTGCTGTTCATAAAGCCGTTCGCCCGGTATGCCTTTGTCTGCGCGAGGATAATTGTATTGCTGTTTGTCAGAACGAGCGGTTTTAGTTTTTTCCTCACGGCCTCCATAGCTTTCTTGGCGTCTTTGCACGCCTTCTGTGCATCGGTAATTGTCGTCGCGGCATTAATCGCTGTGATACCTGCGTCTTTCGCCGCTACCAGCTGCGCCCATTCCGTTTCATGGTAATCATTCTGATCATATCTTGCAAATTCCTTCTGCAGATCTTTTATCTCATCTTCTTTTATTTTTACAAGCTCTAACGCGTTAATCTTTGCCAGGCATTCATTCAGTTTTGTCACAAGCTTCTCACTTATTTCCGCCTTCTCCAGGGCTGTCAAAGCATCGTAAAAATTCTTTGCTTTTTCCACCGCGGCCTTGTCATCCAAAGTCAGCGCGTCCTTATCCGGCAGCGACTGCAGTAATTTTTCCACATAACCCACCGGACTGCCTGCATACGCAAAAGTCATTGTCTTCAGATTAATATCGGCAGCATTCCAGTGAACCAGGAACGTATAGGTTCCCACCGGCAGAAGAACGGCCTCCGGCTCGCTGTCCCTATAGTTGTCTGCATCATACCAGTTTCCGCTGCCTCCGCCTGTGGTTGCCAGCTCGCTGGTTGCCAAATCTATCACTTTTCCATCCGCCGTGCGTTGTGCCGTCAGAGAAGAATTGCCATTTGACGTATAATTGTAAATCAGGTTATAAATACCAGCGGCTTCTACCTTAATCTCATATTTCAGGGTCAGGCCATTTGCCGCATATCCAATATTGGCACCATTATTCTCAATTGCATAATATTCTGTACCATCACTGCATTTTGTAGCGTCAACCGTAACAGGCAGACGCGCGCCGTCGTCGCCGGATACATCGCCGGTTATCCTGTGCACGATCTTATCGGCAATATCGGTCTTGGTCAGGCCAAATCCTTCCGCCAGCGCCTTCGTACGCAGGATATACTCGCCGGCTTTCAGATGCAGGCTTTGTCTCTGCTGGATCGCACCATAATAATGCGTGAGCTGAACCGGACTCAGCTTTGTTGTAAAGTCAGAATCCTTCATTTCATCCTTTTTTACTCCTACAAGGATCTGGAAGGCGTCCTCTACCGCGGAATCGTTTGCGGCAATATTGTATATAAGAGTATAATCTCCCTCTTCTTTCACATCCAGCCAATAATCCACATAATTTCCTGCTGCCACGCCTCTGCGGAGACTGCCGTTCTTTCTGCTGTCCGCAACCTTGCTCTCATTCAGCTCTAACGCTTCCCCCTTTTTCAAAACCAGCGCTTCGTCCATTACTTCTGTCTTTTCCACTGGATCACTGCAGGTAAACCGGAATTTATCTACCTTAAAATCGCTGCCGCCTGCTGCCCAGTTTCCGAATTTCAGGTCATAATTCCCCGCCTCTTCAATATTGATTTCCCATCCGGTGTCTATCCACTCATATGTGTTAGCTGTAGCAGTCGGGCTAAGCGCTATCTCTTTCAGGCCCTCGTTAAACTTTCCGCCTTCGGGGGCATATTCCAAATGAACGTTCGTTGCCGCCGTTGGAACCGCAGCCAGTATTTCCATACGATAAATACCCGCATTGGGAAATGCTATGATACTTCTTCCATTATTCCACTGTCCAGGATAAGACGCATAGGTAACCTTTGCACCGTCAGCAGCTGTTTCTTCCCCAACGGTTACATTCCACGAGCCCTCCCCCTCAGCTCCGTCCTCAGCTTCCGCTACAATGACAACTGGTTCCGGTATCTTTTTGAGCGTCAGTTCCAGAGAAGCCACATCTGCTTCTGCATCGGCCCAGTCTAAAGTAAGTTTATGATTTCCCGCTTTGAGTTTAAACTCTGCCGCCGCCGTATCTGTGTAAGACTGTCCTGCGCTTACCGTGCTCTCCGCCACTTTCGTTCCATCAACTCTGGTTGCCAGGACCGTCTCTCTTCCTGCCAAAGCCTTATAAGAAATCGCATAGGTACCTGCCTGCTGCACATCAATTGCATAATTGAGTTTCAGTCCCTTCGATGCGTATACAATATTTCCGCTTTGATCGGATGCATGATAACCATCCCTGCTCTCATACTCATTTGCCTGAATCACCGTTTTATCATTTACCGCACTGCCTTTCACCGTATGGGTTTTGGCAGCGGCCCCGGCAATTTCAATCTTCGTAATCTTTACTCCCTCTGCCAACGTCTGCACACGCAGAATCTGCGAACCCATATTCAGATTTATGGTTTCTTTTACCTGAACAGCGTCCGTAAACTTTGACAGTTCCAAAACCGTATGCTCAACTTTATCGCTCTCGTCCGGATTTACCGCAGACTGAATACCAGGCGTACCCGCTGCAAACTCTGCCGCCTCTACGGCCGCTACCGTATAGGTAACGGTATAATCTCCTGCATCCTTTACATTCAATTCATAATCTTTTAATCCGTTTGCTCCGCCAATTTCATCTGTAAATTCTGCCGGAGTATCCTTTCCCAGATCTGTAGCTTCCGCACTGGCCTCTTTTACTTTTTTCAGCTTCAGAGACTTCACATTCAAGTCTGCCGAACCCCAAACGGTACTCAGCACATGCTGCCCCGCCTGCAATTGAATGCCAACCGCTTCACTATCCTGATATTCTCCTGCATACCAGTCGCCTTCTCCTGCAAATGCGGCAATCTGGCTTTCCGCCGCATCTTCGCCGTCAACCTTCGTACGAAGGAACGTATCATTTTTGGAGACATAATTATAAGAAACCATATACGTTCCACTCTCTGCTACCTGAACCGCATAAGCAAGCTCCAGATCCTGGGGAGCATATGAAATGTTTCCTGCGCCCTCAATTCCGCATTTGTCGCTTGCATTGATAAATTCTCCGGCTGCAATCATAGTATCTTCCTCAATTTCATGCACCGTCTTCGCTTTGATGGAAACTTTCTTTACGGAACCGCCTTTTTTCAAAGCCTGTATACGCAGCACCTGTTTTCCTGCATCCAGATGAATCGTCTGCCTGGTGGGAAAATCTCCCCAGATATAGGGCACATTTACCGGCGCAGACTTCGCTTCATTCTCAGCGCCCGGATTGATAATTGTCTGGAAGGAACCCTCTATGCCTGCGTCTGTAACATGATCCGTCTGAGCGTTCTTCCCCTGCAAATACGTTATAGTATAATCGCCCGCCTGCTTTACATCGATTTTGTAATCGAGATAACTGGACTCATCTGTAATCGGATTCAGCGTTCCCTGCTTATTACTTGCAAAAGTCTCTGACAGCTCCAGCTCCTCCTCTGTATTCAGCTCCTCATACGCATCCGGGTCTATTAATTTGAGGCATTTGAAACGAATTTCCTGGATTCTCAAACCTTTATCCAACTCACCGTCTTCTCTTTTTCCCCATTCACCAATCTTGAACACATAATTTCCCGCTTCTGCAATGTCCACCGCAGCGCAGTCAAACTCTCTGTATTCGCCTTGATTTGTTTTTTCAAACAGCTTCTGAGAATGATCTGCGTCACTGTAAACCGTTTCCTCCCCGGAATCTCTCACGTTAAATACACAGAACGTTTCAGGCGCATGTTCTACTTCTGCCAGAAAACTAATCTGGTATCTCCCCGGGGCTGTAAAATTTACATCCCATACTCCGTTTGAATACTGCGTGGAAGTAATTTTACAGAATGTCGCCTTTCCGTCTCCTCCACTTACCGTCCCCGTCTCAATCGCGTAAGAACTATTATCTCCCGCCGCTCTGACGTCTCCGCCCTTCACAACAACCGTGGGCATTTCTGCCGCCTGCACAACTGTCTGCGGGGGCGCGACAAGCACCGTGGTCAGGAACATGACCAGCGCCAGAAACATTGATAATTTTTGTTTCATTTTCTTTCCTCCTTCTCTCCTTTTCTAAAAGATACTTAAAATTATACCTGTTTTCAGGAGAAAATGAAGTAGTCATTCTTACAAAAAAGTGGACTATTTTTAAAAAATAGTCCACTTTTTCATATTACTCGATATTATGGCTTTTCTTATATTCTCTGGCCGACATTCCCATTACTTTTTTAAATACCCGGGAAAAATACTTTTCATCCTGATAACCAACCGCATGGGCAATCTGATACGTCTTAAGGTAATTCTGCCTCAGATAGCCGCAGGCTCGTTTAATTCGGATTTTATTGAGATAATCAATAAATCCGCAGCCCAGATACCTGGGAAACAGCGTGGAAAGATATCCCGCCGAAATTCCTACCCTATCCGCAATGCGTTGCAGCGTAAGTTCTTCCATATAATATTCTTCTATATACTCCTTCGCCTGGTTGATGATGTTCCAATGTCCCCCTTCTGCCTCGTCGTGCACCTTCTTCTGTATGCCCTCAATATCGTCGGCTATATCCAGAATGCGTTTTAAAATCTCCGTGGAGCGTATGGGTTTTAGCATATAATCCTGTGCGCCATAATGCAGCGCCTGCTGCGCATATTTAAATTCCTTAAACCCGCTGAGAATAACCGTCTGCGGCAAAACTCCCACCGCTTTCGCTTCCCGCATGACGTCCAAACCGCTTTTTAACGGCATCTGTATATCCAAAAGCATCACATCCGGCCGGTTCGTAAAAATGATATCAAGCGCTTCTTGTCCATTCTTCGCCGTATATATTTTGGAAAACCGTTCTGTGTGAAGACGTATATATCTTTCCATCCCATTGCGGGTCATATCCTCGTCATCTGCTATCAGTAACTTTAGCGCCATCTTACCACCCTCCGCAACTGTCGGCGTTTCTTTCTGCAGTTCCTGAAGCTTTATTTAAAAGATATCTCTCACCGTACCGTGCTATTCGCTTCCAATATTTTTCAAAATCACGGCTGAATTTGGCGGAAGAGAAATGCGCAGACGCCCATTGTTTACCTGGTAAAATTCCGGCTCCAACGAATAAGAGTCCGGCGTTGTAAACATGATACGCTCCAGTCTGGATTTGCGATCCATCTGCGCAGGCCATACCCGCCACACCATATCTCTCTGCACGCAATCGTTATTGATGACAATCACAAACTGCTGCAAACGGTTGAATCGTCCATAACACATAACCTGATAATCTCCACCCAGAAATTTCAGGGAACCGGTACGAAATGCCTCATATCTTTTATGAATCCGTATCATATCACGATGAAACGCCAGAAGCTCCTTATCCTCTTTTCCCCATGGATACGTTCTGCGGTTATCAGGATCTGTAAAGCCCACTACTCCCACTTCATCTCCGTAATAAATCGTAGGCGCTCCCGGCCAGGTCATTTGAATCACCACCGCCTCTTTCATGACGCCCTTATTGATTCCTTCACCTGCCGCCGCACTTCCCAGACTATCTACTCTTCCTACTTTATGATTGGTACGGGTCAAAAATCTGGAATGGTCATGATTAGATAACTCATTCATCGCGCATTGCAGGGAAGAAGTCATAAAACGAGTCATATAATAGTTCATGGCCCCTTCAAAATTCTGGTAATTGCCCAGCATATCCTGCCGGTATCCATCACTGTGTTTCTCCATACCTGTCAGAAACCAGGTCAAAGGCTCCATAAAGGCATCGTAATTCATTACCGTATCCCACTGATCGCCGCGCAGCCATTCCACCGGGTCTCCATAATGCTCTGCAAGGACAATGGCCTCCGGATTCGCCTCACGCACGGCATTGCGGAAATCTCTCCAGAATTGATGGTTAAAATCCACAGAATGTCCCAGGTCCGCCGCCACATCCAGGCGCCAGCCGTCCGCATTAAACGGCGGTGAAACCCATTTCCTGCCAATATCCAGAATATACTCATACAGCTCCTGAGAACCCTCATAATTCAGCTTGGGAAGGGTATCATGCCCCCACCAGCCGTCATAACTGCCGTTATAGGGCCAATGGTTTTCATCATGAAACTGGAAAAAATTACGATATGGGCTGTCTCCTGAAATATAGGCCCCGGTCGCATATCCCAATTCTTTCTCGTAAATTAATTCCCGATCCAGCCACTTATTAAAGGAACCGCAATGATTAAAAACACCGTCCAGGATTACGCGCATTCCACGCTTATGCGCTTCTTCTACTAATTTTGCAAACAGTTCATTGCTTGCCTCCAAATTCCTGCGGTCTGAAACACGTTTGATATATCTGGTCGCCCTGGTATTGTCAGTATCACCGGTATTGAGCAGTTCTCCTCCATCCTTCACAATCTTTCCATAATGAGGATCAATATAATCATAATCCTGGATATCATATTTATGATTGGAAGGGGATACAAACAACGGATTAAAATACAATACCTCTACGCCGAGATCCTGCAAATAATCCAGTTTTTGCATCACGCCTGCCAAATCGCCTCCATAAAATTCCCCTACCCCGAACTGTGCCGGACATTTGTCCCAGTCATCTACATGCTGGCTGTATACTTTAATATAGTAATATTCATTTGTCAGTACATCATTAGAAGGATCTCCTTTGCAGAAACGGTCCACCAGAATCTGATACATCACCGCCCCCTTCGCCCAATCAGGAATGGAAAAACCAGGCACAATCGTAAAGGCATAATCCTGGCGAATCTCAGGGGTTACTCCCATACGGTCATAATAGCAATGAAGCATACCGGTGGCTATCTCAAAATAATACCGATAAGGTTCCGTGCCAAGCTGCACTTTTGTCTTATAATAATCAAAAGAGCCTTTGGTCTCCTGCTTATTCATCGGAATCCTCCCTGCGTCACTGCGCAGCCAAACAATGTCCACATTGTCTTTGGCCGTGCGGAACGTAAGGGTTACCTCCTCATTCTCCTTAGGCTCCGGGGGATCTCTGTAATCCCTGGTTCCATCAGAAAATAACGCATGTTTATGCAGCAGAGGCCGCATCAGCATCATATATTGCTGCCTCTGATTTAACTCATAGATCGAATACTCTTTCATAGACCTCAACCTCGTCATAAATTCTTCACAAATTCGTCTGCTGCTATCTATTTTATATGATAGTCTCCAGGAAGTCAACAATTCCGCAAAAACCCGCTATAAAACCAGAATGGACCGAAAGGAAAATCTTAACTTCTCCGTCCGACGCATATAGACGCTTCAGCGGTATAATTGCCCGCGTGCGCATACAATTTTTATTCTATGGGAAAGATACTTTCACGCTTTAATGTGACAAGGTCTTTTCTGAAAAATAAAAAGGCAGCATCCACTGCTGCCTTTTTAGGAGAAGGTATTTTTACTATGGGGTGTAGTAAAAACTATATAATGTATTGGGGGGTTTTTACAGTAATTATAGTACCACAGAATACGTAATAAGTGTGCACAAACTTCACAGGAATCAATATCACTTTTTGGGTAAAATACATGGTACTTTCCTCCTGTCGTTCTGGCGTTTCACTGTATTGTGCACAAATCACCCTTCAAACAACGCCTCAAACTCATCTCTGCTGATTTTTTCTTTCTCCAGCAAAAGATCCGCGCATTTATGAAGAATCTTCTCATGCTCCTCAAGAATATTTCTGGATTTGGCATAGCATTCATCAATAATCCGTTTAATTTCCTGGTCAATGATACCTGCAATATTCTCCCCGTAGGACCTGGTATGCGCCAGATCTCTTCCGATAAATACTTCGTCGTCATCGTTATCGTAATTTATCAGCCCCACATGCTCTGACATACCATAGCGGGTCACCATCGCCTTAGCCACTCCAGTTGCCTGCTTAATATCCTGGGACGCCCCTGTCGTGATATCGTCAAAAATCATTTCCTCTGCCACTCTGCCGCCGAGATCCACAATTATCTCCTGCAGCATCCTGCCCCTGGTATTAAACATCTCTTCACGCTCCGGCAAAGGCATCGTGTAGCCTGCCGCCCCGACCCCGGTTGGTATGATGGATACCGAGTACACAGGTCCCACATCCGGCAGAACATGAAACAAAATCGCATGCCCCGCCTCATGATATGCCGTAATCCGCTTTTCTTTTTCCGTGATAATCCGGCTCTTCTTCTCAGAACCGATTCCAACCTTCACAAAAGATTTGCGGATATCGCCCTGTACAATATAACCACGGTCTTCTTTGGCCGCAAAAATAGCTGCCTCATTGAGAAGGTTTTCCAGATCTGCGCCTGTAAATCCAGCCGTAGTCTGGGCAATCTGCTTCAAATCCACGTCGTCGCCCAACGGCTTATTTTTCGCGTGAACTTTCAGGATTTCTTCTCTGCCGCCCACATCCGGGCGTCCCACATGCACTTTCCGGTCAAAACGGCCTGGCCGCATAATAGCGGGATCTAAAATATCCACACGGTTTGTCGCAGCCATCACAATAATTCCCTCATTGACGCCAAAACCGTCCATTTCCACCAAAAGCTGGTTTAAAGTCTGCTCTCTTTCATCGTGGCCGCCGCCCATACCAGTCCCACGACGTCTCGCTACTGCGTCAATTTCATCAATAAACACAATACAGGGGGCATTTTTCTTAGCCTCCTCAAAGAGATCGCGGACACGGGAGGCCCCCACGCCAACAAACATTTCCACAAAATCCGAGCCGGAAATACTAAAAAACGGAACGCCTGCTTCTCCGGCAACCGCCTTGGCAAGCAGCGTCTTACCAGTTCCTGGAGGCCCCACCAACAGTACTCCCTTGGGAATCCTCGCTCCCAGCTTCGTATATTTTCTGGGGGCACGCAAAAAATCCACCAGTTCCTCCAGTTCCTCTTTCTCTTCCTTCAGACCGGCGACACTGGCGAAATTTACCTTTTTATTTTCATCAGTAGTCATTTTAGCGCGGCTTTTTCCGAAATTCATCATTCTGTTGCCGCCGCCGGAAGAAGCCGCGGCATGATTTGTCATTATAATATAGAAGACAAACAACACGCCAAAGAGTATCAAGGTCGGCAGCAGGGAAATCAGCCAGTTTTCCTCCGGCATCTGCTGCACCACAAAATCTTTAAACCCATACGATTTCATCGTATCCTGAAGCGTATTAATGTCCGACACATACAGGGTTTTTACAGCGTTACGCGAATCCCCTTTCAAGGTGACATCCGCCTCGCCGCTGGGCACCTCCCTGTTCTGGGAAACTACCACGGACAATACATGCTCCGTTTCCAAATCTTCTTCAAACTGCGCGTACGTATAGACGGTATTCTGTCCAAAACCGGAAGAACTGTCCCGAAATATCCAGAGCAATGCCAAAATCACAATTACTGCGATATACAATCCAAATGCCCTGTAACGTTTTTGATTACTCATTATTGATAATTGTTCTCCTTTCCTGTTATTTACCTCAAAGCTCTACCACTCCCACATAGGGAAGATTACGGTAATGCTGCATATAATCAAGACCATAGCCTACGACGAACTCATCCGGAATGGCAAACCCGGTATAATCAACATGTACATCTGCAACCCGGCGTTCCGGTTTATCCAGTAATGTACAAAGACGCAGGCTTTTCGGTTTTCTGCTTTTCAAATTCTCCAACAAATAACTCAGTGTCCTGCCAGAATCCACAATATCCTCCACTACCAGTACATTTTTGCCCTGGATTTCTTCATCAAGATCTTTGACAAGCTTTACCACTCCGCTGGATTTCGTCCCATTGCCATAGCTGGACACAGACATAAAATCAATAGAAACCGGCACGGTCAGCCGTTTTGCCAGCTCGCAGGTAAAGAAAACGCCTCCTTTCAGGACACTGACCAGATGCACTGGCTCTCCCTGATAATACTCACTGATCTCTTTTCCCATTTCACAAATTCTTCTCTCAACTTCCTCTTCTGAAATTAACACGCGGACTTGTTCACTCATGTGCTGTTCCTCCATTTACTCGTATCTCCAGGACTCTTCTGGTATGCTCTGTCACCTTAACATCTTCACTGATGCGATAACCAAGAACCCAAAGAATATGGCTATCATCCGTCAGAAGTAAAATCCGGTCCCTCTGATATCCAGGAACCTTTTCATCTACAAAATATTTCTTCAGTTTTTTTTTGCCGCCCTGTGCATCTATCACCAGGAAATCGTGTTCCCGCCGGGTTCTCATTCGCATAGTACCTTTTATTTTATCATAGTCCATCCATTTCGTATACCTATTTTGCGGAATTTCTTCTTTTTGCGGAATTTTATTCCATAAGCGGGTGTGTATTTCATATCCATAAGGGGGAATACACAGGACGCCGCCGGGAGATAATTCCCATTCAAAAATTTGTTTTTCGTCCTGATCTTCTTTTTTTCGAAGCAGCACCCCTTCATAAATCCGTCTTGCCTCAACGTTTCCGGGAAAATTAATATTCCGCCCGTTCTGCAAAGAAAATAAGCCCTGCAGCTGCCTGATATGAACGCTTGAAATATCACGGCTGCACCCGGAGATCTCTGCCAGGGCCTTGCGCAGCGTTTCCCGGAAAATCACAGGCTTTTGTTTTAATAGTTCCTGCAAAATACAGATTCCGTCCGCTTTTTTGCAGACATAAGCCTTTCGCGCCTGTTCAGCCAGCTCATCAATCAACTCCACTGCCTCTGATACAAACAGGGCGGACCGGTTCATATGGACGACGGCGCCCGGATTAATTTCACACAATGCCGGCAGCACCTGACGCCGGATTTTATTGCGGGTATATACCGTCTCCCCATTTGTCAGATCCGTACAATATGTTTGTTTTTTTTCCACTAAATACGCCTCAATCTCCTGTCGGGTTACGCACATCAACGGACGGATAATCTTTTCCCTCACCAAGGGGATTCCGCGCAGTCCTTTCAATCCTGTGCCCCGCGCCAAATGAAACAACATCGTCTCCGCGCAGTCGTTCTGATTATGCGCCACTGCAATTTTATCTGCCCCAAATTCTCCAGCCGCCCGTTCAAAAAACTGATAGCGCAGGGCTCTGGCCCCCTCCTCCAGGGACAGTTTTTTCGCACTGGCATATTCACCGGCATTGCAGTGGTAAACTTTGCACGGTACTTGACGCCCCCTGCACAATTTCTCCACAAATTCTGCATCCTCAAGACTCTCTTTCCCCCGAATGCCATGTTCCACATGTACGGCGCATAATGAGATTTCAAGTTCTTTACGCAATTCCAGCAGCGTCAGCAGCAGACAGAGAGAATCCGCCCCTCCGGACACTGCCGCAAGCACGCAGTCCCCCTTTTCTACCATATGACGCTCTTCGATAAAATTTCTCACTTTCTTTCGCATTGCTATCTCCTGTAAAATAAAATTTTCTGCAGCTCACTTCTTCCAGATTCCAGTAACAAGAACCGTCATATCATCCGGTACCTTTCCCGCAGTAAACAGTAAAATCTGTTCCAGGATCTGTTTTGCCATTTGCCCTGGATTATTCCCCTCAAGCGTCTCCAAAATTTCCCGCATGGTTTCCTCCGGCATGGGTACTTTGAGATAATCCAGCACTCCGTCGGAAAGAAGCACGACAAAGTCTCCATCCTGAAGCTGGCGCTGGCATTTCTCAATTTCTATCTGCTGAAAAATTCCCGCCGGAAGGCTAGCCGAGGAAATACATTCCACTTCCTCTCCCCGTTTAATAAAAGTTGCCGCCGCCCCGATTTTATAAAATTCACACATTCCCGTATATAAATCCATAGAGGCAAGATCCACCGTCGAGAACATGCCGTCTTCTCCCTGAATCACCATAGCCGAGTTCATCATGCGGATAGCCGTCTCTTTCTGAAAACCGGATTCCAAAAATTTCTCTATTAACTCTATCACCATTTCACTTTCCTTACAAGCATTGATTCCAGAACCCATACCATCAGATAATGCCATCACGCATTCTCCCCCCTCAAGATCCAGGAAAGAAAAGCTGTCGCCGGACACCTGCGCATGATCCTTGGTAAGCCTTGCCACTCCCTGTAATGCATGAAACAATGTATCTTCCTCAAATGTAAGAAAGACTTCTTCTTTCCCAATCAGGCTGCGCGTATATTTTCCAGGAACCATCTCCCTCCTCAAGCCCTGCCCTGCCGCCTTTGCCAAATCTTTCACAGGCACGCAGTTCCCCCATTTTGACGCTGCTTTCAACTGCAGGGAAAGTTTCCCGTTCTGACGCTGGTACAGATGGATTTCTTTGACATGTATACCCCTCTCCTTCAGGCGGTATTTTACAGAAGCCACCATCCTTGCTTCCTGCTGGCTTACATCCCGGTACTCTCTGGCGCAGTCCTCCATGATATATGCCATGGCGTCAAGCTGCTCTGCAATAATCCCCCGATTCTCCAACAGACGGTTGTACCAGGCAAGATTCAGCCTTGCCTTTTCAAATATTCCTACGGCTTCTTCCACGATGCTGTCTGAGTAGGGACAACATCCCGCCAGCTCGCGGTGCACCTCCTCCCCGGCGCTCCCCCGGCTCTCTATCGAATGAAACAGCCGAAAAAAAAGCTCATACATAGGGCTGGTTTCCTCCTGCCAGCAAATTGCGCACTGGTCGCAGCTCATACAGATCTTCCCTGTAATCTCCTGCTGCATCTTCCCCATTTCCTCCGGTTCAAACTTCCCCTTAAAACTCTCCATCTGGGAAAAAATCTTAGACAGCCCGCTAAAAGATCTTGCATAAGTCTGCAGCTTCTCGCCATGCTCCGGAGCGGTCTGTCCGACATTCTTTTTTATTGGCACCGGCAGTATATTTTCTTCCAAAAACCGGTGCATCACCGGAGACAGTACTAATACCATGGTATATACCAGCACAGATTCCAAAACTCCCATCCAGATGACCGTACGGTTTCGCACCAGCAGCAGTTCTCCCGCTATGGTAAGCAAAAGCACACTGGCGCCTGCCGTCCCTGCCCCCACATACGTACGGCAGTTCTTATATGCCCATTCCACCAGCTTAATCACTACCCCTGTAATCAGCAGAACCATCGTATACTTGGCCATTGCCTGTACCGATGTGAACAATGCCATGCCAAATATACCAAAAATCAAGAGCAGGGTCCGGTTCACTTCTTCCATACAGATCGCCGCAAAAACTCCCGGTATCAGGGGATAACACCCTGCAAACTCCACTTTTGCCACAATTGCCGCAAGTCCATACAATACGATTTCTTTCCATTTCCTTCTATTCATTTTTTATCCTCCTTTTCTGCCGCCCTCTGCGTGCAGGAGTTATTATAAAAAGAGGATGCTGAAATGTTTGTCAAAACCGGTATCGGTTTTCAAAAACTTTTAGACAAAAAATCCCTTAGAATCGCTGCTTATGGCGATTCTAAGGGATTCAGGCTTCTCAGGAAATTCACCTTTATCTTCCGTCTCTGGCCTTTAATTGTTTTCCCTTTTCTCTTTAAAGATAATCTCGTTCTCATGGACAAGACCCAGTCTGGTCTTTGCCGCCTGCTCTATGTATTCTTCTGAATTAATATACTTCTCATATTCCTCCAGTTCTTTTTTGCGCTGTTCTTCAGATTCCAACTGTGCCTGCATCTCTTTCTGTCTGTTTCTATAGGACTCATTCTTATGGTGCAAATTAATAATCTGAATAGACATGACACCTGCCAAAATAAGTACAATCAGAGTTATGCATAGCATCCCGTTCTTATTCTGCCTTCCTCTTCTGCGCATCCGGGTCCTCTGTGCACTCGCCTTTCGTGCTTGTTGCCTTCTTCCCATTTAAATGCCTTTCATTCTTTGATCAGTTTAAAGTTTACACATACCTATTCTAACCGCTCTCCATAATTTTTTCAATTGCTTTTTTAAAAACCGTAAGACTTTTTTCGATTTCTTTTTCACATGCCCTACTGGTCTCTTCAGCAGACGGGCTGTCCATGCCAAAGGCCTGCTGAGGACAAACAGTATTTTCTCTAACAGAAACACGCTTCCTTTTACCACCCAGGCGCTTAATATCAGGTTATAGCAAAACATTCCCACCAAAACTCCGCCAATGACAAATCCCCGGATGTAGCCGCTGTTTTCCCGATACAGCATTGCAAACATTGCCGCAGCGCTGCCAATCCAAAAAATCAAATCTTCTCCACCCACCAGCCACAGTTTATGCGGAACAAGTCTGCGAAAAATCCGAAGAAGATCGTAGATTAGCAGCAATAATACTCCTGTAAGGAAAGCTGCCAGCAGTACATCGGCTTCTTTTATAATTCCTGCACTGACTTCCATTATTTAAAGAGCCTTCCCAGCAAGGATTCATTCTGCTTCGCAGAAGGCTTTACGTCTGAGTAGGTGAGGCTGTC
The DNA here is from genome assembly GCA_009911185.1 of Lachnospiraceae bacterium. Lineage (GTDB taxonomy): Bacteria > Bacillota > Clostridia > Lachnospirales > Lachnospiraceae > Petralouisia. Next base: position 30,544 of record QXWW01000009.1, read on the forward strand.
TATTTTCCCTTCGATATCTATTTCTCCTTTTTCCAGTGTCAGGCGGTTTACATGAAGGTCATTCCCTTTTATCATTAGCATTCCCAATTCCGTCTCCAGTAAAACCTCTCCCACATCAAAAGAAAGCACATCTATCACTCCGTTCAGCACTCCGCTTTTGCGGTTGGAGATCATAAGCTTATGACCGCTTCCCGTCCCAGTTCTCTCTTCCATCCAAAAACCTCCTTCCATATATCCAGGATCAAGTATGTCCTTTTTAAATATATGAAAGAGGTGTGGTTTTATTCCTGATTTCTTTTCTTCTCCGCCTCTGTTACAAATATTTAAACAATTCTTTTGCTTCTTCCTTTTTACTGGTATCCTGGATAGAAAGCACCTCCACTGTTACATTTTTTGTTCCAAACCCAATCTCAATCGTGTCTCCTACCTTCACATCCTGGGAAGCTTTTGCCGTCTTGCCATTTACGGATACCCTTCCCGCATCGCACGCCTCATTTGCCACAGTTCTGCGTTTGATTAAGCGGGATACTTTTAAAAATTTATCAAGTCTCATATACGTTCTCCTTGTGCGAGTGCGATAACTGTTTTCTTGCTATGGAATTGGGAGCGTTTCCTATAGAAGAAAAAAGGACCTTCTCTCGAAAGCCCTCCGTAATGTCATAAACTTAATTATGCGTTAACCATATCCTTCAAAGCTTTACCTGCCTTAAATTTCGGTGCCTTCGATGCAGGGATCTTCATTTCCTTACCGCTCTGAGGATTTCTTCCTACTCTTGCCGCTCTTTCCGATACTTCAAACGTTCCAAATCCCACCAACTGGATCTTCTCTCCCTTTTTCAATTCCTCAGCTACAACATCTGTAAAAGCCTTCAATGCTTTCTCTGCATCTTTCTTGGATAATTCGGTTTTGTCAGCGATTGCTGCAACTAATTCTGTTTTGTTCATGACAAAGTTCCTCCTCTGGATTTCTCTCTAAAAATATTATTTCGGTCCGCTTACTCTGGAAAGCTTCGCTTCCCCTGTAAGGACGTCTATTCAGACTGTCTCACGGCCAGATAGCACATGACAGAAATTCTATCAAAGTAACCGCATTTTCCATTCAAAATTACTCTTCAAGATTACCTACACACATATTTATACTTGTTTTTGAATTGTTTGTCAAGGAATTTTCCGTGTTTACCAAAGAATTTTATAAGAGTTCTGTCATCAGCGATATGTCGGATGATTCGTGCCTGCATGAATACGCATATAGTCCGACGGAGGCAATACTTAATTTACTGTCGATTCCTGTTTGATTTCCGATATCCAAAGAACCTGCCGCAGCGCAGCAGGTTCTTGAAACATATAGATGGCCGTGTAAGCATCCGCTTCCAGATAAAAATTATAACCGGTTTCAACTGACAAAAATCCGGCGCCTTTTGAGAAAAGAGCATTGTCCTTTCACAAAAACTACAGCATCTCATTGATCATGGAGAGCACTTCTTTTCCAAGCTTCTCGGATTTTTCATCCGCATCTGCAAGAGAGGTCCCTTTTACGCCATAGTAGAATTTAACCTTCGGCTCTGTACCGGAAGGTCTGACGCACACCCAGGCGTCGTCGCACAGATCGTAATAAAGCACATTGGAAGCCGGCAAGCCGGTAGGCGTTACAGCGCCCGTCTGCATATTTTTTATGGTGTCCGTCTTGTAATCTCTTGCGGAAACAACGTCATAACCGCCAATCTGGGCGGGAGTATTCTCCCGTAAGGTATTCATGATTTCCTGAATCTTCTCCAGTCCCTCAATCCCTTTTAAAGTAATCGCTTTTACATCGTCCTTATAATAGCCATAACGCTCATACATGGCGATCATAGCGTCCCACAAGGTCATATTTTTCGTTTTATAATAAGCGGCCGCTTCGCACAGCGTCATGGAAGCCACCACTGCATCTTTATCTCTTGCATAAGTTCCTGTCAGACAGCCATAACTCTCCTCCATGCCAAAGAGATAGGTTCCCTTGCCAGTATTTTCAAATTCCAGAATCTTCTGCCCGATAAATTTAAATCCGGTAAGCACTTCTACCAGCGCGATCCCATAATATTGGGCGATTGCGTCCGCCATATTTGTAGAAACGATGGATTTAATAAACGCCCCGTCCTGGGGAAGCCCTTCCTTTTCTTTTCTCTGGCTGATTACATAATCCCCGATCAGACATCCCGACATATTTCCAGTGAGACTGTGGTACTCGCCTGTCTGCGCGTCCTTAACGTACACGCCAAGACGGTCTGCATCCGGATCTGTCGCCAGGATCAGATCGGCGTCCACTTCTTTTCCAAGCTTTAAGCCAAGCTGGAATGCCTCTTCTGCTTCTGGATTCGGATAGCTTACGGTCGGGAATTCGCCGTCTGGGAGCTCCTGTTCAGGCACTACATAAACATGCTCAAACCCAAGCTCTTTCAAAACGCGGCGTACTGGGATATTTCCAGTTCCATGAAGGGGCGTATACACAATCTTCAAATCCTTTGCCACCGCGTCGATACAATCCTGACGGAGTACCAGACTCTTTAACTCTTCGATATAGGGATCGTCAATATCCTTGCCGATTACCGTATAGAGCCCTGCCGCCCTGGCCTCTTCCTTATCCATGGTCTTTACAGCGGAATAGTCCGTAACCTTCTTAACCTCGTCCATAATTCCCTTGTCATGAGGCGGGGTAATCTGGGCGCCGTCCTCCCAATACACCTTATACCCGTTATATTCCGGCGGGTTATGGCTGGCCGTAATATTGATCCCCGCGATACATCCCAGTCTGCGCACTGCATAGGACAATTCCGGCGTTGGCCTTAAAGATTCAAATACGTACGCTTTAATGCCATTTGCCGCAAGACAGAGCGCCGCCTCATCCGCAAACTCCGGGGACATTCTTCTGGAATCGTAGGCAATGGCCACGCCCTTTGCCTGTCCATTCACCAGGGCAATATAATTTGCCAGTCCCTGCGTCGCCTTGCGGACCGTATAGATATTCATGCGGTTCGTTCCGGCTCCAATGACTCCTCTCAACCCTGCCGTGCCAAATTCCAGATCCATATAGAAACGTTCTTCGATCTCCTTCTCGTCCTTTGCAATCTCCTGAAGCTCCGCTTTAACCGCCTCGTCAAAATAAGGGTTATTCAGCCATTCATTGTAAAGTTTCCTGTAATCCATTTTGTTCCTCCTTGCATTATTTCAGTATCTCATATCACTCATAATCATAATTCTATCATACTTCATGAGATGATTTTTCTCAACCATTTTTTGTAATTATATGTGTTTTTCTCAGCAGCTCGCTCTGTCTTCATGAAACACCCCCGTCGATTCTCCCGCTGCCAGTATTGTCGTTGTTACTGCCAGTATCGTCATTAGAATTATTGCTGCTGTTTCCACTATTATCATCAGACTTATTATTGTTATTGCCGCCGCTGTCATTTCGGTTGTTATTATTGTTATTCCGGTTATTATTGTTGTTACTGTTATTCTTATTGTTATTATTATTGTTGTTATTATTGTTATTATTGTTACTATTGTTATTACTATTATTTCTATTGTTATTTGTAATATTATTTCGGTTGTTATTCGTAGTATTGTTTCCCGTCGTATTGTTATTATTGCCGCCGGTAGTACTATTACTATTGTTATCATTTCCGGAAGTAGAAATCGTCTCGTCCTTCTCTTCCTCTTCCTGGCTGGTCAGTTCAATAGATATCTCTGCTGTGGCGGAATTTACAATCAGCGTCTTGTTCCAGTCTGTATACCCTTCTGCCTCCGCCGTCAGCTTATGGGCGCCATATGTCACCGATACAGTCTGCCCCAGCTGTACTTGCTCTCCATCCAGTTTTACTACGGCATTTTCCGGCGTCGCCTTAAACTGTATCTGGCAGACCTTAGGGCCTTCTCCTTTCAATTCATCCAGATTTACTTTCAGCTCACGATTTGCCTCCACCGTAATATTCCTGCTGCCGCCATAGCCATTATTTGCTACTGCAAGAAGATATGTCCCCTCCGGTACCTCAAGCCGCATCTGTGGCGTAATCTTTCGGGACAATATGTTGCCGATGGTGATATAGCCTCCCTGAAACAGTTCTGTATTCTCCAGCACTACGGTTCCATGCCCCGTCATCACCTGAATCACGTAAATATGCTGTCCTACGCCCTTCATAGAAATAGTATCCTGCTCACTAACCTCGGAAACAGAAATTTTGCTGTTTTCATGGTATATCAGGAGATTTTCGTCAAAATAATAACTCTCGGCCCCCACCGTCAATGATTTCATCTCTGTATCCAGTGTAAAATTATACAAATCATCATACGAAAATGTTTCCTCAGAAATCTGTACGGCAGTCAGCGTCTCGTTCTTCTCTTCAATGGTAACAAGTTCTCCCAAAGACAACTGCCCGATGGCCAGGTTATCGCCATACTTATTCTTAATGTAAGTGCCTCCCGTGTAATGATAGGGTTTTTCCTTCGCCGTTTCACAGTCCCGCAGCGTCAAAAGCTGATGATCGGTATCAATGCCCGTCACCACGTACAGCGCCTGCAAATCCTGTTCCTCTTCCTCTGTCTCCTCCGGCGCTTCTGTCTCCTCTCTTTTTACATAAACCTCACTGCCATCGGTAATTCTTTTTTTCTTTTCCCCGCAGCCCGCCGCCGTGACAAAAAGCAGCAGGAACAGAAACAGCATATGTAATTTCCTCTTTCGCACCTTAATTCCTCCTAAACCTTCATGTTTTTATCAAATGGAGAAAACTCTCCCTGTCTTCATTTTGATGTATAAATTTTTGAAGTTTTTCCAGATTTCTTCCGCAAACCCATGCCTTACTGGTATTAAAATAATGATTGGCAATCTTCCAGAATTTTTCAGGGTAGGCAAGACGGATATAAAGCTGCTTCATCTCCTGACGATTCAGCTTTCTTACATCATTATAAGCTTTCAGCATATCCATGCCAAGTCCCATATTCCAGTTATGCTTCTCTAAAATCTTACGCATAAAATTGCCCAAATCCGCTGCCTGTACATCATAAGATGCTTTTTCAAAATTCAAAACGGCCATTCCTCTGCGCAAAAAGATGACATTATGCTGGTTATAGTCGCCATGGCAGATTCCATATATATCCTGCAGCTCCTCTGATTTTTCCCCGTCACGCAATTCCTGCTGCAATGCAACTACATTCAGCGCCTCCTCATAAAAAATGTCAAAACTGCGGAGAAATTCCATCTCAAAATCATTTTTCCTCTTGCGGTTAAAGATAAAATTGCGTACCTTTTTCAATTCTTTGGTATGCCGGTCATTCTCCTGAAGCAGGCTGTCATCCTTAATCTGAAGATAGTCTGGTATTTCTTCGGGGAACGTTCTGAGAATACTATGTATATCTGCAAGCTGGCGAATGGCACGTAAAATATCTTCCCTGCTTTTGGTATCACATTCCCTGCCCTCATACCAGTCACGCACCATATAGACTGTTCCATCGACATCTCTGGCAAGGGTTTTTTCCTCACTGGTCCGGACAATACAATCCACCTGTTCTTGTCCATGCTCTGCTAAAAAATGCAGAAGATGGTACAGAAAATCAGCTCTTCCTTCCGAACCTCTGTATTCTTTTAAAATTTTTAGTCCCTGGCTGGTATCGCATATCAATGCGCCTCGGCCCTTTACCGTCTGTTTTACCTCAAACGGATACTGTTCCAAAATCAGATTTTCTCGATTAAACACATAAACCCCTCCACCATGATATTCACAAATCCATTTCTTGTGTCTTTCTATCATATGTGAAGAGGTCACATTCTATTCTGATTTTTGTTCCTTTTTTATCAAGTTCATTAAAATATCCCTGGTATTGTCCTCCGGATATTCCAGGACGTGCATCAGAAGACGGTTTAATGCTACTCCGATTTCCCTCCCCCGCTCTAAACCCAGCTCCATCATATCCAGTCCGTTCACGGCAAGCTCTTTTAAATCGAGACATTGGTTTTTTTCTAAAATACTCCGGTACACAGCTTCATATTCATCAATCAGCTCCATCTTCTCCCTGCGCCTGTAATTATTTTTTGCCAGAGTGTCCGCACGTTTCACCTCAAACAATGCCGGATACTGTTCCTTCCCGACCCGGTGAATTGCCCGGCGGACTGCCGATTCTTTCAGAGACGGTCTGTCGTCATGCCACTGGATGAGCGCCGTAACCCTGCGGATGGTATCATTGTCAAATTTCAGACGGCGAAGTATGATTCTCGCGATCCTGGCTCCTTCTGTGGGATGTCCGAAGAAATGATAGATCCCATTCTCATCTGCCGTTTTACAGGCAGGCTTCCCAACGTCGTGCAGAAGCATGGTAAGACGCAAAATCTTATCCGGACGGATATTCTGCATTGCCAGAATCGTATGTTCTCCCACATTATAGCGGTGATAACGGTTATTCTGAGGCGTATGCATCATTTCATCAAATTCTGGCAGAAAAACACGGCTCATTCCGGTCTCATAGACGGTGCGCATTTCCTCCGGATGATCAGAAACCAGAAGTTTGACCAGTTCGGCCTGAATCCGTTCCGCACTGATTTTTGCCAGATCAGGCGCAAGTTGAGAAATTGCCATTTTGGTATGTTTTTCAATGGTAAACCCAAGCTGAGCCGCAAACCGTACCGCACGCATCATCCGCAATGCATCTTCGGTAAACCGATGCGCAGGTTCTCCCACACAGCGAATCACCTGATTCTTAAGATCTTCGATTCCGCCAAATTCATCGATCAGCCCTTGCGCCTCATTATACGCCATGGCATTCACTGTAAAATCCCTGCGCTTCAGATCTTCCAGTAGATCGGACGTAAATGTCACCTCACATGGATGTCTCTGATCCTCATATTCCCCGTCAATGCGGTAGGTGGTCACCTCAAACGCTTCTCCGCCTTCAAGTACCGTTACCGTTCCGTGCAGGATTCCTGTATCAACGGTTTTGGGAAACAGCTGTTTTACCTGCAGGGGGGACGCTGAAGTCGTGATATCCCAATCACCCGGAACCCTTCCCAGTATGGAATCTCTGATACAGCCGCCGACGGCATATGCTTCATAACCGGCACATATCAGTGTGTCGATGATATATTTCACTTTTCCGGGTAACTCAATCTTCATTTTACGCCTGCTTTCTATTGGCAGAGTTTCGCAACCACCTGGTTGATTACTTTGCCGTCCGCTTTGCCCTTTAATTCTGCCATGACCGCTTTCATAATCTGACCTTTATTTTTCGTCGCCACTATTTTTGCAAACTTCTCTGTAATATAATGTTCAACCTCTGCTTCTGACATCAGCTGCGGAGCGTACTCCTGAATCACATCATGACGCAGCTGATACTCCTCCCGCAAATCGGCACGTTCTGCCGGACAGGTGTCAAGCTGCTCCTTTGCCGTCTTAAGTTCCTTTAAGATCACGCGGTCCACCAACGCCTCCGGTATATCATCACGGCATCCCTCGTCTATGGCCGCCTTTTTCACAGCCGATACCAACGCTGAAACCGCATCCTTTCTTCCTTTATCCTTTGCCTTCATGGCTGCAATCATATCTGCCTGCAAAGTCTTGATATCCATTTGCACTTCCTCCTGTCAATGTTATTATTTACAGCATATCTTCTACAATACCCGCCGCACAGTTACAATTTGACGGTACGTCGCATTGTCATATGCTACGATTCCGTACGCGGTTCCTTTGGCATGGACAATCTGCCCATTTCCCATATAAATCGCCACATGACCGTTATAGCAAATCAAATCCCCTGCCCGGGCATTCGCATAACTGACTTCTTTGCCGACGGAACGCTGGGAATAAGAATAGCTGGGAATACTGATTCCAAAATGGGCATACACATAACTGGTAAATCCGCTGCAGTCTGCGCCAGTATTGGGATCTTTTCCGCCCCATACATAGGGATTCCCTACAAAATTCAAGGCGTATTGAACCACTTCGCTTCCGCTTACGCCAGTCGAATATTGCGGGTCTTTGCTGCCGCCTTCGGAAGTTCCCGAAGAATCCTGCGAACCGCCTCCCCCTTCGGAGTCCGTATTTTCCGCAGAACTGGCGTGATCTTCAGAACCGGACGCTCCTGTGGATTCCTGCGCCGACTGGCTCTGCTGGCGCGCCAGATCCTGCCGTTCCCGCTCCTGCTGCGCAATACGCTCCTGCCGTTCCCGTTCTTCACGTTCCCGGCGCTCACGCTCCTCACGTTCATTCTCCTGGGCTATAATAACATTCTGCGCATTTATGGTATCCTGATACTCAGCCGCCAGAGTCTGGGCCTCCGCTAAAAGCCGGTCAAAATTTGTCGATTCTTTCTTCTTCTGGGCAATCACGGTGCGGTAATTTTCCTCCGCCGCCTGAAATTCCTGCCGTTTCTGCTCCAGGGCCGCAACTTCTTTCTTCTGCTGCTTTTGCAGCTTCGCTACCTGATTTTTAGTATTCTCATATTCGGTCAAAAGATTTCTGTCATAATCATATACCTGATTGACATACTCCACACGGTTCAGAAGATCAGCGATGCTTCTCGATTCCAGAATACTGGTAAGCATGGCGCTGTCGCCTTTTTCATACATAAAGCGAATCCGAAGCTTCATAGCTTCGTACTGGTTCTTTTCATCCTCCTTCGCCTGCTTTAAATTTTCCTTCGTCTGCGCAAGCTCGTCCTGCTTGATGGCAAGCTCTTCTTCCAGCGTGGATAATTCTACAATTACATTCACAAGTTCAGCATCCAGCGCATTAATTTCTTCCTGAAGCTGTCCTTGTTCCTGTTCAATGGCATCTATTTCATTCTGTTTGGATTTTAAATTCTCTTCTGCCTTCTTCTTGGTATTTTCAGCCTCCGACTTCTTGTCCGCTAAGGCAACGTTAAACTGTGAAATCCCCATAGCAGCTACCAGTAATACCGCAATCAGCTTCTTTGATCTCATAAACAGGGGCTCCTTTCTGTTTTCTTCTCTATGATTCACAAGTGATTATATCATCATCTTATCCGGATAGCAACCAGTGAACAATTGAATTTTGTGGAATTTTAAAGACAAGCCCCCATTAATATGGAGGCTTGTCTTTAAAATTCCGGTTCAATCAGACCGTATGTACTTCCTTTTCTCTTATAAACAACATTCACCTGCTCCGTCTCTGCATTCTGGAACACGAAAAAATTATGCCCTAAAAGCTCCATCTGCACGCATGCGTCCTCCGGATACATAGGCTTCATGCCGAAACGTTTGGTACGTATGATCTTCACATCTTCATCGTCGTCCACTTCCTTATCAATGTATTCCTTCTGAAAATTAGGCGCCGACTGCTTCTGGTCCACAATTTTATTCTTGTATTTCTTCAACTGCCGTTCAATGACTTCTTCTACCAGATCTATAGAAACATACATATCATTGCTTACCTGCTCTGAACGGATAATGTTACCTTTTACCGGAATGGTAACTTCAATCTTCTGGCGTTCCTTTTCTACGCTCAAGGTTACGAGAATGTCAGTATCCGGAGTAAAATATCTCTCTAGTTTAGATAATTTATCCTCAACTGCCTGTTTTAAGCCTGCGGTCACTTCGATATTCTTTCCGCTGATTGTAATTCGCATGGTGTCCAACCCCCTTGATGTTTATTTTTGTGAATAAAAGTATTATAGCATACTTATCTTTCCAATACAATAAATCTCTCTGTAAATTTTCTTGACATTTCAAGGGGAAGGGAATAGTATATTTGAAACGAAAGGAGCCTAGACTTATGAAACAGGAAACCGCCTTCATTACTGGCGCCTCCCGCGGAATTGGACGCGCCATTTCCATAGAATTTGCCAAAGCTGGATATTCTCTCGCCATCAACTGCCAAAACTCCGGGCAGGAACTGGAACAGCTTGCGGTAAAGCTCAGGGAAACCTACCATGTTCCCTGTATTACCCTGGTGGGCGATATTGGCAGAGAAGATTTCGTGAAGAACGCCTTCCATATTATAGAGGAGAAACTGGAGTCTGTCTCTGTTTTGGTAAACAATGCCGGAATCTCTCATATTGGTCTGCTGGCAGACATGAGTCTGGAAGAATGGAACCGTATTATCCAGACAAATCTGACTTCCCTGTTTTGTTGTTGCAAATATGCCATTCCTGCAATGGTGCGCAGGCAAGCTGGCAGAATCTTAAATATTTCTTCTGTCTGGGGAAGCACCGGCGCCTCATGCGAAGTGGCATATTCTGCATCCAAAGGCGGCGTTAACGCTTTTACCCGCGCCCTGGCAAAAGAACTTGCTCCCAGTAATATTTCTGTGAACGCTATTGCCTGCGGCGTCATTGATACACAGATGAATCAATGTTTTTCGAAAGAAGAGCAGACAAGCCTCGCGGAAGAAATTCCGGCGGGACGTTTTGGCACTCCCGAAGAAGCGGCAAAACTTACCCTGGCCCTGGCGGCTGCTCCTTCGTATCTGACTGGTCAGATTATTGCTATGGACGGTGGATGGCAATGAGTACGCATTTGTGAATCATGTATGAGTTTTGCATATTTCCACAATTTTCCATTTATTTTTTCGTAAAATGTTGGTAGTACATTAATATTTTACTACAGAGGAATATTTTATGAAATTTACAACCAGACTGGAAAATCTTTTGGAAGAACGGAATCTTACCCAGAAGTTCTTATCTACGGAACTAAATATTGCTCCCTCAACATTGAATGGATATTTGCGCCAAAACCGGGAACCGGATTTCGACACTTTAATTAATCTGGCTAATTTTTTCGGTGTATCTATAGATTATCTGCTCGGTATCACCAATATTCGTAATCCTTATGCACTTAACGGCTGTTACGATGACAATGAAGAGGATCTGCTGGAAACGTACCGTGCTTTGGGGCCGCTGGAACAGAACTATTTACTGAAACAGGCGCATATTTATAACCAGCATGATTTGGATGATACTCCGCCAAAGAAAAAATAATGCATTCAATACGCATAGCCGTATTCTCGCTATGCGTATTTTTATTCATGTGCGGGTATACTTCTATTAGAATAAATACAGTGATTTTATTTTAATGGGAGGTATCTTCATGGATTTCCATGTCCGTCTTGAAAATCTCGTCGAGGAAAAAAATGTTACGCAAAAGCAGCTATCCATGGAGCTGCACATTGCATCTACCACATTAAGCGGATATATAAACAATCACAGAGAGCCTGATTTCAGCACATTGATTCGTATGGCGCGGTATTTTGACGTGTCTACAGATTATCTTCTGGGGCTTAGTGATGAAAAGAAACCGGTACCTTCCTCATTAAATTCTGCAGAAGGAACTTTGATTCACATCTACCGCTCTCTGATTCCAGAACGTCAGGAGCTGCTGATAGAACAGGCAAAATTCTATCAATGGGTTACTTCCAAAAATCCAACAGACAACAAATAATGCTGACACAGGGGACTATTATATAGTCCCCTTTCTCACGCCTTTTCAATACCCCCGGATCGCGTCGTTTTTATCTTCTGTTGTATTTTCAATTTTTTTTATAACAATATCATAGCTATAGTTATCATTGACCTTGATCCTTACCCGTTCCCCTGCCTTGCGCCCCAGAATGGCTTTCCCGATTGGCGATTCTGTGCTAATCAGGTTCTTCATGGAATTTCCCCGGATAGATGTAACGAGACGGAACACCTGCTCCTCATCCTCCTCCTCAAAGTAAACGGTAACGGTATTGTTAATTCCCACTTCATCTTCTTTGGAAACGTCCGACACAATTTCGGCCGTTTTCAGCATCCTTTCCAGGTAACGGATTCTGCTTTCATTTTTATTTTTATCCTTTTTTGCAGCATGATACTCAAAATTCTCGCTCAAATCTCCATGCGCCCTGGCTTCTTTCACTGCTTCAATCGCTTCCTTACGAACCACCAGCTTACGGTATTCAATTTCTTCTTCTATCTTTTGTACGTCGCTTCTCGTTAGTTGTTCTCTCATTTATCTCTCTCCTTACTGCCGCCGCTTTGTTTAAATTACAATGTTTATTATATTACTCCGGCTGTGAAATGTCGACGAATTTTACGCAGAATAATTTTTTACCTGCAAGACGGAAGAACTGCCGTTTCAAATCGAGTATCTCCCAATTTAAAGTCTGGTGTACTGTCCAGTCAGAAATTACAATTGTGGGATGAACGCCCCTATTCAAGAGGTGCAGTGCATTGACCCAATTGGGGCGCGGCAGGCCGGGGAAATAAGTTTTCAGACACGCTGTAAAGAAAAACTTAAGAAATCTTTAGAGATTTGTCTATGATTTATTAAGATTTTGCTCCTATACTACTAACTGTAGTAAATAACAACTTTACTTCGTTTACATTTACAGAAAGATAGAAAGGAACACTGACATGAAATCCCTATTCTCTTACAAAAGCACCCCCTCTACATACAAAAAGAATATAACGGCATTAATTTTTCCTACGGCTCTGCTGCTCCTGATACTCGCCTGCGTCTGCCCCGCGTTATCCCGAAACGCACTGTTTGGCTCTGAGGGAGACTGGTTCAGCCAGCACGTTGCCATCGCTGAACAATATCGTACTGCTTTTTATGAGACGGGAAAAATTCTTCCGGACTGGCTTCCTTTAGGAAGTGGCTGCAACAGCTATGATTTTTCCTATTATGGATTTCTGCGCCCAGATGTGCTCTTTTCTTTCTTACTGCCAAATGTGCCGATGGCATATATTATTTCCGGTTATGCCATTTTAGGTCTGGGCGCTGGAACTTTGCTATGTTATTTTTGGCTGAAACGTCATGTACAGCTTCCTTTCTTTGCTTTTTTGGGAGCCATACTTTATTCTTGTGCGGCTTGTTTTTACCATACACATCATCAGATTATGTTTGTAAACTATATGCCCTTTCTCATCCTTGCACTATGGGGAATCGAAGAGCTGATTAAAAAAGGGCGTTTCGCACTGCTGATTCTTTCACTATTTCTGGTGTGTCTCCACAGTTACTACTTTGCCCCTGCGGTTCTTTTCGTGTGCCTGGTATATTTTTTGTGCTGCCTGCTGAAAGAAAAGGAGCTGCACCGTTTGAGGGACTGTTTCAACAGGAATCATTTCATGCGCTGTCTGCCCGTAATATACAAATTTGCCGCCGCCATTTTATTGGCGGTAGGTATGGCGGCCGTTCTTCTCATCCCTACCGGGCTGGATTTGCTCTCTACCACGAAAGACGCCGGCACGCCTGTGTCTTTCCAGGAAATTTTTTCTCTGAACCTGGATTTAAGCAGTCTTCTGTACCACCCCTATGGATGCGGACTGACACTCCTGTGCCTGTATACCTTGCTTTTAAGCATCCGCAGAAAAAGTACGCGCATGTTAAGCAGTCTCCTCTTGCTGTGTCTGACAGTCAAAACCTTCCCTTACCTGCTCAGCGGTTTACTCTATGTTCGTTATAAAGTATTAATTCCACTGGTTCCGCTTCTGCTTATGCTCTGTGTCCTTACACTGGAAGCATTGTTCACCGGCCGTGAACGGCACAGTCTGGTTCTGGGACTGCTCTGCCTGATTCCTGCCGTATTTTCAAAATATTCTCTGGGAATCCTTGCAGACAGCGTATGGCTCCTGCTTTCCTTTATTTTGATACACTTTGGAAAACGCCATATTTTTCGCAAAAACTTTGATTCACCAACCTCTCAGCAGACTATGGCATACCGCCGGATACTTCCATTGTTTTTACTCCTGTGTATACCTTCGGTTTGCATTTCCGACGGTTTACTGCAGCATGACGATTATGTCTACGCCTCAGACAAACGCCAGTTATCCGTTTACCGGGAAGACATGCCTGTTTTCGATACCATTAATACGGACCAAAGCTACCGTTTTGAATGCCTTTCAGAGCCATTTGTCAATGTAAATACGCAGCCTCTTGCGAAATTAGGCCGGACTTCCATGTATTCGTCTGTCACAGACAAGAATTACGCCGATTTTTATTATAATACTATGAAAAACCCTATCCGCATTCGCAACCGGGTGGCTCTAATGACAGACGCCAATCCCTTTTTTTCCTATCTCATGGGAATCCGTTACATACAAACAAACCGTACGCTCCTCCCCTTAGGGTATACCCCTCTGGAAGCGGCAGAATCCAATATTCTTGCTGAAAATCCACAGGTCCTTCCAATTGCATACACAAGCCATTCGCTGATGACGCAGAAAGAATTTGAAAAACTGGATTTCCCCTATACTTTGGAGGCGCTTACAAAATACACCATCATTGCAGAAGAAGAAAACAGGAAAACTCTTTTGGCAACTAAAAATGCCTTTATGAAAACTTCGCAAATACACGAACTTTCTCCAGAGGAGCTTCGGCTGCCAGAAATTTCTGCCAACAGGAAATCATCACAGGAAGAAACACAAATGACCCTTACGCTTCCTTCCACTTTACAGAGCCGCCTGCTGATACTGACGGCAAAGGTCGCATCCTCCGGACAAGAAGTAACCATAGACATCAATCAAATACGAAACAAGCTTTCCGGAAGCAATGCGCCTTATCCCAACCACAACGACACTTTTACCTGGATTATTTCCTCAAACGACGTCATTAAGGAGCTGAACATTTGCCTGTCTGCCGGACAATACACCCTCTCCAACTGGAAGGCATGGAGTATGGATACAGAGAATTGGGGAAATCATACTGTAAAGCCACTGCAAAATCAGGAAATGAACCCTGGAACCTGCGGCAGCTCCCCCAAAACTTCGGGAACCGTATTGTTATGCGGGGAGACGTCTCTGGAACAGCCGGGATATTTCACCACCAGTCTGCCCTTCCGCAAAGGTTACAAAGCATATGTAAACGGCAAAGAAACGGCGGTTTCCAGAGTTAACCAGACATTTGTGGGAATTCCCCTGGATTCTGGGACTTATCAGATCGCTCTTGTTTTCTGTCCTCCGGGCAAAAACATTTCCTGCTGGATCAGCCTGCTGTCTTTGCTATTATTTGTTGGATGGGAACTTTATTCCAGGCGAAGAAATTTATTACACATTTTCGATTGTGCATAACAAGTTATTCCCGCCAGTGTACACTCCCGATTATATTTAGCCAGATCATGTTGCCGTTAAAGTTATTACTTTACCGACTTACAGGCATTTTAGCTGCTCTAAACATCTATAAGGCAATACGTTAGCATAGAACGTCCCAAATTGCCGTTATAATTGGAAGAATTTCATCTGCTCTTCTATCTGATCCGACAATCTCTTGAGATTGTTCGCCGCTTCTGCCAGCATACTGGTAGTTGCGCCCAGCTCTTCCATGGAAGCTGTAGTCTCCTGGGCTGAGGCTGCATTTTCCTGGGAGAGCGCAGAAAGATTCTCGATGACATCGACCACTGTTTTTCTGGAATCATCACAGACTCTTGTGCGTTCTTCTATCATACCGGTGTCTTCTCTGGAGCTGTTAATCCCATTTTCCACCTCCGTAAAATGCTTCTGTGTGGCCTCCAGTTTCTCACGCTGATCCGCAATGATATCCTCGACCTCCTTCATAATTTTTACCGTCATATCTGACTCTGTAAGCAGCGCCGTTATCACGTCTGTTATCGTCTGGGCCGACTGGCTGGATTCATCTGCAAGTTTCTGGATTTCCGAAGCAACCACTGCAAACCCCTTGCCAAATTCACCTGCTCTTGCAGCCTCAATACTGGCATTTAACGACAAGAGAGACGTTTGATCTGCAATGGTAGATATAATCCCCACCGCTTCCTGAATTTTCTGCGCTGATTCATTGGTGGCGTAAACCTGCGCCCCAATCTTTTGAATTGCCTGATTGGTCCGCCCGGCAGACTCCGCAAGATGCTGCATAATCTCCGCAGAAGTGTCTCCGGCCTGTTTCATGGTAATAGAAGTATTATTCAGCTTCTCCACGCCCCCGGCAATATGTTCTATCATAGAACCCATATCCATAATCTGTCCGGACGCGTGTTCAATTTCCTCCGCCTGGGTGGACGCGCCAAGAGAAATTTCTCCCACGGCTTTGCCAATCTCTCCGGCATTAGTATTGACCCGTTCTGCCATTTCGTCCAGTAAACGCCCGGATTCCATCAGTTCATCGGAAGAGCGCTGGATATTGCGGAGAATATCTGCCAGTTCCGTCACCAGGTACTCCAGCGCTCTGGCGCTCTTGCCAAGTTCATCCTGCCTCTTTTTTAATTGGGGCTTGATTGTAATATTAAGATTTCCGGCAGCAAGTCCTTCAATCACTTTCTCCTCCATTTGAATCGCTTTTCCAATCTTGCTGGCAAACCACATAACAACCACGGTTCCCAAAACGATAATGACCAGGCTCATAAACACAACCTTTAATATGGCATTATAAATGTACTCATGGATCCCGCTGCTTGGCTCGCCCGCAAATATCATTCCCACAATGGTTCCATCTGCATTTTCCATTGGAGCATAATAACAAAAATAATCCTGCCCGTTCAACTCCAGATCCATGTCCGCAAAACTCTGCCCCTGATCCAGAACCATTGATTTCACTTGCTCTGCCGCCTGAGTACCTACCATGCGCTCTCCCGTATTCTGATCTGTGAGAGTGGTGACTCTGCGGACGTCTCCATAAAACAAGGTAATATCTATTTGAGATTCCTTTGAAAACGCCTCAAAGTAGGAAAGCTTTTCTAAAATATTTTCATCTCCCTTATATAATGTCTCCCCCTCCAGATAAAAATCTCCCTCATCCAACGCATTCAAAGACTGAGTCACGCCGTTTACCGTATCTATTAAACGCTTGATCGCCTCGTCTTCCATGCCAATCCTTATCGTTCTCGCTGAGAACACCGTTCCCACTATCACAAGCGTTAACAGCGGAATCAGGGTAATTGCCAAAATTTTGTTCATAATAGTAAATTTTACTTTCATGTTTTCACTCTTTTTTTGCATTGCAGCTTTCCCTCCTTCTTCTTCTGTTCAACGGTTCCTGTATCATATATAAAAATTATACCAAAAAAAGAGAGATCCGCACCATAAAAAATATATTTTATACAAAATTATAAGTTATCTTGTTAAATTGCTTCAATCCATTTTCGAAGCTCCAATACCTTGCTGTCAATCTGCTGGATGGCATTGGCGTATTCCTTAAGTTCCCTTCCAATATTTTTTGCCTCACAGTTCTCTTTTTTATATTGAAGCTGATAATCAAGCCCTGCCCAATAATCCATAGCCGCCGTCCGCAGTTGGACTTCCATCTTAATCCAATATACTTCCGCCTGAAAGGAAATAGGTACCAGAAATATTAAATGAAGGCTGCGGTATCCGCTCTTCTTTGGCTTTTTTATATAGTCTTTTTTCTTTAACAGCCTCATATCCTTCTGTGCGCAGAGCATTTCTGCAATCTGGTACAGATCGTCTGTATAAGTGCATACTGCGCGGATTCCAACCATATCGTTGATATGTTCTCTGACAGCCTGCGTGTTTTCCGGAAGCCCCTTACGTTTTAACTTTGCCGCAATACTGTCATAGGATTTGATCCGACTCGACATGTTGTGAATCACTTTCCTTCCAAAACGCATACCAAGCTCTGCATTGATAATTTGCAGCTTTGCCTTCATTAAACTGATGCCGCACTCACACTTGACGATAAATTCCTCTTGCTGCAAATATTCCTTTAAATCCATTATTTCCTCCTTGTTTCCAATCTTTTAATTATATTATGGAAAACTACATTGATTCCCCAGACGATTTACGTTTAAAAAGAGGGCGAATATTCTTTTTCTCTCATAGATAAAGTCCGGGAAATTGTCATAATGACAAAACACAGCCCGGTACTTTTCCCTGACGGAAAAGATGCCGGACTGTGTTTCTCGCAGGCGTACTATAAGGCGTGTATAAAGATTCCGCTTCTTAACTTGGGTTCAAACCAGGTAGATTTTGGCGGCATAAGCAATCCTGCGTCCGCCACTGCAAACAGCTCCTGAATGGAAGTGGGATACATGGCAAAGGCTGCGGCACAGTCTTCCTTACATCGCCGTTCTAACTCTTGTGTGCCACGGATTCCTCCCACAAAATCAATTCTCTCGTCTGTCTTTGGATCTGCGATACCAAGAACAGGAGCCAAAAGTTTTTTCTGTAACAGAGACACGTCAAGACCCTCCACCGGATCATCGGAACAATCCTCCGGACGAATCCTGCATCTGTACCAGTTTCCCGCCAGATACATGGAAAATTCCCCTTTCTTCCCGGGTTTTACACTCTGTTCCTTCAAAAGCTCCACCTGAAAAATTTCTGATACCTTATTTAAAAATGCCGCTTCAGATAAGCCGTTCAAATCCCTGATCACACGATTGTAATCCATAATCATAAGCTGTTCATCCGGAAACAACACGGAAAGAAAATAGTTATATTCTTCCTCTCCAGTATAATCCGCATCCGCTTTCCTGCGCATCTGTCCCACCTTCACTGCTGACGCCGCGCGATGATGTCCGTCCGCAATATAAATTTCACTGATAGAAGCGAAGGCCGCTTCTATCGTTTTAATTTGCGCCGGTTCAGAAATTACCCATACTCTATGACGGATTCCATCCTCCGACACAAAATCATACAACGATTCTTTCTTTTTTACCACATCTACCACCGCATTAATTGTCGGATTCGAACGATATGCAAGAAAAATCGGTCCTGTCTGGGCATTACAGATGTCCACATGGTTAATACGGTCCCGTTCTTTTTCTGCTCTGGTATTTTCATGCTTTTTAATGACGCCCTGCTCATAATCATCAATGGAGGCGCAGGCCGCAAGCCCGGTCTGGGTTCTTCCATTCATGGTAAGTTCGTATATATAATAACAATCCATTTCTTCTTTCACAAAAGAACCGTCTTCTACCATTTGCCATAAAGTATCATGCGCCTTTTGATATACTTCCGGGGCGTAGGTATCTACTTCGTCCCCTAACTGTGTCTCCGCACGGTCAATTTTCAGGAAGCTTTGGGGATTTCTTTCTACTTCTCTTTTCGCCTCCCTGCGGTTATATACATCATAGGGAAGAGCCGCTATTTTATCTGCTTTTTCTCTGCTGGGTCTGATTGCAGAAAAGGGTTTTATTCTAGCCATAATCTTTCCTCTTGTCTTTCAATTATTTTCTAAGCCGTTACGGGCGCAAATCTCCCGGACGCAGCACCTTTCACAATGCGGACTGGTTCTTGCTGTACAGACGTCTCTGCCGTGATACACCAGACGATGGCAGAAATCGCTGCCCTCCTTAGGTGGGATCAGCTTCCACAATGCCATTTCCACTTTCTTTGGTTCCCTGATATTGTCCACCAAGCCCATACGGTTTACCAGACGAATACAGTGGGTATCCGTAACAATCGCCGGCTTGTGAAACACATCCCCCATAATTAAATTTGCACTTTTCCTTCCTACCCCCGGCAGTTTCAGCAAAGCCTCAAAATCCTCAGGCACGTTGCCGTCATACTTCTCATGCAATATCTTCATACATGCGCTGATATCCCGCGCTTTGCTTCTGCCAAGTCCGCAGGGCCTTACAATTTTTTCAATTTCTTCCACCGGAGCCTCTGCAAGCGATTTCACGTCGGGATATCTGGCATACAATCCTTCCACCACTACATTGACTCTGGCGTCCGTACACTGAGCCGCAAGACGCACACTTACTAAAAGCTTCCATGCCTGATTGTAATCCAACGTGCATCCTGCCTCCGGGTATTCCTCCTTCAATCTTCGAATGATCTCTAACGCCAGCTCTTCTTTGGTCATTTAAAATTTCCTTTCTGCTGTTATTTCACATAAAAACGATATATCGTCCTGGTGGTAAATACCTCGCCCGCTTTCACCAGAGGAGAAGGCGCATTTTTCTGGTTCACGGCGTTGGGATAGAACTGGGCCTCCAGACAGAACCCGCAGCGGTCGCAGTATGCCCGACCATCTTTGCCCGTCTGGTCGCCGATGTAATTCCCTGCATAGAGCTGTACGCCGCAGCAATCTGTGGAAGCCTCCATAGCAATTCCCGTTTCTTCACAATATGCATTTGCCATAACCTTCAGCTCTCCCACCTTATCGCTAAGCACATAATTATGGTCATACCCTTTGGTAAACTTCAATTGCTCAAAGTCCGCCTCAATATCCTCTCCGATCGTCTTCATCGTACGAAAATCCATTGGGGTTCCCTCTACTGGCGCAATTTCCCCCGTAGGGATAGATTGGGAATCACGGACTGGATGATAAGCATCGGCCAGAATCTGCAGCTTCTGATTCATAGCGGAACCGCTGTCATGTCCTCCCAGGTTAAAATAGGAGTGATTCGTAAAGTTCATAACCGTAGTCTTATCCGCCTCTCCGCGGTAACTTATTTCCACTGCGTCCTCATCCGTAAGGGTATATGTAACCTCCACCTTCAGGTTTCCGGGAAATCCCTGTTCTTCCTCTTTGCTTAGATGAAAAAAAGTGATGCTGTTGCCAGTATACTCCTTAACCTCCCAAACCACGCAATTAAAACCGTTGGGACCGCTGTGAAGGCTGTTTCCATTTTCATTTGCCGGAATCTTACATAATTTGCCGTCGATCATCAATTGCGCCTTATCAATACGGTTGCCGTTTCTCCCTATGGTAGCGCCAAAATAACAAGTATGACCGTCATATTCCTCCGCACTGTCATATCCCAATACCACGTCGCGAACAATGCCGTTCTTATCCGGGAACAATACCGATACCAGCGTCGCTCCATGATCCGTTACCTTAATCACAGTATGATTTTTATTCTCCAACACATACAGGGTTGCTTTTTCCCCACGTTTATTTGTTCCAAATGCCGATGTTTGCATTGCCTGCCTCCTTCATTTCTAATGTCCATGCATTTTCATTATTTATTTCGTACAAGTTATTGAGCTATTCACCTATCAGTTTGTCCGACTTCAGAATATGGTTCGACAGCCATCCAAAGAGAAATTCCATCAACTCTTCCAAATATTCCTGCTGATGTTCGTCTACCTGTTCCAGATCTATTTCCTCCAGCTTGGATACAAACGCCTGATGCGCAATCCTTTGCGCATGAAGTCCTGGATAATGGATACTCTCCATATATTCTTCTTCATCCTGGAAATGTTCTTTGGTATAATCTGTAAGCTCATTCAAGATGCCCACAATCTCATCATACTTGTCGTGCAGAAGCTCTTCCTTGACAAGGTCGTTTGCCCTTCCTATAATCTCAAACAGCGTCTCATGTTCTCCATCAATCAGAGGTATTCCTGTCATATACTTCTTACTGAACGCACAAGGATTTACCTGCTCCCGCCATTTCTCCACAGGAGGCATTTTTCCAATCATTATATCGCTGCTCAATATATGATGATACAGCCATCGGGTCAGGTACCGCATCAATTCATCTAATGTCTCATGCTGCCCCTCTATTTCATCTATACTGGAAAATTCCAAACTGCTAATCTTCTCCCGAAATGAAAAATGCTGCTTCTTCTGAAGTTCCAGCTCTGGGTCATTAAGCGCCGCCATATAAGCTTCTTCACTGGCAAAGTGAACATCCGCATACTCTTTTAATTCTTCTATAATCTGATGAACCTGATGATATTTATCATCAAGAGCCTCATTATGCAGCAAATCCAGGGTATCGTTAATCAAGCCAAATAATTTCTCATGCTGTTCGTCAATTTCCTGAATGCCTGTAAGACAGTCCTCTGTAAACTGGTACATAATCTTTATCCTCCTCTTCCATATCTAGTTAAGTAATTGGCGGTTATATATTGATTTTAAAATAATTCCAGGACAAAAGCAATCCCAGGAATAGATTTTCATCATTTCTTTTACCAGAAACACACCCCTGCACCAGGCTATGTGCATATTCATTCCAAATGTTAACCATTTTTATTTTTAAGTTGACATTTTTCACAATTCTATTTATAATGGACGCAGAAAACAATTACCAGGGCGTATCTGAAAACTGCATTCCGCAAAATGTGCATCACACGCTGTAGAATGCAAGCCCCAATTGGAGAGGTATCGTGGTGCTTCATTGGCCCAATTGGGATGCGGCAAGCGGCAAAATTGGGCCAATGCCGGGGGAATGAGTTTTCAGGCACACTCTAAATGAAAGAAAGGAATATTAATGTATGCAGACATCAAACAGCGTTAACACCTCAACTCCTGTAAAGCAAAAATTCACGGCACACCAGCTTGCTGTAATCGGCGTTATGACAGCCGTCACCTGTATCCTGGCGCCTTTCACCATTCCGATCGGACCAGTACCGATTTCACTGACAAATCTTGCCATCTATTTTTCTCTGTATGTTCTTGGCATGAAAAAAGGAACAATTTCTTATCTGGTGTATCTTCTGATTGGATTTATTGGCGTCCCGGTGTTTTCCGGCTTTACCAGCGGGCCGGAAAAGCTTTTCGGTCCTACGGGCGGATATCTGATTGGATTCATCCCGATGGCCGTGCTGGCAGGCATTCTTATTGATAAGTTCACCAACAGCCGTATCATTTCTTTTTTGGGAATGGCGGCCGGCACTGTAATCTGTTACGGTTTCGGCACGGCATGGCTTTCCTATCAGGCACATTTAGACTGGAAAGCTGCGTTGTTTGCCGGTGTAATCCCCTTTATCCTGGGGGATGTCATTAAAATGGCTCTTGCCGTCATTGCAGGACCCGAAATCCGCAGGCAGTTAGTCCGTGCCGGATTGTTTTTCTAAATATCCATACGCTTTATCACATCTGTGTATGGAAGCGAATTGAGCGTAAGGGCTGCGACAGCAGATACACCGCATGTCACAGCCCTTTTTCTTCAGATAGAACGTCCTTTACGTCTCACTTTACATAAATAACTTCTTCATCCATTATTCTTAAAGCCTGCTGTTCCAGTTCATATGCCTGATATCGTTTTCTATTTGCCTCCAATGCTAAATCATTGATTTTATTTTGAACTTCTTCCGACTTTAAAATAGGAACTTCAACGGAAGCCAGACTTTTATCATCAATCATATTTACTACCGAACCATACGTCTGCCGGCGCACAAGAACTTTCCCATAATCGCTGTTTAAATAAATATACAGGTATCCTGCAATGTCAGCAGATGAAGGAATTAACTTGAGCACATTTTGGCTGACTGCATATCCCTCCCAGTGTTTTGGTACAAGCGCAACCGTTCCTATGGTTCCGCGGTCTGTAAGCAGAATGGTATTTTCAAGAACTTTTAATTCCTTCTCATAGCGTGATTTATGTATCGGCTTTGACAAAAACTTATCTGTCTGCGGGCTAAGCTGGGTGATTTCCTTGCCGCCTATAAACGGATAACCATATTCTTCTTCCACATAGGTACGCTTAAAAACGCCCGCTAAAACTATACTCTTACTTATTCTGGGATCGCTCATTGTCGTGACTTCCGCCGCATATTTTTTCATATGAGCAACAATCGCGTCAACAACCGGTACATGGTAGGACGCGTCTGCACGCCCTTCCAATTCGCTTAACTTCACGGCAAATACATTCACCTGCCTTACTGCCCCCGCCTCAAACTCCTGTATAGCCGGCAATTGCAGTTCGTTCATCAGCAGCCTTTCCGCTTTATCCAGCAATTGATTTGATTCATCCCTCAACTCATAGGAACGGACGATTCGATTATGGATTTTCTTTTTTATGTGCAGGGGCGCATTAGGGACAGGTACTTCTGCTAAATGGTGCGGCTCAATATGGGTGATGACTGCACCATAACGATTCGCCAGTAATATTTTATTTCCAATTCTACTCTTTAAATAAGTATATAAATATCCCTGATCAATCGTCTCTTTGCAGGTTATCCTAAGTAAATCATGACTAAAGACTTTATTCGCTAACGTCTCAGAAACATAAGATACTTTACCAATCGTTCCCGAACAAGTCATCAATATCTGCCCCTTTTTTACCCGCAACTCCTCTATGTTTATTTTCGTCAGATGAGAAATATAACCGTCTGGATCCGGCTTCACATCCAGAATGGAAGATGGTTGAAAAATAGGGATATCAGACTTTTCCACCCATATACGTTTAAAACGGGCTCCTACATAGGTAAACGCCAGACCATCTTTACCGCCAACCTTTGTAAGAGGGTATCTGCTCGATTTTATAAGCTGCATGGCCTGTTTGGCTTCTATATCATATACGCTTGCCTCTAATCTTTTCTGATGCGAAATAACATCGGAAAGCGATACAAAACACCATTTTAACGGAAAGCTCTTGCTGTTTTCTTCATTTTCAGAGGTTGGATCCCAATTTACCATGCGATTCCCTCCTGCCGCTTCCATTCTGCAAAAAGCACAGGGACAAACGGAGTTTGATCATCTTCCACTTTTTTCTTTCGTTCATGAGAAACCATTTTATCACCCTCTCTTGTTACTTGCTGTGCTGATACGTGTTCGGTATCTGGAATCAAAATTTCATTCCCTTCTTTATCGCGTTTAAAGATTGGATTACCTCTCTTATCATGGCCGATTTTCTCTACCATTGCCATAAAAATATTATAATCTGACATTTCTCCTCTTTTTTCTTCTATGTCTTTTTGTTCCTGGGTTTTTTTCTGCAAAAACAACACGGAAGTCTGGGTGCCATTTCGCGGTTGAAAGGTATCTGCATGTAAATCTATACTTGCCACAATACGGTGGTTTTGAATAAGCCATTCGCGAATATATCCCAATCCTGGAGAACCCAGGAGAGAATCTGGTAAAACGATACCCATTCTGCCACCCGGCACAAGCAGTTGCGTACAACGCTCTATGAATAAGATCTCCGGTGGAACGGATGACTGCAGTTTTTGCGTTTTAATCCAGACGCCCGATTCCTTGTCATTTACCCAAATATGAGCCAGTTCATATTGCTCCAGTACGTTTTTATCCTTAACAGGAATCTTACTGCCAAAAGGAGGATTGGTTACTATTACATGAAAATATCCAATCGTATTGTGATTTCGCAGCGCATTTTTATCAATTCCCAAAGCTTCTGCAAGTTTATTGCGAAATTCATCGCTCCATTCATAAGGCGGAAGCAAAGAATTCGCCTGCAGAATATTGCCGCTGCCATCATTGTTCATAACCATATTCATTTTCGTCGCTTTTACAAGATCGGGATTAATATCAAATCCAAAATAATTTGAGGCAGCCATTTCAGAAACTTTATCCTGGAAAATGCGTATTGTATCATTATCCCAATTCTCTTTCTTTACACCGATTGCATCCGCATAATCCTTTTCAAGCTGCAAAATGGCATGAGTCATGGCAGTGACCAGAAACCCCCCGGTTCCACAGGAACTGTCCAGAACTTTTTCATCAATTGCCGGATTAATCATTTCAACAACCATCTTCATGACATTTCGCGGTGTAAAAAACTCGCCCCTGTCGCCGCGGAGATTTGCACCTACAATCTCTTCATATGCTTTCCCTTTAATATCGACATTGGTGTTCAACAGACTATATTTTTGTATCTCGCTCACTATATAGGCAAGACTTCGCGGCGAAAGTTTAATTTCATCATACGGGTCAAAAATTTTACCCTGTTTCTTTTTAACCCTCTCAAAAATTTTGGCGATACGTTTATATACCGTCAATTGTCCATCAGGATTCGAACGTTCTTCAGAAGTAGTATAAAATTCCAGAGGGGCCGGAATATTACGTTCATCCTCAATCTTACAGAAAATGACTTTTAACAGTTCAAAAAAAGCTGGCTGCTTTTGCAATCCATCGTTAATGTGAATATGATTGTGACAGGTTTTAAATACAAATAGCAAGTTATCCTCATAAGCATTCTTTAACGAAATTCTTTTGGGCCGGTTAACATCATCCAGATTGCCATCTGCTGATGGAATATCATTATAATCCATAAATTCAATCTGTTCCTGAGCATTTATATATTTGCGGAATACCTCTTTTTGCCTGCCGTTTGTCCACATCCCCCATTCGCAATTAGGACAGGCGGACATATATGATTTTAACTGTTCTACGCCTTCTTTTACATTGCCGGCATCAATCGTTTCTTTCTTACATTCTATCATAAGCCTTACATTCTCCTGCCCCCGCTTCTTGCAGTTAGTGTCAAAAATAACGATATCTGCACGCGGTTTTCTGGATCCAAGCTGCAAGGTATACTCGATTGCAATTTGTTCCGGAGCATACTTGTGTTCATTGACCAGACGTTTTTCAATCGTTTGTCTTACATATTCCTCCGGCGTATCATTACGGAACTTGCCATCGATATAATCACATATTTTTCCGTCCGGAATTACTATCACTTTCGTTTCACTCATCATGGATTCTCCTTTCATTCTAATTCAAACCCGGTTAATGGCCGGCTCCATTAATGACACTCTGATTATAGCACAAATGTTCTGATATCTCAATGTAAATGACGCTAATTTCCACTATCAAAAATATACACAGCAATTTTATAAAATTTCTCCCCAATAAGCCCACTTCATCCCCCTTTCCCCCACACTTTGACACACCGGATGCTTATTGCGCAACAATAACATGCTTCCGTATCCGTGCGCATACTATTTTTCTTCTATCGGATAGATACTTTCATGTAACAAGGTCTTTCCTATAGAAAAAACAAGAGGCCGCCGCACCAATGATTTCAATCACTGCTGCGGCAGCCTCTTTCTGATTTATTTTACGTTCACTTTTACTACAGTACTGTAATTGCCGCTCAGATTCTTGCCTTTCTTCGGCTTTTCAAAAGCACAGACCTTATAGTACCATACTTTAGAACCTTTGGGCATATTCTCTGTAAAGTTAAGACCAGAAGCCTTTTGAATCGTTTTCACCAGTTTATATTTACCGGATTTTGTTTTACTTCTGTATATCTTATATCCGGCAGCTCTGGATACCTTCTTCCATTTAAGGCGGACTGACTTACTGTTCCGGGAAACGCTTAGTTTCGGCGCCTTTGTTTTGGCAACCTCTGCTTTACTGTAACTGCCTGTAACTGTATTCCCTGATTTTTTAATATATGCCTTCACCTTATAATAATAAGTCTTTCCGGAAGGATGTTTTAAGGTACAGGAAGTCGTTTTTCCATTTTTAATATCTTTGATAAGGGTGTATTTTCCATTCTTCTTAGCACTGCGGTAAATCTGATAACCGCTGGCCTTGTTAACCTTCTGCCAGGTAAGCGTAACCTTTGAAGAATTTTTATACTCTGGAGAAAATCCTTTTACCTGGCTTGGTCCTACCGTAATGCTGACTACGGGACTGTACTCTCCATAGGAGATGCTGCCGTCCGCGTCTTTCTTAAACGCGCGCAGGCTGAAAGAATGATCCGTAGCATAGGCATAATTCTTAGCAACTGATGTGGCCGAAGCAGACAGTGTGGTTACACGGCTGTTCTTTCCCTCTTTCACCTCATAGAGCACATATCCATCGGCGCCGTCAATCTTATCCCAGGAAAATGAAACGGAGCGGGAACCATCTTTTACAGATGCCTTCAACTGGGGAATCTTCCCAAAGGTGGAACCCGTTGTTTCAACCAGAACAGGTTCACAATTTGCAAGCGACTCTGTCATGGCGGCAACGCCGTTCGCGTCCATATATTTTACCATGGGTTTTCCATTATCATCCAACTCTCCCACGGTTTCCACTTTAATCTTATATTGCTGACTGGTGGGACGTACTGACAGGGTTCCAATCTTTGCAGATTCACTACCCCCAAAAATACTTTTATCTTTCTTGCCAGATAAAATCAAATCCACCAGATAGGTTCCATTTTCCCCAGGCATTACAACAGCATCTTTAATCTCACTACTGACTGCGCCGTCGAATGCAAAAACCGGAGCCTCCATGGTTCCGCTGCTAGCGGAAACACGAAGCTGCATCCGCAGGGATGTAATCACCCCAGACTTTCCCGCAGGAATATCAACAGAAACAACAACGTCTTTATCATCTACCGTAAGATTATTTTCTGCTGCTTTTGCGGACAGCGGAACTATCGTGAAAAGGAAAAATGACACCATTATTATTTTTAACCATTTTTTCATTTTAGCCTCTCCTTGTATCATCATTTATTTTTACTGCCTGTGATTGTAATAGTCGGAAGAGTATCTGGAACAGTAATAATCTGGGTATCACTGACAATCCGTTCTCCCTCCAGCGTCACAGCGTCATCTACACGGAACAGTTCACCGCGGACTTTCATGCCTTTTAATGTATCTGCGTTCCATTGTCCCGGTTCTACATAATATACCCACGTTCCTTCTGTCGTCTCGCCTTCGTTTCCTTTTTCAGGCAGCTCTGCAAAGATCACCTGTCCGGCTTCGACATTTCCATCTTTTGCCCCTATGACGTTTCCTTGCGTATCATAAAGCATCACCACGTTGTAAGCCCAGTTCCCACGGTAGGTCCCGGTAAAGATCAGTGATCCTTCTTTGATAACGTCTTCCGGTTTGTCTCCATACTGGTAATCTGCTGATAATACGCCAATCGCTTTTTCGCCACCGGCTGTTTCCATAAATTCCAGATTATCCCCGCAAGGTCCGCACAGGTCGATTTCCCGTATAACAATATCACCCGACTGAGAAATGGTAAGTCTTACATATCTGGCGTCATAGGTTCCAATCCAGTTCTCTCTTGCCTCCTCCTTTACAGAGTCAAACCAGAGCGTCTGTGTTTCTTCCCCTGTACCTGCCAGGCTTGCATCGTCCGTCTTCACCTTCGTCCAGACATCGCCGTCTGCACTGACCTCAACTGTAACTTTTTGCAGCGGGCTTCCCTGATATTTCAATGACGTTACCTGCTGCGTTTTACGCATATCTATAGTAATAACTGCCGATCCATTACTGGTTCCGGTGTAAGTGCCTGCCGCTGTGATGCTGTTATCCAGAACACGGTCAATGCTATGCTCTTTTTTCACGGTAACATTCCCCGGATTGGTATCAAAACCGCCGTCCGGATCTTGCTCCGTACCCTCAATTTCTTTATCGTCCTGAGAAACCATATTGGTTTCAACGGTCCACTCTGTTTTGTCCAGAACGCCGTCTGTCTGAATCTTCACAGAACCTGCGTCTGCCGGATTGGAATAATTCAGGTACTGGTCGACCGCACGCACCTCATATTCCATGACTCTGTTGTTAATCGTAGCAACCGTATCTGTATAAATAGTCGACTCTGCCGTATCAATTGGTACAAAGCCCACAACCTCTGTCTCCTTCTGGCCATTGGACGTCATACTGCGGCTGATCTCATAGCCTAAAATCAGCTCTTTGTTCTGACTCGTGCTGATATTCAGCTCTACCTGATTGGAATTAGCCGCAACGGACGCTGTCACTGCGTTTTTATTTTTCACACTGTTTGCGTCTGTCTCAGGATGATCCACGCGGTAATCCCGCGCTTCATTATTTACATAATAAATTGCTTTCGTATCTGCCTCTCCATATTTATTGGCATATGCAATCGTTCCCTCGTCCGGAACCATACCCCACCGTTCAAAGAAAGGAAGAATATTTTTATCTGCCGCTGCGCACGCTAAGCGCATCAGATTCTGATCTGCGCCGCCGTTGAGCGCCAATCCTGCCTTAGGCGCTTTTCCAGGATTTCTGGAATAAGTATCGACTCTGGCAAAGAAGAGATTATTAAACTGATCCTGATAATTATCATAAATATACTGGTCATCCTTATTATTGTCAAAAGCAAGATGAAGCTGCCAGTACATTGCAAGCTGCGTAAATACATTCGAAGCGCGCCCAATTGAACCGGAAGTCACCTTCTTATATACATTATCCTGGGTGTAACGTATCGTGCCTGTGAGAAGCTGCGCAAAGTAATTATTAGTAATTTCTGCAACTGCATACGTTCCCTGGTTAATATCATGACCAATTTCATGACCGATTCCCCAGCCAAATCCGGATATATCATTAGGACTGCTTACCACTGGCGTAGATCCCCATTCGATTCCAATATGATTACCTGAAGCATACATAAATGCTCCTGCAAACATCCTCATATACCGAATGTTCAAGTGCTGTGACGGCCATGCATTATTTCCTCTGTCTGTTCCCGCATCGTCGCTCAGTCCTTTGTGCTGATAGAACAGCTTCATAGCCTGTTCCATTGCTTTCAGCGCATTGTCAAGTTTCGTCGTCTTATCCTCTGCGTTCTTGATGCCCGCCCATACCTGCGTAGCCGGTACGGAATACATCATTTCCCGCATCATGATATCCGTAGTATTGAGAATACAATTGGTCTGGTCATATGCATAATCCACATTGGCCTTTCCTGTATGCTGCGCTTCATGTTCTGCTTCCAGATGCTTCACATATTCCTCAAGTTCTGTCACATAAGCCTGAATCGCTGCCGTCCGTTCCTCTCCTGTCTTTCCATAGACGCTGAGGATCGGAATATCGCCGCCTCCATTAACGCGTACCGCATATTTATCATTGGCGCTGTTTCCTGTATAGCTGACATATACCTGCCCTCCGCGCTCCACTGTACCGGTACTTATGGTTGGAACAGTAACTTCATTCCGCCCTACTTTCAGATTCTGAACGCTGGAAAATCCGCCGGCTTCAGAATGATTCTGTGTAAATACAATCTGCAGATTAGCCGCTTCGCCCCACTTTTTGGAGTTATGTCCTACATATACCAGAAGTTTTTCGCCTGCACGCGCTGTCTTGCCAACCGGCTGCCAGGAGTTTAAGCCGCCAAATCCAAGATGTCTGTCTTTCTGTGCCGTAATCTGGTTCTCCACCTCATATGCCGGATCCAGATTGGCAGTCAGGATATCTCTTGCATTCTTGAGTTCCAGGGCCAGCTCTTCAAAGAGCAGATGTTTCTCTCCGCTCGCAGCGTCTGCCACATGCAAACGGTTTTCCAGTTCATCCAATGTGGCAGCCGTTACATCCGGCCTTAAGGTAATATGCATTTCATCGGTATACAATTCCATAATATCGTCTTCCAGAGAATCATATTGATGGAAATGAATCTCTCCTACCATCATGTTAATTCTCTGATATCCGGTTCCAAAGGACAAATGCACCTTATTCGCCGTAATTGCACTGTCCAGTTTTATAATATAAAATGGATTATCATTTTCATCTGTTCTGGCAACCAGGCTTGCCGCCACCGTTTTCTCTGTATTCGGATCCTCTGTGCTCCAATAACCTACTCTGACCTGGCTCAATGCCGCCTGCTGGTTCGCCGCTGCGTATGTGATATAGCTCATCTGATAATCCTGATCCAGTGTAATCGTCATTCCTCTGTCCGCTCCCGGGTACGACACGCCGTCATCCCAGTCTGCCTTCGTCCAATAGGAAGTATAATCATCGTCCACCAGACCCCAGGCAGTTTTTCCATCGGTATCTAAAGCACTGTTTTCCATGTGTGCTCCGCCGTGTCCGCCGTAAACCGCCGCCGTAATATGGCTGGTCTTTTTCCCCGGTCCATTCGAGGTATTGATGAGTTTATAAGCAGGAAGTTTGGGCGCAACGCCTTTGGCCGCCGCTCTTTGATGCAGAGAAGCAGGTCCCCAGCCAACCTCGTTCCAGCCCTTAACATAAACGTCATATTCAGCGCCTGATTCCAGAGACATAATCACATATTTGTTCTCTGTAATCATTCCTGTGCCCTGCGGCGTCTCTGTAAATCCTTCTACAACCGGACGGAATGCGGTATCAGGCTCTTCTGCCTTCTTATAATATACCATATATCCGTCAGAATCTTCCATATCTTTCCAGGAAACAGAGATGGAACAGTAACCGCCTGCCGCTTTTACATAGTCTGGCGCTGCCGGCAGACTCTGCGCTTTTACGACAGCAATTTTCTCTTCCGACCAGGAACTATTCCAACCGCCGTTGACGGAACGCACTTTAATAGCATATTTCCCATTATAAATTAGATTTTTATCCAAAATACCCGTAATGATATGCTGAGGATTCGACACCCGTACGATCTGCGTTTCATTTGTTCCGCCTTTTACCGGGCCGGACACACAGACTTCATATCCCGTCACATTATTCTGAGGTGTCCAGGACGCCGTAATCATTTTATCCCCCGGAACCAAATCGGTAATTGCAGGAATATCAAGCTGTGGCGGCGGAACCCTGTCTTCCATGTTATTGACAAATTCCACTTTTGCAATATTAACCAGCGGCTCGGTTTTCTTCGTTCCGGTAATCCGGATCAACACGCGCTTTACTGCAATTTGCGTTCCAAAATCCAGTACCAGGGAACCGTCTGGTTCTGTCTGTACGGATGGCGCCGCTGCTCTTGCCATCCGGTAACTTGCCGCAGCAGCCTGGCTTTCTGCCGCCAGCGGTACAGACATCGTCTGTTCCTGGCCATTTTCATCCGCATAGACAACGGTCACATCTCCGTCCGTAATAGCGCTGGGAACGGCTTCTCCCGGTTCTGATTCTGCCGGGGCGCATATCGTCATTCCCTGCATTCTCGGAATCAACGCCAGATCTTCTTTTTCGCCCGCCAATGTAAAGTCAAGCGATACTGGATTATCCGCAGCAATTGGCTTCTGAGAATCAGCAGGCACTAGTTCGAGATCTCCCGTATGATTCAAAAATCCTTCCATTCCCACTGCCGTAGTGCCTTCCGCCGCCTGAACTGCAGTAAATCTTACTATTTTCTGCCGTTCGACTGCAGATTCTTTCGCCTGGTCATTCATACTCTGGACTACGCACTGCAAGTCGGCTATATCTGTCCTGCCATCGCCATTAACGTCGCACTCGGCGCTCGCTGGATTATTCCGAATCGTATCCAGAACTGACTGAACGTCTTCTTTTGTTATCATTCCATCCAGATTTACATCACCAGGGCGCAGCCATCCTCTTGCCGCCTTACCTTCCAGGGATGTCTCTGCCGTACAAACCCGTATCTTTTTATGATATCCATCCTCCATCTCAACAGCCTGACTGTATGTAGCGAATTTGGCTGCCTGTATCTGAACAATATAAGCTCCGGGGGAAAGACTAAATCTTGCCGTCTGTGTGCCCGCATCACTAAAATCGAGCTCCCTGGCCTGGGACGTGCTCTCGCTGCCGCCGCTGACCTGTACCGTTAACTTTCCCTGAACAGGAAATACAGCCGAGGTAACTTCCACCTCCAGGACACTTCTTTCTTCCGGTACTACGGTTCCCGTAAGCATCCTGCCGTTCGCTATGTCCTCCGGAACCCCGACGCTGTCTGTTATCTCCTGTGATTCCAGTTCCTGTGCTTTTTCCTGGGGTTCTGCATCTTGCGTTCCCTCTAAAAGCCCAATGTCTTCTGTCGTTTCCCCCTCTTGCAAATCAGGGACTTCTTCCAAGGGTTCCCTGACATCTGCAACGCCTGCGTCTGCTTTGTTCTCCTCTGTCTCAACTTCCCTGGCTTCTTCGGTCAACACAGTATCTTCCGGCAAAGACGCCCCCTGGCTCAGCATAACGTCGCCGGTCCAGGCTTGGAAAATCAGACTTGCAGTCAGCAGTACTGCCGTCAATCTTTTCATACCTTTTTTTTCCTTTCCGCTAAATTCCCACATTAAAATTGTGTATCATTACCATATCATCATTTACCATTATTTGCAAGGGAAAACAACCCCAAATTTCTACATAAAAAGAAAAACTGCTGCGTAATTGGTGTCTTGCCATCCACACAGCTGTTTTTCTGTTCATCGCATCGATATCTTTTATTTTTTAAAAATGCTATTTCTTAAATAACACCCTGGGCGATCATAGCGTCCGCCACTTTCTCAAATCCGGCAATGTTCGCGCCCGTCACGTAATCGCCCTCTTTTCCATAACGTTTCGCCGCATCGTCTAAGTTATGGAAAATGTTTACCATAATATTTTTCAACTTACTGTCCACTTCCTCAAATGTCCAGCTCAAACGCTCGGAGTTCTGGCTCATTTCCAGTGCTGAGGTTGCCACGCCGCCGGCATTTGCCGCCTTACCGGGAGCAAACAGCACCTTATTCTGCTGCAGATACTCGGTTGCTTCCAGGGTAGTCGGCATATTAGCGCCTTCTGCTACCGCAATACATCCGTTTGCAACCAGCTCCTTGGCATCCTCAAGAAGGAGTTCATTCTGCGTTGCACAGGGAAGCGCAATATCACATTTCACAGACCATACGCCCCGTCCTTCATGATACTGTGCACTAGGTCTTGCAGCGGCATACTCGGTAAGACGCGCGCGTTTCACTTCTTTTACCTCTTTTAATAATGCCACGTCAATTCCTTCCGGATCATATACCCAGCCGGTAGAATCACTGACCGTCACGACTTTGGCGCCCAACTGCTGCGCTTTCTGGGTTGCATAGATTGCCACGTTTCCGGAACCGGATATGCAGACCACCTTGTCTTTCATCTCATGGCCATTACATTTGAGCATTTCTTCCGTCAGATACAACAAACCGTAGCCAGTAGCCTCGGTACGTGCCAGAGAGCCGCCGTAGGAAAGCCCTTTTCCGGTCAGCACTCCTTCATATACGCTGCGGATCTTCTTATACTGCCCAAACATATATCCAATCTCTCTGGCTCCTGTTCCAATATCTCCTGCCGGAACGTCTGTGTCCGCTCCAATATATTTGCAGAGCTCTGTCATAAAACTCTGGCAGAACGCCATCACCTCACGGTCAGATTTGCCCTTGGGATCAAAATCAGAACCGCCCTTGCCTCCGCCAATGGGAAGCCCGGTAAGAGAATTTTTGAAAATCTGCTCAAAACCCAGAAACTTGATAATACCAAGATTTACAGAAGGATGCAGTCTCAGTCCACCCTTGTATGGTCCAATGCTGTTATTAAACTGTACACGGTATCCTGTATTCACCTGAACCTGTCCCTTATCATCTACCCATGGCACACGGAATTTAAACTGTCTGTCCGGCTCCGTCAAACGCTCTAACAATGCTTCCTTACGGTACTTGTCTTCGTTGGCCTCAATAACCGGCCTTAAGGATTCCAATACTTCTTTTACAGCCTGGTGAAATTCAGGCTCAGCCGGATTTTTTGCAATTACGCGCTCCAGTACTTCATCAACATAGCTCATCGTTCTCTCTCCTTTACAATCATATCTATCGTTTTCAACATACATTTTAATATTATTTTTTCTAATTTGCAAGAATTTTCTTTCATTACTTTAATGTTTTATTATAGCAGAGTATTAAAACGCCCGTATTGACAGGCGGCCCCTACCCAGTTAAAATAGAAAAAAACATAACTCGGAGGATATATATGCATTACTTTTTTACTTCTCCCGCCAATAAATGGAGCGACCATACGTTCCAGCTTACTCCTGCCGGGATACTCACGGTTGCCGCCGTTATCGCGTTATTGGTAATTGCCTCGCTGCTAAGGCGCTGCCAGAAATCTCATTCCAGAAAGCTGACGACCAGACAGCTCGTATTTTCCGCTGCCGCCATGGCGCTTGCCCTGGTCGCTTCCATGATAAAATTGTTTGAAATGCCTATGGGCGGTTCAGTGACATTACTGAGTATGCTGTTTATTGTGCTGATCGGCTACTGGTACGGCCCCTATGCCGGGCTTATGACCGCCGCTGCATACGGATTGCTGCAGTTTGTACTGGAACCTGTTTTTTATACAATTCCCCAAATGATCACAGATTATCCCCTTGCTTTTGGAGCGTTGGGCCTGTCCGGATTCTTTTGCAAACGGAAACATGGTCTGATTACGGGCTATATTATCGGGGTTTTGGGGCGCTTCTTTTTTTCCTTTTTATCCGGCGTTATTTTCTTTGCTTCCTATGCGCCGGACACAATGGCCGCGCCCATTTACGCACTGGCATACAACGGTTCTTACCTGGGCGCAGAAGCCGCCGTTACTTTAAGCATTCTGGTCCTGCCTCCGGTATCCAAAGCAATGGCGCAGGTAAAACAGATGGCTTTGGAAGAATAATGCCAGACTGTTTCAGGGATACATCTTACAGATTTTTAAATACTCCGCTTCGGTCAGTCCATAGGCAAAGGCAATCTTTTGGTCTGCTTCACTATAGTATTGCCGCCGCATTTCTGTAGATTCAGCAGACATGATTTTTTCGCTCAGAAAAATAATTTCCTGTTGTTCTGTTTCCGAAACCACCGGGAGGGGAATTTTCTCCAAATAGCTGCGCAGCACTTTTAGAGAACAGAATTTGCGGTCATATAAAAACTGCGCGGTACGGGAGTTTAATACGGCAAGAACATATTTCATATCCATACCCGGAATGCGGGGGAGCAGAATATTGCAGCTATTTAAGGATAATCTCTGCCTGTCGTCATAGGCAAACACCAGATTTTTCCCTATAAAACGATATAAAAGCTTTTCTTTTGCTCTGTAACAGCCCTCCGGCGCCGTCTGCTGAAAATACTGCGGTTCATACCGCAGATACTGCTTCGCCTGGCGGATCACATATTTCTCTATGTCGCTGCCCTTAAGTACAATTTCATTTTCGGCCGTTTTTTCCTCCTGAAGATATTTTTTGTTATTTCCGGTTACAATTCCCAGGGCGAAATCTGCCTGCCCTTTCAAAAAAGCTACATCCGGCCGCTGCTCTATCTTATGAAAAATCTCGTATTCATCATCTGGCATATGGAAATTAAAGCATTCTGCACTGATAATACGGCTTGCCGTTATCTCAAATTCCCGGCCCAGTCTGCAGATTTTCATACCGCAGGTATCCAATGGCTTTCCCGTTTTCTGCATTTTAACGATAACGGCCGGGCATTGTACCTGATGAAAAACATTTCCTACATAATTGAGATTTTGAATCTGTGCCTGTTCTGCCAGAAGCGCGCGAATTTGTTGGTGTGATTTCACATACAAGACCGCTTCCGGCAAAACGAACGCAATTACTCCTCCTGATTTTATCCTGCGCAGAGACTGCTCCAGAAACAAATCATAAACCTCCCCGCTTTTCCCTGTAAGGAATTTTTCTTTTAAAAGCTGCTGGCTGGTAAGCTCCTGAGCGCCGCCCCAAGGCGGATTCCCCAGGATTACATCATAACTTTCCCGATCCCTCCCCCTTAGAAAATCTCTAACCTGGATTCTTTCCCGAATTAGGGAAACCGGTGTTTCCGGGCAGGCAATTGCAAGATTGATCCGGGCAATTTGTACAGCCAGCGGATCAATATCGCTGCCGTACAGCTCTTCCATACGGCAGTCTGGGATTAGCTGCAGCAGGAAATTTCCAGTTCCACAGCAGGGATCCAGAATTTTAAGCGGCCGCTTCTTTGTCAAATCCTCTTTCACACGCAGCAGTTCCAACAGTTTTTGCACAATATGTAAAGGCGTATAATATGCCCCCGCCGCTTTACGCATACCCAGATTCTTAAGAGAAAGATAGAGCATCCCTAAAATATCCTGTCCCTGCTCCAGGTAATAGTTTACTCCCGCAAAAAGATGATCTGTTTCCAGTGATGTTTCAACATCCCCCGACGCGGCTTTATCTCCCAACAAATCCCGAATTAAACTGTCATATTTTTCCAGAACAATCTCTCCCTGCAGATAATGGCGCACATAGTTATCTGTAAAATCATATGTTTTCCCTTCTCTCTGACAGAAAAGCTGCAGCGCGCATTCCCCAAGAACTTCCCGCAGCTGCTCCTGCGTGAGCGTTCTGTCTTTCAATTTACTTGCAATTGCAGATACAACCGGACTATTTTTTGAAGATTCTGAGAGATAACTGGAGTAAACGCCGCAGCCGTCGACATATTTCTTATTTCTTCTATTCTTTAAAACATTCGCAGATCCATTCTTCACTTCCGCCAAAAACTGCTGCGCATATGTTTGCGAAAAATATGGTTTCCCGTTCCGTTCTCTGTCAGACGCAATCCTTCCCAGCCGCAGCCAGTTTCTGCCAGTGGCCTCCGATACTGACAGGAGGCCGCAAAATTCTTTTAAAGAAAACATTTCCTCTTGTTCGTTTATGATATCTTCCTGATTAAGCATGAACCTCACCTTTAAATCTACCCTGAGTTTCCTTTTCAGACAAATTTGAGTATTTCTCCTGAACGGTTGCATTGTATAACCTTCTGCCGTCTATTCATATTTTTTTGCCTGCTGCATATACTAAAAATATTCTAACATATCTGACGTTGAAATTGGAGGGATTTATGGATAAAAAACTTTTATGTTATACGATAGCTGGAATTGTATTTACTTCTATTTTGGGAACAGTATCCCACTTTGTCTATGAATGGTCCGGCGGTAATTGGCTGGCAGGACTGTTTACGCCCGTCAGCGAATCCACCTGGGAACATATGAAATTATTATTTTTTCCCATGCTTTTTTACGGCTTCTTTATGCAATTTTGTCTGAAAAAAGACTATCCCTGCATTTCCTTTGCATATCCGCTTGGCATTCTTGCCGGAACTCTCGCTATTCCAGTATTGTTTTATACTTATACCGGTATTGTGGGCAGAAATTACACCGTTGCCGACATCTTAATTTTCTATCTCAGCGTGATTTTCGCCTTCACAGTCGTGTATATCCTCTCTCAATGCGCAAAAACAGGAAACTCTTTGCTGCCAATGCTTTTGGTTCTGGTATTTGCCGCCTGTTTTTTCCTGTTTACTTTCTTCCCTCCAAAATTGGGCGTCTTTATGCCGCCAACATCTGGATCAAATAGCCCGCAATAACCCTTACGCCCTGTTTCCGGAGCTGCAATAAAAGGAGGATGGTTACGGGAAACACATCCCCTGCCCATACAAATAAATTTTATCTATGTTTCTGAAGAATAATGGCACTTTTTTTGTCCTCCGCATATGCTAAAGAAATAAACAAAAAAGGATCTTTCTATGAATTATGAAACTCTGGTACCAGTAATCGGTATTATTCAAAATATTTCTCAATCCCCAAATAACTGTTGTAATCAAACAATTACCATCAATACCCCTAACGGCGTCAATAATTTCGTACTCTCCCCCAGCACTGTAGTCGTAGACAGCACGCAGCTTCGTTCCGGTATGCCGGTAGCGGCTTTTTACGACTCCAGTCTGCCCGTGCCTCTGATTTACCCTCCGCAATATCAGGCGGAACTTATTACGATTCTGCAAAACGACGAAACAGTGGCACTGGGCTTCTTCCGCAGAAACCTGACGGCAAGCGATAATTCCCTTCGTTTAAATCTCTCGCGCAGCACCAGGATTCTTACGCTGAACGGACAACGCTATTCCTGTCCTCCCGGCGGAAATTTCCTGCTTGTGTATTATTCTGTGACAACCAGAAGTATTCCGCCCCAGACTACTCCCAGAAAAATAGTTGTTCTGTGCGGCGGACAATAAAATTTGTTGCGTATTTTTCATGAATGACGTATAATCGTACTAAGTTATCCAAGAAGCACCCCCCGCGGCAATAAATCTGTGAAAGGAATCCGAATATTATGAGAAAACGCGAAAGAGAAATTACAGATCCGGCAGAAATACGCTCCATTTTAGAACGCTGTAAAATACTGCATCTGGGATTAAGCGACGACGGGCAGCCTTATGTGGTTCCGCTTAACTATGGTTATACGCTAGATGACGCCGCCTTAACATTTTATCTTCATGGAGCCACAGAAGGATATAAATACGAAGTGATACAAAAAAATCCTAAAGTTTCCTTCGCCATGGAATGCGATACCATCCCTTTCGAGGGAAAAGCTGCATGTCAGTACGGTATGTCTTATCGCAGCCTTATGGGAAAAGGCAGGGCAGAGCTTGTAACCGACGCCATTGAAAAACAGGCTGCCCTATCTGTATTGATGAAAACCCAGACGGGAAAAGATTTTACCTTCAACGACAAACTCGTATCTATCGTGAATATAATAAAAATCAGCGTAGACAGTTATTCCGCAAAAAAAAGGCCGCTGCCGCAGACACCAGCAACAGAAAGGGAATAATATTCCCTTTGCTGCTGGCTTAGTTCTGCAGTGTCACCGCCTTCTTTCTGTCCTCTGAATCTTTGGACATGCTATTCTACTTATTTCTGAAAAAACTTATCAATATTTTTCTTAATTTCCTCTGGCTTAAGACTTTTAATCAGATAACCGGCCGGTTTCAGGGCCAAAACCTTTTTCACACTCTCGCCATCTGCTCTGCCCGTCAGAAAAATGACCGGAATATCGGCAAAATCCTGTTCTGCCCGTATCATCTCCAATACCTGACTGCCATTGCAGACCGGCATTTCATAGTCCAGCAGAACCAAATCCGGTCTGTCCAACGTAATACATCTGATCGCAGACAATCCTGACTGAGCCACTGCCACTTCATAATCACTCCCCAGAAGATTTTTCATGGATTCCTGCACGACAAGAGAATCATCTACGACAAGTATCTTCTTCTTAAAACTTTTTTCACTCTTTTTTATATATCTTTTTACTTCCCTCATGGCCGTTTCTTCATCAAGCGCCGGTCCAATTCCATTTTTGAGCAGATGCGGCGCCATAACACAGAAAGCAAAATAACCGGTCCCTGTATTAAACAGCAGGCTGGATTGCGGCCGTTCTTTTGCGAAGATTTTCTGCAGCTGCTCATAGCTCAGCAGATTTTCTTCTTTCATTTCATACAAATCGGCAGACGAAAAGTGTTCTTTGATACGCTCTACAAACTGCCGTGCCGTATACCGCACGGCATTCATCAGTACCTCATTCATTGAATCAGATTTAGCTCCCAATATGCTTCCCACGGTGCCAATCAGCAGCTTTTTCTCAAAAGCCAGTATAATCTCCCAATTATTCTCCTCATTGGTAGTATAAACAAGACGGTAGTAAATGCCGTCTCCAAACTTCTCTCCGCCGTAATTCTTGCTGATGACTTGCGCCTTCAGTTGAAACAGATCATATACAAGACCGGTAATAATCTGACACAAAGCCGACTGTTCATCCTCTGGCAAAAGATTTACCCAATTGCTGACAGATTTGCCAGTGATTGCATGGTCTTCTATCAATGTATGACCAATAAGCCAGCCGGCGCAAACTCCGAGAAAATGGCTGATTGCATCTTCGGAATATTCTTCCTGCGCCAGTTCTCTCTCCAATGCCGGAAGTGTTACTTTGCGGAAATTATCATGAAGCCTCCTGTGCGTTTCAAATCCTGAATAACTAATAGAAGCCATATAAGCTTCTTCTTCTATAAAATGCTTCATCGCATGGTCTTTAAAATATTTAATTCCCTCCTGGCAAACCCATTGGCTTTTTCCTTCCTGCTTCTTATAAGCAAAAAGTCTGTTCATTATACTAAACAGTTTCCTGTGTTCCTTGTCAATAGAACTTACGCCTATATTAAATCTGTCCTGCCAAACCAACTGATTTTCCATGTTCCTCCTCCTTAACCTTATTTTTATGGTTACTTTTTCTAATTATATCATATAATATAAGAAATCGACATCCTGTTTTGCAAATTAATATACTCTTTTAGAGCTAAAGTGTGCATATATTTTTTCTTCTATAGGATAGATACTTTCACGTTTT
This sequence comes from Lachnospiraceae bacterium, assembly GCA_009911185.1. GTDB lineage: Bacteria > Bacillota > Clostridia > Lachnospirales > Lachnospiraceae > Petralouisia. The sequence goes on from QXWW01000009.1 coordinate 71,912, forward strand.
CATGTGACAAGTTATTTTCTGTAAAATGAAACCCCCCCTGAATATGCATGTCTCGCACATTCCAGGGGGTAAACAAAATGAAATTCCTCTCTACTCTGCGACCAGCTCTTTTTCCACAAACGGCGGCTCCATAGATTCTTCGCTATCATCCGCTATTTCCTGCTCTTCTGGTTTGTAGCTAAAATCCAACATTTCTTCTTCAAAATAAATATCGTCGTTTTCATTTACATCGGTGGATAATTTAATGCTGTTATAGCGCTTCATGCCGGTTCCGGCAGGAATCAGCTTACCAATCAGCACATTTTCCTTCAAACCAATGAGTGGATCAATCTTGCCCTTAATCGCCGCTTCCGTAAGTACTTTGGTCGTTTCCTGGAAAGACGCCGCTGACAGGAAAGAATTTGTTGCCAGAGATGCTTTTGTAATACCCAGCATCACCTGCTTGCCTTCTGCGGGTTCTTTTCCCTCTTCTTCCAATCTTTCATTCGTATCTTCATAATCCAGAATATCCACCAGAGTCCCGGGAAGGAATTCAGAATCTCCGTTATTCTCAATACGTATCTTTTTCAGCATCTGGCGCACAATCACCTCTATATGCTTATCATTAATTTCTACACCCTGCAGACGGTATACGCGCTGTACTTCCTGAATCATATAATCCTGCACGGCACGGACACCCTTAATTTTCAAAATATCATGAGGGTTGATACTACCCTCTGTCAACTCGTCACCGGCCTCTAATACGGCGCCGTCCATAATCTTGATGCGGGAACCATAGGGGATCAGATAAGCTTTGCTCTCTCCCGTCTCCTCATTGGTAACGATAATTTCACGCTTCTTTTTGCTGTCTTTAATGGTGGCAACCCCTGCAAATTCCGTAATAATCGCCAGACCTTTCGGTTTACGCGCTTCAAAAAGCTCCTCCACACGGGGAAGACCCTGGGTAATATCGTTACCTGCAACACCTCCGGTATGGAAGGTACGCATCGTAAGCTGAGTACCCGGCTCACCGATAGACTGTGCCGCGATAATACCGACAGACTCGCCCACCTGAACCGCCTGACCGGTAGCCATATTGGCGCCATAACATTTTGCACAAATTCCATTGTGCGAGCGGCAGGTCAGAACCGTACGAATCTTCACTCTGCTTAAAGGCTCTCCCTTAGCGTTCACACCTTTGCTCATAACAAGCGCCGCGCGTCTGGGAGTAATCATATGGTTAGCCTTTACAAGAACGTTGCCTTCTGCATCACAGATGGTTTCGCAGGAGAAACGCCCGGTAATCCGTTCTTCCAGACTTTCAATCTCTTCTTTACCATCCATAAATGCTTTTACATACATACCCGGCGCCGGTTTACCCTCGCAGCAGTCAATGTCACGGATAATCAGCTCCTGGGACACGTCAACCAGACGCCTGGTCAGATATCCCGAGTCCGCCGTACGCAGCGCAGTATCGGAAAGACCTTTGCGCGCCCCATGCGCCGACATGAAATATTCCAAAACATCCAGACCTTCACGGAAGTTTGACTTGATGGGCAGCTCGATCGTACGTCCCGTCGTATCAGCCATCAGACCGCGCATTCCTGCAAGCTGTTTAATCTGCTTGTCAGAACCACGGGCCCCAGAATCCGCCATCATATATATATTATTGTATTTATCAAGACCGCTGAGCAGCTCATGCGTAAGAATGTCGTCCGTCTCTTTCCAGGTCTCGACAACTTCCTTGTATCGCTCTTCTTCTGTAATCAGGCCGCGCTTGTAGTTTCTTGTAATCTTATCCACGGTATCCTGTGCATGTTTGATCAGCTCCGGCTTCTTTGCGGGCACTGTCATATCAGAAATAGACACTGTCATCGCCGCACGGGTGGAATATTTATATCCCATGGATTTAATATCATCCAACACCTCCGCCGTCTTGGTAGCTCCGTGAATATTAATGACCTTCTCCAAAATCTGTTTTAATCCCTTTTTGCCCACATGGAAATCTACCTCCAGCTTCAGGCGTTCCTCCGGTTTGCTACGGTCTACAAATCCCAAATCCTGAGGCAAAATCTCATTGAAAATAAACCGTCCCAGCGTAGACTCCACATTTCCGGTGATTACCTCGCCGTTTGGCAGAATACGGCTCATTCGCGCCGTAATTCTGGAATGCAGCGTCAGGGCGTCATTTTCATAAGCTAAAATGGCTTCATTGACATTCTTGAAGAACTTGCCTTCGCCCAAAGCTCCTGCCCGTTCCTGTGTCAGATAATAAATACCCAGCACCATATCCTGAGAAGGAACCGCCACCGGACCGCCGTCAGAAGGCTTCAGCAGATTGTTGGGGGACAACAGTAAAAATCTGCACTCCGACTGCGCTTCCACAGATAATGGCAGATGCACTGCCATCTGGTCGCCGTCAAAGTCCGCGTTAAAAGCGGTACATACCAGCGGATGAAGCTTAATGGCCTTGCCTTCTACCAGAATCGGCTCAAATGCCTGAATCCCAAGTCTGTGCAGTGTAGGCGCACGGTTCAGCATAACCGGATGCTCCTTGATAACTTCCTCCAATACATCCCATACCTCTGACTGGAGGCGTTCTACCATCTTTTTGGCGCTCTTAATATTATGCGCCGTACCATTACAAACCAGTTCTTTCATAACAAAAGGCTTAAACAGCTCAATTGCCATCTCTTTCGGCAGACCGCACTGATAAATCTTAAGCTCAGGACCTACCACGATAACGGAACGGCCAGAATAATCCACACGCTTGCCCAGCAGGTTCTGGCGGAAACGTCCGGACTTACCTTTGAGCATGTCGGACAGCGATTTCAGCGCACGGTTGCCGGGTCCGGTTACCGGACGGCCTCTTCGTCCATTGTCTATTAAGGCGTCCACGGCTTCCTGCAGCATTCTCTTTTCATTTCGGACAATAATGTCCGGCGCGCCTAACTCCAGAAGACGACGCAAACGGTTATTGCGGTTGATGATCCGCCGGTAGAGGTCGTTTAAGTCAGAAGTGGCGAAACGCCCGCCGTCCAATTGAACCATAGGACGCAGATCCGGAGGAATGACCGGAATCACGTCCATAATCATCCATTCCGGCTTATTTCCGGAACCACGGAATGCCTCCACTACTTCCAGACGTTTGATGATGCGGGCACGTTTCTGCCCGGTAGCATCCCGCAGTGCCGTTTTTAACTCTACCGCATCTTTTTCCAGGTCAATGGCCTCCAGCAGCTCCTTGATGGATTCCGCACCCATTCCTACCCGAAAATCATTGCCGAATTTCTCTCTTGCTTCCTGATACTCTGACTCTGATAATACCTGCTTGTACTGCAGATCGCTGCCTCCCTTATCCAATACAATGTAAGAGGCAAAATACAGCACTTTTTCCAGGGTTCTGGGGGAAAGATCAAGAATCAGTCCCATACGGCTTGGTATCCCCTTAAAATACCAGATATGAGACACCGGCGCCGCAAGTTCAATATGACCCATACGCTCCCTGCGCACGCTTGCCTTGGTAATTTCCACACCGCAGCGGTCACAGACAACGCCTTTATAGCGGATTTTCTTATATTTCCCGCAATGGCACTCCCAGTCTTTGCTGGGGCCGAAAATTTTCTCACAAAACAAGCCGTCTTTCTCCGGTTTGAGGGTTCTATAATTAATGGTCTCCGGCTTCTTTACTTCGCCTCTGGACCATTCACGGATCTTCTCTGGTGACGCCAGGCCAATCTTGATCGCATCAAAGGTTATTGGCTGGTACTTCTCTTTATTCATTGCTTCTGGCATTGTGATTCTCCCTTCTTCTATTCTCTCTTCGCGGAGCGTTCCCTATTGGAGAACATCATCAAAGTCGGCGAAATCGTCCTCAAGTTCTAATGCTTCTTCTTCCTCATCCTCTTCTTCTATATCCACCAGTTCTTCACTGTCCTCATTAAATTCCTGCTTGCTAAAGCCCATTGCGCCAAAGGATTCCTCCTCTTCAAAGGCAAAGTTCCGGTCTCCGGCAATAATGGAATTTAAGTCTGTATTGCCGTATTCACTGGTTTCCATAAGCTCTATCTCTTCCTGGTTCTCATCCAGAACCTTCACATCCAGACCCAATGACTGAAGCTCTTTTAACAACACCTTAAAAGATTCCGGAATACCCGGTTTGGGAATATTGTCGCCTTTGATAATCGCTTCGTAAGTCTTGACACGTCCGATCACGTCGTCGGACTTCACGGTCAAAATTTCCTGCAGCGTATAAGACGCACCGTATGCTTCCAGCGCCCAAACTTCCATCTCCCCAAATCGCTGTCCTCCGAACTGTGCCTTACCTCCCAGAGGCTGCTGTGTAACGAGAGAATACGGACCTGTGGAACGGGCATGAATCTTATCGTCCACCAAATGATGCAGTTTCAGATAATGCATGTGCCCAATGGTTACCGGACTGTCAAAATATTCTCCGGTTCTTCCGTCACGTAGTCTTACTTTGCCATCTCTCGATAAGGGCACGCCTTTCCATACCTCCCGGTGTTCCCGGTTCTCAGACAGGTATTCCATCACTTCCGGCAGCAAATCCTGTTTGTATTTCTCTTCAAATTCTTCCCAGGAAAGATTCACATAATCGTTGGCCAAATCCAGGGTATCCATAATATCATTCTCGTTGGCGCCGTCAAAAACCGGCGTGGCGATATTAAAACCAAGCGCCTTTGCCGCCAGGCTTAAATGAATTTCCAACACCTGTCCGATATTCATACGGGACGGCACGCCCAGCGGATTCAGCACGATATCCAGGGGACGGCCGTTTGGCAGAAACGGCATATCCTCTACTGGAAGCACGCGGGAAACCACACCCTTATTACCATGACGTCCCGCCATCTTATCACCCACGGAAATCTTACGTTTCTGAGCAATATATATGCGGACCGCCTGATTGACGCCCGGAGAAAGCTCATCTCCGTTGTCCCTGGTAAACACTTTGGCATCCACTACGATACCATATTCACCATGGGGAACTTTCAGAGAGGTATCTCGAACCTCCCTTGCCTTCTCACCAAAAATAGCGCGCAGAAGACGTTCTTCCGCCGTAAGCTCCGTCTCTCCCTTTGGCGTTACTTTTCCCACCAGGATATCTCCGGCACGCACTTCAGCGCCGATGCGGATAATTCCTCTCTCGTCCAGATCTTTTAACGCATCGTCACCAACGCCAGGTACATCTCTGGTAATTTCCTCCGGTCCCAGCTTGGTATCGCGCGCCTCGGCCTCATATTCTTCAATATGGACAGACGTATAGACGTCCTCCTGCACCAGTCTCTCGCTTAAGAGAACCGCGTCCTCGTAATTATAGCCTTCCCAGGTCATAAATCCGATCAATGGATTCTTGCCCAACGCCAGTTCCCCATTGGAAGTGGACGGCCCATCTGCAATTACCTGTCCTTTTTCTACCTTATCTCCCTTAAATACGATCGGCCTTTGATTATAACAGTTGGACTGGTTGCTTCGTGAAAATTTGGTCAATTTATATACGTCGCGCTTTCCATCTTCCGTCTTAATGGTTATCTCATTGGAAACCGCCCGTTCTACCACACCTGCATTTCTGGCAAGCACGCATACTCCGGAATCCACTGCCGCCTTCGTCTCCATACCCGTCCCTACTGCCGGCGGTTCCGTAGTAAGAAGAGGCACCGCCTGACGCTGCATGTTTGAACCCATCAACGCACGGTTGGCGTCGTCATTTTCCAGAAAGGGAATTAAAGCCGTAGCTACAGAGAACACCATTTTCGGGGACACATCCATGTAATCAAACATGGCCTTCTCATACTCCTGCGTCTCCTCACGATAGCGGCCGGACACTGAGTTTCTCACAAAATGCCCTTCTGCATCCAAAGCTTCATTTGCCTGCGCCACATGGTAATTATCCTCTTCGTCAGCCGTCATATAAACTACTTCGTCTGTAACCCGCGGATTCTTTGGGTCTGATTTATCTATTTTCCGGTAAGGCGCTTCCACAAAACCGTACTCATTAATTCTTGCATAGGTTGCAAGGGAATTAATCAGTCCAATGTTCGGTCCTTCAGGCGTCTCAATGGGGCACATTCTCCCATAATGGGAATAATGCACGTCGCGCACCTCAAATCCGGCGCGGTCTCTGGACAGACCGCCAGGTCCCAAAGCTGACAGACGTCTCTTATGTGTCAATTCACCCAGCGGGTTATTCTGATCCATAAACTGTGACAACTGGGAAGAACCAAAAAATTCCTTCACCGCCGCCGTCACCGGTTTAATATTGATAAGGCTCTGCGGGGATATTCCCTGCAGATCCTGCGTGGTCATTCTCTCACGAACCACACGTTCCATCCTGGAAAGTCCGATTCTATATTGATTTTGCAGCAACTCGCCTACGGCGCGAATACGGCGGTTACCCAAATGATCAATATCGTCGCTGTTTCCAAGACCATATTCCAAATGCATATTATAATTAATAGAAGCAATGATATCTTCCCTGGTGATATGCTTCGGTATCAGGTCCGCGGCATTTCTGTGCAACGCTTCCTTCAAATCTTCCAGACTGTCATTTTCTTCTAATATTTTTTCTAAAACAGGGTAATATACTAATTCTGTAATACCTAATTTTCTTGCTTCTTCCCTGTCGATATCCACATAATTGGTAACATCCACCATGAGATTGGACAGCACCTTGATATTGCGTTCTTCTCCCTGAATCCAGACAAAAGGAACGGCCGCATTCTGAATAGCGTCCGCAAGATCACGGTCTATTAACGCGCCCTGCTGCGCAATGATTTCACCAGTAGAGGCGTCTACGGCGTCCTCTGCCAGAACCTGTCCGCTAATACGATTCTTAAAGGCCAGCTTCTTATTAAATTTATACCTGCCCACCTTTGCCAGATCATAACGCCTGGGATCAAAGAACATGGCGTTAATCAGGCTCTCCGCACTCTCTACGGTAAGCGGCTCTCCCGGCCGTATTTTCTTATACAATTCCAAAAGGCCCTCATGGTAATTGGTGGCAACATCCTTGCCAAAACTGGCAATGATTTTTGGCTCTTCGCCAAACAGGTCGACAATCTCCTGATTGGTGCCAATGCCAAGCGCACGAATCAAAACGGTAACTGGAACCTTTCTGGTTCTGTCCACACGCACATAAAAGACGTCGTTGGAATCCGTCTCATATTCCAGCCATGCGCCTCGATTGGGAATCACTGTGCAGGAATAAAGGGTCTTACCCACTTTGTCATGTGCGATCCCATAGTAAATGCCAGGCGAGCGCACCAGCTGACTGACAATCACACGCTCTGCACCGTTGATTACGAAGGTTCCCGTCTCAGTCATAAGTGGTAAATCGCCCATAAAGATTTCATAATCCTTGACTTCTTCAACCGCTTCCTTATTGTAAAATCTCACTTTTACTTTTAAAGGAGCCGCATAAGTGGCGTCTCGCTCTTTACATTCTGCAATTGAATATTTTACGTCATCTTCACACAGCGTAAAACCAACGAATTCCAGACTTAACTGTCCGCTGTAATCTGCGATAGGGGAAATGTCAGCAAAGACCTCTTTCAACCCTTCGTTGATAAACCAGTTGTAGGAATTCTTCTGAACCTCAATCAGGTTCGGCATTTCTAATACTTCCTTTTGTCGCGAGTAACTCATACGAACGCTTTTTCCTGCTTTAATCGGACGTATTCTGTTTTTCTCCATTGACGTTTCACCTCTCGTTTTTATATTTTCAAGAATCCTTCTATAACCTGCCAAAAGCTATATCAGAAATTATGTTCCCTCCGATATAGCTGCCCAGCAATAAGTACACTTCACCATAATAGTGCATCTTATATGATAGCACAATGAATAAATGCATGTCAAGAAAAACTTTTATATCATACATCGCTTTTCCTTAAAATGTGATGGCATATTTTCTGCGTTCCCGCGCGCATTTTCTTTTCTTCTGCAGAAAAAATACTTACACGCTTTATCTCTGCAAAGTCTTTTCTGTTGAAGAAAACAGGATGACAATTTTATGCATACATAAAACTGCCATCCTGTTCTCCCGTTTTCAATCCGTCAGACTGCGATTATTTTAAAGTTACTTTTGCGCCTTCTGCTTCTAACTTAGCCTTGATGTCTTCTGCTTCTGCCTTCTCAGCGCCTTCTTTTACGATCTTTGGAGCTCCGTCAACTACTTCCTTAGCTTCCTTCAATCCTAAACCGGTTACTTCACGTACAACCTTGATAACCTTAACTTTATTCGGTCCAACTTCTGTCAGTTCTACATTGAAGTCAGTCTTCTCTTCTGCTGCGCCTGCACCGTCTCCACCTGCCGCTGCAACTACAACGCCTGCTGCTGCAGATACGCCAAACTCTTCTTCACAGGCTTTTACCAGTTCATTTAACTCTAATACGCTTAACTCTTTAATAGCTTCAATAAATTCTGCTGTTGTTAACTTTGCCATTATAATATACCTCCATTTGATTTTATGATTGTGTTACAAATAATACTTAATGTTCAGACTACGCCTCTGCCGGAGCTTCCTCCGCCGGAGCCTCTGCTGCAGCTTCTGCCGCTGCTTCTCCGCCTCCCTGTTCTGCAATTTGATTAAGAACACGGGCCAGATTGGTAATGGGTGACTGAATGCTTCCAAGGAATTTGGACAACAGCTCGTCTCTGGACGGAACAGATGCAATTACCTTAATTCCTTCCGCATCATAAAAAGTTCCTTCCACAACGCCTGCCTTTAACTCCAACGCCGGTGCAGCCTTTGCAAACTTTGCAAGAATTCTCGCCGGTGCGGTTGCATCTTCTTTGGAAATTGCAATCGCATTGGGGCCTTCCAATAAAGAAGACATGCTCTCAAAATCAGTTCCCTTAAATGCAAAATTCATCAATGTGTTCTTATACACTTTATAAGTAACGCCAGCTTCTCTTAACTGCTTACGCAATTGTGTATCTTCGTCTACAGTCAATCCACGGTAATCCACTAACACAACAGACTGTGCATCCTGGATCTGTTCAGCGATTTCCTGTACAATCGGCTGCTTTAATTCTACTTTTGCCACGAATCGTGCACCTCCTTATTTTATTTGTGTACAGTCCCCGCTCATTCGAGAAAGGACTGTCTGATATGAGCTTTTAAATTGTAGTTACGGAATATCCGTCTCCGTCATCCACACACGATAACCGGCCTGCAGAATGACGGTATTCAATTTAAAAGCCCCTTCGTCCGAGACAAAGAGGCTTGAAATTATCTTTCATTACTTATCAGACAAAATGTCTGGTAAATTTCCTCGGCAGGCCAACGGTTACGCCTCTCGGCACCTGCTGTCTTCGGTCATATGCGTGTCTAGCATATCATTTTCTATTTCAGATGTCAACACTAAATTACACAAGCTTTGCCGTATTGATCTTAACGCCCGGTCCCATGGTGGGAGCTAAGGTAACGCTTCTCAAATACTGTCCTTTTAATGCGGATGGCTTTGCTTTAATGATGGCATCCATAAGGGTCTGGAAGTTGTCCGCTAACTGTTCTTCTGTAAAAGATGCTTTTCCAATTGGCACATGGATAATATTTGTCTTATCTAATCTGTACTCAATCTTACCAGCCTTAATGTCATTGATTGCTTTGGTAACATCCATGGTAACGGTTCCTGCTTTGGGGTTTGGCATTAAACCTTTTGGTCCAAGTACACGGCCCAGACGTCCTACAACGCCCATCATGTCCGGAGTAGCGACTACAACGTCAAAATCCAGCCATCCGTCATTCTGGATCTTTGGAATCAACTCCTCGCCGCCTACATGGTCAGCTCCTGCCGCCAGCGCTTCATCTACCTTTTCACCCTTTGCAAAAACCAGAACCTTGACCGTTTTACCTGTTCCGTGAGGTAATACAACCGCACCACGGATCTGCTGTTCTGCATGACGTCCGTCGCAGCCGGTTCTGATGTGAGCCTCGATTGTTTCATCAAATTTAGCAACTGCCGCCTTCTTGGCAAGGCTGATTGCTTCTGCCGTATCATACTGCACTGCTCTGTCGATCGCTTTGGCAGCCTCTACATATTTTTTTCCTCGTTTCATTCTCATAACCTCCTAGTGGTAATATCGGGAGTATTCCCTCCCACGTTTCGCTAAGTAACATAAGACGCTAAGCCTTCAAATCTTATTCCTCAACCTTAACGCCCATGCTCCTTGCCGTTCCTGCAATCATACTCATAGCCGCTTCCAATGAGGCCGCATTCAAATCCGGCATTTTCAGCTCTGCAATTTCCTGTACCTTTGCTTTGGAAATAGTTGCTACTTTTGTTTTGTTTGGTACTGCTGAACCGGACTTGATATTACATGCTTTCTTAATCAAGACAGGAGCAGGCGGCGTCTTTGTAACGAAGCTGAAGCTTCTGTCTGAATATACGGTAATCACTACCGGAATAATTAAATCACCCTGGTCAGCCGTTCTTGCGTTGAATTGTTTTGTAAATTCAACAATATTTACACCGTGCTGTCCAAGCGCTGGTCCAACTGGTGGAGCCGGTGTAGCCTTTCCAGCAGGGATCTGTAATTTGATATATCCTTCTACTTTCTTTGCCATTTGGAAAATCCTCCTTTAATACTTGTACAGTCTTTTCAGGACTGCAACAAATGCATCTTATAACTTTCTGATATCTGTGAAACTTATTTCAACCGGCGTTTCACGGCCGAACAGATCAACATTGATCGTCACCATCTGTTTGCTGTGATTCATAGACTGGATAACGCCGACCGTGTCTTTCCAGACGCCGCCGACCACCCGGATGGAATCACCTTCTTCAAATTCTACAACCACATTGTCAACCTGAATACCCAATGGTCTCATTTCAGCTTCAGTGAGTGGTACGGGCTTGGAACCCGGACCTACAAACCCGGTAACACCTCTGGTATTTCTAACCACATACCATATGTCATCATTCATAACCATATTGATAAGAACATAACCTGGAAACATTTTCTTCTCGACGGTTTTTTTCACACCGTTCTTCATTTCCACGACGCTCTGCATAGGGACCCTCACCTCTAAAATCTGTTCTTCCAGATGACGGTTCTTGATTGTCTTATCAATGTTCTCTTTGACCTTATTTTCATAACCGGAATAGGTATGAACTACATACCAGTTTGCCTCTGCCATAAATCACCTGTGCCTCCTATAAATTTACCAGGGCGTCTACGCCGTACTTGATAAATACGTCTAATACGGCAATGATAAGACCCAAGACAATGGAAACAGCTACAACTGCCGCTGTCTGTCTGCTAAGTGATTTCTTGTCCGGCCAAATAATTTTGTCAAATTCAGCCTTAAGACCGGTGAACCAGCTCGTCTTTGGAGCTTTTTCTGTTTTACTTTCTCCCATGTTTACCTCCTATGGCGCACCCCTGCGCCTAATTTCAGGGATGGGTGAACTTCTGTCCAACCTTTCACTTCCTTCGCTCTTCTGTTACTTGGTTTCTTTGTGTAATGTGTGTGTCCTGCAGAACCGACAATATTTCTTCGTCTCCATTCTGTCCGGATGGGCTTTCTTATCTTTAGTCATGTTGTAGTTACGTCGTTTACATTCCGTACATGCCAGTGTAATTCTAGTGCGCACAACTTCCACCTCCACTTAATTTCTAATTTTAGGCATAAAAAAAAGACCTACTTCCATCGCTAGTCTACTATAGCACAATATCACCGCGCCGTCAACATTTTTTCATCATAGAACTTTCATAAAATTATCAGAAGATGGTTAAGAAAAATCCGAAAACGTCCGATATACACGTCAAATACATGGAGTGTTTATACCCCCGTGCACTGCACGATTTCACGGACGAAAGGAGGGGATTTTCATGCCGACGATTGACACTGCTTATCACTATTACTTAAGCACCTATGCCAAGCAGTCGACTTCCCGTTATGATTCGCATAAAAAGAGTGAACTGCGATCAATCTATAATAATATTGTAAAGATTAATAAAGATTCCCCTTTGTATAAGATAAAGCGTTCAGAGGATGTTCAGAAGTTTGCAATTGACATCAAAGAAAGCACACGCATTATCAAAAATGTAGTTGCCTCTCTCTCTGATGCAGAGGAAGGAATCGGAAACGCCTTTCAGAAAAAGCTTGCTTTTTCTTCTCAGGATGACGTGGTTTCCGCTAATTATCTAGGCGGCAGTCATTTTTCGGAGGATGCTGACAGCTTTACTATTGAGGTTCAAAAACTGGCAGCCCCCCAGGTTAACCAGGGGGCGTATCTGGATAAGAACCGTTTGAATCTTAAGCCCGGCACCTATTCTTTTGACCTGGAAAACAATACATCGGCTTATGAATTTCAGTTTACCATCAATTCCGACGATACGAACTTCTCCACCCAGAATAAGCTTGCAAACCTGATTACCAATGCGGATATCGGTCTGAAAGCATCTGTTGTGGAAAATGCGGACGGATTAAGCGCTCTGCAGATTGAGTCGCTGGCGACAGGTATCAATCCCAATGATGTGTTCCTGTTTTCGATTTCCCCGCAGGGCAATCACGATTCCATGGCCGCAATTGACGCTTTGGGCATCGACCATGTGGCGCAGGAAGCGCAAAATGCTGTTTTTCTCCTTAACGGAACAGAGCAGATGGCGTATGAGAATACCTTTCTGCTGGACAATAATTTTGAATTAACACTTCATGGTACCAGCCCCGAGGGTCAGCCTGCCGTCATTGGTTTTAAGACGAATGCAGACGCCATGGCAGAAAATATCCAGACCTTAGTAGATTCCTATAATTCCGTTTTGCACACGGCGAATAAGTATTCCGGATCACAGCCTCAGAGCGTCCAGCTCTACCGCGATATGAGCGGCACGGCTTTCGCTTACCAGAAAAGCCTGGAGAATATTGGACTTATCGTTGCAGATAACGGCGAGATATCCATTGATAAAGACGCGCTTTCAGAAACAGTTTCCAGTGAAGATTATGAGGATAAGCTCTCTGTGCTCAACGATTTTAAGAATCTCCTGAATATGAAAGCGAATAATGCCTCACTGGACCCTATGCGTTATGTGGATAAAGTTCTGGTAACTTATAAGAATCCTGGCAAAACCTTTGTGACGCCTTACATTACCTCTATTTATTCCGGTATGATGATGGATGAATATTGCTGATCTCATTCGTTTCCATGAGATAATTATATCAAAACCGCCTCCATTCTTTTTCAGCTATAAAAGAATGAAGGCAGTTTTACTTTTCTGCTATCTTCTCAGGAATTTCTTGATTTCCCGCTCTATGATACCAATTTCTTTTTCCATTTCCCCAACCGTTTTTATTTTCTTGATAAAGCTGCTTTCCAGTCCATACTCCCTCACTTTATCAATCCATTCCAGCACTGTCTTGGAATCATATCCCGCGCTGAGCAACCCATGATACATATACGCAAGCTCATTTTCCACATTTGTATTAAAAATCATGGGATCATCCGAATTAACCGTCACCATAATATTATGTTTTGTCTTTGCATTGGCAAGCGTATTCAGGTTCATTACGTAATGACTATATAAACTTTCAATTTCCCCAATTGCAAGATTTGAAGTTGGATTTGTCTCTATATAAATACCTTTGCGCTGAATTTTATTTTTCATATAATTCTGCAATACTTTTAACAGCTTTACGTCTTCCGTAGTGATTTCAAGCCATATGACCTGACTGTACTTCTCCTCATACACCGGACAGAAATAAGTGCACACAATTTTAAAAGCATCCCACAATTCTACGCTGCAGCTATCATAATCACGATACAAACATCTTCCCTGTATTTCTCCCGGCGCCTTTTTTTCTTTTTCTTCAATTTCTCTGTGATAACGCCGGAACCTTTCGGTAAAATCATGCTTAAATTTCTCCTGATATGCCTGATACAGGATATGTACTGTCATTCCCGCCATATGACTGTAGATCTTTGACGCCGTCTGCAGAATCTTTCCTTCCAACGCATATGCTGAAACAGGAAGCTCATATCTGTTCTCCATCACCAGGCCCCAGATCCACAGGAGATTATCCAGATATTCCCCCAGCGGAATAACCACATTGCGGTTGTTGGCTGCCCAGTAATCAACGTCAGCCCCCAAAGCTATCCCGTGCCCGATCCTGTCACAGGAGCGGTAATCATACTTTTCCACCACCTCATCTATATGCCGCAAACCGGATAATATATGCCTGTAATCCTCTCCTACATGATATGTAAGTCCGATACTATTAATATGTTTATAAATCCCTTCTTCTTCAATGAATTTTGCCAACGCCGCATCATTCCCTTTCCGCACCTCATGGTAAGCCGGACTGAATATCCACGGTTCCGCGGCATTCTCATTTGACGCCGCGTCTATTCCTACCAGATACTCGTCCAGATAGGGAATCTCATTACGAATGGCTGCAATTGCCCTGGCAATATAGATATATCTCCTTCTCAATGCAATTTTATGCTGGCTGTCATGCAGGCGCGGTTCATCAATTAGCCTCCAGCAAAAAAATCCAGACACATTATCAAGATACTTTCTTTTACTGAAATGCAGTACAATTCCGATGGTGGGGGCTTTCGTTTTCCCCGAAATGTAATGTTTGTAATTTACCAGAAATTTTGAGATACCTTTTAAAATTATTTTCTGCACTTCCAGTTCGGCCAGCTTATCCTCCGGAGCATAGAATTTCATATCCAGATCCACAGACATCCGAAACTCCAGCTTCTTTAAAGCCCTCATATTTACCTGGGTCTGCAGGATATAATTCCAAAGCCTCTCATCCGACACCCATCGTCTGAACAGCGCAGAAGTCTGGGAAAAATAATCGTGAAACCAATTTAGCCCCTGTACCGCATTGCGCTGAAATATTTTTGAAAAAAATACATTTTTTATCCTGATATACTGCAAAAAAAGCTTTATGAACTCTGAATCCTGCTCTCTTTTGGCATATTCCAGAGCCTTAACCAGAAAAATGTATTCTGCGCAAGTGCCAAGACGCTCATATTCCCCGTAAAGAACACCGTACAAAACATCTTTATTTTCTGCCTCTGGCGCGTCGAGGCGTTTGCCAAACATTTTCTGCAGCCTTTTCATAATTTCTTCAAAATAAATTCTTTTTTCCTCTCTCGTCTTCCATCCGCCATTTTGCAGATCCTGCATACTTGCGGCAACCTCGCAAAATTCCCGCTCAAGAAACGCGCGATACGTACCTTGCGCGTACCCCTCCAGAAAAAATGCCGTAACACAGCGATAAATGGACAGATGAAACATTGCATAGTCATAATTGCCGAATCCATTTTCAAGATTATAAATTCCATGACGCCAGACGGCAAAATTATTGAATTTTTCCCATAACATCAAATAGTCGCTGGATACATTGATATGTAAATGCGTCTCCGCCATTCCTTTTTCCAGATTCCGCATCAAAAGCTTGTCTGCAAGCGAGATACTGGCGCCCTGCCCATAAAGCATTTCCATCTTGCTGCCATTCATCACAATAAACGCCGCAATAAATAAATCGGGCGTTACAATCCTGGTCAGGGTATTCCAGATTTCCACTTTATCAAATACCTCATAGGCTCCCAGAATATCTTCCTGTATTCCGGATTCAGTTTCAATCTTCCACGTCCTGATGGAAATTATGCCATCCCACGACGTCAACAGTGAATTGGCAATACGGAAAATATTTTCTATATAATATTCCATTACCGTATCTTTGCGGGCATTTTCCCGGCATTCGCATTCCATTTTCTCTAAAATTTTCCTGTGTGGAAAAAACTTCTCCCCCACCAGCAGCACATCGTCCAGAGATTTCGGTATTCCGGTACAGCAATTACATAAATACCTGCCAAACTCTCTGTGCGCCCATTCATATTTTTTCGAATATTCATTTCTTCTTTTGATATTAAATGTTCTTGTGCTGT
Source organism: Lachnospiraceae bacterium (assembly GCA_009911185.1). GTDB lineage: Bacteria > Bacillota > Clostridia > Lachnospirales > Lachnospiraceae > Petralouisia. The sequence continues at coordinate 87,815 of QXWW01000009.1, forward strand.
CCAAAAATGCGCAATATGCCTCTTCCCGCTCTGCCAGCAAATCCCTCCGGATAAGATTTGTATCTGTATACGGAAATGCCAGTATTTCCAAAATCTGATTTAATCTGTACTTATTCAATTTACACCCTCTAATTCAATATATACTCCGCATACTCCCGTCTCGCCTCAAGAATTACGGATTCAAATGTATTTTTGACCCATGTTTCCTCATTTCCATTCATGACTTGTTTACAGGCCTCATAGAACCCTGCATAATACGGCTGTTCCCCCTCTTTCAGCACGCCGGATAACAGCGCCGAAGAATATGCCTGCCCTTTCTGGCACGCCCACTCAACTTTACAGGCCATATACCATTCTACAACACAGACATAACTAATGGCGTCCACGCAAAAGTCAATGGCAATATGTAAGTCTTCTTCTCTCACACACGTTGCTACGCTCTCCATAAGTTTATGATAAGGAGCCGTAAAATTGGAGTAGACATTCTCGCGCTCTTCAAATTCCCTCTGCCCGTTCAATTCCCTGTCCAAAATCTTCTTTGCGTCTCTGGCAAAATTGAGAATCCGGTTATCATAAGCTATCCGCTTTCCTTCTTCCATGGTATCCTCAATCATATTGCGGTACAAATCAAACGATACTCTTGCGGAATTTCCTATTTTACTGGCATTATCCAAATATTTCTCTTTATCCAGTATGGTTATCAGATCAAATTGTTTATATTGGGATTCAAGCTTATCCCTTATATCTTCCATGCATTTCCCGACTTCTTCTATTTCTCTGACATCCATCAGTAAATTACACAGCATTTCCTGAATCAGATCGGAACAGTAGAATCTCATATCCGTAATATAAACTTCCACCCAAAAATTATCCTGTCTTTTTAATAGCCCAAAAATAACATTGCGGCAGCATTCATATATATCGGCCAGAAGCATATATCCATCCTGTCCAACTATCTGATGTCTGACCTCTTGAAATAGAAGTTCTCTCTCTTTATTCCTGTCCAATTCATAAATTGCAAAATCACTTCTCCGTTTTAACTGCTTATGTTCGCAGAAAAACCCTTCGATCGTATCCCTGAGATCACTTTTTACCCGGGTTATAAATTCCAGATCTAATTCCCTTTTCCATAAATCGCTTTTTTCCGGCATCTCTTTGCCAAATACGAAAACATTCTCATATACCATAGAAACCATACCCAGCGTATTTTCAAACCATGCCCGCTCCTCGTAAAACAGTTTCTTAACCAGATCGGCGTTCCATTCACACTTTTGGGTATCAAAACAATGAAGATAATCATACACCTGATCTGCATGATTGCGGTCAAATCCATAAAGGCGGCCGAGTTCTTTGAACACTTCTTCATAATGTTCCAGAAACTCTCCTCTTTCCATACCGCTGCGGATCATCTTCCCGTTGGAAAAAACCTTTTCATTAATAAAGTCCGCCAATCCATTCTGTGCATCGTATTTCTGGCTTTCTGCATAGATAGAAAGAACCGCGTCCCGATTCAGCAAAAGCAGCACGCGCTCTATAAAAAACCCCAGCGCATATAAGGCAATACACATATCGAGAAAAATTTTCTTTTTCTCCGCATATCCATCCGCCTGCTCGTTCTCCATGTCCATGTTTTTTCTGTAAAGTTCTATAATCGACTGATAATTGACATACAAATCCCAATCATTATACTGATACAGAAAAAACCGGTCTGCAAATGTCTTCTCATCTACATTTTCAAATTTCTCGGTATTGGAACGTATAATCAGGGTAATGAACTGCCGCACGGATTCATACAGATTCTTTTTGTACTTTTCTTCCGTTATACCTTTCTCGCCCTTCCTTTTTTCTGCCAACAGCAGCGCTCCTTCCACAAACTGGCGCATAATAAAATATGCATTGCTCATTTTTCGCGAAGAATCCCCTACAAAATGAAAATAGAAAGAGGTCTGTTCCAACTCCTGGCTTAATAACTCCCCGGGAGGAAAAAGCATAGTAAGCAGCCCTTTCAACGCCATGTCCAGAGAGATATCGTTTTCAATGATAAAGTTTTGTTTCTCTGAAATTTTATTAAATTCCTTTAAATAATAGCGGGTAGAAGTGGGCAGGATTTTCAATAAATATGCTTTTGCACTCTCGTAGCTCTTACGTTTCATGTACACCTGTTCGTCCCGATATACCCACCATACAGAATCCCCGCTGTTGCGCTCCAGATAGTCCTGCCACTCTCTGGGAAGCTTCTTCATGCGGTTGGTAATGTTAATTTCCGTCACTTCCATAATCTGATTTTCATCTGCTGTGATAATCACAATAATATTCGGATGCGCCAGATATTTTGTGACGACAGAAAACAGGTCGCTCACTCTCTCCGGAGCGAGATCTACATCGTCAAAGAAAAAATATATCATAGGGTTTCCCTTTTCATCCTCGCTGGGTTCCAGGGATTTTAACAGTTCCGCCAGTTTTGTCCAGAACTCTGTCATCTCCCGGGCAAACGCAAAAGCGTTCTGCGTCTGCCTTTCCGAATTGCTCACTACCTCATAAAAGGATTTTTCCGATTTCGGATTATATTTCATGGAAAAACTTAATTCACACATTCGTTCGAGTTTCTGACGGAGTTCGTCTCTTTCCCCTACGTGGCATTTCTGAGAATATTTTAATCCCTGTTCCTCAAACAAAAGCTCCAGTTTTTCACTGATCACAGCCAGAATCCAGCCTAAAATATCGCACCCCTCCGGTATGATCTCCGGCATAATGATAGGAAAAATCATATCTTTCTTATACTGTTTTCTTATTTTTTCCTTTAACGTATAGAGGACAGAGGTTTTTCCAGTTCCCCTCTCCCCCAATACAGAAAAGACGTTATCATACATAAGTGTATCCTGATAACGTCTCTCATCCATGGGGTCAATGCTGACCCCTTTGAACTCTTCAATTTTGCGCCACAAATCATCAAATCCCGGGAATGTATTGTACAACTGGTCGTCATTTAATAATTTGATCCCCACTTTATGCGAAATTCCCCTCATTTCTCTCCTCCTCATGTATTTTATTTATTTTCTCACCAATTCATAAGGCGCCAAAATGCTGTTGAGCATATTAACACCTTCAAATTCTTCCTTCACACTTCTTCTCATCCCTTTTTGCGGCGTACCTTTACGTCTGTTGTCCTGTTCTTCCAGCGCCCGGGATATCTTTGTCAGGCTGCGCTCATATTCATCTATGGAAACAGCCCCTGCTATATTTTCTATTTTTCTTGTATATTCGATTTTTGCCATAGAATCCCTCTTTTCCGTTTTAGTATATATTATTCCTCATGATAGTTTTTTTAACAGAAAAGAAAGAATATTATATAAATTAGTAAAAAAACATTATAATATCCAGATAATTCCAAAAAATTCTCTGTTTCCGTTATTGTTTTGTTCCAGAACTTATGAGTTAAACCTTAAAAGCTGTAAAACTCTTCCGTTCTCTTCCTCCTGCTTCTTCTGCATCATAATCCTGTATTCCTCCAGCAGACTGTTCTTCTTCATGTCGGAAACCGCCTTGCCTATATCAAGATCTTCAATACGGCTGCGTGACGCCGTTGTATTAAGCGACGCATACGAATTAAAATTCATGGTATGATCCAATCGGTTATACGCCGCGCCCATATCGCCTCTTGCCGAAGACACCTTATCCAAAGCATTGTCAATCACAGAGAGATCAAAATCCCCCGTCACATCAAAGTCAGCAATACCCAGCGCCTCCAGCGTGGCATCCGGCATACTGATATCCATTCCGCCGCCGTCCGGAGAAGAAGCTACATGCGAACTTCCCATACTGCCATCCAGCAGGTTCATCGTGTTAAAGCGGGTATTCTTCCCCGCATCGGAGATAGCTCCCTTCAACTGGTCAATCTCCTGCTGCATCATCTTCCGCTCAGAATCGCCATAAATTGCTGTGTTAGACGCCTGTACGCCCAGTTCTCGGATACGCTGCAGGGAATCGGTAATGGTTGAAAGACCTCCGTCCGCTACATTTACCATATCCTGGGATGTGGCTGCATTTCTTCTGCCCACATCATACCCATTACTTTGTGTCTTAAGTTTCTCCGCAATTGCCAGGCCCGCCGCATCGTCCGCGGCTGAATTAATACGCTTTCCACTGGAAATCTGACGGTAATTCTGATATAAATTGCGGCTGCTGACACTGCTAATACTCGAAATACTCATAGGTTTTCCCCCTTTCTGAACTTCTTCTTATTTCATTATAACAAGCGGCATTGGATAATTCAAGAAAATTTTTCCTGTTCCAGTCTTTTCTTTGCCGGGGCATAATCCTTACACTTTCTATAATATGCCCCTGCCTGTTCCGTATTTCCAAGACATTCCAGGATTACGCCTATATTGTAGTTTGCAGCGTAAGAATTTACTCCCGCATTTCTGCAGTCTTTGTGCTGCAGCGCCTTTTCAAACTCTGCAATCGCCTCGTCAAAACGTGCGTTTTTCATATAAATCAGTCCCATGAGGAACTGAAAATCCGCACTGCCGCCAAATTCCCCATATATAGTTTCAAAAAAGACCGCTTCTTGCTCCTGCCCGCTATTAATCAGAGCATAACCGTAAGTCTCCACCATATCGATCACATACTCTAATCTGGGATCCAAATCAAATGAAAGCCCCTGGGCAAAATATTCGCAGGAACGCTGATACGCTCCTGCCATATAATAACTTTTGCCAAGCTGGTAAAGCAGATACGGAAGCTTTCCTTCGAGCCTGGCTGCCTCTGCGCAGTCCTTATTTTCCCGGCGCAGCTCTTCTATGGCGGTCTTTGCCTGGGCAAGTTCTCTGTCCAGCAGCAAAATGTTCCGCTGGGTTTTCCGCTCCTTTTCTTCCGGCGTCAAATCATAACCGGTATGCAAAAATATCAGCGGCGACAGCCAGGTCTGGTAATCTTCTCCCCCAGAGCCTACAATCTGCTCATGAATCCTGCCTTCATAATGAAATTTCCTGCGGTCAAAAATCCGGTTCACCCACTCCCGGTTCTCCTGCTGCACACCGTCTCTCATAAATACATTGCGTCTGCGAATACGCCCCACCGCATCTGGATTTTTGTGTGCCTGTTTTTGCATCTCCTTCCAGTCTTCTTCTGATATAGAATCTAAAAACTCGTCGCTGTCCACCACCAATACCAGGTCGTTTGCAGCCATTGACACCGCATAATTTTTTGCCGCCGAAAAATCATCGCACCAGGCAAAGTCGTAAACGCTGTCCGTATACTTTCGCGCGGTCTCGCGGGTGCTATCGCAGGAGCCCGTATCTACTACCACTAATTCCGCCCCTTTGTCTGACAAGGCTGCAAGACAGCGCCCAATATTTTTTTCTTCATTTCTGGCAATTATACATACCGATATCATTTCATTCCTTTCTCTTCCTGTACGAACTCAAACATCTGTTTCACCCGGATCTCATAAGAAAATAACTTTTGTACCTTTAAAAAACCCCGATACGCAATTTCTCTGCGTTCTCTTTCGTGTGACAGATAATACCGGGTCTTATCCAGCAGTTCCTCTTTGCCTGCATAGAGCACCAGATCTTTTCCATCCTCAAACTGCTCTGCAAGCTCCTGCTGGTAATTAGATAAAAGAAACCCGCCGGCCCCCATAATATCCAGCGCCCGCAGCGGTATTCCACTTTGAATAGACCTGAGCGTCATATTAAGATTAATTTTCGAGCGCCTGAACACCCCGGGCATCTGCTGATTATAGTCCACCGTGCCGCCGGCCTGCGCTCCCGGCACCAGGCTGCAGGGCGATGCGGTGTATATGGTGAGCCGGAAACTTTTAGAAAGGCTGTTCAGAAAAGAAATCCGTTCCTGGGAAGTGATTTTTTCGTTGAGCGCCGCAGCATACAACTCCCGCTCGGAAACTGCATAAGCATCCGGCATATGCATGCCAAGACAGGCTTCCATGCGCTTAATCACATCGTCTGTCAAAAGCTCAGATACAAAATTATACCCATATACAAGCTGCTGAGCCTGCATGACGCCTTCCAGATATCCCTTTAGATATTCCGGTAAATAGTGTATTTTGTCATAGCGGTTATGCTCATACAGGCTTCCCACAAAACTGACATCTGTCTGCTCCCCTTCTTCCTCATATTCCGGCTGCGGTTTCCCAAGAACCTCACAGATTTTTCTGGTATTTACTGCCAGTGGGAAATGATATAAATGCAAAATACCGAGAGATTGAAGATTCAAATACTGCACCCTGTCGAAGACAAATATATAGTTATATTCGCTTTTTGCCGCCGGAGAATACAAGGTCCAATGCGGACAGTCATAAATCCAGGAAATGTATTTTATCTGGTATTTCTCCGCCGTTTTTGCAATGACTGGAAAAAAGTTAAAAGAAAACATTGCGCTGCAGGCATACTTTTTCAGCACTTCTGATAGCTGCCGCGCAAACACTTCATCCGTTTCGTAGTCCTGAAAGGGGATATTACATTTCACCAGCTCATGCCCCAGCAGGACGAGCGTCTGCGCCATATCTTCGGTGGAATTTTCAAACCATGTATAATATAAAATTCTCATTTTTATTCTCACTTCTCTCTGTTGGCTTACGATAACCTCCTATGCCTTTCGTTCATCCGCAGAAATTGTTCCGCCCGGTTTGTCCATAAATGCTTGTTTACAGCTTTATGATACCCGTTCTCCGCAATCCGCTGCAAGCGTTCATGATCCTCCAGAAACCGTTTCACCCGGCCTGGAAGCCCGTTTAATTCCTGAAGGTCAAACAGGATCAAATCTTCCTGATCTGTAAATTCCTCTTTCAGCCTTCTGCTGCTGTCAGATAAAACCACGGACTTACAGAGCATACTGTTCAGCAAACGTTCTGTCAGTCCGTCTTTATGCCAGGACATAACGTTAAGAGAAATTTTCGACTGCCGCATAATTTGCAGGCTTTCCCTGATATTCACCTGCGTATGACGTTTGAGGCACGGATGCTGCGCAAAAGGCGCGTAATTCCAGGAGTCTCCATACACCTGCAGTTCTATCCCGGCATCCAAAAGCGCGCGTACAATTTTTTCCCGGTAATAACTCATAATGCATATAAATGTATAGCGCATTTGAAAAAACAGGTTTAAAAATTCATCCTCTTTCAGTTTCAGCCCACGTTCCTCAAGTATATGCGCCAGAGCTTCTTCTGCCGTTTCATTGGGACAACGGCGCATTCTTCTCATAGCATGGGCAGCTAAAAAGCGAAAAGAAGGAGCATAGGCGTACAGCTCCGGCAGAAGTCCGCGGTAATTAATATAAGATCCAATAAAACTGACATCAAACGGTCTGGACGTCGACCAGGAAGAAACTGCTGTTTCCTGCAAAAGCATACCCGCGGGCGGAAAATAAATGCAGTCTTTTATCCTCTTATAATAACGTTTGGCAAACGCAAGGTAGTTACGGTCATGAGATAACATATAATAACACTGCGGACCGTGTTCCATATGCTTTTTCATCATCACGGGGTGGTCGAATATGACATTATATTTTGGCCCGGTGATCAGGTCATGCAGATTTGTCCTCCCATCCCCCATCATAATAGAAAAAGCATAGGTCTGCATACCAATCACCGCCTTAAAGCGGCGGCCGATATACCTGTCCAATGCCTGGTGTCCTTCTTTTTCCAAATCAAAAACTTCAACGATCTGTCTGCTCTTCTGTAAAGCTTTCACCAATTCATCCGCAAATTGATTCAGGGTATTATAGCAGACATCCGCCTGGCGGTAAACCAAAATGGGAGCAGTATCATCCTCTATTTCATAGTATTCCCCGTCATGGGAAATCATTTTTTCCAGCCAGGCCAAAGCCGCCTGTGGTTCGGGCAGCCGGGAGGCCGTAGTAAGAAGATTTTCCATGACCATATCAAAATATCCGGATGAAAGAAGCTCTTTTTGATATCTCGCCGCAACATAAACGTCTGTGCGGTAATTCTCCCAATCCGCAGCCTTGGAACAATCCTCCCTGTCCCCGGCAGAAGAAGCGACACCTATCGCCCGCATCGGATATATACGGATGGCGCGCAGCAGAAATTCATAAGTCCGCTTGGCTGTGAGTTTACGGTTAATATCCCCGGCCCGCACAAAGCATGTTGGGGGATATTCCATCCTTCCCTCCGCCCAGCGTTCGTCCAGCAAAAGCTCCAAAAAGCTTACCTTTTGCTCTTCTCCTTCCGGCAGACGCACCGTATAACAGATGATCTCTTCCATAAAAATCCTCCTTGGGAAATGTAAAAAACAACACCGCAAATTATAAAAATGTTCCAGAACTGCTTCCGCTTATAGGCGAATACAATTCTGAAACATCTGAAGCCATCTTCAAATAAATTCCCCACGCTATGCTAATGCTTTCTCAACACAACCTCCCAGCGCTTTCGCAAAAGGAAGGAGCTCCTCCTCAATTACCTGAGCCAGTTTCTCATCCATCTTGGACACATAGGCGTCGTTGATATGAGCGATTATGTCATTCAGCTTACTCTTAGAAATCTGTTCTTCCTTCTCATTCAACAGCGACAGGGTTCCATTAATTACCTGAAGCTCCCAGTTGACTCCGCGGAAAATGTGATCTACATATTCCTGGGTATCTTCCTTCTTTTCTCCCTTTAATTCCGGGATAATCTCATTTAATGCCTTACAAATCTTTGGATTATAATCCTTTAACGCCTCCAAAGCCTCTACCTGCTCTTTACGATTATCTTCCATGATACTCTCGTCCTTTCTTATAAAATACTCTGATATATATATCGTAAAAAATACCGCTTAACCTTAGCTTGTTTTATATTTTTGTAAGCGGCTTATCCTCACTTCTCACTTTACTCCGCAGCATGTCTGAAAAATACTTTGGACAGACATTTGCTGAAAATTACGAGAATGAATCTTCAAACGCATTCCAGCCCCTGGCAGTCCTGCGTTCTGCCCGCTGTTTTGTATATTTCATAAACCGTCTGCAGGGCAAGGGAAGGATCGGCAATCGCTCCCGGCTCCGCATTCAGCAGCATCACCTTCACCATGACCCAGGATACCCGCCGCTCCAAAATATAATCAATATCTTCCTGATTTCCTTCTCCTCTGGAAAAACGGCACAGGCATTCCATCACTTTCCGGAAATGTCTTATCCATTCCATCAGATCCCAGGAATTATGGGATAAACCGCAAATATCGCGCTGCTGCTCTTCTTCGGCGATATATAAAAGCAGTTCGATAACTGGAACTTCCCCTCTGATGTCGGACAACTCCAGACGTACGTCCGGGCGCACCTTTAAATATTCATAAAACATCTCTCTGGCCTGCGTAACCTGCCGCAGTTTCACAAGCTGGCTCATGGCAAGTTTCAGTTCCATGGTCTCAGCCTTCTCCGAGGTAATCCCGACATTTCCCTCATAAACCTTCAAGCCATTTTTCTCCACCCATATCTTTACCATCTGCTCCGAAAGAAACCCAAACACGCGCTGATTATACAGATCATAGGAATCGACATTGATACGCTTTTCCACTTCAAAGAGAATATCGAACAGCCATGCCGCATATTCCTGAAATAACTTACGCGGAGCCACCATCAGATTTCCGTAATAATACGTATTTCCTTCTATCGCTTTCTTAAAATATGGCTCATATTCGGGGTATTTTTCTTTTATTACATCCCCTACGGTCAACAGGTCGCGGGCATTATGCGCCTCTGCAAAATAATCCAGATAGGCGGCGTCCGCCTGAATTTTATCAGATACAATAATGTCATAATCTTTTAAAATCTCTTCGTATTCCTGCCGGCTTAAGAGCTTCCGTTGTTCATTGAGGAAGAAACGGCGGTAATGGCAGATTCCAACCACATCTGCAGAATCCTCATTTTTCCATACCCAGTAAACCCCGGTAAGCTCGCCATAATAATGATTCCAGCGGGAAATGGAATCTCCCGTGTCGTCTCCAAGATAACCCAGATCTTCCGCGCCTGCCCTGCCCACATGGAGCGGAATATATATATCGTCTTCCGGCTCGCTGAACTTCCTATGAGTCATTGTAAATATTTTAATTTTCATTGATTCCTCCGTTTTTACACTGTTTGCTCTGTCTTTCGGCGCACAGCTCCGTTCTATTATCTCTGCAAGCTGGCATGCCCGATGCTGCCAGGTCTGAGTATCTTTGGCGTACTCATAACCTCTTTGGGCAATTTTTTTCAGCTCCTGCGGCTCCTGCAGATACTTCCTTATCTTTTGCGGCAGCTCCTGCAGACGCTCCAGAGAGTACAGCAGCGCCTCCCTGCCGTCTATCAGGGTACGGTCTATATATGCGCTGCCATCTGTCAGGCACACGCTCCCATTGAGCATCGCAGAATATACTCTGTCGTGTACCCCGGATTTAAACCAGGGCATAACATTCAGTACAATCCTGGCGTCTGCCATCAAAGGTATCGTTTCATCAAAGGGAATCCGGTCATGAAGAATCAGATTCTCCTGCCTGCAATCCAGATATTGCCAGCCCTCCCCGTAAATATGGACTTTTACCCCCTGGTTAGCAAGGGTTCTGATTACTTCGGCACGGGCGCGGCTTCTGAGCATCCCGTCCATATCCTGAAACAGACGGATCGTATCGCGCAGATCTTCTTCTGGCAGCACAAGCCCTTTTTTCTTCAGACAAAATTCCATTCCCTGTTCCAATGTCAGAGAAGTTTGGCCGCATAGCAGCTCATAACATTCCAGCCATATCTGCCGCAGCCCTTCTCCCAGTCCGCGGATATGATATTCCACATTATCATCAATCAGATATGCACCGGTAAACAAAAGATCCATGGAGCGTTCTTCAAAAGGTATCTCTGGCCCCTGACTGCGGATTCCTCCAAGAGGAAGAAAAAAACTGCGCACTTTGCCCGCATAAAAACGCTGGATAAATTTCTGGTGATACTCGTCCACACACAAAAAGGTCAGACGCCGGACGGGAAACATGAGCGCCGCATGATAATACATTGGATGGTCTACAATAAAGTCATAGCAATCCACATCCAGTTCATTCCAGATACTTGCCCTGCGTTCTGTGAGGAGGTTTAAACCTGCATGATTAAAAAACAGCGCCGCCGTCCCGCCAGGTTCGGCAAATCTATTAATCTTTTCTCTGGTCTCAGATTCGTTCGCCATATTCGCTTTCAACACCTGCCAGCCCTGCTCTTCAAATCCCTCCGCCATCAGATCTGCAAACGTTTTCAGAGAATCTGTCTCTGACTCAAAAATTATTATTTTATTCATAACAACCTCATCTGTTTTCTAATGTGCCAGACTCCTTAAAATCATTTTTTACCCAAGCCAAAGCCCGTTCATAATCATTTACGGTATCAATTTCACGGGTACGAAGTTTCAGAAACGGAACTGGCAAATACGGTTCAACCAATTGAAATACATGCCCTGTCCCCTCCTGCATTTTGCAGCTTTTCATCTGTGTAATCCCGTTCCATTCATATACGCCCCTTGTTTTCGAAAAAGAACGCACAAACTCGTTCTCCCCCTCTTTATAAGTCTGCAGCAGCCATGGATCATCTGTCACAGGCTCGCCCCCACTTACAAATTCATGGTCGCATGCAAGGATTTTTTCCATATCCTTTGGATGTACCAGCAAATCACCGTCTAAAGACAGTATAAATCTGCCGGCATACTTTGCGGCCAGAGCAACGCTGGCCCCCGTTCCCGTCTCCCGGTATTGGTGGTTAAACACAAACAAGATGTCATTCCGGTATTTTCGCACAGTCTCAATGACCGCCTCCGCCTGATACCCTACAACAACCCGGACATCACTTTCCTGATCCAGCATTTCCAAATGCCTGATAATCAGAGGTCTTCCATCAATTTCCAGCAACGCCTTAGTGGTCCCAAGCCCCAGCCTGTTACCCATACCGGCGCAGCTTATGATTACCGTCCTCGAAACTGCCATCTGACTACCTCCTACAAAAGCCTTTCCAGAAATTCTACCAGTTTGTCTTCCTGATAAACCGCATGGCTGGCACATGCCAAAACTGCCGGCGCAACCTTATGCACGCCGCCGTACCCAATTCCAATCTCTGCTGCCTGAATCATCTCTGCATCATGATTCCCATCTCCTACAGCCACACAAGGAAAACCGATCTTGTTTTGGACTGCATTTTTATCCACAATGCTTAATATCTCCCGCATATATCCGTCTTTTACAGAAGCCTGAGAACAAAATATATGATGTTCTATATCTTGTTTTTTTATAAGCTCTTCCACCCATATATCCAGATGAGCGGTCGCAATATAACACCTCTGCCGATGGGTTCTGATAAACTCTGCCAGCCTTTCGTTCACCGGCACGTCGGCCACCAGCCTGCGCACCTCACTTACCGGAACTTGTCTTAACAGCTCCACTCTCTGCAAAAAACTCTGCTGAAAGGGAAGCTCTCCTCGTTCCGTGCGTTCCGTCAGGGAACACATCTGTTCATATACGCCCAGCTTCCTGGAAATGGCAGGTAAGATTTCCTGCCTGGTTATCGTGGCATCCAGATCAAATAAAAACGCATATCCGCTCATGTTTCCTCCCTGTTTTGACCGCAGACAAAGTTTATCTTTCCAGTATATAAAAGTACTGCGCTGTTTCCCTGCGGTTATTTAAGGTGTCCTCCTCGAACAGGAAGCCTTCCCGACGTATCGCAAATCCTTTGCTAATCAGGGTCTTATCCAGAAAACCTTCAAGCTCCCGGCGTGTCCTGTAGATGGCGTTATAATGATCTTTCAGCTCCTCTGAAAAGAAATCTTTGAGCGTAAGCCTTTCCTGAATCCCTATTGGTTCCCGTATACAGATTACGGAATGCGGCTCGCTGCTTCTCTCCGCCTGGTTCAGGACGCTTCTTACTTCTTTGTCATTCAAATATATGAGGATTCCCACCAACAAGATTCTGTTATACCGGCCTTTTCCATTATCTTTCAATGTTTGCTCCAGTTCCTCGGCCGCTCCCTCCAAAAAGGAAAAATGTTCCCTGGTATTTCTCTGGTTTGCAATCGTAATCAGTTCTTTGCTAAAATCCAGTCCACAATACTCTTTTATGTCTTCTGGAAACGCATCCGCCCACCTTCCGACGCCGCAGGCTACATCCAACACTTTCGACGCCGCGTCTAATTTTAATAAGGGACAAAGCTTTTCCATTTCTTTTCGGTTTCTTTCCCGCACCAGATTTTCATTGTTATCCTGGTACATAGTTACGGCGTACGGGTTATCTCCGGAAAATTTTTCTGCACGCCTTTTAAAAAACCGTCTTGTCTCTTTATAATCAATATCTGTTATTTTCTCCGCTATACGCATAATGCCTCCCGGATATCATCCTTCTGCCAGTTTCAATATATCTTTCACAATAAAATCGGCGGCAGGACAGCCGTTTTTTCCCGTATAATCCAGTATTTCGCCAAACGTCGCGCGCCGCCTCCCTGCCATGTTGTCCTCCCCCTTAAGAATCACATGCTTTATAAACTGCTCAATCCCTGTATAGTCTTCCCCTTTTGCATGGTAATAACTGGAGACCAGCCGTTCCCCCAAAGCATTAAACGCCTGCTCCTCTCTTGTAAGAAACAACAGCGGTTTATCCACATACATGTATTCCCCTAAAAAAGAAGCTGAGTCCATAATCATGCCGTCTGAGGTCGCAAAAATATCGAGATAATTACCTTCCTCCACTACTCTGGCATTCGGCAGAGCTTCCCACTGTCTCAAATACGCCTCATACTCTTCAGGAGAATGGAAGAAATGAGACTCGCACGCTTTCCATCTCAGATTCGGATGCGGCTTAAAAATAAAAGAAATCTGATCCTGGTATTTCTGTGCCAAATATAGCCAAAACCAGGCATTTTTCTCAAACGTAGCATATTTTACAACCGCAGTCTCTTCCAGAGAATGATGCGGTGCGATAATCAGGCGCTTTGGCTTTTCACACCCGCTTTCCCGGGGAAACTTCCAGATATTGCGCAATTCGTCCTCTGTATAGCTTCTATTCTTCTGAAAAAAATCCATCTTCACATAACCGCAATAACTTACATTTTTGCCATGCAGCAATTCATATTGCTGATAGCCCGTCAGATTTAGCTCAGAATCCGCATATAGTTTCCACTGCAGATTGACAAATTCCTTATTATAGACATATTTCCTCGCATAATCCCGCTCGGCATTATCCGCCACGTAAACCCCATATGGTATATAGCAGTTCAATATGCGAAGCGGAAAATTATCTATCCAAAACGGCTCCGGCAGAGAATGATACCAGGGGGTAGAATGTATGACGATATCCGGCAGGCCCCCGACAGTTTCCCATCCCTGACAGACGTCATGCTTTGCATCATAGATGCGCCGGATATCATAACCATTCTGCTCAAAAAAGCTCCATGTCTCCTCTTCTGTCCTCCGTCTGCTGTCTCTCGTCCTGTCCATTAAGGGGCAGACAACGACGTAACATTCCAGCCGTTCATCTCTGTCAAGCATCCGATAAATAGAATCCGACGCCCATTCCGCAGCCGAAATCGACAAAAAAGCAATCTTTACCTTCTCTCCTTTTTCCATCTTACTTTTGACATGGTATCTCCCAAAGGATATCATCCTGTCATAGAACTGCTCGTACAGTTTATCGCCATGTTCCAGCGCCCGGGCAACATAGAATAACGCCGTCAAATGTCCATAAACATAATCCTGCGGCGGATTGGCAACGTCCGAAAACACTCCTTTGTCTATTCCATCCATTAATTCTTCCGCCCGTTTCACATATAAATCCTGCGTGTTCATAGTTTATCTCCCTGTAATTACTGTAAATCTGCAATAATCTGCCCTTCGTATAGCGGATCATGCAATTCCTCCGCCGTATCATCACCTTCCACTTCGTTATTATATTTATAGGGCACCGGCAGTCTCTTTCCTTCCCCTGCCAGAAACCATTCATATTCCAAATCCAGATGTCCAATATCCAACGCCTGATATCCTTCTGCCGTCAGGTCATAAGCAAGCACTCCTGCCGCCGGTCCCATAGCAATCAGAAACAAGATATCTTCACTGGCAGATTCCAGGGCAGACTTCAGGATATCATCGTAACGGTCAAAAGAATTGGTAGCCGGCGCAAGGATACGTTTTATGTCCCTTGCGCCGTCCAGCAGATCATTGAAAACCCCCATTCTGGTCTGCGCCCCTTCCACAATGATTACCCTGCGGTCTTTCCAGATATCCCTGATATGTTCGAAACGCTTTCCGGGCGCGTTCGTCCGCCAATCCTTATACATTACATATGGGCGTGAAACATAAGCGTCATAATATACTCTGTCAGGCTCTAACAGTTCCATATGCTGCTTCCTGGTGCCTCCGTTCGTCATATAGATCCGTATCGCATTTGCCGCTGATTCCGTAAAGTCCTGCAATGAGCCATAATTATTGGCAATTGCAATCAGCATACGAGGATGGCGGCTGTACAGCACCTCTTTTAACCTGCTCCCCAGCCTTTCATCCAGTTTTTGAAATTTATGGCGGTCCAGCTTTATAATCTGTGAAAACTCCCCATCTCCAAAACGAGCCATCGACTTCTTGTTCCTGATAATCTCCTCAATGGTTTCTTCCGCGCTTCTAATATTCGGAAAACAGTATTCTTCCCTCTTTAACCGCGGATCCAACAACTCAAACGGCATATTTTCGCTGTTTCCCCGCACTACGCCTAAATTCATGTCTATGGTTGACTGGTCTTTTACTACATTTGAGAGCTGAAGCATCATCTGCCTGTTAATTTCATACAATTCCCGTATTGCCTGAAGCAGCGCGGCGTTATCTTTTTTATTTGACAGATTTTCTTCCTGCAGTTTTACAATCTGTCCTTCCAGACAGGATATCCGCTCCTTAAGTTCTTTCACTCTTTCTTCCATAATAATATCCATCCCCCATCTTTATATGCTTCTAGTGTATTGACACGCTCATTTTTGAACTAACTGGACAGAATATGTGTCACTCTGCAAGGCGGCTGAATGAGGCGTAGCGGTGGCTACGTCGATGAAAGCCAACACAGCAGATGGCATTATAGGCTGTTCCGTTAGTCAAATTGTGAACGTGTCAGTACACTAGTGTCCCATCCAGTCCCAGACTCGAAAAATCTCTCCATAATCCCCGCAATTGCCATACTCATACTCTTTTTTGTTTCATATTCCTTCTGTTTTGCCTGAATATCTTTTACAAACGCCTGCAGTTCATACTGCAGCCCGCTTCTTTCATATTCATAAATATGTACTTCTTTCTTATCCGGATCCTCAAACCTTACTTGAAACTCTCTTGTCATCCACCAGGGAGCTTTCACATATATATAACCCTTTGTGCCGGAAATAATGAGATCTCCTTCTGATTTCACCCCCACGCCCACTTTACCCAGCCCAAATCCCTGCTCATAAGCGAGATTAATCTTGGTAAATAAGTCTACCCCGTTCTCATCTCTTATGGAATGGAATTGTACGTCTGCGGGATGTCCGCCCAAAATTTTCACGACAGGCAGCAGCACGTAAGTCCCATACTCTGTCACGCTTCCCCCATAAACAGGATCCGTCCGTTCTCTCCCCGCCGGGTCTGTCAATCTGGTAAAACACGCTTCTACATCCCGTACCGTTCCAATGACTCCGCTCTCAACCGTCTTAAGCAGACCCAAAAACCCCGGACAATAGGCGGTTTTTATTGCTTCCATCAAAACCACTTCATTTTTCTTTGCAAGTGCAAATAATTCCTCCACTTCTGCACTTAAAAACGCCATGGGTTTTTCACAAAGCACATGCTTCTTTTTCTGTAATGCTTTCCGGGCATATGCAACGTGCGTCTGGTGCGGGGAAGCGATGTAGACCGCGTCCACCTCTGACAGAAATTGCTCCCAATCGTCTGTTGCCTGAGCAACCTCATACTTTTGGGCAAATGTGTTCGCACTGCTGATATGCGGATTATAAATACCTGTCGCCTGAATTTGGGGAACTAACGCTATATCCTGCATAAATCTTGCCGCAATCCGTCCTGTCCCTATCACACCTAATCGAATCATTTTTTCATCCTTTTTTCCATAAACATTTCCGTAATTTCCGATATTGCCACAATTTCTTCTTTTGTCAGTTTATAGGTATTTCTCTCTAAGCCGTTGATCTTAGAGGCAAATTCACTGATTTCATACCGCAGTCCATCTCCCTGGAACTTTGGTTCAAATACTTCGATTACATTTGGATCCTCATAACGAACCATATATTTTTTCGTCAGCCACCAGGGGGACTCCGCTAAAAGATAGCCATTCGTACCTGCGATCACCAGTTGTCCCTCCGATTTTACGCCGACCCCGCACTTAGCCGTGGCCATGCCCTGGTCATAAATTAGCTGGATCTTCGTATATAAATCCATGCCCTGGTCGTCCAGTATACTATAAATTTCTACTTTCTGGTAATTGGTGCCGAATAATTTAAAGATAGGAAGCAGCGTGTATGCCGCATACTCCAGAAATGCTCCTCCATAATTTTTATCGGTGCGCTCTCTCGATTCAACGTCCGCAAGTCTGGTAAAACATGCCTCCACATCCTTAATTTCCCCTATTTTTCCGCTCTGCACGGTATTTAAAAGCTGCTGGAAACCGGGGCAGTAAGCTGTCTTGATCCCTTCCAGTAATACCAGGTTTTTTTCCTCCGCCAAATCATATAGTTCTTCTACATCACATTTCGACATTGCAACCGGATTCTCGCTCAGTACATGCTTGCCCGCCTGCAGCGCCTGTTTCGCATATTCATAATGAGTTTCATTCGGAGAAGCGATATAAACTGCGTCAATGCTGTCTAAAAACTGCTGATAATCATCGTTGTACACTGGAATTTCGTATTTTCTGCGAAACGTATCTCCGCTTTCTTTTTCCGGATTATAGGCGCACACAATATGGATGCCAGACACATATTTATCTTCTTCCAGAAAACGCGGCGCCATACGTCCGGTTCCCACAATCCCTACATTGATAATCTGAAATCTGCTCTTGCGCAGCATTGTGGAAGAGATATCCGGCGTGCGTTCCAGATAGATTACCTGACAGAAATTATTCAGATAGTCAAAAGTCCCCACCCAGTCGGAACCGACTGTAAAAATATCAATGTTATATTTCTGTATATCCTCAATCTTCTGCCCCTCGTGATCCTCAATGATAATCTCGTCCGCCAGTCCTGTTTTCCTTACATTTTCAATACGCTCCAACGTAGAATCGATCACATTGACTTTGCCCCGCATTTCATCAAAATGCTCCGTAGTCACGCCGACAATTAAATAGTCCCCCAGCTTCTTTGCCCGGGACAATATATTTAAGTGGCCCTGATGAAATAAATCAAATGTCCCATAAGTTATTACTTTTTTCATGCGTATGCTCCTAACATTTATCCGTTTTCTATTTTTGCAAATTACGCCATACAGCTCTTTTGCAGAAGGATTAAACGCAAACCCACGCTTCCTAATTTTAAGGATTCCACAGATTCTTTCGTATCTTTGGAATCCCTAAAACAAACATTCCTTACAAATAGCACAGGATGTCTCCCTTCACTTTTGCTATGACAGGGTTATTATACCACAGATTCAATTGGTGGAAAATAAGAATTTCATAAAAAAGCGGGCAAGTCTTCATCTCTTCGCTAAGCCCTTCATTTATAAGGCACCTCACCGTTTTGCCGATGCGAGCGCATTTGCAGGCAATCATTTTCGCCTGTGGAAATGCTTTTTATAATAGAAACGCACTTTTATACGCGGTGCGCCGGAGCCTTTTCTATTGTGCAGACAAGAACAAGCGGACAAGTCCGCTTCAACTCCCTAAATCCCTCATTCATGAGGGATTTGGGCGATTTGCTGCGCCGAGTGCAGTCGCTTCAACGACATATTTCTCCTTGCACGAGTGCGGATTTGTCCTAAGGGGTACCGTGCTTGCACGGGGGATTCCTTAGGACAGTTAGGTTCCATTTTTTTATTCTATAGGGATATACTTTCACGCTTTAGCGTGACAAGGTCTTTCCTATAAGATAAAAAATCCGTGAATACGTAAAATTCACGGATCTTCTGCTATTCTGCTGATTATGTAATTTTTATTTAACTATCTGTCTTTACGAAAGTCTTTTCTTAAAATATTTCGCGCCCAGCTCCCTCAAATGCCCTCTATCTGTCTTTCCGTTTTTCGTCACGAAAAACTCCTCAACACGAATTATTCTGTTGGGAAGCATATATGCCGGCAATTTTCCCCTCACTTCACGTCTTACGTCGGACGCCTGCGCCTCTCCTGTATAAAACGCAAGTAAGGTTTGGGTTTCATCATCGTAAATGCAGCAGGCCCGCTCTACGCCCGGAACACTTCCTATCTCCAGTTCAACTTCCTCCATTTCGATACGATGTCCCATACGTTTAATCTGGAAGTCCTTCCTTCCTGCAAAATACAGCAGGCCCTCTTCATCATAATACCCCAAATCTCCTGTACAATAAATCCGCTCTCTGCTTCCATCTTCACAGGCTTTGCAAATAAACTTTTCATCCTGCGCTTTTTCATTGTGATAGTATCCGCTTGCCAAAGTGGAACCTCCCACACAAATTTCTCCAACTTGCCGCGGTTTTAAAATCTCCCGCTTTGCGTCATCCCACAGATATATTTTTCGCTTTGAAAACGGTAAACCAATCGGAAGCTTACCTGTATTGCTCCCACCTTTGGGAAGCTTATACCAGGTACAGTTGCAGGTTACTTCCGTAGGCCCGTATAAATTATAAAATTCAGCCTCCGGCAGCGCATGTATCCAAAATTGCAAAGGTTTTTGCGGCATTACCTCCCCGCTGAACATAACTTTCCGAATACAATCCGGCGGTTTTACCCCCTCCTGTTTGGTGCCTGCAAGCATACTTAACGCCGTAACAGCCCAAATCAGTACCGTAACTTTCTGTTCTTTCAAATACTCCGTTAAAGCAAGCGGCTGGGAGAACAATTCCCTGGCGATTAAGATCAAAGTCCCCCCCTTTGCAAACGTGGAAAATATATCCTTTACGGAAACATCAAAGTCAAAGGGAGCCTGATTCCCGATAATATCCCTCTCACTAATGCCGCTGACATCCAGTAAGTCCTCTATGAAATCAATAATCGCGCGATGGCTGACAACGACCATTTTGGGAGTACCCGTAGACCCGGAGGTAAACATTCCATAGACGAGATCCGTATCCTGCGCCTCATTGCGCACCCGGTCGAGCCTCTCCTGTAAAATCCCGGAAACCGTCAAGTCCTCCATTTCAAGAACCGTTCCCTGAAATCCGCAGGAAACCAGCTTTGATGCCGCGCCATTTCCGGTGATCGCCGCGTCAGCCTCCAGAACTTTTATCATTTTGCGAATCCTCTCCTCGGGAAAAACCGGGTGTACCACTACATAGAAACATCCCGCATACACACATCCCAACAGCGCCGCCAAACAGCCCGCGCTTTTTTCCATAAATATTACTACAGGCTTTCCCGGAGCCGTGCAGCCAGTCAAAACCGTTCCGATTCTTTTTGCTTCCTGCAGCAATTGAACGTATGTAAAACTTCTCTCTCCATCATCGACCGCCTTTTTATGCGGATACTTCTCAACTGAACTCTCCAAAAATTCCAAAACATTCGCTATATTCATATCTACATCCTCATGTCTGATTAAGATTCCTTAAAATATGCAGCAATTTCATGCATCCGCTGCATTTGCTTTACATGGAACGGACACTGCTTCTCACAATGACCGCAGGAAATACAAGCATCCGCCTTTATCTCCTGCTTTTTATAATGACCGAAAGCCAAACGATCTCCAACCAACGCCAAATCATAATACTTGTTAAGCATCCCTATATCTATGCCCTTAGGGCAAGGCTGACAGTGATTACAATACACGCATCTTGCTTCTTCTGGCTTTATATGAAGATTCTCAATGATCGTATAATCTTTCTCGGATTCTTCCGCTGAAATATATTCTAAAATCTCCTTCAACGTTTTTCTGGAAGTAACGCCGGGAAGTACCGTAAGCACTGCCGGCCTGTCCAGGGCATATTGTATGCACTGGTTTTTGGTAAGCGTCTGCCCAAACGGTGAGCGGGCATCCAGCAACTGCCCTCCTCCAAGAACCTTCATAACGCTCAAGCCAACGCCCGCCGCTTCGCATTCTGCGTATATTCTGCTGCGGCTTTGTGAATCTCCCAGCGCATGTTCAAACTTCCCAACTGCATAATCATAGGCCGGATTAATACTGAACATTGCCATATCAATAAGACCTGTATCCAAAAAACGCCTTAATATTTCCGGATTATGCGTAGAGCATCCCAAGTGTCTGATAATTCCCCCGTTTTTAAGGCCCTTCATATAATCCCACAATCCGTTTTTCATTACGTTTTCAAAATCTTCTTTTTCGTCAATACAATGAACAAACCCAAAATCGGTATAATCCGTCCCTAATAAACGCAACTGCCTCTGAAACGTATCTTTGATTACTGATAAATCTCTTGTCCAGCCATATTTGCCGTCCCCCGGATACATAGCTCCAAAATGCTGCTGCAAATAAACTTTATCTCTGTTCTTTGCAAACACGTTTGCCATCGCTTCAAACTCACGCGCTTTCGTCACCACCGTATCAAAATAATTAATTCCATTTTCTATCGCCAGACAAATGGTTTTTTCAATTTCATCTGCATCTGTGTGGTGTAAGCAGCTTGTTCCCATTCCAATGATACTGATTTCTGTCCCATCCTGGGGTAATCTACGGTACTGCATTTTTGTCCCGCCTTTTCTTATTCTACATACTAACGTTATATTTTGACAGCAATTCAATTCCTTTTTCAAAAGAACTGAAGTCAATAATGTCATCCATATCCATCATAATATCAAACTTCTCTTCAATGGTTGCCACCAGATCCATATGTCCGACAGAATCCCACTCCTCGATTGCCTGATAAGTTAAGCCTTTCGCCTGTTCCGCGGTAATGCCGAAGCACTCTACAAATGCGCTGGTATATTTTTCAAGATTATTCATTTTTCTTTTCCTCCATATATATTTACTTCTAATGGCTTTCCACACAAGACAGATGAGCACCCGGTCAGCCATAATTTCCTATACTTGTTTATTATTTACACAAATGTAACGATATTGCTTTACGTATTCTGATATATCCAGGCTTTCCCCTTCCAGGGTCCATGTCTCTTTCTTAATCTGCCGATTTGCTTCATCCGTCCAGCGCAACTGCAAAGCGTCTCTGACGCATCCGTAAACCGGCATACTCAATGTCAGGCATTTTGAACAAAGCTTACGGATATCCTCCCCCGTTACCTCCTTTATACCAACAAGCGGTAAAATCTGCCGGATATATTCTGCATATACTGTTCCTGAAAGATGGCCGGGATCTGTAAAAATCATCTGTTCCCGATAATGCGCCCGCATCCATGATGCAATTTTCACATCACAGCTTTCATCCATTTTTTCAATCACATTGAACATTTTATCCGTTTCATGAAGAATTTCTTCCCTGCTAAAAATCTCTTCTGCCGTAAGCCCCTCCCGGGTCTTCTGTAAAATAACCTTATCGTGATTATCCGTATTAACAACAAATAAATGTTCACATTCTCTCATGGAACCAATGGCTTTATAGGATGCCTGTGGAAAAAAGGCGAAGCCCTTCCGGAACAAATCTACCTCCCATTCTGTAATTCCCGATATCTCCCTTCTACCTTTTTTACAATTCCGTCCACCGTCAGGCCGCATGTTTCCAGTAAAATCTCATATTCGCCTGCATGAGGATACTCATGGCCCGCCGCTATGATCTGCTGTACCGGACGTTTGGCCTTTGCTCCCATATATTCTGCCACTGCGCTTCCCATGCCGCCGGCCGCCATATGTTCTTCCACTGTCACAAGCAATTTAAACTCCTCCAGTTCATCCAGCGCCTGCGTATCCAGCGGTTTTATCGTATGCATATTTATAACCTTACAGCTTATTCCCTTTTTCTCCAGCTCTGCCGCCGCTTTCTGCACTGTGGCGACTATGGTTCCAGACGCTACGAACGCGATCTCTGTCCCTTCTTTCAGACAAACTGCTTTTCCTATTTTAAAATCATAATCCTCTGTATAAATAACAGGCGTATTGGCTCTCCCCGTTAACCGCAAATATGCAGGGCCTTCGTATTCCGCCAAAGCATACATCGCTTTGACTACTTCTGCTCCATCCGCCGGGGAAATAATTGCAATGCCAGGAATGGGCCTGATATCCGCAATATCTTCCAAAGCCATATGCGTCGGACTAAAATTGCCGTCGGATAAGCCTCCGGCCGCCCCGATTAATTTTACCCCCAAATTCATATATCCCAGATTTACTCTTATTTGATCCAATGCGCGCGCGGTCACAAACGTAGCGTACGTTCCGGCAAAAACATGAAATCCCTCCTGCTGCATCCCCGCCGATACGCCGATTAAATTTTGTTCTGCAATTCCTACGTCTATCATCTGACCCGGATATTTATCTTCAAAATCTGCCGCGCCCAGGTATCTTCCCAGATCTGCCGTGGCAAAAATGAAATGCTCATCAGAACCTGCTAACTCTTCCAACATAATTCCAACAACCCGGCGCATTCCCAACATTGACCATATCCTGGCATTTTTCCTTGATATTTCTAGCATATCTCCAACTCCTTTAGCGCCTGTCTATATAACTCCTCTGTCAGATAGGCTGTGTGCCACTCTACTCTATTTTCTGCAAACGACATGCCTTTTCCTTTTACAGTATGGGCTATCACTACCTGCGGTTTCTCACTTTCTTTCCTAAATACATCCTGCAATGCCAATACGTCATGCCCATCCACCTCAAATACATCATATCCGATACTCTCCCAACGGCTTCTCATGTTTCCCAGCCGCATGATATGTTCCGTGCTTCCATCGTATTGCAGACCATTCAAATCTATGATTACGGTAATCTGTTTCAGGCCGAAATGAATCACAGATGCCGCCGCTTCCCATACCGAGCCTTCATCACATTCTCCATCCCCCAAAATAACATAAACGCGCGACTTATCGTTGGAACGCTTGCTTAACCCCAATGCCATGCCTGCAGCAAAAGAAAGTCCCTGCCCAAGACTGCCTCCCGAAAATTCAATGCCCTTATCGATATTTTTCCGCGGGTGTTCGTAATAATCTGAATCTCCGTGTAAAGCTCCGTCAATCTCCTCCTGAGACAAGTAACCAACATTTTTCAAGGCGGCATAAAGAGAAATCCCGCCATGTCCTTTGCTCATAATCAGCCTGTCCCGCTCTTCCCAGGAAGGATTCGAGACATCGTATTTCATAATCGCTCCGTATAAAACCGCAAGAATTTCCACCACAGACATTCCTCCGCCCAGATGCGCTCCTTTTGTCCCGGAATTATATGCCATCTTATAGGCATCTCTACGCATGTCTTTCGCCATTAATTCTAACTCATTCCTGCTTTTCATTTCCTTCCTCTTTCTTTCTATGCATCGCTGCCGAATGACTCTGCAACCCGTTTTACATATGCGTAAATCCCCTCTGCATCCAGACCATTGGACGATTTTACGTATCCCTGTTCTCCCGGATGCACAAATTTATCCTGTATTCCTATTCTAAATAACTGTGTTGTATGGCTTATCCCCATCATATATTCTGCCACTGCGCTTCCTAAACCGCCAATTATACTATGTTCTTCCACCGTAATCAGCGCACGGTAATCCCTTAATTCATATAACATCGCTTCATCCAGCGGTTTGATTGTATGCATGTTAATTAAGGTGGGATTGATACCCAAAGCCTGCAGCTTCTCTACGGCATTAATCGCTTCATGCACAACTCCGCCCACAGCAATAATTGCAATATCCTTCCCCTGGTTCAACAACTCGGCTTTTCCTATCTCAAACGCATATGACTCACTGTGGACAATCGCCGTATTCAATCCGTCTGACAAACGTATATACACAGGCCCCTGATAAACCGCAGCCTGGTGAATCGCCAAATATGCTTCTGTAGCGTCTGCCGGAGAAACAACAACCATATTGGGAATCACTCTCATCAGCGCAATATCCTCATAGGAATAATGTGTATTTCCAAACATCCCAATGGCAAATCCTGCGGATGTGCCAATCAATTTCACATTTGCCTCCTGATAGCCCGCATTATGACGAATTTGTTCATAACTGCGCATGGTGAGAAACGTCGCAAAAGTGGTGGCAAATGCCACGCCGCCATCTAATGCAAGTCCAGCGGCTGTCCCCACCAGATTTTGTTCTGAAATCCCCACATTAATAAAACGCTGGGGAAATTTTTGCATCACTCTGTCCAGACCAGACGTATGCCCTAAATCAGCCGTCAATACATAAGCATTTTCCATTGACTCCAAAATTTCTAATAACGCCACGCCGCATACCGTTCCTCTTTGTCCCAGCCTGGACCAGACACGGCTGTTTTTTTTCGTAATTTCCTGCATAATATTATATTCCTTCTATTTCAGATTTCGCTTTGTGATACTGTTCTTCATTCAACACAGAATGGTGCCAGGACGCCTGATTTTCCATAAATGAAACACCCTTGCCCTTTATGGTATGAGCAATAAGCACCAATGGCTTCCTTGCATGTTCCGTTCCAAATGCCTCCTTTAATGCATTGATATCATGTCCGTCAACTTCAACGACTTCGCCGCCAAATTCATGAAATTTCCCCTTCAGGTCACGCATACCAGCCACTTCCGCCGTTGTACCGTCAGACTGTATGCCGTTATTATCAATAATAATAACCAAATTATCCAGCTCATAATTGGCCGCAAACATCATCGCTTCCCAAACAGAGCCTTCCTGACATTCTCCATCCCCTAATAATACATATACCCGGCTGCCGTTTCCTTTGTGCTTTGCACGATATGCCATTCCGCATGCCACTGACAAGGCCATTCCCAGACTGCCGCCGGCATATTCTATTCCTTTTTCAATATTTTTTAGGGGATGCCCAACAAAATCGCTTCCATTCTTTTCAAACGAATCCAGATCTTCTTCCGAAATAAATCCCGCTTCATATAATGCCGTATAATACGCCAGTACACAGTGTGCTTTCCCAATCAAAACTTTATCCCGGCTTTCGGCACAGGGGTTTTGTGCCTGAACTCCGGCAACGCTTCCATACAATACTGCTAAGATCTCTATACAGGATAATGCTCCTCCTAAATGCGCGCCGTTTTTTCCTGCATGATATGCCATATCTAATACTTTTCGTTTCATCCTTTGCGCCATGTCTGCAAGTTCATTTTCCACAAACTTTTTTTGATTTTCCACAAGTATGCCTCCGTCTCAAATACGATCTGTTTATAAAGAAACAATACATCTTGATAAAACACTTACGATATCGTATCCATCCCAGAACACCCCGATATCTAATGTATGTCCAAATTTAACAATACGGTCTATGCCCGTAATATGATTTCTCATTATTCCATCTGCAATCACCTTTTCCTCTATCCCAAACACCGCACAGGTCTGAATTGCTTTATGATTGGTATAGCGAAACAGTGCTTCCACGTCCTCAATCTGATAACTGTAAAATAAGCCGAACTTCCCACGATAACCTGTAATATCCTCGCCCAGCTCCTTCAAATTCACGACATAGACCAGATTATCGTAACGGTCCACGTTGAACGCTTCTGTTTTTTGTGCACATTCACACAGCATGGTATATTTATCACTGACTTTAATATCCGCCAGTTCGTAACGCTTCGCCTCTGTATAAACGCTCTTCCAAAACCGCTCCTCCGCCTTTTTCTGATCCGCTTTATTGCCCACCCAGAAAATAAGATGCGGGCTGGAACATGCATTCTGATCCATCAAATATGTGTCGTTGTAAAATCCTTCCGCCAAAGTTTTCATGTCCTGCTCAGAGGCGCGAAGAATTGCTTCGCTGGAAATCACGCCAAATGAATAGCGGTCTGCAAATGTAATTTCTGTACTTCGGGGCTGAAGCGGAGATTTTCTCACCCGCTCTATGGTATGATTGCCTCCCCATATAATCCGCACGTCGCACAAGCTGGAATAATAATCTGTAGCCTCCTGATTTTCCCGGTCATAAAGCACAACCGCATTTTCCTTTCTCACCCACCGGAACCGCTCTTCTTCCATAAGCTGATTCATTACGCGGCAGATAATCGTTGTCTGTACAAAACGTTTTGACGACACTTTCACGATATTGGCATTTCCTGTAATCATACCAAATGCAAATGTATAGGCAAAATTTATTGCCACATTAGACGGCGCAATGTGAAATACCACGCCTTTTCCAATCCTGTTATAAGTATTACCATACGCCTGGTAAAGCTGCTGGATATTCGCCCTGCGGATCCAAAAAGCAAATGTCAGTATATCCGTATACTGGCGCGCCTCTTTATCGGCTCTCAATGCTTTAGACAACGCCTCCAGAAATTCACATTGTTCTTCTCCGTAAGGCTGTTTCGGTTTCACTTCAATATTCTGTTCTCCAAAAAGATATTCCACACCACTAATTTTCATATGCATCACTACAACCTCTGATTTCAGCGTTTTTGATTCGTCCCGTTAACTTAAAATACTTGCCTTTTCGCCCGCATGGGCAATCATCCTCCCCCAGAATTATTCCCGTATCCTCCGTTAATATCGAATGTCCCGGATATGACTCTGGCAACAGGGACAATACCTGCACAACCCCTTTTTCCCCTATATCTGCAACGGAAAAATCTTTCGTCCTGCGCACAATCACGTCTGAAAAAATGCTGGCATGTAAATGTCCGCAATTACACTGCATATAAATACATCCCGTCTGCTCAACCATTCCGTAATAATCATAAATTTCTGTAATCCCGCAGACATCCTTTAAACATTCCTTAAACTGTTCCGGCGAAACCGCTTCTTTCTCCAGCTTTTTCCAGCCGCCGCCATGAATCAGGATCGCATTGCTTAAATCAAGCTTTTCTCCCTGTTTCAAAAGTTCTTTGTAAAAATACTGCCATATCATAAATGTAAATCCAAACAGAAAGATACGCTTTCCTGCATGTTTTTTAAGAAATTCCCGTATTTCCTCCAAATTTAAACTGAGCTCGCGGTCCAGCGCATATTTACGCTCTGTCGCCATAATCGCAAACCCTAAAATGCCCGCCCCTCTGGCGGAAAACATAGAACGGTTGCGGATAACCTCCGGACTGTCTATAATCAGCATCGGCATACGTTCTTTTCTTGTAAAATCAGAAACAATTTTCACTAATGTCTTCTGTTGATTTAAAGAAGTGTTTTTATCCAGGTATATCTGAGACACTCCGCTTCCGGTAGTTCCTGATGACGTCATCGTCTTCACTATATCGGTTTTGGCAACACTCCTTAACTGCATATCCTTAAACAAACGCACTGGCAAAAACGGAATGTCATGGTAGTCTGTTATTTTCTCAGCGTCAACGCCCAAAAAATCAATGATCTTCCGGTACGCTTCACAATTTCTTTGATGATGTATTGTCAGTTCCCGCAGCCGCTTTGTCAGCAATTGGCCTTTCTCTTCTCTCTCCAAAGAATATGGAGCGATTGTCAAAATCTCGTCAAATTTCATTACGGCTCCCCTTTCTTCTCTTTTATCAGAAAATAGGTTGGATCTTGCCTGTATTTTTTTTCCGCCTCTTCAAACCATCTGACACATCTGATGGATGAAATCGTAGCTTCCCCAATATATTCCATATGGATTATTCCCGTTTCTATATAAAATTTATCTAATTTGTCTGCATCCGGCATACTGTCGCGATCTAAATACCTGACGAAAAAATCGCGATACGTCTCATATTGTTCGTCATTATTTCTCACGATTCCCGAAAACCGTTTCATAAATCGATAGGGTACCTCCATCTGCGCTTCGACATAATGGTTAAACGTAGCCCCCATATGACTTCCCAAAAATACAATTTTAGCATCATCATCCAGCAGCTTTCCAT
The DNA here is from genome assembly GCA_009911185.1 of Lachnospiraceae bacterium. Taxonomy (GTDB): domain Bacteria; phylum Bacillota; class Clostridia; order Lachnospirales; family Lachnospiraceae; genus Petralouisia. The sequence continues at coordinate 116,814 of QXWW01000009.1, forward strand.
ACATACTGTCTCTGGAAAAACAGCTTTCGCCAATCGCAAGATAACGTTCGGCATTCTTGCCTGACAATGCAAATGAAAATATAGGCTCCGCAGTCCTTATCACTCCGGGAAGCTTTCTGAAATGCTCCGTCAGACACCCTACGTCCGATTTTGTATTCTGTACGTCAAATACTTCCCCTTTGCAAAAACTATACGAAAAGGTCGGCATAATCAATGTCCCTTCGGTTCCGATTACCTCAAGAAGACCTTCGACAAAGGCTTGCTCATATGCTCCTCTTGCAATCCTCGTTCGTCCAAACTGCGGCAAATCAGAATGCACGCATATGGTATCTCCCGCTTGCAAACCAACCGCGCGTAATGCGTCTACATATTCCCCGTATGTCAATTTCCTGCCCCTGCGTTCTGCAAGTACTGTTTCTCTATCCATCTTTTTCATTTCTCCACTCTGGCTTATTCACCAATCAATCCATGTTCCAGCAATACCATTGAAACCTGCAATACAGCCTCAATATCCGCCTGGATTTTCTGCGCAATATCCATCAAATCCATCGTACCGTCTGCATATGCGATAAAATCACGCAACACCGTGGTATCCTGATAAATTCCTTTCCGGCTTACCGTGGGATATAGTCCCCGCTTTCCCAATTGCGGTTCGCAAAGCACCTTCATCTTATACTTCCTATTATGCTCTAAAAGCTCTATAGTCTTTCTCATCACTGCAAACGCTCCCGCAAATCCATCCGGGCTAACCAGCTCCATATTATCCATTGACGTATGATATTCCGGATATTCTCCGTATTTGCTTCTGCAGAATGCAACTACCGGCAAATCTACGCCAGGAGCATTGTATTGTCTCTCATCAGAACCTCTTTGGAGAAAAGAATATGTGGAATACTGCCCTGCATGGGAAGACAATACACTTTTTAGCGCCCGGTCCGCTAAAGTTTTGCCATACCGGGACTCAATGATAGAATAGTCACGGTCGTCTCCCACACATGACAATACGAATCCCGCCTGTACATGGTCTTTCAGCCACGCTATATGCTTACTGAGGTACGTAATAGAACCTATGGTTTCCGGAAGAAACAGAATACGGTATGTATATCTTCTGTCTTTCCTTTCATGCAGCCAGTTCGCCAATGTAATTGCCAGCGCCGGGCCTGAACATTCATTATTTGCCATCGAGGGATGGCAAATATAGGTAGAAATCAATATTTCCTGCTCTGACTTTCCTGGAATGATCAATTCCCCATAGGTAAGGCTTCCGTCAAATAATTCACTGTCAATCACCATATGGTATTTTCCTTCTTTGAGGGAATCCTTCTGGATTTTGGTCATACAGAACCCATACCGCTCTTTATAATATGACGTCACATAGGGGATTGCCTGCGGCTGGTCCTCCTGCGTATAAATATACTCTTTTAACTGCTGCAAATCCACCCATTGATCTACCGGACCTGAATATCCCATAACATGCAGATTGCTGTCTTTGTAATCAACAATGTGGTTTCCCTGCTCATTCTCGATATATGCTTCCCTGATTGCCCATTCCTTGGGAACTGTCCAGTCAAAAACTTCTGTTCCAGTAGGTACTTCGTAAGTGGTAAGCCCTTTGGCATATTCTCCTAATATTTTTAAAGTCTCACGTACACCGCTGCCTGTAATGCTTCTGCATATGGGAAACAGACGCTTTGCTATCTCATACATTTGCACCCCATATTCTTTGTCCATCTCTGCTGTTCCTTTCATAATGCAACAATCCCTTCACAATCATATAACGTAAATACCGTCACCGCGCCATTTCCCCCAATATAGTTGCAATCCGCAATGCCCCATTTCCATCCACTAACCGCTGCATTTTACTTGCACGCTGCTGCCGTAGCTGCCTGTCCTCTCTATGCCTTTCCAAACTCCCCAGAATATTCCCTGTCAGATTCTCATACCTGGCGTCTCCAGCATAATCTATCATTTCATCTTCCTGAAACTGATGTACATTATCAAGCTGATTATCTGCAAATGCATAGGAAATGGCAGGCGTGCCACAGGCACATAACTCATATAATGTAGTTCCGCCTGCTGAAACGGCAATATCCGCAGATTTCATATAAGAATCAATATCGGAAACAGACTGATGTATCTGTAGATTTCTGCAGTTCCGGTAACGTTCCTTTAACGCTTTATACTCTGTGTCATATCTGCCGCAGATTACGTCAATATTCTTGTAATGCTCTGTATCCATCTGTTCCAATATGCCTGCCATAACATGGTATGGATCTGTTCCGCCTGAGAGCAAAAGGACATTTTCTGCCATATCTTTTATTTTCTTTTCTTCACACCCGCAAAATGCCTGACGAAGCGGAACATATTCGGTACCCATATATAGCTTTACCCCGCTGTATCTGTTGGCGTAATCAAACTTTTTCCAATAGTTCGCGTAACAGATCACTGCATGAACCGGATACAGAAACGCATTGATATCATCTATATAGACCGTCCTGGTCTGCGAGGTCACTGACCGTAAATAACCGTCTGTAACCTGATAGCTGTCAATCAGGAGCGATTTAATCCCTTCTTTACGAATTACTTCCGACAGTCTTGGAAGCTCACGCTCCATATCATTCCACGGCGTATGCAGAACGATGGCCTTATATCCTCTTTGCTCCACCAGTTCACAAGCCTGGCCGTCCGCCAGTATAAATGTCGTATCCTCTCCCTGTATTCTGGCTGCGTCTGCAATGGAAAGACAGCGCATCATATGCCCGGTTGCGATTATGTCATTCATATCTGCTCTTATATATAACATAATTTATCCTGACCTTACTGCATTTTTATATTTCATCAAAAAATCCGCCACATTATCTGTCCACTCAAACCCCACCTTCTCCCTTATTGCCTGCAAATCACGAATAGAATGATAACTGCCTTTTCCTTTTTGCTCCTTCAAATGATAACTCCCCCGTTTGATTTCCTCCCAATGTTCCTGAAAAAGCGTGATCATTTCCTTTTGTAACTTTTCATAGGATGATGCAAACGTCTCTTCTTCTGCACAAAACTGACATTCTTTTTGATATAGAATGGAACCTTGATCCAGTTTTTCATTTATCTGGTGAATCGTCACGCCTTTTGGCGTATCATCGAAGAAACTCCAGAAATTCGGGGCGGAACCTCTATTCCAGGGCAAATAAGAACCATGAAGATTTATCACATTTCCATTCATATACTCAATGATTTCTTTGGAAATGATATATCTGTAGTTGTAGCTAATAAGCATATCTGGTTTTTGCTCTTTGATTCTGACCAGAGATAAACGTTCTCTGCATATATTTGCATCCGCCCTTTCTTTTAGCCACTCATACAGTGCAAGCGTGTTGTCATTATTTGTTAGATAGAGAATCTTCCTATTATCAGCGTTCACTGACTTCCTCATTAACTTTGTTTCTTGATTCTGCATCATACGCTCCTTCTTTTCACAGGTTATGGCATTCCTATCATCGAAAAATCAAGCGGTGTTCCGTATTTAATATCTTTCAATGCAGTTTGTCCCAACATTTCCGGATAATATTTGGGTGCCATTCCGTATCCGGGCCGGATCACCCTGATATTTTCTTCCGTCAGCCGTTCTCCTTTTTTGATGTCCTTCACACAGAAAATAGAGCGGCGAAATACAATATTTGTTTCTTCCTGCCTGGAAGTCCCATACTGCACGGCACCAATCGCTTTTTCCGCCTGACGGATATCCAGCACCATCTGTTTAAATTCGTCTGGATTCATTGAAAAAGAAGCGTCTGGATTTTCTATTGTCCTGTCAAGACAAAAATGCTTCTCTATCACGGAAGCTCCCAGTGCAACTGCCGCTACCGCACCCACAGAGCCCATAGAATGATCTGATAAACCTACCGGAACCTGGAAAGTCTCTTTCATATTTACCATTGTCTTTAAGTTCATTTCATCTGTAACCGCCGGATATGCGCTGGCGCACTGTAATAATACAAGCTGCACCTCATCCTTGCTGCGAACGGCACGAACTGCGTCTTCGATTTCACCCAGGGAAGCCATACCAGTAGAAATAATTATCGGTTTTCCTTTTGACGCGACATACTTTAGCAGGGGAATATCCACTAATTCGAACGACGCTATCTTATAAAAGTCAATTCCAATTTGCTCGAGAAAATCAACAGACGTTTTATCATATGGCGTTGAAAAAAAATCAATTCCCAAGCTGTCTGCTTCTGCTTTTAATTCTTCATGCCATTCCCATGGCGTATACGCTTTTTTATATAACTGATACAGATTCTCTCCCTTCCACGTCCCGTCCCCAATCTGAAAATACTGGTTGTCACAGTCAATTGTCAGCGTGTCTGGCGTATACGTCTGGATTTTAATACAATCTGCCCCGGCATCTTTTGCCGCACGGATTATTTGCTTTGCCCTGTTCAGGCTGCCGGCATGGTTCGCCGACATCTCAGCAATAATATAGGTTCCCTTTTCTAATCTTTGATATAAATCCATAATGTGCTCCCTTTATTAAATTCTGTATCAATGATCCATCTTTTTTTCCAACATCATTTTGTACTTCAGTTCTGCCAGCCTCCAATCCTCATCATTATCAATATCCTGTACCTCCATTTCATCTGCGGTCACAGGTACTGTATTTTTCATAATCAGATTTCTACTCTGCAAAAAAGACTCCACTTTTACAAAATAAAATTGTCCGCAATCATGATACCACTTTTCTAAATCCTGAGATCGAACCAGACGGTTTTCCGGCCAATGAAACTGTACCTTTCCGTCCCTGATTACAAAGCACCTCTGCGGTGGAAACGAATATGCCACTACAGGCACTACCCCGTCTGCACCGGTTGACACCAGCAATTTTTTGCTTTCTCTTAATTTTTCAGCAGTGATAAATGGCGCAGTCGGATAAATACAGCATACATGTTCAAATACATATCCTCTTTTACGGTATTCTTCCAGCACTTCCAGCATAACTTCATGAGTGGCCGCCATATCCCCGGAAGTCTGCCTGGATCTCATAAATGGCACCTTTCCCCCGCATCTTTCCGCCACTTCCTTAATCTCCCTGCTATCTGTTGATATCATAATCTCATCAAATATCCCGCTTTGTACTGCAGCCTCAATGGAATATTGGATAATCGGTTTTCCGCAAAACTCTTTGATATTTTTCTTCGGAATCCTCTTGCTTCCGCCTCTTGCCGTTATAATTGCCAAACACTTGCCTGCCATTGTTATCTCATCCTTTGTCTTATGGGTTAATCATTCTCATCTGCTGTCTCTTCCTCTGTTTCCGGGGAATCTGTTTCCTTACTTGTTTTTGAAAGTTCGTCTTCTGTCTGTCCCTCAGGTTCCATAATTATCTCCTCCGGCGGTTCCAATACGGTTCTGTCCACGGTCACAGGATAGTTCCCCTCTTCACTGTTCAGACAGTGAACCATATCCCCGATAGCTTTCAGACGTAATACATAGCTTCCGCTTTCCAAGCCTTCACTCCAGTTCCAGCTTACTATGCCATCTTCCACTCCAAATCTGCCGCTGCTTATTTGCTGGCCATCCTGCAAAAAAATATATTCATAAGCCTCTATCCCGGTATCTGCCGTCCATGACCAGACTGCTTTTCCCATATCCATAATTTCTATATCTGGCAGCGTGGCCTTCGTTATGCCATTCGCACATACCACCACGTTATCGCTGACATTTTCCAGGACAATCTTTCCGTCCGCCATATTATAAAGCGCCTGAATCTGGACTCCGCCCATATATACCTGAACGTCGGCCGGCAGGAAGTATCCCTCGTCCGGGACAAGGGACAGCTCCATGTTCTGTCCATCCGTTATCTTTACTCCGCCATCCTTTATTCGTATATGGTTTCCATTTATCGATGCCTGATATTCTCTGCTGTCCACAGCCACCGTATAGAAAGCGTTTATTCCCAATTCTCCACTTTTCCATTTCTTTGACTTGCTCAGCGTTCCCCCAAAGCTTATATATACTGCATCCCCCTCCATACCTGCCGGCTGCAGGATAATTTTTTCCCTGCACGATGTTTCAGATGTCAATATACCTTTATCCTCTCCCCAGCTTCCTTCAAACACCGCGTACATATAAATACTTCTATCCTCTGGCTCCGTATCCCATTTTTCAGGACAGAATGTAATGTCTGCCTGTTCTTCCAATATCGAAAGCGCCAGTTCCATAGAAAGAATAACGGCTTCTTTTCCAGCATTCCTTATTCTGTATTTATCCGAATAAATCTGTCCTCTGCCGCCTTCGTTTTGAGGATCCAGATAGAAATTCAGATTCTGAGGAACCTCAACCGCGGCCGCCTGCTGTTCTGCCGTCTCTGCCGCCTCCGTCCGCTGTCTCGCACCACACATAAGCAATATGGAAACTGCCGCTATACACAATATCCAATACTTTTTCATACAATAATCATCCCCTGTTTGATGTCGATACAAAAAGTTTTCACTTATTTTCCTATCAATGCGTATGGCATTTTCCCCTCTCCGTCTGCCTGATATAAACGCTGCTCATCATAATAACTTTGTTTCTGTATCGTATATACGGTACGTATGACTAAATGTTCCTTATTCTTTCCCGTATAAGAAGACCAGTCTGCATTCTTATTTACCTTGCCTCCTAACACAAAGGAAGCGCTGTCATAATTATCCTCATAATCTGCCAGAACATATTCACCTGTCTTTTCATCCTGCACATATTCTGAACGGTCCAGTAGAAAAGAAAATTCTGTCAATTCCTGACCACCATTGGCCTCGATAGGAATATTCGTATCAGAAGGCATAAAGTCATCCATTGACTCTATTTTAGCGGCTCCGGGAATGGCACATAGATACATTTGCGGCCACACACCGTCATTCACATTGGAATCACTCTCTAAAAGACCAATCGTAGAAGGCGTTCCTTTTCTGTTCTGCCCTATGGATATTCCCACCCTGACCATGACCGGAAAAGAACTTCTATTAATAAAAAGCGCCCCTTTACCCTGCTTCATATGAATCTGTCCCGACCAGGAACTATCATATTTCCCCTGTTCATGGATGGAAAGCAGTCCCTCCGGATCCAGAACAACCTCCAGATCACGATCCGTTGGGAGCGTCACCTGATAGATATCCGGCTCCTCCTTCTCCTCTTTTCCCGCCAACAGCCCTACCCCGGACAGCGTGCCGCTTGCCCATGCCTGAAATGGAACTGAAACCGCAGTAAAAAATAGAATGCCTAAAATAATTTTCTTTAACTTCATTTCTTATCAGTGCTCCGCTCTATAAATAAAAATCCTGCATACTGCATACTATCCCATCGTCATGTATAAAAGGCAGAATCAGCAAAAGAATTCCACCTTTTATACATCTATACTATATTACATTACTTACAACATGGCATAACGCACTATTTGTACATGGTAACATTTACAGTTGTCTCAATGTCATCGCTTGTTACGATAGTGATCGGTGCTGCCACACCATCTGGTGTCGCTGCATCCATAGCAGCCTTTATGTTGGCTTCCGTAGATTTAAATGTGATTACACCATTTAAAGCCTTGTAGTCTGCTGGATCAAGTTCTGTACCATTTACCGCAATCGTTTTAATTCCAAGCTCATTTGCTCCTGTACCAAAGCTGAACGGAATCTCAAGAGCGCCCTTGCCTACTTCATAGTCCATTGCGCCTGTTACTGCTCCGGTAAGATTTCCATCTGCATCATATTCTGCTCCTGCAAAATATTCTGCCGGCGTATCTGCCAATACGCCATGCGCCCTGCCATCAAAAGCAGCTAATTCATAGTCTGAAGATAACTTGTCAAAACTAAAAGTTGTTTTAACCGCAATTTTTTCTGCGCTGGCTCCTGTGTATGCAGACCAGTCTGCATTCGTATTTACCAGTCCGCTCAGTCTCAATCCAACAGAGTCGCCTGTTTCGCCACCTACCATTGTGTACGCATAGCTTCCTGCTGTTCCTGTAAATTCATAGGCTGCCGGAGCCAGGGCAAAAGAAATCTGGGTTCCCTTATCTCCAGCTGCGGGCTGTCCATTCTGGGTGATTGCAGCCACATAAGGATTCACATTCTCCGTGGTAATCGTCGTTTCATCTGCAAACGTTGCCAGATCCACTTTGTCATGTGTAATATCCATAGTAAGCATCATATTGTTGTCAATTCCAGACATAATCTCTTTTTCTGGAACCAGTCCCAGCAAGTTTACGCTAGATGCAGCGCCTGTGGTATCATCACTCTGGACATAAGCCTCCATCATCAGTTTAATTGGAACAGAACTCTTATTATTGATGTATGCGCCTGTTCCCTCTGTAGCAACAATGTAGCCTGCTGTACCTGCCGGATATTTATCCGGACCATAGTTGGTAGAGTCTGTTGCGGATAAAATCCCCTGCGGGTCCACAACAAAATTAAAGCAGTTGGCTGTCGGCAGTGTTACAGAATACACTGTCGTATCAGCATAGTTAACGGTTCCCTCCGTTGTTACATCTGTGCTGCCCGGTGCGGTCAGCGCAGATGCTGAAACGCTTAACGGCATTGCGCATAAAGCAGCCGCAAGCATCAGTGATACAATTTTTTTCTTCATCACTTCTTCCTCCTTGAATTAATTTTTTATATGAATCACAACCGCTACGGAAACAGTTGTTAATTCCTCTTTCTCATCATCCACAAGATGATATACCATGACTGCATTATAATCCCCTGCGTCCAGCTTCTTATCCAAAGTAAGCGTATTCATCTCTTCCCCTACGGAAATATATGGCGATGAGTAGATGACCTCATCTGTATCCTTTAATTTCAATTCAAAATATACGGTACGGCTGTTATTCTCCGTGTTTTTTACATAAAAACCTTCTGCCGCCGCCTCCCCGTTCTCAAATGTCCATTCATTCGTCATGGTGGCCGTGTAGGAAGCATCTGTGTTGCGGTTTTCCATTTCTCCTATAACTTCCTCTACATTCCCCTCCGTTACGATGGTCGCCTTTCCATCCAAATCCTTCTTTGGCTCTTCTTTCGTCAGTACATACACCAGCACTACGGCCAACACCAGCACGGCCAGAATGGCCACTATGGCAATCACCATGGAAACTGATATTTTTTTCTTGCCAGTTTTGCTGTCTGCAGTATCTTTACCCGGCTCCGGCATCTTTCATCCTCCTTTATGCATTTCTACCATATTAAATTTAAGTTCCTTAACTTTTTTATATAATCACTATAATTAATTACAACTATTAATTACAGAAATTAATCACAATTACTAATTACCAGTGTATACTATATAAGTATAGTTGTCAAATTATTAATAATTCCATATCATAGCTTTCTTCTTCTCATCATCTGACAACCTCCTGAAAATAAGTGTCTGGCTTCTTTAAATCAAAGCATTCATTACTCCACATGAACACCACCAGGTCGCAGCTCCCTTCGTTGATAATATTGTGCGTGTAGCCTGGCGGAATATCTACCGTCTCTATTTTTTCCCCGCAAACGTGATATTCAATAATTTCTTCACTGCCAATCTTACGCAGCTGTATCAGCCCCCTGCCGCTGACCACCACAAATTTTTCATGTTTTGTATGATGCCAGTGATTCCCTTTGGTTACTCCCGGCTTCAATGTATTCACTGAAAATTGACCCCGGTCAGCGGTACGCAGAATCTCTGTGAAACTCCCTCTCTCATCTGCATTCATTTTCAGCGGATAGCAGAACTGGTCCGTCGGCAGATAACTCAAATAAGTAGCATACAATTTCTTTACAAAGCCATTCTCCACCAGCTCCGGCACGCTGATATCATTTCTGCTGCTTTTAAAAGCATAGAGCAGTTGCACAATTTCTCCCAAAGTAACTGTATGAACAACGGGCACATAGTAGTAACCCTGCACATCCCTATGCCCTTTTCCACTTAACAGTGCAACTAGCTCTGCTATTACGTCATCAATATAAACAAGATTCAGTCTTTTCAGAGAATCATTCACTTGAATTGGAATCCCCCTGGCGATATTATGACAGAACGTAGCCACGGCGGAATTGTAATTGGGTCTGCACCATTTCCCGAAAACATTGGGAAAACGATAGATGCAAACTTGCGCACCGGTTTCATTTCCATAGGCAAACACTAAATCCTCTCCCGCCTTCTTGCTCTTCCCATAAGAGTTATCCAATACTGCCTGGATAGAAGAGGAAACCATAACAGGGCAATTGTTGCCATGCCTTTTGAGGGTGTTCAGCAAAACGGAAGTAAACCCAAAATTCCCTTCCATATATTCTTCCTGCTCCCTGGGGCGATTCACTCCTGCAAGATGGAACACAAAGTCACAATCCTTACAGTATTGATTCAATAAGCCCTGTCCAGACTCCTTGTCATATTCATATATGGTGATGTTCTCTGATATCCCAAAGGACTTATCCTTGCCTGTTCGGACATTTTCCAAAGTAGCGGTAAGATTCTTTCCTATAAATCCTCTGGCTCCGGTTATTAAAATTTTCATTTTCTCTCACCAATCTTAGAGCTATTATCAATAATGCTCTAGCATTTCCTCCACACCATTTTGTCTACAATCCCTGTATAACTCTGAATGATCTTCACTACCTTCACGCTTACATTCTCGTCTGTATAATCTGGTACTGCAGTTCCTAAATCACCATTCTTTACCATAGATACTGCCAAATCTACTGCCTGCAGCACCTGCCCTGTAGTAATGCTTCCTATCACAAAATTCCCTTTGTCAATTGCCTCCGGGCGCTCTGTACTGGTTCTTACGCAAACAGCAGGAAATGGCATACCCTTGCTATTGAAATAAGCGCTTTCCTCTGGAAGCGTCCCACTGTCCGACACCACGCAAAAGGCAGAAAGCTGCAAATGGTTAAAATCCGAAAATCCAAAAGGCTCAAGGTTTCTCACCAACGGATGAAACTGAAACTCTCTTATTTCAATAAATTTCCTGCTCCTTGGGTGCGTACTGTAAATGATTGGCATCTGATATGTCTCTGCCATGGCGTTTACCGCGTTCATCAGCGCCATAAAATTGGCCTCATTATCAATGTTTTCTTCTCTGTGTGCCGATAACAGAATATAATTTCCAGCTTTTATTTGAAGTTTATCCAGCACATTGCTTTTTCTAATTTTATCCAGGTTGGCAGACAACACCTCCGCCATCGGGGAGCCCGTCACATAAGTTCGTTCTCTGGCTGTCCCCTCATAATTCAGGTACCTCCTGGCATGTTCTGAATAACACATATTTACATCTGCAATGTGGTCTACAATCCTGCGGTTGGTTTCCTCCGGAAGACATTCATCAAAACAGCGGTTTCCTGCCTCCATATGGAAAATCGGGATATGCAGACGCTTTGCCGAAATTGCCGCCAGACAGGAATTGGTGTCGCCCAGCACCAGCAATGCATCCGGTTTCTCCTTATTTAACACTTTATAGCTTTTGGCAATGATATTGCCGATGGTCTCTCCAAGGTCGGTTCCCACTGCCTCCAGATAATAATCTGGTTCCCGCAGCCCTAAATCCTCAAAAAATATCTGATTGAGGGTATAATCCCAATTTTGCCCGGTATGTACAAGAATCTGCTCAAAATATCGGTCGCACTTTTTTATTACTTCTGACAGGCGTATGATTTCCGGTCTGGTTCCTACAATTGTCATTAATTTTAATTTCTTCATTTCATTCCCAACCTTTTCACAGCAAAGCCTCTTTCACATAATCGGTGGTCAGAATTTTCTGTACCGTTGCTTCCACATCCAGTCTGGTCGTATTATGGGAGGTATATGCTTCTCCTTCTGTTGTCTGAACCTGCCCTTTTACAAAAAACTTATCATAATTCAGATCTCTTCCATCCGGCAGCACCCGGAAATACTCTCCCATATCAATGCTTCGGGCACACTCCTCGCTTGTCAGCAGTGTTTCATAAATTTTTTCACCGTGCCTGGTTCCAATCATTCTCATCCCAGTATCTCCAAAAAGCTGCTGCACCGCTTTCGCCAAATCTCCGATTGTGCTTGCATCCGCTTTCTGAACAAATAAATCACCCGGCTCTCCATGTTCAAACGCAAACATCACCAATGCCACCGCCTCATCCAGATTCATTAAAAACCTGGTCATATCCGGATTGGTAACCGTAACAGGATTTCCAGCTTTGATCTGATCGATAAACAAAGGAATGACGGAACCTCTGCTGCACATAACATTGCCGTATCTTGTACAGCAAATCGTGGTCTTTCCCGCAGCAACTCTGGCATTCGCTCCTATCACTTTTTCCATCATCGCTTTGGATATTCCCATTGCATTTATAGGATAGGCCGCCTTATCTGTTGACAGACAGACAATTTTTTTTACTCCGGCTTCCACCGCCGCATGCAGCACATTGTCTGTGCCGTCAACATTTGTCCTTACCGCCTCCATGGGGAAAAATTCACAGGACGGCACCTGTTTCAATGCTGCCGCATGAAAAATATAGTCTACTCCCTGGACGGCATCCCGAACCGATCGTATGTTGCGCACATCCCCAATATAAAATTTTACTTTTCCTGCTGATTTGGGGTGTCTCGCCTGCAAGTCATGGCGCATATCATCCTGCTTTTTCTCATCTCTGGAAAATATCCGGATTTCCGCAAGATCTGAATCCAAAAAATGTTTTAGCACCGTGGAACCAAACGACCCCGTCCCACCTGTGATCATTAATGTCTTATTTCTAAAAAAACGTGATGTTTCCATATGCATCTCCTATTTTTAAATGAACGCTTTATATTTGTTCTGCCGCTGGAACCGGAAAGTTTATAAAATCCTTTCCGTTACAGTAATTACACATGTCCAGATATCCTTTTTCCGAATATCCAAGGCTAAACTCTAAAAGATGCATTTTATCTTTGCAGTCAGCCAAATCAAAATAATCATCCGCTCCCACATGGAAGTTCATATTATCTGAACTTGATCTCGCCATCACGCAAAAATAATATTTGTTTTTCCTCACTTCACGACAGCCGGTAAAACATGCGTCAAATGTTTTTATCAGCTCGCTTTCATCTTGCTTCCTGTCAACACACCCAAAACCAAAATCTCCCCATATCATTTCATCATGAAAACGATATTCTACCCCTCCGTCTTCCAATGCCTTCATAACCTCCCCATATCTTGCCGACAAACCGGGAATCGTGTTCGAATAATTCGAGAGACGGAATATCATATGATATTTATTCATTGCTTTTATCAAACTGTCTGAGGGAACAATTGTTCCGTTTGAGGTAATTGTGAAGTTTATAATCTGATCTCTGTATTTTGATCCTATATATTCAATCGCCTCAGGTAATTTTTCATACAGCAGGGGTTCTCCTCCCAATAAACTAAACTCTGTGACATAGTCGAATTTTCCAAAGAAGAAATCCGCTGATTCAAAGACGTCTTCCATACGCATATCCTCTGCTGAAATATCAACTGCAAAACATCCATGCGCACATTTTTTACACTTTAATGTACACCGTTCCGTGACGCATATCTGAGAAGTCCTTGTATAAAGTTTCCCATATCCATACATTGAAACCAGAGGAAATTGATAGCTTAAAAAGTCTTCCATTTCAAAATAATCTTTATTTTTTACTTTACCGCTATTTTCTAACTGCTTTCCTATTTCTCTTACGTGTTCGCCTTCAGCAGCGATAACAATCCAATCATTACTCTGTCTGCCCATGTATTCGTCAAAAGTGCATACTTCACAATCCCGTATTTGATTTTTCTTATTTGCGTTATTATCTATAAATCCCTGAAACCCTAAACCCTCTTTATAGTTTTCAAACAATGTCCGCAGTTCTCTGCCATATATTCCGGCGCCGAAAACCCATATTCCATCCCGGCCGCGCAGTTCCTCCGTCCACCGCTTTCCTTCTTCATCGAATTGATGTCCTTTATTATTCCATTTCATCGCTTTCCCTCTTACACTGAATTTTCATTTTTTATTGATTTTTGATCTATTCTGCAACCAAAAGAAAAAATCTTATTATCTCTTCCTGTAATGTTCTATTATCTTTTTCACAGCATGTATAACTGTCTCCACATCATAATCTGTCATCTTTGGAAACAATGGAATACTTAAAATCCCTTCATAAACAAATTCCGCTATTGGACACAATCCTTTTTTATATCCCTTTCTCTGATAATACGGAAAATAATAGACAGGAATATAGTGAATCTGCGGCACCACATTTTCCGCTCCCATAGCATTAAAAAATGCAAGCCTGGAACAATTTAATCTTTCCAAATCCAATCGGATAATATATAGATGACGGCATGTGTCTGCTTCCGCTATTTCCTCTTGTAATATCAACTCCGGCACTTCTGCAAACGCCTCATTATATTTCCTGACAATTTCCTTTCTGCGGGCTATAAACCCTTCAATCTTTTCTAACTGACTATCAATTAATGCGCTCTGAAAATCTGTCAATCTGTAATTAAATCCTAATGCCTGCTGTTCATAATACCACGGTTCCTCATGAATCTCTTCCATTTCCTCTGGCAGGTTCACTCTTCCATGATTATGATACAGTACTAGTTTTTTATATAGATTATCATCATTCGTCAATATAGCTCCTCCCTCTCCTCCGGTAATGGTTTTTACCGGATGAAAGGAAAATATCGTCATATCTGCCAGTGAACCAACCATCTTGTTTTTATATTTACTTCCAATTGAATGCGCGCCGTCTTCAATAAAAATCAGTCCAAATTCCTCACATATTCCACGTATCTCCTCAATCTTCACTGGCTGTCCCGTAAAGTCAACCGCTATCACTGCCTTTGTTTTTTCCGTAATTTTTTCCCGGATACTTTGGGGATCTATATTGTAGGTCTTTATATCAATATCTGCAAAAACAGGGGTTGCACCGCAATATAAGATGCAATTTGCACTTGCCGCAAAGGTCATAGGCGTAGTGATAACCTCATCGCCCTCCTTTAAGCCTGCCGCAAGACAAGCGCAGTGCAGCGCCGCCGTACCGCTGGACACCATCACTGCATATTTCGCCCCTGTGTATTCTGCCAACCGTTCTTCTAACCGTTCTACCTTCGGGCCGCTTGTAATAAAAGGCGAGCGAAGCACTTCGCTGACTGCAGCAATATCCTTTTCGTCAATCCATTGTTTCCCATACCAGATCATTTCCTCTCTTACCGGCTGTCCGCCTTCTATCGCTAACTGCTCCATCTCTTTCCTCCATTTTAGCTTTTTGTCTCTCAGATTTATTTCTCAATATCTAGTGTGCTGACCGCTTGATACACGGACAAATTGCGCAGAATAAATTTTCAGTCTGCAAGGCAGATTTCCAACGGCGCAGAGGTTGACTGCGGCCAGGAAACCAAACAAAGCAGATGGCAATTTAAGCAAGCAATTAGGCAAGTTGTCAGGTGGTCAGTACATCAGATATATTTTTATTTTCATAATAGTAATTATCCGGCATTCCCATTTTTATATAATCCGTGATAAGTTCAACAACATCCGTCATATACACCTGCGTCGTATATTTTCTGTTTGACGTCCAATCCAGACAGCTTCTCACCGAAGTTTTACAGATCGCCGCAAAATATTTCTTTGCGTCTTCTGCACTCGCCCGTTTTTGACTATTCGTCCTGTCAATTGCCCTTACGATATCCTCCTTTGACTCGACATAATACACCCCTGGCGCCTCCGCGGAGGCATTATATGCAAAAACAAGACAAGGAATACAACGGAGAAAAGCCTCCACAATACATGTGCCCGTCTGTGATGCAACCATGTAGGCATGTTCCACCAGCGTATCATTTCTCAAATCAGCTCTCAACAGATATACATTGGGAATTACCGACAATTCATTGTAAAAATCTGCGATCCTGCCGCACTGGGACCAATGTTCTTTGACATATATTTTAATTCCCCTGTCCTTCGCCGCTTCCGCCAAAAGCTGTATGGTCAAGAGCTGATTGCTGAAAACACCTGCTTTGGGCAGCGTAGTCGCTTCCGGCGTATACTGTATCGAAAATAAAATATATTTTTCCCTCAAATCTACCTGATCTGACGCCATCTTATTATAATCATCAATCTGCTTTAACTGCCTGTCAAATATCCGCTGCCTGATACCATATTTTATATCCGCATTGCAATTCCAAATAGTTCTGATCGTTATATAGGGATCGCCGCCTTTTTGAAATCGCTTTTTCATTTTTCTCCTTGTCACCAGCATTTTACGAAATGGTTTGAAAAATGTTTCTTTCCGCCAGCGGTATGTGACTTCCAACGCTTGCTTTTTATCTTTTTCTGAGTATACAAGATGTTCTCCTAATACCTTGTCATAATACGCCTGCGCAACCTCATCCATTGCAATCGCCTCATATTTTTTATAGCAGACAGCGGCGCTGCTTCCAATATTACCTATATCTGTTGCAACAGCGCATAATTCCGGTACCCAATGTTCGTCTATTAATAAGGTAGGAATACCTTTTATTTTTGCCAACGCATAAATGGTAAATTCCCAGGCTGTATGCGGAACAGTTGCAAAAAAACAAAACCCGATTTTATCTGTATCTAATATATAATTCCAAAATCTGACATGCTTGATATAGCGCAGTTCCATTTCTTCGTAATTTAAAATATGCATGTCATATGCCCGGCCGGTTAAATCCAAAATCGTAGATTTGTAAGGCAAAAGCGCAATCCAGATTGATTTGGGGATCGCAGGAAGTTCATCATAGTTGCATATGACATTATAGCTGGTCTGATATCCATACCACGCCTTAATTTCATGGTAATACTCCTCTGGATATCGGTCTCCATCATCCAGTGTCTGAGACACAACGGTACACCTTTCAAACAGCTTTCTTTCCCGTAGCGCTTCCAACACGTTTAAAACATAGTTTTCTTTTGAAGCACATGGTCTGTATAAGATATTCATTCTGGTTCTGCTCCTCTAATGCATATTTAACTTCTGATAAAACACACTGCCTATATGGCATGGATTTAAGGGATGGCTGGCTGCTTCCCGCATTGCCTGGTAATCCGCTTCATCCTTCTCATAACGCAGCAGGCTCTCCAACAGTTCATATACAAAGTACATCCGGCTTCCCTTGAGGGTTCCTGCATCCGCTCCGCTCAAAAGTTCCCGCAGACCGGATAACACACGGGCCTCCAGTTCTTCCCCTGCATCTGCAAACTTCACGCACTCCAGCACCACTTCATCCAGATATTCACACAATACCTTCTGCAGTTTTTCTTCCAGGCTCAACGGGCAGTTTTTCGCAGCCAGCCCACGTATTTCATGCGTCAGCCCGCGCAGCCTCTGGCGGCATAACGCCATATATTTCTCTTTGTCATATTTCTCCCAGTGGAGCAGCGTATACAGGCACTGGTGGAAGATGTCGTTGTACATTTTGTGCTCGTATGCAAAATATTTCCCTACCGATGTGTTCATCCCTTCCCTGTCATATTCAAAGAAATCATACGCCGCTTCCTTAAGCACCAGCGCGGATTCCAGTTCTGAGGCGACCTCTATATTAAAAAACGTATCCGCCCCGTACACATCGTTGCGGAATTTATGTTCCAGCATGAGTTCCCTTTTATAAAAATTCGCCTGGTTTCTTGCCAGTTCCGACATGTAAAAGCCAAACCATGCGCCGCGCACCGCTTCTTTCCCGCACAGGTATACATCCGCAGGATAGGTTTCCTCCACATGCATGTAATCATACAGGGTGATGTTCTGGTCTGCATCGCATTTGTGCAGCAGCACTTTTGTGAAAACCACGTCCGGGTACTGGTACTTTTCCATTCTCTCCGCCGCGGCTTTCAGGATGCCCTCCCTTAACCGGTCGTCTGAATTTAAAATGTAAATATAGCGGCCTTTTGCCTTTGCGATCCCGTTATTAAAGCTGGCATATATCCACTGGTTTGTCTGGTGGACCACCTGGATCTGTTCATATTCTTCCGCGTATTCGTCTAAGATTTCCGCCGTCCCGTCGGTAGAGCCGTCATCCACAATGATATATTCATAATCAAGAAAATCCTGCTGCAGCACGCTCTCCACAGCATGGCGTATATAGGCCGTATTGTTATATACGGCAGTAATGATTGTAAACAGCGGCATGATGGTCCCTCCTGTATAAATGTCAATTCTGGTACGCCTCCATAAACCGGATCCGGTTTTCTTTTGCGCTCTCTTTCGGTCTGCCAAGGTCTGCCCTGGCGTCTAAAGACACCAGCGCTTCAATCATGGAAAGTTCCCTTCTCTGTCTGGCCTGTGCCAGCGCCTCTTCCAGCTGCCCGCCGGTATGGACCGTGACGGCATGTTTATACCCGCACGCTTTGGCAATTCCTGTATAGGTCCGGCCGCTGAAGCCGGTCGGCATGGAACCTACCGATTCATGGGCGGCATTGTTGAGTACGACGTGCACAAGGTTCTCCGGGGACTGCCTGCCGATAAACGCAAACGCCCCCAGATGCATCAGCGCCGCCCCGTCCCCGTCAATGCATACTATCTGTTTTTCCCTGTCCGCCTGCGCCATCCCGTATGCAATCATGGATGCATGACCCATGCCGCCGACCGTCAAAAACAGCCGCCCGTGGTTTCCGTACAGCGCGTCGCTCTGCTCATACAGCTCCCTTGAGATTTTTCCGGTAGTGGAAACCAGGAACGAATCCGGATACGCCTGCTCCAGAATAATTTTTAACGCCTGTTCGCGTATAAGCTCATATCCGTTTTCCCAGACATATGCCTCCTGTGCCTCAAACGTCCCTTTTTTTACAATCACGGCATACTGCCTGCCTTCCCCAAACTGCACGGCGGCCTCTGACAGGACTTCTCTTAACTGTTCCTGCGTGGTCTCCCTGTCAATCACGGCATACGAAACATCCATCACCCGGAAAAGCTCGCAGGTCACTTTCCCCTGGTAGCTGTGCTGCGGTTCGTCTTTTACCCCCGGCTCCCCCCGCCAGCCTACAACAAACAGCATGGGGATCCCATATACTTCCCGGTTTGCAAGCGACGCCAGCGGATTTATGATGTTTCCAATCCCGGAGTTCTGCAGGTATACCAGGCAGGGACGTCCTGACGCCAGGTATTCTCCCATGGCCAGGCCGACGGCGGCTCCCTCGTTCGCCGTCACATAATGGCAAAACTCTTTCCCGCCGTCTAAACGCACGGCGTCGCAGAACTGCTTTAAGGTGGAATCCGGCACGCCCGCAATGGTACGGATTCCTGTTTTTTTCACTTCCTCTAAGAAAATATCTGCCTTCATTCCAGGCCTCCTTTTGTCCTCCTGACCTACGGACTGCACGGCGGCCGTCCGATAAATCCGTTCCGGCTGCGCATGGTCACATGTCGTCAATCAGGGAAATAATCTCCTGGAACGGCATGAGCTTTGCGTCCGCCTCTAACGCCCTGTGGTTTTTTAAGATTTCCACCGCTGTGCCCTGCATGGCCGGGAAGGCGCTCCTGGTAAGCTGGTTTGCATAAATCACAAGATTCACCCCATGCTCTGCCAGTTCCGCCTCCGTCACGCAGTTGTAAGACGTGGGAACCGCCACCACGGGCGTTTCCCGGTCTTTTTTTCGGAAGGCGTCGCAGAATGCAAAAACTTCGTCCGGGCTCTTTTTTCTGGAATGGATCATAATGGCGTCCGCCCCGGCCCCGACATAGGCATGCGCGCGCGACAGCGCGTCCTCCTGGCCTTTTTCCAAAATCAGACTCTCAATGCGGGCGATGATCATAAATTCCTCTGTCCTCTGCGCGTTCTTTCCCGCCCGGATCTTGCGGCAGAAGTTTTCTATGCTGTCCTGTGTCTGCGCAACTTCCGTGCCAAACAGGGAATTTTTCTTAAGCCCCGTCTTGTCTTCAATAATCACAGCCGAAACGCCCATGCGTTCCAAGGTGCGCACATTATAGATAAAATGCTCTACCAGTCCCCCGGTGTCCCCGTCCAGGATAATCGGCTTTGTGGTCACTTCCATCACATCGTCTATGGTCCGCATCCGCGAGGACATATCCACAAGCTCAATGTCCGGCTTGCCCTTTGCCGTGGAGTCGCACAGGCTTGACAGCCACATCGCGTCAAACTGGTCCAGCTCGCCGTCATGTTCGACCACCGTCTTTTCTGCGATCAGTCCGGTAAGCCCGCTGTGAACCTCTATGGTCTTTACCACGGGGCACAGTTTCAAAAGCTGCCGCAGACGTTTCCTGCGGTATTCCGGCATTGCCAGCTTTTCCCTGATATTCGCGTCTATCTTCCGCACCGTTTCACTGTGCGTATAGCCAACCTCTATCAGCTCCCCGCCGTATGTTTCCAGGTTTTTTATCACATTGCTGCGGATGGCCCGTTCCGGGCCTTCCCGCCAGTTATCTCCATGTATGATATAATCCGGCCTTAACTGCCCGACCACCTTGTCGTACATGATCTCGTCCTGTATGATTATGGAATCTGCAAACCCCGTTTCTTCTACCATCTGTCTTCTTTCTTCCATGGTAGCTGTGGGAAACCGATTGTACTTAATCATGGCGGCGTCGCATAAGATCCCAACCGTAACCTTTCCGTATTCTTTTGCCCTGCGCAAAATATTTAAATGCCCTTCATGTATCACATCCGTACAGAAACATGTATATACCGTTTTCAACGCCTTCACCTCTGCCGTTCCTTATATGATTCAAATATTTTTTTCTATGACTTCCGTAATCAGAAACTGTGCCGCTTTGTCAATATCCTCAAACCTGACCTCACGCATCAGGGAAACCCCGAATGCCTCATGGCATTTTTTGACCAGTTCATCCGTATAATAGAGGACGCCGTCCGCAACGTCACGGATCCCGTCTAAATAAATAGACTCACGGTTCTTTTTGCGCATGCTTTCCAAGTCAAAACATTCCTCGTCAAGATAAGCCTTTACCGCTTCCCCGCCGCCGTCTATTACCACCGGATAGCCTCCGATTTCCCCAAATACCCCCGGACAGTGCAGTCTGACTTTTTTCCCTTCCCTCACGACCGCTAAAATGCCGCAGATGATCTCAAAATTGCTGGAAGCGTTCATCATATTCCGCTTAGCGTCCACCGGCATCGGAATCCTGCAGGCAGCAAATACCGCATCCATCTCAGGCTCTAAGCGTTTCCCCCGGTACCGGATGCAGATCAGCTGGCTGACGCCTTCCGTCTGCCCTTCTTTGCTGATTACCACATCATGAAAATGGCTCACTGCATAGGTAACGTCAACATTCCAGTAATCTTCGATCCCATACTCCTGCGCCACGGCTAATTGGATCCTGGGAATCAAATGGTTGAGGTTGCCGCTCCCAAAATCCGGGTATGCTTTCCCTGCAGACTTCAGCCAGGGGATCACGGCGTCCGAATAAGACGTATGAATGACAACCGCGTCACTTTGTACCGCCTCATATGCTTCCATGATGTTTTTAATGTACTTGACTGCAAGAGGCGCCCAAATCCCGTATGCCCTTACATGTTTCCAGGAGATGCTCCCATACTTCAGCCCGGAATAAGCCCTGCTAGAATTCACAATGATATCCGGCCGGCATTCCTTTAAGCAGGCGGCAATGGAAGCGGTATCGTTGAAGTCAACGCCGTCTTTGATATGAACCACCGAACGGTTCTGCCCCCGGATCAGGGAGGCTACCTTTACAATATTCACATCAGACGCCATTTTTTCTCCATTGCGCCCCGCCACATAAATTTCCAGTTTGGGGTCCCCTGCAGAAAGCAGGTAATCCAACAGGTATAAACCAACGCTTCCAAGCCCCAGGATCATAATCCGGACGCTGCGGCTGCGTGTATTGCTTTTGAGCAGATTCAGCTTTTCCTCAAGTGTTTTCATGCTTACCACCTTTCCTTTGGCATTTTCTGTAATCAGAGATGGTATTGCAGTTCACCCAGTCCTGAAACGCAACCACCTCATACTCCCCTTTGCCAAGGTTTCCAAAATACTTCTGTATCAGGACCAGATTGGTTTTCTGCCAGTCCTCTTTCGGGATAGCGCGCACCGTTTCTCTGAGCCGTTTGGCGTCTGCAAATTTCCAGACCTGCCCGGAGTTGAAAATCCCCCGGAACGGTTCCTTTATCTCAAAGACGCTGTGGGCCGTATCATAGATATAATGAATGCCGCAGTCTTTATCAAAATAAAATGCAACTGCCTTTTCTGCCAGGATTGCCTCTGTATTGCAGGTCACCACGTCTTTTTGCGCGTCACAAACCCTGCAAAACCCTTCCCTGTCTACAAATAAATCCCCTTCTGCAAATACCACTTCCGTAACATCCATCCCCATAATGGCTGCAAGCCCAAGGTACAGGCTGTACCCGGAACCATAGTCCGCGTAATGTTCATTTTCAACCAGAAGCAGGCGCCCCCTGAAATCCTGAAATTCATCTTCTATGGCCGCCTTCAGTTTCTCATACTGGAACCCGCCTACCACCACATAACGGTCAAATCCCCCGTCCAGATGGAGCATCCGGTATAAAAGCGACTCTTCGATGCCGTTTTCATGGTACAGGCATTTGAGACAGGGATAGCCCACCGATTCACTGAACCGGCTGGAAACGCCCGCCGCTGTTATAATCAATACCTTCAACTTTCTTTCTCCTCTAAACACATCTCAATCCCCTGCTCTAATGTGACGCGGGGCTGCCATCCTGTCCGGGTCCTTATTTTCTCCGTATTCAAAAGTCTTCTCACCGGATCGGACTCCCGGTATCCTTTAAAGATTATTTCCGGACGCCGAACGCCGGCTTTTTCAGCACAGAGCTTTACAAGGTCTATAATGGAAATCTCTTCTTCTGTGGCAACATTATAGACAGAACCGTCTAAGGCGCTTTCTTCTTCTATCAGCGCAATGACCGCGGAACAGCTGTCTTCGTTATGCAGAAAGGTACGGTAATTCACCCTGGAATTTTCAAGAAGCTCCACCTTCCCGCCATGTTCTTTTAACTGGTTTAAAATATGGGGAATGATGTGTTTGGGGTATAACTCTTTCCTGCTGTATACATTGGCGAACCGGATGGAGCAGCCTTTGATCTTATGCTCCAGCACGGCGTCCTTCATAAAAAACTCCGTCATCAGCTTGCCCGCCGCATAGCTGGTCCTCTGGCTGTGTTCCGCGTTGGCCATGGTAATGTAATCGGATTCCGACACGCCGTGTTCTTCCCAGGAATTCATGGAATAGACTTCCGAGGTAGAGCAGTTGATGTAAATATCTGCATGCAGCCCGACTGCCTGGTCTAAAAACGCTTTCATGCCCAGCACGTTTGTCTCAAAGGTGCGGTTGACATGGTAGAAATGCTCCGTATGCACCACGGCCGCACAGTTGATGTAAATCAATTTGCCGCAAGCGTTTTGTTCCTTCAAAACCTGCTCCTTTAACTGCATCATCTGCTCCGGGCAGTTTAAGTCATATTCATGGAAACAAAATAACTCATGGTTTAAAATATCTTCCACTGACGCAAGCGAAGATGCAAAAAAGTTATCAAAACCAATCACCCTGTGCCCCGCCGCAGTCAGTTTTCTTGCCAGCTCACTGCCAGTCATGCCGGTAACGCCGCTGATTACATATAAATTCATCGCCTAAATCCCCCATTCCAACCTGTCACGGTAAAATCTGTCCACCTGCCCATGGTAAGCCGCCTGCTCCGCGGCAATATTATATTCTGCCTTTGCAAAAAGCACGCTTTCTTTTTCTGTGTCAAGGAGTGCAAACTGCGCCATAGGGTTCAAGTTCCTCGGCTGCCCGACGGAACCAGGATTTATAAAAATCACTTTCTTTTTATTGCGGCGCTCTGCATCCTGACATTCATAATACTTTTCTGCCATATGCGGCAGGTGGGAGTGCCCGGAAAACACATAATCATATGCCCTGTATTCCGGGAGCCGGCCTTCCAGCCGGATGCTCCCCCAGTATTCATCTTCCAGGCTGCCATGGACGGCAAGGCATTTCTTCCCGTCCATCTCAAATTCTTTGCTGCCGCTGCTTAACATCTCCCGATGCATATAATCCCAGGACGCCCCGTCCAGCACAGACCTTGTATACCTGGCGCTCTCCCTGCCCCGCCCGGAAGAGAAGCGGCTGTAGGTATCCCTCATGACTGCGTTTTCATGGTTCCCGGAAATATTGCACAGCACCGGATAGGGGATGTTCTTTATCATTTGTATCACTTCATTGGAATGCATCCCGTAGTCAATCAGGTCTCCCAGCAGAATACAGCCTCCAACGCCTGCATGGCCCGCCGCCTCAGAAAGAACGGCCTCAAGCGCCTCTTTGTTGCCATGGATGTCCGACATTATAAGCACTTTCATCCTGCGCCTCCATCCTGTTAAAATCTGCAATCAATTCCGCATCCACAAAAAGAATCTTCTGCACGGGGACTCCCGTTTTTTGTAAATCTTCCCGGATATGCTGCACCACGTCGGCAATCAGCACGGTAATGATCACATAATCGAAATCAATGTTATGTATTTCACCGGGGCGGATCACGCCCGGACGGACGGCTGATTTATCGGCCCATCCCACAACGGAAAATCCCTGCTCTTCTAAGTATTCCTTCAGTTCCACGCCCAGCTTGCCGGCTCCGTATAATAAAATCCTGCCGTCCTTTTTGATTCTGCCAAACGGATACAGCATCTCTTTATCATACTTCAAAATCCTGGAAGGGCATTTCATGATAAGGTAGGACGCTTTTAAGATATGGTACTGTTTCATCAGGTCCAGGCCCGGTTTCTCTGCGCTTTGAAATTCCCGTTCCAGGTGCTTAAGCACAAGGTCCATGGACGCTTCCAAATCTTTTGACCTTTTCACACTCATCATAGACCCTGTCTCACGGATGCAATAATGGTAATAGCTTTTCCCGCTGACCACAACCGTGCGGCTGCAAAACAGGAACGGATAGACGACCGCGTCATCCTCCCACATAAAAATCCGGTCGTCTATACGCATCTGAATAGGTTTCAGCTTATCCAGTTTAAAAATTTTATTGCACAGGCTTGGGGAAATCCCGGTCCTGTAAAAGGATTTTTTATCGATCAGGGCTCCCAGCACTTCCGTCTCCAAAGATTTCCCGGTGTACACGCCTTTTTTTATATTTTCATCATTTACCGTCGTGCTGTCTCCATAATCCCGGATAAACCCGGAAGTCACAAGATCCGCATTGTAGGCAGCCGCCAGCTCCATCATTTCCCCATACATTTCAGGTTCTATGAAATCATCCGCATCCACAAAGGCAACATAATCCCCGTTTGCCTCTAAAAGTCCCCGTTTGCGCGTACTGGTCGGGCCTTTGTTCTCCTTATGGATTACTTTTACCCGCTCCTGCCTGTCTGCATAAGCCTTTAAGACGTCAAGGCTCCCATCGGTGGAGCCGTCGTCCACGCAGATCACCTCGCAGACCGGGAATGTCTGCGCAAACACGCTGTCAAGGGTCCTCTCCAAATATGTTTCTGCATTATAAACAGGAATTACTACGGACAGTTTCTTTCGCATAAGGCTCCTCCTTCCCGCCATGCCCATTAAGTTCAATCATGGCCGCCGGATGCTTGGGCCTCTGCTCTTTTGGCGGCGGCGGGGTCATATAGTCTTCCCCGAACACAAAGGTTAAGAACCCGCGGTAATCAGCCGGGGCTTTTATCATGATATTTTCAAAAGGGACTTCACAGGAGCGCTGCATCCATTTCCTTAAATATCCCAGGTTCTCCTGCCTGCTGTTCCACCCAATGGTCCTGGTTAAACGTGTATCTTTGTCTTTGTATCTTCTGATCAAAATATCAAACAGGGAAAATCCCGCCTGTGCTGGAAGGAGGCGCAATATCTTGTACAGGAATTTCTTCACCGGGTTCTTTTCATGCACGGCGCCTACCGGGGAATATAAAATCTTCCTGGCACAGAAACAGACCGCATTGTAGGCTGCTTTGGGGATTTTCCCCTCCGGCATCCCGTCGCAGGGGAATACGTCTATGAAAATCCCTCTTTTCATGGTGAGCATTTCCTGGTTCTTTCTGGAAAAACAGGTGCCGTTCCTTAAAATCCTGGCATAGCCCCAGCGGTATCCCGGGTCGGTTTCATGCGTCTGCAGAAAATATTTCTCTTTATCAAGCTGCGTCTTACACACTTCACAAAAGCGGTCATAATCCTTCCTCAGCATCCTTACGTCCACGTCGTCATCCCAGGGGATGAAGCCCTGGTGCCTGACTGCCCCTAACAGCGTGCCACCGTCCGCCTGGTAATTGATCCCGTTTTCCCTGCAGATGCGGTCCAGCTCTGCCAGCATTTCCAGCTCAATCTGCTGCATGGACTTTAACAACTGCGGCGTGTATTCAAATGTACTCATGACGTTCTCCAATTCACGAAAAATATCGCAGATTGCCCCAATCTGCGA
>QXWW01000089.1 GCA_009911185.1 Lachnospiraceae bacterium
ATACTCACTGAATGGAAAGGAAATGTGTTACAAATGCCAAAAACCAAAGTATATGAACCAGAATTCAAAAATAAGATCGTCCGTTTATATTTAGAAGAAGGACGAACAATAAAAAGTCTAAACGAAGAATACCAGTTAGGAGATGGAACTGTCCGTAAATGGGTGCGGGCATTCCGTGAAGAATGCGAAACAGACCCAGGGTTACAAGATACAAAGGAACTTTATGAAGAGAACCGGAGGCTGCGTAAGGAGCTGGAGGAACAAAAAAAGGAAATTGCATTCTTAAAAAAAGCAGCCGCATTCTTCGCAAAGGAAATCGATTAGACCAATACCAGTTTATTGACCGGCATAAGCAGCAGTTTGGCGTCCGCTGGCTCCTGCGCCGGATGGGGCTGTGCCCAAATGCCTATTACAATTACAGAAAGGACAGAAAAGCAGGATACCGCGCACGCAAAAAGCAGATTAAGGATAACATCCTGAACATATATCATGAATACTCTGGAAATCCGGGATACCGGATGATAAGGGTGTATTTGCTGCGGGCAAATATAAGCCTTAGTAATACAACGACATTAAAATACATGCAGGAGCTAAAGATTAAATCCACAGTAACACCCAAAAAACCTGCATATAAGAAGGGGGACTGCTATAAAAAATTTGAAAACCATCTCAACAGGGAGTTCCATGCACAAAGACC
>QXWW01000090.1 GCA_009911185.1 Lachnospiraceae bacterium
CCTGATTTTGAATCAAAAATGCATGATGTCTTACTTGTTTATAAACAGATTGAGATGCAGTTCGACGAAGATGGCAGGCTCATTGTTCCAAATGATTATAAACTGACAATCACAGTATCCTGCGATGAAAAACCCGGCATTCAGGCAATTTCCAACACTGCTCCAGATTTACGCCCAACCGCAGAAAATGGGGAGGTGTATCGTGATGCAGAATATAAACGCCTTGGAACCCTCTCTTTGTTGGCTGGAATTGATCTGCTTACTGGAGAAGCCATACCTTTGATAAGTGAGACCCACAAGAGTTCTGATTTTATAGAATTCCTGAAGATTCTGGACAAAAAATATCCTGCACAGGATACAATCAGAATCATTCTGGATAATCATTCAGCCCATACTTCCAAAGAGACACGCCGCTTTCTGGATACAATGCCAGAGGGACGCATTAAATTTGTGTTTACACCTAAGCATGGATCATGGTTAAACATGATCGAAAGCTTCTTCAGCAAGATGACAAAGCAGATGCTTCGCGGCATTCGTGTCAACTCCAAGCAGGAATTGGCAGACCGAATTTACCAGTATTTGGATGAGGTCAACCGAGAACCTGTGGTATATCACTGGAAGTATAAAATGGATGAAATCAGTGAAGATGAAGCTACATCGGTTTAATATAGCAATTATTTAATATTCAATGTACTAG
>QXWW01000091.1 GCA_009911185.1 Lachnospiraceae bacterium
TCCTCTAAATTTCTCCTCCCTGCCTCGTCGCCGCCTCCGCTCTTCCACTCCCGGCTCCGAAATCCCAAATCTTCCTATAATGCCCTCAAAACAGCGCCGCTGGGGACCAAAACGCCTCTCCTCCTGCTGCCACGTTTTGGGTTAAGAACGCAGCTTTTTGGCTGTTGCCATGGGGTGGGCGTGGGGCCACGTCGGCGTGAAGCCGCTGCTCACCTCGCTCTGAAACTCCTTCCAACTCCGCACCGCCACCCATTTTTTCCATCTTGCTCATTTCTCCCTGTCCTCTTCGCTCTCCATTTCTCCTCCTTCCATCCATCTTCTCTCAGAGCCATCTTTCACTCCAGAACTTCACATTTTAGCTCAGCGTTCGCTTTTCTCCCCCTGCACTTCTCTTCGGCTGGCGAAAAGCCCCGCTTTCGCCCCACATCTCGCTCACCCTCCCTGCAGCTCCTCCACGCTCACGTTTTTCCACACTTCTCTCATTTTCCTCCTCTGAAAGCCCTACCTCGAGCAAAGGGGAAAGCAGAGCTATAAGAAAACAGCCCGCAGAGCTAATCGGGGCTGAAGGAAGGCGCCTAGCGCTCGCTGCACCTCTCCCAAAATTCTCAAATCTCAGAAATGTGCAGAATTCAGTGATTTTCTGCAGCTCCTCCCTGCGCCTCTCCTGCCCTGCTCCCCT
>QXWW01000092.1 GCA_009911185.1 Lachnospiraceae bacterium
AAGCGTGATTATCAAAGCCTTGAAGCAGCTGTGTTTGAAACAAATGGGTTAATTAAAAAGTTGTAAAGTGGTGTATAATAAATTTCATAGCCGTATTCGACTGGAACAATTTCATCATCGAAGCTATGCACAATCATAACATCAGCATTGCTCTTTTCAAAACCGTCCAACGCAGTATTTGAAGCATATTCTCCATATTGAATTCTCTCATGCAACTTCACAAATGGCAACATCAAATAAATACCATTCCCTATCTGCTTTTTTCCTTCTGATTCAAACAAATTCGGCGAAGCGTTAAAACCCGAACATGCTATAACAGCTTTTACTTCGGGGTGGTATGTAAGTACACTGCAAACACTGTACCCGCCCCAGCTATGCCCAAATAGAACAATTGGCAAACTTGGAAAATTCCCACTTTCTTCCACAAATGTAATTGCATAGTCAAGGTCTATTACTCCTTGTGGAAGTCCTCCGACTCCTTTCCCCTCGCTTTCATCATTTCCCGTAGCATCATAGGCAAAAACATAGTATCCATGACGGGCAAAATAATTCGCACAATCCATATAAGAATTATGTCCACCTCCACCAAAGCCATGTGCCATTACTGTTGTGGTCAAGCATTTTTGTAACACTTGTGGCTAAAAAATATCAGTTTTCTGTTATGATGCTATCCGTGCCT
>QXWW01000010.1 GCA_009911185.1 Lachnospiraceae bacterium
TCAGGCACGGATAGCATCATAACAGAAAACTGATATTTTTTAGCCACAAGTGTTACAAAAATGCTTGACCACAACAGCCTGTCTGCCATCCATAATACCTTATTTTCCTTGCCTTCAAGCCTTCCTATGCAGAAATCTATGGCAATCTTTGTCTTCCCACCCCCTGTTGGAACTGAAACAAGGGTGCTGAACTTTTCCTTTTTGTCCATCTCCTCCAATATTTCTGCAATCTTTTTCTGATGCTTATGGGCAGTAAATTTATCCTCATTTGAACATTTCTCAAATTTTCCCATCATTGTCCTCCCTTATGTATAAGTTTAATTCTGGGCAGAGCGTTTCCAGCCCAAATTCCTGTACGATCCCCGTCTTGTCCCTTGCCACCAGGATTACATTGCTTATCCTCGTAATTCCATCCACAGTCTGTCTCATATTTTTATAGGCATCCATATCCACATATACGAGGAATGGGAATCTGGCCTCTTTCCTGTGCAGCTCAGGGATTTTCTCTACAACTGGGAAATCATCATCCTCCAGGAACAGATGCGGCTGGCTCTTTTCCCCAGCCTCTTTGTTCAGCGAGTCAAAATATGAAAGGAGCTGGCTTGTACTGAGGTATTCCATAACCTCTGCATATCTTGACTCTGATACCTTTCCATCAGCGAACACCTCCAAAATCCAGAAGATTGCTGCCGCCCTGATTTTTTTGTCATTCTCTTCTTCACCGCTTTCACTGTTTTCAAGCAGTTCCAGCGCAAGCTCACAGTTTTGGTAGTCCCTTAAAATCCCCAGCCAGTCTGAGAACGCCTCCATGTCAATTGGCTCATCCCCCTTCTGGCGGTAGGTCAGCAGTCCCAGCAGTTCTTCTTCCTTCTCCCTGACAGACTTCTCCAGCCACTCTTTTGTATCTTCTGTGTTCTTTCCTGTCTTTTCAAAAATTTCAAAATCCAGCTCTGCGTCCTTCCATAGCTCTTGGTCGTACACAGTCTCCTCGTCTACATATTCACCAACTACAACAGACTTATTAATGAAACCCCTGCTCTTGTAGCAGTCCAGCACCCTTTCAAAACTGCCCCTGCTGCAAGAGATATATTTTTCATAGCCGCCTCCTTCCTTTATCAGCCTTCTCAGCCTGCTGCTTTTTGTGAGCAGCCCTTCCCCATCCTCCATCTTTAGCAGGCTGGCAATCTTATCTTTTATTTTCCCCGCCTTATGCATTGCAGTGTCATTGTCAAAATTATTCGCCGTTGCAAAAAGGAATCTTGACCTGCATACAGAAAAAAGCCTTGCCGCCTCTTCTAGCGCCATATTTCTCATGGCATGTTTGGATGGCTTGGTCAGGAAGTACGCCTTGCTGCCTCCAATGGAAATATTGGCAAACATGTCCAGGTCATTGGATACCCCTGC
Source organism: Lachnospiraceae bacterium (assembly GCA_009911185.1). Taxonomy (GTDB): domain Bacteria; phylum Bacillota; class Clostridia; order Lachnospirales; family Lachnospiraceae; genus Petralouisia. Next base: position 1,405 of record QXWW01000010.1, read on the forward strand.
AAACCCATAGCACTCATATGCGGCCGCCACATTCTCATTGATAAATTCTGCTATGCGAATCCCATCCGTATCCTTTCGGTTTGGGATCAGGGATTTATGCCTGTTTACATCTATATCAAACTTGACATATGCCTTATGGCTCCGCTTTGGGTAAATGCCAAGCTTAGAGAATTTTCCTTTCCCCAGTCCAAGTATCCTGCCAGCCTCTGCCTGCGATACCCCATGTCTGGCAATGAGCATGCAAGACGCCCCATAAATGAAATCAACATAATCAGATACATATATGCTCTTGCTGTTCCCCGACTGCCGCACTTCCTCACAGACATCCTGCTTCAGCCTCCTGGCGTCTTCTGCCCATTTATCTTTTTCTAAGCCGCCGCTGTCCCTTATCTCTTTATATAGACGGTTGAATTCTTCCTTTAACGTATCAGACAAAAGAACCTCTTTATTCGCTTCATGCGCCTTATAGGGCTTTTTTAAGTCTTTTATATACAAAAGTTCCATGACACACCTCCCAAGGCAGTATATCACAGAACTACGCCCTTTTCCATTATTCTCCAAATTTCCCTAGATGCATACTTCTTTTTATTATCTTTTAAAGAAACATTACCCTATTATTGCTGGCCGCTTAATATGTTCCTTCTTCCCCCTATTCTTCAAGGAAATGTTACCCATTGTTTCCAATCACCAAACACTCTCTTTCTCTTATATACCAAGGAAACGTTACCCATTGTTTCCAATCACCAAAAAACTCTTTTTCTCTTATATACTGAGGAAATGTTACCCATTATTTCCAAACACCCTCTTTCCCTTATATACCGAGGAAATGTTACCCATTTCCCACAAAGGAATAAGCCAATTGCAACACATACCACAGGTTCCTTTTTCCCTTATACACCGAGGAAACGTTACCCATTTCCCCAACTGCATAAATGCCTTCTTCTCCCTATCCAGCAAAAAAATATCCCAAATTAATGTTAAAATCGCTCCACCTCCATGACCTTGGCTCTCAGTACATCTATAAAATCACCCCGAAAACACGAAAATCTCCCCAAACCCGCATAAACTGGGCATTTCAGGCAAAAAGAAACGTATGTTCACACCTTGCTATGCAAGCATCTATGCTGCCAAAATAGGGGTGCTCAGTGCATCTATGAACCCCGAATATAGGAAAAGACGGTCGATGAAGCTGTCAATGACCGTCTTTTTACCCTGTTTATTCAATTCGCATAAAACCCACACATCCCCAGAAACCCAGCAAACCGATAACTCCACTGCAAGCAGCAGAGTTATCGGCCTCGCGGCATTCGTCAAATATCCATGTAAACATGTCTATTTTCCTCATTGCTCACGGGAATCAACGCTTTCAGCCCTTATCTTCAAAGCTGCTTAACTTCATAGCCTGGTCGGCTGCAATACAGGCATCCACAATCTCCTGGATGTCCCCATTCATCACCTTATCCAACTTATACAACGTCAGATTGATGCGATGATCCGTAACGCGCCCTTGTGGAAAATTGTAGGTTCTGATTTTCTCAGAACGATCGCCCGTGCCAATCTGGCTTCTCCGCGCTTCTGCCTCCGCGTCATGCTGCTTCTGGCACTCGATATCATAAAGCTTAGCGCGCAGCAGGGCAAATGCCTTTTCCTTATTCTGCAGCTGTGACTTTTCTGTCTGACTATATATGACAATTCCAGTCGGATAATGTGTCAAACGTACGGCAGAATCTGTAGTATTGACGCACTGCCCCCCATTTCCGGAAGCACGCATTACATCAATGCGTATATCTTTCTCGTCAATGACGACATCAACATCCTCCGCCTCCGGCATCACTGCAACAGTAATCGTAGAAGTGTGAATGCGCCCACCGGATTCCGTCTCTGGCACCCGCTGTACCCGATGTACGCCAGACTCATATTTCATCACCGAATATGCACCCTGACCAGTTATCATAAAAGTAACATTTTTCATGCCTCCGATACCAATTTCTTCACATTCCAGGGTTTCCACCTTCCAGCGGCGGCTTTCTGCAAAATGCACATACATCCGGTAAATTTCTGCCGCAAACAATGCCGCTTCATCGCCGCCTGCGCCCGCGCGTATTTCCACAATAACGTTTTTATCATCATTAGGATCCTTTGGTAATAATAAAATTTTTAATTTCTTCTCCAGTTCTTCCACCTTTTGCCTGGAACCGCTCAGTTCTTCCTTGGCAAGCTCACGCATCTCCTCGTCGCTTTCTTCCTCAAGCATGGCAAGAGAATCTTCAATATTCTGCTTTTCCTGCTTATACTCCTTATAAGCCTCCACAATCGGAGCAAGATCGCTCTGCTCTTTCATCAGTTTTCGGAAACGGTTCGTATCATTTGCCACATCCGGCTCACTCAACTGATTCATGATTTCTTCAAAACGGAGAAGAATATCTTCTAATTTATCAAACATATGTCTCTTCCTTTCTATTTTACAGCTGGCAGATTTCCACATACTACTCTGTTATTGCCGGCAAGATCCTTTACCACTTTCACATTCCGATAACCGTTTTCTTCCATAAGAAAAGCCACCCTTCCCCCTTGATCATGGCCGATTTCCAGACACAAATATCCATTGGATTTCAAATATGCGCGGCTGCCCTCAATAATTTTATGGTAAAAGTACATACCATCCTCTTTACCGTCTAAAGCTTCTATCGGCTCAAAATTCCTGATTTCCGGCATCAGCGTTGCAATTTCTTCTGTCGGAATATAGGGAGGATTCGCCACAATCATGTCATACGTTCCTGAAATATTCTGGAACAGGTCGCTGCGCACCAGATTTACCTCTATCTGATTTCTCCTGGCATTCTCTTTTGCAATCAAAAGTGCCTGCTTAGATACATCGCTCGCCGTTCCCCTAACTTTCCTCTGTTTCATTATACTAATGATCACACACCCGGAACCAGTACACAGTTCTAACACTTCCATATCCGGCTCCAGCCTCTTTAACGCCTCTTCCACCAATGTCTCTGTATCCTGGCGCGGAATCAGTACATGGGAATTGACTTTAAAATTTAATCCCATAAATTCCTGACTTCCGGTAATATACTGCAAAGGAACCCGCTCGCACCGCTTCTTTAACAACCGCTCATATTCCTGAAATTTTTCCTCTTGCATTTCTTCAGAATCATGAAGGTAATACCAGCTCTTGTCTATTTTAAAGATGTACTCCAAAAGATACCAGGAGTCAAGCTCATGTTCCAAAATTCCGGCATTCTTCAGCATTTCTTTTCCATAAATCCATGCCCTCTTAAATGTCATGGCTCTTCTCCCTTTCTTATCGTTTCCACATAGCTTCTCCAGTCAAAGACTGCCTCAACAGAAGCAATGCCAACTTCTATCATCTCCTCATCAGGCTCTCTGGTCGTCAATTTCTGCATCCACAATCCTGGTCTGCTCAAAAAATTGATTAACTTTTGCTCACTTCTTCCCGCAAGACGAATAAATTCATAAGAAATTCCTGCAACAAGAGGAATGATCGCTATTCTGAGCAAAAGCCGCACAAGCCTGGAATCTGCACGTATAAACATCGTTGCCAATATTGAAATAATCACCACGAAAAACAAAAAACTGGTACCGCAGCGTTTATGTTCCCTGGAACTTTTCTTTACATTTTCTACCGTCAGATCCAAACCGTGTTCAATACAGTTGATGCACTTATGTTCCGCACCATGATACATAAATACACGGCGGATATCTTCCATCTGGGAAATCAAAAGTATATACGCAAAAAATATCAGAAGCCGCAACGCTCCTTCAATAAGAACCACCAATGTTTTAGAAGAAACAAATTTCTGGAAAAATAAAGATACGTAAAAAGGCAGTACCATAAAGACTGCCACAGCAAGCACAATGGATAATGCAATCGTCAACCCCGTCTCTATATTTTCCTTCTTTTTACGCTGTTCCCTGGATGAAGATACATCCCCTGAAAAAATATCTTTTTTCTTATCATCATCCTCAAAAAAAGAAGCGGAAAATGTCAGCGTAGACATTCCCAGCGCCATGGATTCAATAAAATTGATAATTCCACGAATAAATACCATATTGCGTAAAATCTCATTTTTACAGATTCCATGAAAATTCTTTTTCTCTACAATAATTTCATGGTCTGGTTTGCGCACAGCCACGGCATACGTATCCTTATGTTTCATCATCACGCCTTCCATGACAGCCTGCCCGCCGATTCCAGAATAAGCCACGTTTTTCACTCCTTTATAAAATAAACAAATATTCTAATCTTACACTGTATAACAAAGTATGCAGACCCGCTTCAATTCCCAACTCTTGGGAAATTGGCCTGCGCACTTTCACGCGTAACGCAAAGTCGCATTTGCAACATATTTCTTTTTCCACGAATATGCATTTAATTTTTATTCTATAGAAAAACAATTTCGCGCTTTAGCGTGACAATGTCTTTCTTATAGAATAAAAAAGCTGACAAGTCCGCATCAACTCCCTAAATCCCTCATTTATGAGGGACTTGGACAATTTTCTGCGCCGAGTGCAGTCGCTTTGCGACATATTTCCTTTTGCACCAGTGCGCATAAATGTTTTTTATCTTGTAGGAAAATATTTTTACACATTAACGTAACAAGGTATTTCCTATAAGATAAAAATAGAGGATGCCGACTGAAAAGACATCCTCCTTTGGTGAACATAATCTTCTTACTGATTGTTCATGCCATACTTTCTGTTGAACTTATCAATACGTCCGCGAGCCTGAGCAGCCTTCTGCTGTCCAGTATAGAACGGATGACATTTAGAACAGATCTCAACGTGGATATCTTCCTTAGTAGAACCTGTCACAAAAGTATTTCCACAGTTACAAGTTACTGTCGCCTGATGATAATTCGGATGGATTCCTTCTCTCATATTTTTCACCTCTTCATTCTATATTTCAAAACTGTTAACCTGATTTTCTGCTTGTACTATTGCCTGCGCAACAGCTTTATTATTATAACATACATTTTATTTATATGCAAGTCGTTTTACAAAATAATTCCAGACAAATACTGTACACATCTGTTGCGCGCTCGTACCCCGCAGGCATCTTAATATATTGCCGGAATACAAAACATCTTCGTATCTTTTCCACTATAATCTGCACGCCATACGGTTTCTATCCACACAATTTGTCCTTTATGTAAAACAGGCTGGGAATTTGCAGAGAAAGATACGTCTGTATACGCTTTTGAATAAACCCTTTTTCCTGTATCGCTCACCACCGTGTATTGCAATTCAGAACGATTTCCCTTCGTGGTAGAATAAAGAATTGCAAATCTGGTATCCGACAATTTTACCATCCGTACTTCTCCCACTGTCACAGGTGAACTTATCGCATGATACTTTGTCAGCCATTTCACTTTTGTCTTTCCCGTCCTACGGTTTGTCAACGACAGATAGACGTTTTTCTTCAGGCCATTTCCGTAACCCGAAACGCCTTTCACATTATATTTATGAGGAACAGAAGTCCCGCAGACAAGCACATTATTTTTTCCGATTTCCATCCCGCCTGTCGTACACCCTGTATAATTCTCTCCAGTCTCCCCCTGAAAAGAAAACAGCGTTTTTCTCTTTTTCTCCGCATCTGCTCTCCCGTATCCATTTACCATCGTCAGCAGTAAAGCCCGCGGATATGCATCTCCATGATCCAATAAATAGAGATTCCCTCCCTTAAATTTCACAAACTGGTTAAAAGAATGACTAACATAACTGTCATTTGCCTGTTTTACTTTCATCTTTCTGGTATCAATCTGAAAGGAAATATTCGATTGATGTCTTAAGCCGTCCTGTCCTTTAAACATACTTCTCGATGTCGCCAAATACAGCGTCGACCCCTGCATATCCATCCTGCAGTTCCCAGCGTCAAACGGCTCATATATTCCGCGAAAAACATTGGAGGCTCCTCCTTTAATGCTCGCCGTTTTTTCCTTTTTCCATCTGCTGTTGTATTTTATCACTTTGATAACTTCCTTTTTACGGCTCTCCAAATAATTATGGTACCCGACGGCCACATAAAAATTTCCATCCGCTCCATGATAAAACCCGCCCCATACGTCATATCCAATTTTTATCGTTTTGGTACTTTTTACCCGCATTTTAGAATCCATCGTATAAATTTTCAGAGCAGCATCGTCCTGCACGCAGACCACATGAATCCTGCCCTTAACCTGATAATAATAAGTGTGGTCGCTATGCGCCCAGTTCCCGTTATACTGCCCGCTTCCGCCAGGGTTCGGGTCCATTTTATTCTGCTTCACCGTTTTCACTTTTCCCTTCTTGGGGATAAACTGTGATACGGACTCAGAAAAATCGCTTTCCCATTCCGGATATACTGTGACCAGCTTATAATAATATGTAACGCCTTTTTCTACCTTCTGCTTATAGGAAGATCTATTTCCTCCGCTGATTCTGGAAACACATTTATACGCGCCGTTCTCATACGCAGACCGGTATATTTTATAACCTTTCGCCCCTTTCACGGGCCGCCACTTCACCAACAGATTACTGTCTCCGGATTTTTGAACAGAGGTAATCTTCGCCCCCGTTTTGCGGACAGTAAACATATGGCTTTCCACATCTGGATTTCCCTGTATGATACGGTCCCCGTCTCTTATAAAAACAATCACCCGGTAACTGTATGGCTTCTCCCATTCCGCTTCCAATACTGTACGGGTTATGTCACTTCCTTCTACTATTTTCACCGTCTGATAATCCGTTCCTTCCGCAGGCGCCCGCTCGATCAGATAGCCTCCGCTGCCCGGGACTTTTTTCCATGTCAGAACAATGCTTTTATACCCTGTTTGCTTAATGCTTTTAATCTCTGTACTATTGGGTAAAACATATATCCTGGTTTTATATTGCTGCATGCCAATCTCAGCTGTAATTTCAGCCACTCCCGGTCTCACCGCCTCAAGAATGACGTATCCCGTAAACTCAGAATTCGCCGGTGCTGACTTGACTTTAGAAATAACCTTGACGACATTGGAATTGGAACTCGAAACATACATTTTATACGACGTATCGGTATCATTCTTATAATCAAAATACACATCTGCTGTAAGACCAGGAGTGAATGCGTACGCCGGAACATAATCATGAAACTTAAAATAAACTCCATTTTCCTTATCATCTTTATTCCCGGATTCTGCGGCTTTCATTATCTCACCGGATAGTATGTTTTCGTTCTCTTTTATGCGACCTGTTTCTTCTTTCCATTCTTTCTCCTCCATGACTGTCGCTGAAACCTGATCCATTTGACCGGGAATGATTCCGGTAAGCAAGCTCAACATCAGTAAAACGGCCATTATCTTTATCCTCATAAGCTTCCTTTCCTATACCTGTGTATTCATTCTAACCTTTCTTACGTGCAAATTATGACGGCAGCTGCACTCTTTGCCGGTTTTATTATTACAAAAGCTTCGTCTTTTTCACCATCTGGCAGAACTCACGGTTATTATTGGTACGCACAAACAAATTCAAAATACTCTCCACCGCCTCGTCTGCTTTCATTCCATTGACGGCCCGGCGCATCACTTCCACCGCTTCCTGCTCCTCGCGGCTCAGTAACAAATCTTCTCTTCTGGTTCCGGATTTTATAATATCCACGGCCGGGAAAATACGGCGTTCCGACAGTTTTCGGTCCAGGATCAGTTCCATGTTGCCCGTGCCCTTAAATTCCTCGTAAACCACATCGTCCATACGGCTTCCAGTATCCACAAGAGCCGTTGCCAGAATCGTAATGCTTCCCCCCTCGCGCATATTACGGGCAGCGCCGAAAAAACGCTTGGGCATATGCAGCGCCGCAGGGTCAATTCCGCCGGAAAGTGTCCTTCCACTGGGAGGTACAATCAAATTATACGCCCTTGCCAAACGCGTGATACTGTCCAAAAGAATCATCACATCCTTTCCATGTTCAACCAGGCGTCTTGCGCGCTCAATTACCATCTCTGACACACGTTTATGATGTTCCGGAAGCTCGTCAAATGTAGAGTAAATCACCTCCACGTTCTTGCCTTCAATCGCCTCCTTGATATCTGTCACCTCTTCCGGACGCTCGTCAATCAGCAGGATAATCAGATACATATCAGGATGATTCCTGGTCACTGCCCTTGCCACCTGCTTTAACAGGGTCGTCTTTCCTGCCTTAGGCGGCGAGACAATCATACCGCGCTGTCCCTTGCCAATCGGAGAGACAACATCCATAATACGCATTGGAACCGCTCCCCGGTCAGTTTCCAGACGAATCCGTTCATTGGGAAAAATCGGCGTTAAATCTTCGAAATTAGGACGGCGCAGGATTTCCGAGGGATGGCAGCCATTAATGCTGCGAATATACAGTAACGCGCTGAATTTTTCCTGCTGCGTTTTTACCCTGGTATTGCCGTTGATAATATCGCCGGTCTTAAGACCAAACTTCCGGATCTGGGATGGCGAAACATATACGTCATGTTCGCCTGGAAGATAATTCTCGCATCTGATAAATCCATACCCGTCCGGCATAACCTCTAAGATTCCATGAGCACTGATTCCACTGTCCAGCTCAGGATTATCAATCTCAATGCCGTCCGCTGTAATGATTCTGGCAGATTTCCGCTCCTGCCGCTCGCTGCGTTCTGAACGTTCACTTCTGGCATTTCTTTCCCCACGCTCATTATGACCGTCGTACGCAGAAGAACTTTTCCCTTCCTGTCTCCCCTTTTCTGTCTTCTCTTCCTCCGCCTTATCCGGACTCTCTTCGGCTACGGCTGTACTGAGAGCCTTCTCCTCTTCTTTGGCCGCCTTCTCATCCTCTTTCAGCATTAAATCTACCAGTTCTTTCTTTTTCAATCCTGATAGATGTTTCAGACCCCTGGATTTCGCCACCTCCCGCAATACTGTTACAGATAAGCTTTCATATTTTTCTCTCATATATTTCTCCTTTTAACCGCTATGATATGGGAATCTATGTCAGAGTTGACCATGACTGATTTCGCAATGTAATGAATCTATTATACACTATCTTTTTGTAAATAGAAAGTCCATTTTTCTTGATTTACATTTTTTTTCATGCTATGATTAATGGAATCTTTCTGAATTTAATCAACATAAAGGAGTGAACACAAATGACATTGCAGGAACAATCTATATTTTTACATAAAAAGTGGCAGGGCAAGCTGGAAACAACTGCAAAATCCCCTGTAACATCCCGGGAAGATCTGTCCGTCGCCTACACCCCTGGCGTAGCAGAACCCTGTAAACTTATCGCTGAACATCCGCAAGACGCCTACGTCTATACCATGAAGGCAAATACCGTGGCTGTTGTCTCCGACGGAAGCGCCGTTCTCGGGCTTGGAAACATCGGTCCTTACGCCGCCATGCCGGTCATGGAGGGTAAATGTGTGCTTTTCAAAGAATTTGGCGGTATCAACGCGGTCCCCATCTGTCTGGACACTCAGGATACAGAGGAAATTATAAGGACTGTCACTTATCTGGCGCCCGGCTTCGGCGGCATCAATCTGGAAGATATCTCCGCCCCCCGCTGCTTTGAAATTGAAGCGCGCCTCAAAGAAACGCTTTCCATTCCTGTATTCCACGATGACCAGCATGGAACGGCCATTGTAGTACTTGCCGGAATTATCAATGCCCTAAAAGTAACCGGCAGACAGAAAGAAAACTGCCGGATTGTAGTCAACGGCGCAGGTTCCGCCGGTATTGCCATCACCAGGCTTCTGCTTACCTACGGCTTTCCCCATGTAACCATGTGCGACCGTCTGGGCATTATAGGAAAAGATTATCCTGATCTCAACTGGATGCAGCAGAAAATGACGGAAACTACCAATCTGGAACAAAAAACTGGAAATCTCGCCGACGCTTTGCAGGGCGCCGATATCTTTGTGGGCGTTTCCGCCCCCAATATTGTCACCTCAGAAATGGTGGCTTCCATGAATAAAGACGCCATCCTGTTTGCTATGGCAAACCCCGTCCCTGAAATTATGCCGGACGTTGCCAAAGCCGCCGGAGCAAAAGTAATCGGAACCGGACGCAGCGATTTTCCCAATCAGATCAATAATGTAGTGGCGTTCCCGGGTATTTTCAAAGGCGCTCTGGAAGGCCGCGCCGCACAGATTACCGAGGAAATGAAGCTGGCAGCTGCAGAGGCGATCGCAGCTTTAGTACCGCCAGAACAGCTCAGTGAAGATTTTATCATGCCGGAAGCTTTTGACCCCCGTGTGGCACAGGCAGTCAGCCAGGCCGTCAAATCTCATATCCATGGAAAACAGCATGTTGTGGAATGAAAAACGATATTATTCTCTGGATTGCTATTTAAAACAAACCTATGGCGAAAAAGTTTACCGCCTGGCATTAAACGGCGGCATGACCTGCCCCAACCGCGACGGCACGCTTGGCAGCAGAGGCTGCATCTTCTGCAGCCAGGCTGGCAGCGGTGATTTCGCTCAAAAGGGCTGCCAGCCTGTTTCCCGGCAGCTTACCGAAGCCAAAGCACAAATACGCGCCAAACGCAACTGCCGGAAATTTATTGCCTATTTTCAGGCATATACCAACACCTATGCGCCTGTGGACTATCTGCGGAAAATTTTTACAGAAGCTATACTGGATCCGGATGTAGTAATTCTTTCAATTGCTACCCGTCCAGACTGCCTCTCTTCGGATGTTCTAAAGCTCCTGACAGAATTGAATCAGATAAAACCCGTCTGGATAGAGTTGGGCTTACAGACCATTCATCCACATACCAGCCATTTTATCCGCAGCGGATTTACGCTGGAATGTTTTCAACAGGCAGTCCATGCGTTGAAACTTTGCCATATTCCGGTTATTGTACACGTAATTCTGGGACTGCCCGGAGAATCCACAATGCAAATGCTTGAAACAGTCTCCTATGTAGGAGCTTTACAGGTATTTGGAATCAAACTGCAATTGCTGCATATTTTATCCGATACAGACCTGGGAGAATTATACAAAAAACAACCATTCCCACTTCTGACCCAGGATGCCTATTGCAATTTAATTGCCGACTGTCTGGAGCGGTTGCCGCCAACAATCACCATCCACCGCCTTACCGGAGACGGTCCCAGAAAACTGCTGACGGCTCCTCTTTGGAGCAGCGCTAAACGCAGCGTGCTCAACCAGATAGAAAGAACCCTGAAACTCAGAGATACCTGGCAGGGGAAGTATTTTTAGTACAACGAATATTAAGTAACGGGTACATTGATGCCGGATGGTTGTTTCATATGTAAGGCGGAAGAATGAGGCGCAGCGGTGGCTACGTCGATACGACTACACAGCAGATGAACAAGCAGGCAAGTCAAAACACCAGTTACTTAATTTTCACTGGACCAGTGTATTGTCTGGTGATATTTAGTCTAACAATATCGCTTTGAAAGCTTTTACTTCAGCAATTTACAGGAATCTTATTTAGTTTAAATATCAAGCAGACAATACACTGGCGTTCCATCCAGTCAGAAATTAGACTTATGAGATGCAAGCCTCAATTTGAGAGACGCAATCCGAATTGGGGCGCAGACCGTGGGAATAGGTTTTCAGAACGCCCTGAGAACATACGTTGGTAATAAAAACGCTAAAACGCCACAGAAGCAACATAATCAGAATAAGGAGTGATTTCATGGCAGAAGCCCTGACACAATATAAACTAATTGTACTCTATATGCTGGATCATGTGGATTTCCCCCTGACCAACACCCAAATTTCCAACTTCGTGCTGGAAAAAGAATATACGACTTATTTCACCATCCAGCAGGCAATCAGCGAGCTTATCAGCGCGGAGCTGGTGCGCACAGAATCCACGCACAATAATACTCATTATTATATCACCCCGGCAGGAAGGGAAACACTTTCCTACTTCCCGGACAAAATCTCTCCCGCCATCAAATCCGACGTACTCTCTTATTTTGCAGAAAACAAAATGGCGCTGCGTCAGGAAATCTCTGTGATCGCTGATTACTATAAAACCACCAGCCAGGAGTTTGCAGCGCGCTGCCAAATCAAAGAAAAAGAACATTCTCTCATCGACCTGACAATCGCTGTCAAAACCCGCGAACAGGCTGAAGCTGTCTGCGCCAACTGGCAGAAACAGAATGAAGAAGTTTACGATTATCTGATGGATCTTCTCATGAAATAATCAAACTCCTGCAGGCAGAAACATTACGATAAAAAAACCATCTCCTGCAGGCAGAAGGAATACAATATTTTTTCCTTCACGGGTTTTTGCAGCGCCCGCTCAACGGCCTCCTGATACAATTCCATCTGCCCGCGGTAGCGCTCTGCCAGTTGTCCGCCTGTCTGCACCCGGTCTGTCTTATAATCCAGCAGCACAATTCCGTCTGCCTCTTCAAAAAACACATCGACAATTCCCTGAACCAGCAGCATTTCCTGACTGCAGCTCTCTTTTAACACCTCATTTGCAGGTTTTCCCATAACAAAGGGCTTTTCTTTGTACAGCTTTCCCTCCCGCGCAGCTTTTTGCATTCTCTGTCCCAAAGAAGTGGCAAGGAATTTTCTAAGTGAATGGACAGGAACCAGTTCCAAAAGCTCTTTTTCAATTTTTTTGTTCTCCACCATAAGCTTAAGCTGCTCTTTGCATGTATCGTAAGGCTGGGTAAAATCATAACATTCCAGTACGCGGTGCATGGCTGTTCCCCGCTTTGCGCCTGCATTTTCCTCTCGTACTCCCTCCATAAATGCCGGAATGTAATGATCCTCTTCTTCCTTACATACTTTACCCTCTTTCGTCTCTGCATCCTGCTGTTTTTCTTTCTCCCAGACCAATTGCTGCATCTGTTCTTCTGCCGCACTCCTGTCCATGGCACGACCTTTCAATTCTGACACTGACACCTTCGTACGCATCACCGTCTCCTCCTCATATGGGTACTGGTAGGACAAACGCTTTGCCGCTTTCTGTTCCCACTGTGGATCCGCATGTTTCAGCCTTGCAAACAGCTCTATTTTCGTCAGCTCTTCTTTTGCAAGACGCCGTTCTGAGGCAGTCTGAAGCTGAGACTGGGTAACGAGCTGTACCGGATATTTCCCAGGATAAGAGGCGGCTGCCATCAGAAGAAACTGCAGAAAAGTGCCGGCATTCAATCGTTTGAGGAAAGAAAGAAATTTCCGGTCTTTGGGCACCGCATCCCCAGAAGTTTGCTCCTGTTGTGATTCTCCCAAAATATCTGCTCCCAGCTCTTCTAATTTCTGCGCTGCCTTTTTCAATACTCCAGTGATAATCAATTTCTCCCTGGCACGGGTCAGCGCCACATACAAAACCCGCAGTTCCTCTCCGGTATTTTCCATAGCAATTTTTCTTGCCAGAAACTGCCTGGTAAGACCCGGCGTTCTCAATCTGCGTTTTAAGTCTGTCACATCCATGCCAATCCCCAGTCCCGGGTGGAGCACCACCCGTTCCCGGATATCCTGGCTGTTAAACATCTTACCCATACCAGACACAAACACCACTGGAAATTCCAGGCCCTTGCTCTTATGAATGCTCATAATCCGCACAGCATCCTCCGCTTCCTCTCCTTCCGCCAGAGGAAAATCCACCTCATATTTCTGAAGCTGTTCCATATAACGGATGAAATGGAATAGCCCCCGATAACTGGTGCCCTCATAGGCAATCGCCTTCTCAACCAGCATTTGAAGATTTGCCTGTTTCACTTCTCCGTCTGGCAGCGCATAGACATAGGCCTGATAACCAGTCTCCTCCAGAAGTTCATACAGAAGCTGATGAATTGGCGTATAGCTGACTTTTTTTCTGAACCTCTGTATAAGCTGCAGAAATTTCTGCAGCTTCTCCCTTGATTTCTGAGATAATACGGGGACTTCCTCTGATCTGCACAGCTCTTCTTCGTTCTGGTAATGGAGCACGGCCTGATAGAATTTTTCTTCCGGAAACTGAACTCTGAGAATGGCAAGCTCCTCACCTGTCAGTCCTACAACAGGAGAAGCCAGCACTGCTGCCAAAGGAATATCCTGCCTGGGATTATCCAAAATTTTCAGAAGGTTCAAAGCAGTCTGCACCTCAAAGGCGGAAAAATATCCTGTCCCTGCCGCTGCCCGGGCTGGGATTCCCATCTCTCCCAAAACCTTCACAAACGTATCTGCCCAGCCGCTCAGGGAACGCAGTAAAATCACAATATCGGAATAATGTACCTGCCGAAGGCTCCCCTCGCTCTCATCAGAAGGCATCTGGCCTGTCACTTGCTGGTTTTTCATCAGAACATGAATTTCATTTCCCACTGCCTTTGCCTCTAACTCCTGAACCCTGGTCTCCGGATCATCCTCTTCCGGCTCCACCACCACAAATCTGGTGTCAAACATGCCTGTTTCTCCCTGGGGAAATACAGCGCCAGGATAAAGGGCTGCCTGCTCGTCATACGTAATATTTCCAATGTCCTGGTTCATAATCTTATAGAAAATATCATTAACCGTCTCTAAAACCTCCCGGCGGCTGCGGAAATTCTTATGGAGATCCACCCGCTGGTTCTCGCTGTCCTCCTGACTGTAGGTATGATACTTTTCCATGAAAAGCTCCGGCCGTGCCATACGGAAACGGTATATGCTCTGCTTGACGTCGCCCACCATAAAAATATTGTGCCCCTGTTCCGCCTCCCTGGAAACTGCACGCAAGATGGTTTCCTGAACATAGTTAGAATCCTGATATTCATCAATCATAATTTCCTGATAATTTTTCCGCAGCTCTTCCGCCGTCTGGCTCGGCTCATGTGTCTTCTCATCCACCAGGATCTTCAAGGCAAAATGCTCCAGATCATTGAAATCAAGCATATTTTTTTCCCGCTTTTTCTCTGAAAAAGCCTGGATAAATGCAAGTGTCACTTCAATCAGCATATCCGCCGCGGGACGGCACTTTTCCATATCTCTTCTCATATCCTCCGGGCTTTGGAAAAAAAACTGCTCCGTGATTTTTTTGACAGAAGCCTTTACTTCATTGCGCAGTTTCTGCACCTGCTCCTTCTTCGCCGGATCTCCTGCAAATTTCCGCAATGATGGCAGGCGCGCAAAAGAAAATCCGCGGATATGTTCGTAGTATTCCTGATACGACCGGCTCTCTGCGATTGCTTCCATAGCTGCTGCTTCCTGTTCCATCCGTTCCGAATAGGCGGCCGGACCATCTTCTGCAAGACAGATACCGTGACACTGTTTCATCTGTTCTTTCCATTGAAATGTAAGGTTCCCCAGATACTCCAGCAGTTCCCCTGTCATCGGCAGACGTTCAAATTCCTCCTGGCTTGCCGCATGAAACGGCTGTTTGCACCCCAAAAGCCATTCCTCCACCCAGGGATAACTCATGGCAAAACGAAACAGTTTTAATATCGTATCCTTAAACGGCTGGTCCGTCTTACCAGTTGCAAGCGTCTCTGAAAGAGCCAAAAACTCTGGTTTCGCCTCCTTGTAATACTGTTCCAGCACCTGATCGAGCACATCGCTCTGCAATAGCTTTAATTCTCCTTCTTCTGCCACCCTGAAATCCGGGTCCAGATCAATCCGGTGGAAATAATTCCGTATCACATACAGACAAAAACTGTGTATGGTGGTAATCTGCGCCGTATGCAGCAAGGTCTGCTGCCGCTGCAGATGAATGCTCTCCGGCTGCTTCTCCAACGCTTCGGCCAAAGCGA
The DNA here is from genome assembly GCA_009911185.1 of Lachnospiraceae bacterium. Classification (GTDB taxonomy): domain Bacteria; phylum Bacillota; class Clostridia; order Lachnospirales; family Lachnospiraceae; genus Petralouisia. The sequence goes on from QXWW01000010.1 coordinate 17,091, forward strand.
TGCCTATCCGTTCCCGCATTTCTGCCGCCGCCGCATTGGTAAAGGTTACAATCAGCAGATGGTCAATATCCACCGGATGTTTTGTATCTGTGATTTTCTGTATAATACGCTCTACCAAAACGGCCGTCTTACCGCTTCCTGCCGCCGCTGACACCAGCAGGTTCCGGTTCTTAAGCACAATCACCTGCTGCTGCTGTGTGGTCCATTTCTTCTCCATGCGCCTACATCTCCTCCTGCATCTTTCTCAGAATTTCTCCGTCATCCTTGATATTTTCCAACTTCCGGTAATCTTGTCCGGGCCTACCGGCATCAAATCCGCAGATCCCGTGATAGGGGCAATAATCACATCCGGTATTTTCCCCCAACTGATAGGGATTGGCTGAAATCTCTCCCTGAAAAATCTTCTTGCCGATCTCCTGTATTTTGTGATTCACATAACCCGACAGAATCCGAAATTCTTCATTCCCGGCTTTTTTTGCTTTCGCGCTGACGCTCTCATCCTCTATCTGAGAGGCCACGCCCTTTAATTTCAGTTCCTTTAAGATTTCCTCCTGAATTTGGACGTCCGTTTTCTTTGCATCTCCTTTTATCATGGGATCGTCAAGGTGATAATAGTACATGCCGCCAGGCAGAACCTGTTTCTGCGGATATTTTTTCCTGAGCAGCTCCACCGCGGAGTTCAAATATACCACAAGCTGAAGCTGCAATCCATGATAGAGTGACAAAAGCTGAAAATCCTGATTGCCAGATTTGTAATCCACTACCTTCACATAGACCGCGTCCTCTGTTTTATGCGTATCAATGCGGTCAATCCTGCCCCGGAGCCGCATTTTCTCCTGATCATTTAAAATAAAATTTACAGATTCCAAATCTTCCACAAAAGAAAAGGAAATCTCGTAGCCCTCTGGGGAAAAATGGCTGGTCCTGATCTGCTCTGCAATCGTCTCTACCGTTCGTTTCAAAATACGCTTCATCCGCTCCACCAGATACGCCGTTCTTGCTTCCTCTAAAAGCAGGCTGTCAAAGCCAGTGCCCAACGCTTCCTCCACTGCCTGTTCGATCAGCCGTTCCTGCTCTTCCCCTGGCACGTCAAACCAATGATATCCTGCCCTTTCCATGGCATTGGCGTACCGTTCTAAGACTTGATGAAACATGGTCCCCATATCCACCGGGGCAAATTCTCCCAGGCTGCGCTCCTGCAGTTTCAGGCCGTACTGCAGAAAATGGCTGCAGGCACAGGCGCTGAACTGCTCTAAACGGGTAACGCTGTTCTCCAGCACACTTCCATACAGTTCTCTGGTCACCTGTTTTCCCATATTCTGCTTCTGATACTGGTAAAATGCCGCTTCCAGAAATGGAAGCAGCTGATCACGCCACTGCGGCTGTTTCTCATACCAGTGATACAACCCCATCCATTCCTGAGACACTTCTCCCCTTTTTGCTTTTTTCAGCCCTTCTACCAGAAATTTTTTGCTGCTTTTCGGTGTAATAACCTGCTCAAATCCAGGCAATTCCTCAATTTTTACTGGAGTAAAACCTGGAAACATTTTCTGAATGGCTCCCACAAGATAAGATTTGCGGCTCTCTTTCCCCTCCTGATTTACCCGAAACCAGGTGATATACAACCGTTCTGACGGCTTGGTAAGATTCAGATAGAGATAGAATTTCTGGATAAAACTCCGTTCCCGGTCTGTGGGGGAAAGTTCCATCTCATTAGCTGCAAACAATTCCCGGTCTGCCTGAGAAATAATCCCTCCGTGCTCCACCGCCTTGGGAATCAGCCCGTCATTGACACCCGCAAAAAATAATACTTTAATATGGGACAGACGGCTTCTCTCGATATCCCCGAACACCACTCTGTCATATCCTGGAGGAATGATCCCAATTGCCGCTGCTTCCAGGCCCGCCTCCAGAATCTCACGGTATTCCCTGACACGCATCTGCTCTTCTCCTAAAAGCTCCACCATCTTATCCAGCAGATCCATCACCGTCTTGTAAATCTGTGCATATTCCCTGGCAAGCGCTCCTTCTCCCTGCTGTTGAAACGTTTCTTCATACTCTCTGAGCATCCCCTCCACGTTCAGGGAAAAAATCAGCTCATACAAGACTGTGGATTCCTCCCTCACAGTATGGCCTTTCCCCTGAAAAATCTCACGCAGCGGTGTAAACTGCTCCACAAACTGTTCCCGCAGCCGGTTGATCTCATCCAGCTCTTCCTGATTATTCACACTGCCGCGGCGCACCCATTTCTTCTGCCATTTCCAAAAACCCCGGATATTTTCCGCAAGCATATAATTTTCCAGTAAATCAACAGCTTCCATAGAAAAGCCAGATAATCCACAGCGCAGGTATCCCAGCACCGCTTCATAAGAAAAATCCTGCTCCACAATCAGCAGAACTCCTCTTAAAAATTCTGTCATAGGATGAAACAAAATATCCTTCCTGGCATCCAGAAATAAGGGGATCTCAAAAGTATTAAAAATTTCCTCCGCGTAATTTCCGTACAATTCCACGTCTCCGCAGACAATAGCAATATCCTGATAACGATACCCTTCGTCCCTTACCAGCTCCTTAATCTTTGCTGCCACAAACTCCAGTTCCTGCCTGGGGTTTGCCAGAGAATACAGAAAAATATCCTCGTCCTTTTCCTTCTCTGATTCAGTCTGAGTATACACTTGCGGTTTCATTCTGAATAAGTTCTGTTCCAGCCACAACAACGCCGGAGAATCTGTAAAACGGCTTTTCTCGCTATGGGGAATCCAGACAGGCTCTTTTATATCCACATGCTGGTCTGCTGCAATTTTTGTCAGAGCCGCCGCCGTTTTCTTACTCATGTAGAATAGATCCTGTATGCCCCTGTCATGATAGGGGTCTTCTCTCTGATCCAGGGTCACGGTCACCAGGATTTCACTGGCAAGCTTCAGCAATCGCTGCAGAAGATAATACTGCACCGGGGTAAATCCGGTAAATCCGTCGAGGACAATCACTGAATCCCGAAGGATTTCCGACCGTTCTGCTTCCTGGGCAAATACTTCCAGCAATTCTTCTGCTGTAATAAATTTCCCTTCCAGATAATCTAAAAAACCCTGATACATAGTCTGGATATCCTGCATTTTATAGCGGAAAGACGGCAAATGTTTCTTCTCTCCAATCAGTACATCCAGATGCTTGGGCGCAATGCGGTACTGGGTCAGTTCCGATATAATCGACTTCATCTCCGTAATATATCCCGTCTTCTTCATGCTTGCCTTCAGCAGTTTTAGATTCTCCTGCTGTTCTTCCGCCACCCGCCGCAGTACCAGATTTTTGCCCGTCTCTTCCAGAATATTCAGATTTCCCATACCCAGCTCGCCAAAAATCCGGTAGGCAAGACGGTTGAAGCTTACCACATCCACATTCATAATGCTGTGCTTTTCCTGTCTCGCCACCAACTCCCGCTGTGTCTGCATGGTGAATTGTTCTGGCACCAGAACAAAAAAGGTGCGGTCCGGCTCCTGCCTCGACTGTTCTAAAATTCTCCGATACGCATAGTCTGACTTTCCGCTGCCGGAACCCCCGAAAATTAACTGTAATGACATGGTTCTTCTCCTCTTTATCCCTCTGTACTCATATATGTAACCATTCTTATTAAGAAATTTTAATAATGCCAAAAACAAAGTGGCCAGCCCACATCAAACCCCTTACCACATTCTTGTGGGAATTGGCTTGCACACTTTGTTGCGCCGGGCACCATTGCGAAGCAATCCTTACCTCTTGTACGAGTGTGCATAAATGCTTTTTCTCTGATAGGAAAGCCACATTCACGAATTCGCGTGATAAGGTCTTTCCTATCAGATGAAAAAGAAATACAGCGCATTGTCCCGGCGGCAATTAGCTGTATCTCTTATCCTGTTATTTTAACAGACGCGGATGTGGAAAATAACTTATTTCCGCTTTCCCGACAATATCCTCTATTTTCACAAATTTATGTTCCCAATACCTGGAATCCCAGGAATTATTGCGGTTATCTCCCATCATAAAATATGTTCCTTCCGGGACGGTATAAGGACCAAAATCCTCATAGCTCACCTCCTGGGTAAAATCTTCCTTTAAAGGCTGGTCATTGATATAGATTACGCCGTTTATTCCGGCAATCGTTTCCCCTGGCAGCCCCATAATCCGTTTCAAATAAAGCGTTTCTCCATCATCCGGATAAATAAAAGTCACAATATCCCCTCTCTGCGGTTCACCGAATACATATGACAAACGATTTACCAGTATTCTGTCCCCCGCCATTACCGTTGTTTCCATTGAGCCTGTGGGAACCTGGGCATTAGCGACCACATATTTGTTGAGGAAAAAACCAACTCCCAGAGCAATGAAAATCATGACCGCATTATTGAAAACTTCTTTGAGAATCTTTCTCCTCTTATCAGGTTTCGCCCTGTTTTCGTCCTCCATTTCGTTCTGCACAGCGTCTTCTGTTTCGTTCCAGTCCTGCCGTCCCATCCCTATTCCTCCTTCAAATTGCTCATAATTACACAAGATTTTAATCCATGGGAAGCTGATCCATGGCATGTAAAATGTGAATACGCATAGCGTTTCTTGCCCCTTCTCCGTTCCGCGCTTTTAAAAAATCCATCAAGATCTTATGATCTACCAAAGTAGCCTGCACTGCCTCTTCATGAATACGTGAAAGCCGCACTCCTTTATTGATTCCCTCATAAATGACAGGCATAAGCTGGTTCATAAATTCATTGTGGGTAGCTCTGGCAATTGATTTGTGAAATGCCTGCTCCACCTCTGTGCGATCCTGGCCGTGCCGAATACGCGCTTCAATTTCCGCCCCCAGCGCCATAATTCTTTGAATCTCTTCTTCTGTAGCGCGCAGCGCCGCATAGTATGCTGCTTCCGGCTCAAAAATCAGCCGCATTTCATATAAATCCCTCGCCTTCACCTTTGCTGTGGCGAGAACGGACAACTCTTTTGTCTTATCCGCTTTAAAATCTTTCCTGACAAAAGTGCCCTTTCCACGCCTGATTTCCAAAATTCCCTCCGTGGCAAGAATACGGATGGCTTCCCGCAGCGTAGTACGGCTTACCTTAAGTTCTTTAGACAATACATTTTCATTCGGCAGTTTACTGCCTGGCAAAAACCGCCGTTCCACCGTTATCATAGACAAAATACTGTCCGCAATCCGGTCCGACAGCCTGCTGTCTGCTTCCATCACCATAACCGCCTTCCATACAATCAGCTAAAATAAATCAATTCATCCTCCGGCTTTTTTGCAGGCTGAATATCCAACGCATACAACACTGGCCCCTTCCCTTTATATTCCATGGCAAATTCATTGCGCATCTCTGCCGTAATAGTTACCCAGGATTTGTGCGCGACTTCCATTGTTTTATCGCACTTGCATTTAAACCCTACAAACGTAATATCATCCACACAGCAGGTCATGGCAAAACGTCCTGGCACAAATACACCTTTTTTCATTTTCTCCGGATGATAAACCAGCGCCAGGAAGCGTACCTTCTTTCCCTCATACTTCCTGGGATCATCCAGAGCGTCCATATACCATATCCCGTAATCCATATCCGAAACATCAATGATGTCCTGGTTCAAATCGTAAGGCAGCTCCTCCATGTCATTTTCATCAATGGTGCCGTCAGCACGCTCATAGGCGATCTGCGCCTTGCGGTTCATGACTTTGATCGCGCGGCGGAATTTTCCCTTCGGGGTATCTTCTTCACAGCGATTAAGAATTACCACATCCGCTGCAAAAAGCTGTTCCATAATCATAGCGCGCATATTATTCAGATACATTTCAAAGGTAGCGGCGTCCACAGTCGCCAGGGACTGTACCAACACCCAGTCTGCGGGCAGCTCCAGTTCCAGAAATCCGGACATCTGCCAGGTTCCATTATATTCAATAAACACCTGATCCGGCTGATGGATACGCTGCAGTTCTTTAAGCTTTGCAGAAGTAAACGCTTCCTCATCCTCTATCATCTCCATTACTGTATTTACCTTTGCAAGCTCTTTTTCATCAAATTCCACCTCTCCATCTTCACAGAGAATCAGCAGCGTCTTGCCCTGCCGGCTGAAATCTCCTTCAATCAGAGTTTCCCGTATCAGGGAACTTTTCCCGCTGTCCATAAATCCGGAAAATAAGTATACCGGAATTTCCATTCTCTCACACCCTTTCTGGCTATCAATTTTCTATGCCAAACAACGCTTCCAGTTTTTCTTCCTGTATATCCGTACCAATCACACAGAGCCTTCCGGTATAATCCGCTTCCCCGGTCCTCAGTTCATATTCTCCGTCCACCATATCAAAATAAATCCATGTCCCGTCCTTACCTGGCACCATTCCTTTTGCACGCAGAACTGTTCCATAATCTTTTGTTTCACAGAAAACTTTCATTGCATGTTCAATTGTTTCCCTGTCAAAAATATGAGGCGTCTCCTTTCCCCAGCTTGTAAATACCTCGTCCGCATGATGATGGTGGTGTTCATGGCCATGCCCGTGGTCGTGGCAGCCACAGCTACATTCCCCGTCGTGTTCATGGGCATGATGGTTCCCGTGATGTCCATGACCGCAATCATGCTTATGATCCTCATGGTCATGGCAGTTTTCGTGATGCTCATGACCACAATCATGTTCCTGACCCTTATGCGTATGGCAGTCTTCGTGATGCTCATGACCACAGTCATGTTCCTGGCCGTGATGTTGATGCTCCTCCAAAAGCTCTTGTTCTAATGATTTCTGCTGCTCCATCACCTTATAAATCTGCTTTCCGTCTATCTCATCCCAGGGCGTAGTAATAATGGCAGCTTTGGTATTTTTCTCCCGGATGGCTTTTACCACATCTTCTGTCTGTTCCGGCTTCACATTCTGGGTACGGCTCAGCACCACAACAGTAGCGTACTCGATCTGGTTATTGAAAAATTCTCCAAACGCCTTCATCTGTTTTTTGGCTTTCGCCGTATTGACTACGGTAAGCCGCCCGTTCAGTTTCACTTCATTCTCCGTTTCTACTTCCTGTACAGACTTCATCACGTCGGACAATTTCCCCACACCCGAAGGTTCAATGAGGATACGGTCGGGATGAAAACGCTGCATGACCTCCCGAAGATTCTTACCAAAATCTCCCACCAGAGAGCAGCAAATACAGCCGGAATTTAGCTCACTGATCTCGATGCCGGAATCCTTTAAAAAGCCGCCGTCAATCCCAATCTCCCCAAATTCATTCTCAATCAGCACAATCTTTTCACCGGCAAAGACGTCCTCTAGCATCTTTTTAATAAAGGTCGTCTTGCCTGCTCCTAAAAATCCAGAAATAATATCTATTTTTGTCATATCCTTTTCCTCCTGTTCCAGAATGTATTTGAAAAATATTTAACATACCTTATAACAGCTCTGCCATAGACGAATGACTGGCCGGCGTCACCACGCCTTTTTCTACCAGAAACGCCGGGCGATAGGATAATTTCGCTTTCCGCAGTCCTTCCGCGCCGGTATCCTCCTCCCGGTTCACATATTTATAACTCTGCGCCTCGTGAAGCACAAACTGCTGATTTATCATAGGATAAGCCCCCTGTATCTGGGCAAAGGCTTTTTCAATATGCACTACAAAGGTATCCTTATCCAGCGGTTCCCCTATGGTAAACGCTATGACCTCCCCCTGCGGCCGGATTCTCAAAAGACCGCCCTTTAACTCCAGCTCTTCCATTAGGCGCAGCGCGTTTAAAGTAACGCACATCTCATCCCGCTTCTCTACATCAATTTCACACTGCATTTCCTCCCTCCATTTTAACGCCATCTGGAAACATTCCTCTACATTCTGCGGCGTAATCGGTTCATAGACCCATTCCGGGTTGTTTTCCAGAAAACGGTTGACATGGTTCCGTTTGCCGTGGAGCTTTTTCCCTGCAAGGCTGGTCAGCTTTTCTGTCTCATAGACATAATCGGCTATATCCCTGTTGTAGTTGATCTGAAACGTATGCGGATACCAGGATTCCAGCAGTTCAAATTCCTTCGGCTGTACGAGATGCATACGAAATCCCGTCTGCCGTTCGCGGAACCATTGCCTGAGCGCTTGAAGCGCCCTGCGCGTCTGCTCCTGACCTCCTGCCGGAAATGTGACGCTTGGCGCTCCGTTTTCCGCAATCCCCTGGAAAATCAGGGTATCCTCCACCACTGCATATTTTGTGGGATATTTCCGGCTCCATAAATAAATATTCGGAAAAACAAGATCACAGCTTCTGTACACTTTCTTTTCCAGATAAGCGCTTATCCGCTCTTTGTCTTCTAACTTAATCTTTTGAAATGATATATCCATATACTTTTTATCTCCTTATCTGCCAGACTTCGTATACCTGAAACTGCCGCCAAAATGCAGGCAGCTTTTTATTTCCCGTCGGAATATAATTTTGCATACATGCCATTTTTTTGCAGCAATTCCTTATGCGTTCCTTCTTCTTCTATTCCGGTTTCCGTAAGCACCAGTATTTTCTGAGCGTTGCGTATGGTAGACAGCCTGTGTGCAATTACAAACGTCGTACGGTCCTTGGCAAGCTTCTCTAAGGATTCCTGCACCACCTTTTCGCTCTCGTTATCCAATGCGGAAGTTGCCTCGTCAAAAATAAGTATTGGCGGATTTTTCAAAAATACACGGGCAATAGACAATCTTTGTTTCTGCCCGCCGGAAAGCTTCACGCCCCGCTGCCCGATATCTGTATCATATCCGTTCGGCAGCGCCATAATAAAATCATGGGCATTGGCATTTTGGGCCGCCTCGATCACCTCTTCTCTGGTTGCGCCGGGCCTGCCATAACGGATATTGTCCATCACCGTTCCCACAAACAGATACACGTCCTGCTGCACGATTCCAATCTGGCTGCGCAGGCTTTTTAATTGGATATCCCTGACATCTGTTCCGTCAATCTTTACAGCGCCCTGAGTCACATCATAAAACCTGGGAATCAGGCTGCACAGTGTGCTTTTGCCCGCGCCGGATGAGCCTACCAGCGCTATATAAGACCCTGCTTTTACCGCAAGGTTGATATGATGCAGAACCGTCTCTGTATTTTCCTCATAATGAAAGGATACGTCCTCAAAAGAAATATCCCCTTTCACATTTTTAAGCTCCGCTGCCCCCGGACGGTCCTCAATGTCCGGCACAATCGCCATCATTTCCATAAAACGCTCATACCCCGTATAACCATTTTGAAACTGCTCCGTAAAATTAATCAATTTCTTCACAGGCTCTGTAAACGTATTAATATACAAAAGAAAGGTAATAAGATCCGTCACACTCACCTGTTCTTTGGTAATCAGCACTGCGCCCGCCGCCAAAACGGCAATTGTAATCATAGTGGTAAGCGCTCCCAGTCCGGAATGATAGCCTGCCATATAAAGATAGCTGTTCTTCTTTGCCGCCAGAAACCCCTGATTGCCCTCCTGGAACTTTTCCAGCTCCATCTCTTCATTGGCAAAGGATTTTACCACACGGATCCCCGAGAGATTATCCTCAATCTGGCTATTAATATCTGCAATCTTGACCCGGTTGCGCTTAAACGCCCGCTTCATTCTCGTATTAAAATAAGCCGCGTACACCAGCATCACTGGCACAAAGGCAAAAGCAACCAGCGTCAGTTTTACATCAATATTGATTAAAATAACAAAGGAGCCGATAATTTTAATCAGGGAAATCACTAAATCTTCCGGACCATGGTGCAAAAGTTCACTGATGTCAAACAAATCGCTGGTAATTCTGGACATGAGCTGCCCTACTTTCTGGTTATTGAAAAAAGAAAAGGAAAGCTTCTGGTAATGCCCGAATATCTCAGCCCGCATATCAAATTCAATTTTAGCTCCCATTACATGTCCGTAATTCGCAATAAAATAATTGCAGAAACACTCCAGGGCCACTAACCCCAGCATCATAAGCCCCAGCGCCGAAATCTTGTCGAGAGCCGCCTGAGCTTCCAAAACAATCACTTTATCCGTGATATAGCGCACAATCAGCGGGATCACCAGTGTCACTCCCGCTCCCAGAATTGCAAAAAACATATCCGCAAGAAATAACGGCAGGTACGGCTTATAGTACGATGCCAGTTTCTTTAATTTCTTTCCCATAACACCCTCCATTTAGCGAACTGTTCCTCAAGCAGATTTGATACATCATTTCTGCCGCCTGTACCGCAGCGCGTTCGGCAGATAACATTTTTCAAACTCGCTCTACGGATTATAGCACATTTAAAAAAGTAATTCAATTTCCAGAAAAATTCTGCGGCGCCATTCCATGCGCCGTGTTATCAACTAATTTATGCGAACAACGTGTACAGGCCCCCATCAGCCCCCTTCCCTCACTCTTAAGGAAATTGGCCTACACTTTGATGCTCCAAGCACCATGCGAAGCAATCATTACCTCTTGTGCAAGCGCGCATAAATGTTTTCCGGGAAGACTCTTTCACGCGTTTGCATAACAAGAGCTTTTCTCATAAGATAAAAATTTTCTTCTTTGTGCAAAATGAAAAACGCTGGATTCTTTTCTTCATCTGTGTTACTCTAAATGAAACGTATAAGAAAGGGGAACTATGTATGACTCCAACCAAAACCTATTATGAAAAACTTGCCGCAGAGACCGTAAAAAACCTGAAACTGCGCCAGATGGAAGCTCACTACCGGGCTACCGCCGAAGATGCGGTAGCTCTGGCTCTATCAATGGTTGCACCTGACAGCACCGTATCCTTCGGCGGCTCTATGACATTGACGGAAGCCGGTATGATCAAAGCCTTGCAGAATCGTGAAGATATTACCCTTTTAGACCGGGGCAAAGCCCGGTCAGAAGAAGAGGTGGCAAACATTTACCACAAAGCATTGAACGCTGATTATTACTTTATGAGCAGCAACGCTATTACCTCCTCCGGAGAACTGGTGAATACGGACGGTACCGGAAATCGCCTTGCGTCTTTGATTTACGGCCCTTCCAACGTTATAATCCTCGCGGGTATGAACAAGGTTGTGCCCACTGTGGAAGCGGCTCTTTTGCGGGTAAAAAACACCGCCTCTCCCATCAATGCTATACGGCTGAGGCGGAATACCCCCTGCGCAGCTACCGGCCTCTGCTGCGACTGCCAAAGCCCGGAATGTATCTGCGCCCAGACCGTGATCACACGCCGCAGCAACAAGGCAGACCGCATCAAGGTAATTCTCATTGGCGAAGAACTGGGATATTAAACCACATAATATAGCGCAAATCTGCTTATTCCAAAAGCCCGGTGGCGCTTATGCTTTCCCGGGCTTTTACACACTCTTTTATCCTTTGAATTTCTCTGACTGCTCCTGAATCAGCTCCTCATCTGCAAAATAATTGATTTTCATAGCATCGCGCACCCGGTCCAGAGTTTTTGCCGCCGCGGATTGTGCCTCCTCACTTCCCTTTTTCAATACTTCGTAAATATAGGGAATATCCTTCTGCAGTTCCTTTCTGCGTGTGCGGATCGGCTCCAATTCCTCCTGCATGACATTGTTGAGAAACTTCTTCACCTTCACATCTCCCAAACCGCCCCGTTTATAATGCGCTTTCAGCTCGTCCAGATTTGCATAATCCGGCAGGTAACGCTCAAAATGTTCCTCACGGCAGAAGGCATCCAGATATGTAAATACGGTATTTCCTTCCAGAGAACCGGGGTCTTCCACACGAAGATGATTGGGATCGGTAAACATACTCATTACCTTTTTCTTAATCTCATCCGCTTCCTCTGACAAATAAATGCAGTTGCCCAGGGATTTACTCATCTTCGCCTTACCGTCAATTCCCGGCAGACGCATACACGCCTGATTGTCCGGAAGTAGAATCTGCGGCTCTGTCAAAGTCTCGCCGTATACAGAATTAAATTTGTGGACAATCTCCCTGGTCTGCTCCAACATCGGCATCTGATCCTCTCCCACGGGAACGGTAGTCGCCTGGAATGCGGTAATATCTGCCGCCTGGCTAATTGGATACGTGAAAAAACCCACGGGAATGCTCGCCTCAAAATTACGCATCTGAATCTCCGCTTTTACGGTAGGATTCCGCTGTAAACGGGACACCGTCACCAGATTCATATAATAGAAAGACAACTCGCAAAGCTGCGGAATCTGCGACTGGATAAAAAGCGTTGATTTTGCCGGATCCAGCCCGCACGCCATATAATCCAGCGCGACTTCCACCACATTCTGCCGCACTTTTTCCGGATTATCGGCATTATCTGTCAATGCCTGCGCATCGGCAATCATAATAAATATCTTATCGTATTCCCCGGAGTTCTGCAGTTCCACCCGTCTTCTGAGAGAACCGGCATAATGTCCTACATGAAGCTTCCCCGTAGGTCTGTCGCCTGTTAAAATAATTTTACTCATAATCTATCCTCACCTGTTTTTTTCCAGTACGGCAAAAATAAGTTTCCCAGACATTGACGCAGAGCGCCCTTTACTTATGATTCACCGCACACTATACACTATAATATATGCCCCAAACCCTGTCAAGGCGGAACCCAGCGCCAGAGAAAACAAAAAAACCAGCAGGAACAATTTTAACCGCCATCTACTGCCGGGAACGGTCAATTTTATTTCGTATCTCCTGCATCTGATAATCCAGCGCCTCTATGGAATCCGCGCAGTCTTTGAGCATCCCCACAATCTCATCTGCGCTGCGCACATATTTTTTGTATTTTAATTTATGCTCCAGGCTCGCCCAGAAATCCATGGCAATCGTCCGAAACTGCACCTCGGCATTCATATATTTTTTCTCATCCGACAAAAAAATCGGCACGCTTAAAATAAAATGAAGGCTGCGGTAACCATTGGGCTTAGGGCTTTTAATATAGTCTTTCTTGCGCACGATGATAATATCGTCCTGTTTCGTCAAAAGCTCTGCCAGGCGGTAAATATCATCCGGGAAAGAACAAATCACCCGAAGCCCCGCCACGTCTGTCAGGTTCTCCCGGATACTCTCCAAAGTGAACGGATACCCTTTCCGTTCCAGTTTCTCAAAAATACTTGCCGGGGTCTTCAGCCTGCTCTTAATCGCTTCAAAGGGGTTGCGGTTATATTCCTGGGAAAATTCCTCGTTCAGCACCTTCAGTCTGGTTTCCACTTCCATAATGGCCGAGCGGTATTCCATCATCAGCCTGTTAAACGACTTTTCATGACGCAGCTTTTCTGCCTGACGCTGAATAATCTGATTTTGTTCCTTCAGCGCCTCGGCCTGTTCCTCTACCTTCCGCTCTAACTTTTTTCTGGTCGCAAACAGCTCCATGGCGTTCCTGATTCTGTTCCTGACGATGGAAGTGCCAAACGGTTTATGGATAAAATCAGAAACGCCAAGTTCCAGGCACCGGTTCTCCACCTCCATAGAATATTCCCCGCTGATCACCAGAACGGGGAATCTTTGCATCCACCCTCTCTCTTCGAGAGCCGCAATTACAGCAAACCCATCCATTCGAGGCATCTGCAGATCCAGAAGGACGGCCCCTGTCTCCCCCTGCGATTCCTGAAGCTTCTGTATGGCTTCCTTTCCGTCCGCCGCCACTTCAATTGTATACTCTTCCTCTAATATATAGCGCAGTAATTCACGATTTAATTCCACATCGTCTACTACCAGTATCTTTTGCATATCAGCCTCCGCTTTAAAAATATTGGCTTCTATGTTTATTATAACAAGAATCGCTGATTATTCAATATATTCTTGCGCGCATACGCATCTTTTTCTTCCGCACAGATACCTTCACTCTTTAACAGGACAAGGTCTTTCCTGAAAAAATTCACCTGCTGCAAAAATGCAGCAGGTGAATCCTCAGCTTTATGAAAAATTCTGCATACACTGTCCGAATTTCTGTTTTGCCTCATCGATCTTCTGTGTCTCGGCAGAAGGCGTGGGATAATACCCTCTGTCGTGCATCATATTAAAGACTTCATTCTGAATATTGTGCTCTTTTTCCAGGCAGTCCAGAATTGCGTTTCTCACGTTGCTGTGCACACATTCATTGGAAAAAGTATTATAAAGAGTGGTCGCTGTTTTTTCTGCGGTCAGCGCGTCCGCAAACATCTCTTTTTCTGAATAAAATGACTGCTGCATGATTTACCTCCTGATTTTAGCAATGATTAGCTCAACTGGGAATACAGAGAACGAAAATGCTCCTTGTGCTCATTGGAAATCTCGGTAAACTTGGCCTTGATTTCCGTGTCGCTGCAGTTATCTGCCAGCACCTGGAATTTCTTAATCAGAAGTTCTTCCCCGGTCAGCAGATCGTTTAAAGCAGATAATTCCTTTTCTGATAATGGATTCATAGGAATCTCCTTTCCATATAATTTTTATCCCTGATAGTATGGTCTGTTTTGCAAAAATTATGTATAAAATTTTAACAAAACAGCATTCCCAGCATAATTGCAGCAGCCAGCAGACTGCCAAGCCAAAATGCTTTCCCCACCCTGTATTTTCTTTCTGCCTCCACTTCTTTTCTGGCCCGGTGCTGTTCATAAAACAACTCCGTAATGATAACCAGCAGGAACGGAACCAGCCACCCCAGACACCCTATGGCTTCCTTAGAATTATTCTGAATGGATTCCAGTTCAAATTTTGCAAATGTGGCTCCTACAATAGCAAACACCCACGCCATAAACCAGACCAGAGAAACATACCCTGCCCTGGCCGTCTTCTGGTCTTTTTCTTTCACTATAGTCCGCTCAATATTCCGGTAATTTAGAAAACAGACTGCCAGCGTAAAATCAAGGCAATAGGATACCATCACACAGATATTGACGATTTCTCCCTGACGTTCCCCTAAAAACCCGCAGAGTCCAAGAAGCAGAACCGCGCCAAAAGAACTACAGGAAATATGGATATCCATCTGTACTAATACCTTCTTTACCTCCTCCAGACGATATTCCACTTTACTGTCAAACCCTGCCAGCATGGAAAAATTCCCGCCTTTTACAGATGTGGATAGATACAGATGCGTAAAACCCTGACAGAAAATACTGATGATCACCATTTCTGCCACTGTCTCTACTGCCAGCCGCCTGGTAACTGCGCCGCTAATCAAATACAAAAGAATTGCTGCCACTGACGCCGCCGCCAGTCTTCCCGGCAGTTTAGGCATCTTCACCCCAGCCTGTCTGGTATTTTCCATGTATTCATCCAAGGTCATATCAAACACGGCCGCAATCTCTTTCAGCATATACACGTCCGGCAGAGTCTTATCCCTCTCCCAGTTAGAAACCGCCTGCCTGGTCACATTCAGTTTTTCAGCAAGTTCCTGCTGGCTTAATTGGCGGTTCATACGGCATTCTTTTAATTTCTCTCCGATACTCTTTTCCATAGTCTGCAATCCTTTCTCAATTCATATTCATACGTTTCCATTCAGATACTTCCAGAATTTTTTCTGCTAGAATAGGTTCAGATTACCATTTTTCGCTTAAAATGACCAGCAACAATCCGTTGCTTCCCCAAAACTCTGAAAAAGCCGCCGTTTTAAGTAAAACGCTAAAAGAATTGACAGAAAGCCATAGAAAAACTATAATAAATAAAACTCATTCAGGAGGTAAATTTATGCCATTTATTAATTCAAAAGTAAGTGTTTCTTTATCAAAAGAACAGGAGCAAACGCTGGTTTCACGTCTTGGACAGGCCATCACCCTGATTCCAGGCAAAAGTGAAAGCTGGCTGATGACAGGATTTGAACCGGAATACCATCTGTATTTCCGAGGTGAGGACAGCGCTCCCACCGCATTCGTGGAGGTCAAAGTATTCGGCAGCGAAAATAAAAATGCCTTTTGCGCTTTAACCTCAGAAATCTGCTCGATTTTCCATGAAGTATTAGACATTCCCAAAGACCGTATTTATGTAAAATACGAAGCCGTTTCCCATTGGGGCTGGAATGGAAATAATTTTTAATGAACGGTAACCCCTGGCGAACCCGGCTGCCAGCAAGCGGCGTTTTTGTAGATGCGGCATTTCAGACACAAAACAAAGCGGACTTGTCCGCTTCAACTCCCAAAATCCCCTCATTCACTTCAGTCCGCGCGAAACGAACCGAAGCGAAACGGAAACCTGGGACGATTTGCCGCGCCGCGTGCAGGTTTGTCCTAAGGGGTTCCAGATATCCCTTCCTTACATCCGTTCCGGCGCCTCAAACCCCAGCACGCCGATACAGATTTCCAACGCCTGCCTGGTCAGTTCCAGCAGGCAGATATACCCTGCCTGTACCATTTCATCCTCTTCCGCCATAATCTTCGTCTCGTGATAAAAATGATTAAACGCATTGGCAAGTTCATAGATATAGGCACATACCTTATGAGGCGCAGTCTCCTGGAATGCATTTTCCATCATACCGTTAAATTTACATATCTCTAACATCAGCGCTTTTTCACTGGCAGTATGCGCCGCAAGAATCTTTGCTCCTGCAGGCAGGGTCTTTTCTGCCTGATATTTTTTCAGAATAGACTTAATCCTTACAATCGTATAGAGAATATAAGGCCCGGTGTTTCCCTCAAATGAAGTAAAACGGTCCACGTCAAAAATATAATCCTTAGACGCCTGATTCGACAAATCTCCATATTTAATGGCGGAAAGAGCCACCACTTTAGCAGTTTTGCGCCCTTCTTCCTCCTCTACGGTATGGTTGTCTGCAATCTTCTTATACATTTCCTCATTGATATTCGATACAAGATATTCCAGGCGCATTACGCCGCCCTCTCTGGTCTTAAAGGGCTTGCCGTCCTTCCCGTTCATAGTGCCGAACCCCAGGAATTTCAATTCTGTTTCCGGCCTCACCAGTCCCGTCTTCCTGGCACAGCGGAATACCTGGGTAAAATACAGCTCCTGCCGCTTGTCCACCACATAGATTATCTCATCCGGCTGGTAATCTTGCATACGCCAGACGATGGTTGCAAGGTCTGTGGTATTGTAAAGGGAAGCACCGTCTGATTTTAAAATCATACAGGGGGGGATTTCCTTCGTGTCTGTTTCTTCCTTTACATCCACCACCAAAGCTCCCTCACTGATATACGCATAACCGTCACGTTTCATTTTCTCCACCATATCCGGGATATAGGGCTGTGCATCTGATTCTCCCTTCCACAATTCAAAGGAAACATCTAAATTCTCATAATTGCGCTTCAAATCACTGACAGAAACATTTAAAATATGTTCCAGTAACGCCTGGTAGCCTTTCCTTCCATGCTGCAGTTCATAGGTCGCCTGCATTGCCGCTTCCTTATAATTTTCATCCTCTTTGGATTTAGCGCTTGCCGCAGGGTAGATTTCCTCCAGTTCCCCGATGGTAAAGGGAGGCTCCTCAGGATATTCCTCTGTGTATGATTCGTCAAAATAAACCAATCCCGGTTTGCGCTCCTTTAATTCTGTAATAATCAGCCCCATCTGCAAGCCCCAGTCTCCCAGATGTACATCGCCAATCATGGTATGTCCCATGAATTTCCCAATCCGCTTGACACTTTCTCCGATAATCGCTGAGCGCAGATGCCCCACATGGAGTGGCTTTGCCACATTAGGCCCGCCGTAATCAATCATGATTGTCTTAGGGGCCTTACATTTGTCACATCCTAAACGCTCCGTGTCTTTTGCCATCTCCCGCAGATACTCTGCCAGATACTCCGGATCTAACCTGAGGTTCAAAAAACCTGGCTTTACCGATTCCACTGCCTCAAACATGGGATTCCCTGTTAAACTTTCTGCTATCTTGTCCGCTATCATAAAAGGCGCGCACCTGTATTCCTTCGCCGCCGCCATAGCCCCGTTGCACTGGTACTCACATAGGTCCGGACGGTTCGAAAGGGTTACCTTGCCATACGTTTCATCATAGCCGTTTGCCTGAAAGGCTTTCACTACTTCCCTGCTGATAAGATCTAATACTTTTTGCATATCTGTTCTTCATTCCTTCCTTGGTTGCACTGTTCTTCTTATCATAACAAAAAGTATGGCGGATGTCACTTATTTTTTAGATCCGTTTTCCTTTTCCTGTCATCTAAAAGCCACTGCACATACAGCTTGATCTCATTGGTCTCCCGCAGCTCCTGCAGCTTCAGCTCCATATACCTCTTATAATCACTCTCCCATGTTTTCGATACTTTAACTAATTTCCTGTCGTCTGCCAGATCAGAATGTTCATATGTCATATTCAAAAACGGCACGTCATATTTTTCCGCCAGTTTTGACACCGCATTCATTGCCCCCTGTTCCTCCCGGTTACTGCAAAAAGGAATTTCCGTCAATACCAGCTTGATTCCCCGTTTTGTACATGCTAATACCCTAACCTAATTTGTAATGTCAAAAAATGGATCATATATTCTTTTTCATGCGGAATCCGGCATATGCGCCCCATACATTTTCGACCGTCCATTCTGTCATGAAAAAAGCGGCAAACCCGGGCCAATGAATAATAAGCCGCCGGCACATTGACTTGCCTGATTGTTCATCTGCCGTGCTGCCGCCAATCGCAGCCGCCGCTACGTCTCTTTGCCTTGCATCTAAAACAATCGTTCTGCGCCAATGTGCTGGACACTTAATTTTCGCTGTACTGGAAAACTGCTTTCCACGCAATGCGCCTCACACTTTGTGGGATACGGCAAGCTGAGGGAATGAGTGTTCAGACACACGCTAGGAGAAAAAATTTTCCGCCACAGTAAAACTTCCCACCTTTTCCACACTTCCTGTCATGTAGATATCATTGCTCTGATCAATTTCCACCAGAAGGCTGCCCCCCGGCATCTGTACCGTAACTTTCCCATCCACAAGTCCCATACGCTTTGCCGCTGCCGCCGCTGCACATGCTCCTGTACCAGAGGCCAGGGTATACCCTGCTCCCCGTTCATAAATTTCAATGGCTATGTGGCTCCGGTCAACCACCTTACAAAGCTGCATATTTATTCGATTGGGGAAATATTCGGCCTGTTCCACATAAGGTCCCAGTTCTTTTGCTTTCTGCGGCGTTACTTCTTCCAACATGATCACACAGTTAGGATTTCCCACGGACAGACAGGTGCTATTATAAGCATTGTCGCAAAACCGCAGATGGGCGTTTACAATCTCCCCTTCTAACCCCAAAAGGGGCAACTTTGGCCCTGCATATACTGGCTTGCCCATATGAACCCGCATGAGCCTTCCATCTTCCCTTAAAAATTCCACCTCGGTTACACCAGCCAGCATATCCAAAACAATTTTTTTTCCCGTGATATATCCTTCATCCAACAAATACTTTGCAAAAATACAGGCTCCGTTTCCACTCTTTTCTGCCTCAGAACCATCGGGATTGAATACGCGTACCCGGATCCTTCCATGTTCTCTGAGAGGACCATACAAAATTCCGTCCGCCCCCACGCCAAAATTTCTCCGGCACAGCAATTCTATCTTCCTGTCCTGAAGCGGTAAATCATTTTTCTCAGGATCTAATATCAAATAATCGTTTCCCAGTCCCTGATATTTTAGTAAAGTGATTTCATTCATTTTCTACCCTTCCTGCAAAATCCCAGACTTTCTTCCATCCTATGCCTCTTTTTCTTCCTGTATGCCAAAAAAGAGACCTCTCTTTTAAAGACGTCTCTTTTGGGTGCTCCTTCCTTCCATTATCTTAAAATTATCTTACTGGCGGATATAAATTCCCTGCTGCTCAATAAAATCTTCCAGTTCATCCTGAGCATCCTGGGACCAGGTCTCACTCAGTGAATCATGACCTTCCCGCTCTTCATCCAAAATGTCTGGTTTACCCTCTGGTGTGTACATTAATACTCGCTTCCTTCCGTTCTCTCATCTTGAACTACTTTCGGACCTGTATAAGTCTCCTGAAGCTCTGCCGCCATATCCTGCCCAGCTTCTGCTTTCCCTGCGTCTGCAACTGGTATAGCAGCCTCTTCAACTGTCTTTTCTGCTGCGGAAGCAGCCTCGCTGACATTCGTTTGTAACTGCGGCTCCACATCTGTATCTTTCTTCCTGCCATCCATACTGTGAGCGGCAATAAGATCCTGCAGCTTCTTATTTTTCTCACTTAAAATCGCCTCTACCCTCTCCTGAGTCACTTCACTCATAGGCTTCTTTCCAGTAGCGTCCATCCCGGTCTGAAGCTGCCTTTCCAACATTTCACGGTCTGCAAGCAGTCTCTGGATTTCCATTGCCATCTTATTATTCGCATCATCCTTCAGCCGCTTTACCACTTCCTCCGCTGCACGCCGCTCATTCTGCATTTTCTGTTCGTGTTCTTCCTGCTTTCTGCGCTCTAATTCCTCTTTACTGGTATATATAATATTCCTGCGCTTCACAATGGTCCTTGCAATTCTGTCCCGTTCATTTCTTTTGTCAATGGCGTCCTTCATAGCTATTTCTCCTAATTTCTACTTTATCTTTATCAATCAAACCACCGCTGTAAGCAACGGGGTTTTAAAGCCTCGCGGCATTCGTCAAATATCCATGCGGATGCGGTTATTTTCCTCTTCGCCCGCGGTAAGAAAGAACAATCTGCCTTTGGCTGTTCTATGGAGCATCAAGATTCCTCCTGCCTTTCAATTATTATATCACGAAAATTCTTTGAATAAAAGTAGTAAATTTCGCGCATTCTTTTAATACATCAAACTTTCCGGAGGTAACGTCATGGCTGCATACAAAGTAGAAATCTGCGGAGTCAACACATCCAAACTCCCCGTATTAAAAGAGGATGAAAAAAATGACCTCTTTACACGAATCAAAGCAGGAGATATGGAAGCGCGGGAAACCTACATTAAGGGCAATCTCCGCCTGGTATTAAGCGTCATCAAACGTTTTTCCAACAGCAATGAAAATGTGGACGATCTATTTCAAATAGGCTGTATCGGTCTTATTAAATCTATTGACAACTTTAACCCTGATATCGGCGTAAAATTTTCAACTTATGCAGTACCTATGATCATCGGAGAAATTCGCCGCTATCTAAGGGACAACAATTCCATCCGTGTCAGCCGTTCCCTGAGAGACACGGCATACAAGGCAATTCATGCCCGGGAACTGTTGTCTAAAGAACTGTCCCGAGAACCTACAATAGAAGATATTGCAGAAAAAATTGAAATCCCCAAGGAGGATATCGTCTTCGCCCTGGACGCCATACAATGCCCGGTGAGTCTCTACGATCCAGTCTATACAGACGGCGGCGACACCCTGTATGTTATGGATCAGATCAGCGACAAAAAAAATAAAGAAGAGACCTGGGTAGAGGAACTCTCCCTAAGCGACGCCATGAAACGGTTGAATGAACGGGAAAATTACATTATCAAACTCCGTTTCTTCGAGGGAAAAACCCAGATGGAAGTCGCCGAGGAAATTCACATCTCCCAGGCTCAGGTCAGCAGACTGGAAAAGTCCGCATTAAAAAACATGAAAAATTATCTCTCTATTGGTCCCACTTATCACAAAGGGAATTGATCTGGTCGGCAAACTTTCCAAGCTCTTTATTGGGACGCCCCTCCAGCTTGCGGATTACCGCAAGCAGACGTTCGCCAGCCGCCACAAGCCTTGCAAATACATTAGATACCATGCGGGCGTCTTTGACTTTCTTCGCAGCCCGTTCTCTGCTGCCTCTGGCTATGCAGGTATTGGCGGCAAGATCATACACATCCCCGCTGTAAGGCGCCAACGCCTGAACCCCGGTTTGCTTTTCTACCAGATCTGCAAACTCATCGCAGACATTATCCTGTCCATGTACCACAAATATCCGTTTTGGGGTGCTGCCGAAGGCTTTCACCCACCGTAATAAATGCTCCTGGTCGGCATGACCGCTAATCCCTGCCAGATTGGCAATCCGCGCCTTTACTTCTATAGTCTCGCCGAAAAGCCTGACCTCCTTCGCTCCGCCCAGAAGATGATTGCCCAGAGTTCCCGGCACCTGATATCCTACAAAAAGAACCGTAGAATCAGATCGCCACAGATTATGTTTTAAATGGTGGCGGATTCTTCCCGCTTCACACATGCCAGAAGCAGAAATAATCACAATCGGCTTCTGGATAAAGTTAATCATCTTCGATTCATCGCTGGACACCGCCACTTTAAGCCCTGGAAAATTAATTGGATTAATACCTTTCCGAATTAAATCCAGTGCTCTGTCCCGAAAACATTCCTCTACATTTTTATGGAATATATTGGTTGCCTCCACAGCCAGCGGACTGTCAATATAGACCTCAAAATCCGCGAATTCCGGAAGAAGGTTTTCAGTTTTGATCTTCCTCATAAAAAACAGCATTTCCTGAGTCCTGCCCACGGAAAACGCGGGAATTACCAGATTACCGCCTCTGGTAAAGGTCTCCCTGCACACTTCTGCAAGTTCTACGGCATAATCCGGCGGATGCTTACGCATACGGTCTCCATAGGTAGACTCCATAATGACATAGTCCGCCTCTTCTATGTATTGCGGGTCACGGATCAGAGGACGGTCACCCGGGCCAATGTCCCCTGAGAATACCAGTTTCACCGTTTTGTCATCCTCGGTCCCCCACACCTCAATGCTGGAAGAACCAAGCAGATGCCCGGCATCAATAAAGCGAATGGTGATCTCCGGACAAATGACAATCTTCTCATCATATGCGCACGGTATGAAATGCTCAAGCACCCCGCGGGCGTCATCCATATCATACATCGGTTCCACAAGCGGTCTGCCTGCCCGGCGCGCTTTCCGGTTTTTCCATTCCGCTTCAAACATCTGAATATGCGCGGAATCCTTCAGCATGATGTTGCAAAGCTCTGACGTAGCCCTGGTTGCGTAAATTTTCCCGCGGAATCCATGGTTGTACAGCAGAGGCAAAAGCCCGGAATGGTCGATATGCGCGTGGGTAATCAGTACATAATCAATTTCCGCCGCATTTACCGGTATCTCCTGGTTTACATACAAATCCGGTCCCTGCTCCATACCGCAGTCGACCAGAAGATTCACTTCCCCCATTTGCAAATAATGGCAGCTTCCGGTCACTTCATGGGCCGCTCCCAAAAATTCAAGCCTCATCGCACCATCTCCTTTTGTACTTTTTGTATAATATCAGTATAACACAGGTCATATATTTATTCAAACCTGACAATTTCTTTTTTCAAACGTTTCATAATTTTTTTCTCTAAACGGGAGATATAAGATTGGGAAATCCCTAATAAATCCGCCACTTCCTTCTGAGTCATTTCTTCCCCCTGGGGGTCCTTCAGGCCAAAACGCAGCTCTACAATCGTCCGCTCCCGGTCCGAAAGCTTATCAACGGCATGTCTCAGCAGATTCTTCTCCACCTCCGTCTCGATATCCCGGTAAATAATATCCTCGTCGGTTCCCAAAATATCGGACAGCAGCAGTTCATTTCCATCCCAGTCTACATTCAACGGTTCATCAATGGATACCTCCATCCTGGTTTTGTTATTTCTTCTTAAATACATTAAAATCTCATTTTCGATACACCGGGAGGCATAGGTGGCAAGCTTAATATTTTTGGTAGGATTGAAGGTATTGATTGCCTTAATCAAACCAATCGTGCCAATCGAAATCAGATCTTCTACTCCAATTCCTGTATTATCAAATTTTTTAGCTATGTATACTACCAGGCGAAGATTATGCTCAATCAGCACGCTCCGCGCCTTTTCCGACTCTGTTCCTTCCAACATCTGAATATAGCGGTTTTCTTCCCTTGCCTCTAAAGGCGGCGGAAGTATTTCTGCTCCTCCGATATAATGGACGTCCCCTTTCCGCATCAGCAGCAAATTATACAGCGTTGGAATCAGTTTCAATTGGAAATGTTGTGGTATTGTAATTTTTATATACATGTCTGTTCTCCTTTCCCTTGATGGTTCTTACAAACTCTTCCCGTTCAGGATCACGCTGTATCCGTCATCCTGGAATAAATTCCCCTCCGCAAGTCCCAGTACCGGCCTATCCAGATACAGGGACCGACCTTCTTTTATAATATACATCCCCTCAATCGTTACGGCTTCTATCAGACCGTTCTCCGTCCCCAGAGAGTGAAAGGGAATCATCCTTGGCAGGAGCTTCCCTTTTTCTATCTGTTCCTCTAAAATCTTTTTCTTGATAATATGTACAGGTTTGCCCACCAAAGGATCCATAAGAAGATTTCCTGTGTCAAAAAATCCTTTCACTGAGATATTTCCTTCTGTTGTCAGCAGAAGCAGATCATATACCATTTCCTTCTCTCTCCGGAAACATTCCAGGATTTTTTCTGCAATCCATAAAAATACTATGGCAAACAAAAGACAAGGCAGAAAGTATTCCATACCTGCCAGATTCGATGCGCACCACTCAAGGCTTCCTCCCAGCAGAATGACAGACAAATAGGTAACCGCCCATTGGCATAAAAACTGTTTTGGCTTCCCGGCCCGAAAACACAACCAGACCATCAGAGGATTCACCAAAAGATGCACCAGCAATTGATACCATACGAAACTATGCAGCAGGAAAAAAAAGCCCATCGAGCCTGCTGTTCCGGCAAACGCTGCCAGCAACAGCCGTTTCATATGAATACGCTGTTTCATGATTTTTCCTGCAATCCCCAGCGCCACACAGTCCATAAGCAAATTCGTCATAAACCAGATGTCTGCATACAATTCATATTCCACTCTCACCCTCCTTACTCTGAGCAGTTTTAAGCGCGCCATGGAATTTAGTATAAAAGAAACAGGCAGATTATTTTGTCAAATCATTGTCTGATTTTATGAAAAATTGTTTACAGCATACGACAAACAAGGGCAGTATCTTTACAAAGACACTGCCCTTACATCGTTTCCAGCCTTCAACCCTGTTCTATAACTCAAACTGGCCGACAATATGTTTTAATTCCTCTATAGATTCCATGCAGTCCTTCAGCCTTGCATAGCCTTCCATTGTAGTTCCCTCTGTCTCACCGGACTTCTGGGCAATCATATTGATACCTCCTGCAGACTGGCTGACCATATCGTTGATGTCTTCCACAGCGTCTACAATCTGAGAAATATAACCTTCCAAAACACCAATCGCCTCTTTCGTATTCCCCATGATTCCCTGAAACTCGTCTGCATCGGCAAGATACTGTCCGCCGGATTTGCTGAAATTCTCATAGTCGCCCAAAACCGTGCTTTCCAAAAACTCCATTACTGTAACGATACACTCCGTCATATTAAATACCGCTTCATTGACCTCGCTTACAATTCCATTGATATTCTCTACGGTATGCAAAGTCTGTTCCGCCAAAGAACCAATCTCTGACGCCACCACTGCAAAACCTCGTCCGGCTTCCCCGGCTCTGGCCGCCTCAATATTGGCGTTTAAGGCGAGCAGGTTCGTCTGCGAGGAAATATCTTTAATATCCTCCGTCAGTTCATTAATCTTCTCAACCGCTTTCGACTGCTCAATGGCAGCATCGCTTTTTCGCTTCATTACTGCATACATCTCGTCCGTCTTATCTCTGGACTTGCGGCTGGTCATCTCCATTTCATCTGCACGCTGATGCACCTGTCTAGAATTTTCCTCCCCTTCCGCCGCCATCTGATGAATACTCTCCGAGCTATGTTTTACTTCTCCTATATTCTGTATAATATTTGCCGTGTTGGCACTGGTCTCCTGCATACTTGCCGCAAGCTCCTGGGTAGCGGCAGTATTATCCTGAGCGCTTACTTTATTTTTCTCCATAATTTCATTCAAACTTGTTATATTATCCGATATGGAGCGTTCCGCCTCATCCAGACTGCCCATCATTTTGCGCAGTACCACGCGCATAGAATGAATTTCCCGCGCCATAACACCTATCTCATCCTTTTGTTTGCGGAGCCTTGAACCAAATTCTGTCGCCCGGAAATCCAATCTGGAAGTCTGCTCAATGACCGCGGTCAGCTGCTTAATCGGTTTGGAAATACTGCTGCCTGCCAAAATACCTACAATTCCGGAAAATACCAGCGCAATCAGCACCGCCGCCAAAATAATCAGAACCAGTTGATTTGCCCTCTCGTAAATTTCCTCATCAGGCACAACCAGCACAAGTTTCATACCATTGCCAAGATTATGATAGACAAGATTCTTTTTCACCTTCTGATAGGAATAAACCTGTTCTCTGCCCTCCTGCTGCTGGTCATTGAGCAATCCTGTAATTTTGGACAGGGAAGTATCCAGGCCAGAAATATCTGTCCCTGCTTCCAGATTCTTGTTATGTACAATTTCACCGTCGGCATTCGCAAGAAATGCATAACCGCTGTCAGAAAATGAGATTGCATCCACCATATTCGTTATCTGTGAAAAGTCGATGTCCATTCCCACAATACCTATGGAAGTGCCGTCTTCTGCAAAGAGCGGAATCACATAGGAGATCATATAGACATTAATGTTGGCATTCAGATAAGGGGCCATCCAGATAGCCTTACCGGCCTTCACTGGTATATAGTACCAGCCTACATGCTCTGCATCATCCTCGTCATACATGGAAAAATCTGTAGGGACTACCGACTCAAATTCTGCGTCCACGGAACTTCTGGAAATAAAGTAACCGGAGGTCGGATTAGAATACTCAGGATTATAACGGATATAAGCCGTAATTGCTCCATCTGTCCTCTCACCGAACACATCTATGATTTGTGAAATCTGCTCTGTGTAGGTATCCGCGTAACCTTTGTCTTTTTGAAAAGCCGTATAATCAAACTGTTTCATCAAAGTATCACCCAAGGTATCTACAGACTGTTCAATGCTGGAAATCATACTGTTTAACTCCAGCGCATCCTGTCTGGATTCCAGCCGCATTTTTTCTTTAGAATCGTCTCCTTCCATCTGGCCTGAATTAATGATTGCCAATGTCCCGATAATGGCTGCCGTAAGCAAAGAACATAATAAAATTCCAGAGATAATTTTCATTCGTATCGTTTTCATAACTCTCCTCCGCTTTCTTTTCCAAAATGAACTATCCTGCAGTTTGTACCCAATTACAGAAAAAGAACCTCTAAAACTGAGATTCTCCCTCTATGTAGAATTATTTCCTTGTATTTTTCAAAAATTCCGGAATCTTGATATCTCGTTCCGGCACACTGCTCTCCGGCTTCCTGGGCTGTCTGATTCCCATACTGCCAGGTGTTACGCCCAGATTGCTTCCAGAAGGCTTAGCTGATGTCCCATACGGGCTGACCGGACGCGCTCCTGTGCCTGCGCCCATTCCCATACCCGCAGATCTCGCCGTCGTATTGGCGCTGGGTCTTGTCATGGTATTGGGTCTCGCCATGGTGTTCGTTCTCGCTGGCGCTCCCTGAGGATATTTCATATTCGGCATGACTTTAGGGGAGGAAGGCGCCGTTCCCTCAAGTCCCGTTGCTATAACCGTAATAATCGCCTCGTCCGTCATCTTCTCGTCGAACTTAGCGCCAAAAATAATATTCGCATTATCGCCGGCAAGATCCTGTACATAACTTGCCGCATCATTGGCATCCATCAAAGATATATCGCCTGAAATATTGATAATAACATGAGAAGCGCCTGTAATCGTAGTCTCCAAGAGAGGACTCGCCACCGCAAGCTTCACTGCTTCTATTGCCTTGTCATCACCGTTTGCCGAACCAATGCCGATATGCGCCAGCCCTTTATCCTTCATAACAGTCTGTACGTCTGCAAAATCCAGGTTGATCAACGCCGGTACATTAATCAGATCGGTAATTCCCTGTACTGCCTGCTGCAGTACTTCATCCGCCTTCTTCAAAGCATCCGGCATGGTAGTTCTCCTGTCTACGATCTCTAACAGCTTATCATTTGGTATCACAATCAGGGTATCCACGCTTTCTTTGAGACGTTCAATGCCCCCCAATGCATTAACCATACGCGCCTTTGCCTCAAACTTAAAAGGCTTCGTCACCACGCCTACGGTCAAAATTCCCATTTCCTTTGCAATTCCTGCGACTACAGGCGCTGCCCCGGTTCCGGTTCCTCCGCCCATACCACAGGTGACAAACACCATATCCGCACCTTTGATCTCCGAAGTCAGCTCTTCAATATTCTCCTCTGCCGCTTTCTGTCCAATCTCCGGCTGTGCCCCGGCCCCTAAGCCTTTGGTCAGTTTTTCGCCGATCTGAACCAGCGTGGGAGCCTTACACAACGCCAATGCCTGTTTATCCGTATTAATCCCAATAAATTCAACACCGCCGATGTTCTCTTCTATCATTCTATTCACCGCATTGTTTCCGGCGCCCCCCACACCGATTACAATAATCTTGGCGCTGGACTCTGCTTCGTTTGTCATAATTTCAAGCAAGGTACTTCCTCCTTTTATTCTCTATCTGAACTTTTAATATTTCTATTCTTAAATAGCCAGTTTAAACTCCTGTATACTATAGTATAGTTTTTTGGCAAATTAATCAATAAAAATTTTTCATTTTCACATATTTTTTTCAGTTGAACCCTGTCGACATATCATTTTGTTTTTTCAAAAGTAATATCTGTCGTATTCTCCGTCCAGCTTTCCAGATGCAGAACGCCCTGTTCTCCCTCCAATTTCGGCATAATATATGAAAGCCTCAGAATTTTGTCATTGAAGTTCTCTGCCTGTCCAAGATTCACAGAAATTTTTCCATATTTCAGCGTGTAATTCCCCTCTTCCCCATACTTAATGCTTCCTGGTATCAGCTTATACTTTTTGAGCGCCTGCGTCAGAGCCAGCAAATTCTTAAGGACGCTCTTCCCCTTGATGGGAAGCTTTTCATTTAAAACAATCTGTTTTACGTCAAGACCGCTGATTTTGGGAACATTTTTTATTACTTCTGAGGACATTTCCACCACAATCCCATTTTTATCAAAATAGGCGTTCTGCCCCATCGCATCTATGTAAACCCTGCCCAGCAGCACTTTTTCCTGCACCCTGACTTTAAGAATATGCGGAGATTTCAGCGAAAGTTCCATAGAATCCACAAAAGGCAGCTCTTTCGGCTCCTGAAATTTATATTTAAAATACACATACAGGCTGTTCCAGGAATATTCATCATCCAGCAGCCATTCTTCAATCACTTCCTCTGAATACCGCTCGCTCCCTGTCACTTCCAGCTTTTCCACAGTGAACACCCTGAATACAATCAAAGCCCCCACGGCAAGAAACAGCAGGAAGAAAAGAAACGCCCCTCCCGCCATTTTCCATTTTTTCTTACGTCTTTTTCTTCTTCCCATATTTTATTCCTCCAGACGTATCCCCCTGGACACACTTAAAACCAGGCCGATTTCTGCCAGCAGAAAAGCCACGGAAGTACCGCCGTAACTGATAAACGGCAGGGAAATGCCCGTATTCGGTATGGTATTGGTCACTACCGCTATATTCAGGATAACCTGAATAGCAATATGCGCAAGCACGCCCGTCACAATCAGCGCCCCATACAAGTCCTGGGCATTGCTGGCAACTACCATAAACCGCCAGATCAAGACCAAAAACAGCAGGATCACGCTGACAGCCCCAAACAGGCCCAGTTCTTCACAGATAATAGAATAAATCATATCGTTTTGTGCTTCAGGCACAAACCCCAGCTTCTGCATACTGGCTCCCAGGCCCTTTCCAAAAAGCCCTCCGGAACCAATCGCATACAATCCCTGAAGGGTCTGATAACCTTTTTCGTACTTTTCCGGTTCCAGCCAGATTTTAAGACGTTCGGCTCGATAAGACTCCAGCATGATAAATGCGGCTCCAAAGGCAATGACTAC
Organism: Lachnospiraceae bacterium; assembly: GCA_009911185.1. Classification (GTDB taxonomy): domain Bacteria; phylum Bacillota; class Clostridia; order Lachnospirales; family Lachnospiraceae; genus Petralouisia. The sequence goes on from QXWW01000010.1 coordinate 46,767, forward strand.
ACCACCCATTACGATAAACTGCATATACTTGGGACTGGATACAAACACCAGACAGATAGCAATACCCAAAATAATGATTGCCGTACTCAGATTTTCTGAGGCTACAATTACCACCATAGGCATCACCAGCAGCATCACTTTTATCAGCGCCGTGAACTTTCCCATCTGTTTGGGCATTTTACTGATAATAGTGGCAAGGAAGACAATAATCGCCACCTTTGCCATTTCGGAAGGCTGGAAGCTTACCGGTCCCAGTTTCAGCCATCGTTTTGCCCCGTTCAATTCCTGACCCACAAATAACACCAGCGTACACATGCCAAAGGCTCCCGCATAGGCGAGAAACCAGAAGTTTTTCCAGACGCGGTAATCAATCTGCGCGACAAATGCCATTACGGCAATTCCAAGTATATCTGCAAAAAGCTGCTTTTTCAAATAGTAGGCGCTATCCTGAAATTTGACCTGTCCATTGTAAGAACTTGTGCTGTATAAAATCACAAGACCAAAACATACCATAAACAGTACGATTACCAGCAGACTATAGTCAAAATAGCGGAAATTTCTTTGTCTTTTGTCAGTCCTTTCCTCTCTGCTCATATCAGCACCTCTATATTTTTCACAATTATATTCCGAGCCTATTCTTTCAGCGCTCTCGCCAATTCTTTGAACATATCTCCTCTCTGCTCATAATTATCAAACATCCCCCAGCTTGCACATGCCGGCGACAGCAATACGGCATCTCCCGCACTGGCGTTGCCGTAACAGACCTCTACTGCCTCTGCAAGATTATCCACCAGGATAATATCCTCTGCCGGATATCCCTGCGCAAGGGCGGCCTCACGGATCTTTTCTCTGGTCGCGCCCAAAAGAACCAGTTTTTTCACTTTTCCGTCAAAAGCAGCGATCCATTCCGCATACCCGGATTCTTTATCATATCCGCCGCCAATGAGCAGTGTCGGCCACTCCATGGCGCGGATTGCCTGAATTGCCGCATCTGGATTGGTTCCCTTTGAATCATTATAAAAACGGACGCCGCGTTTTGTTACCACATACTCTATTCTATGCGCAACCGCCGTAAAACGAACCAGAACTTCCCGTATTTTTTCTATGGAAACACCAGACAGCAGCGCCATCGCAGCCGCAGCCATGACATTTTCATAATTATGTTTTCCAATCAAATTCAGCTCGTTCACACTGCAGATAAACTTTGTCTGCCCGTCCCATGCCCAGATAATTTCCCCATCATCCAGATAAATCCCTTGTGCAAGCTTCCTCTGACTGCTGAAAAATACCACCTGCGCCTGTATCTGCCCGGCAAATTCCCGCAGAACAGGGTCTTCATAATTCAATACGCAATTCTGTTCCCTGCTCTGGTTCACAGTAATCTGCATTTTCGCTTTCCGGTAGTTTTCCATGGTATGGTGGCGATTCAGATGATCCGGCGTGATATTCAATATCGCAGAAATCTGCGGGCGGAAATTATGTATAGTTTCCAACTGGAAGCTGCTGATCTCCGCAACTGTCACAGACTCTTTATCAGTATCCGCCACAACGCTGGTATAGGGGATTCCGATATTTCCCACAATCTTCACTTTGGAAACTGCATGTTCCATAATGGCTCCCAGCAGAGCGGTTGTAGTGGTCTTCCCATTAGTTCCGGTAATGGCAAGGACCCTGCCCTGTTCAAAAGCATAGGCAAGCTCAATTTCCCCCCATATTTCCAATCCCTGGCGGCGCATTTCCTCCACCACGGGAAGATCTGTCGGCACACCGGGACTTAACACCGTAATGTCGCATGAGCACATTACCTCTGCTGGTAATGCCCCCAGAACAATCTCGATGTCTTTTAATCGTTCTGACTTCTGCCGGATTTCCGATTCCGCCAGCTTCTCATTGCCATCATATAACACTACTGCCAAGTTATGGCTCACCAAAAGCTCTGCAGCAGCAATCCCGCTAAGTCCGGTTCCAAACACTAAGAATTTTTTCCCTTTTAAATTCAATGTTCTTCCTCCTGTTTTTTTAATACCCTAAACAAAGTGGGCAAGCCCGCATCAACCTTCTTGCCCCAATCGAGACCACTGAAAAACTCATTTTCTGAATGTGCAAATTACCATATATAGAATCCAGTTTGGGAAACTAACTGATATATTGTATATTGATTTAAGTGATTAGGACTTTTTCAGCGACCTCCGCCAATCTTGGAGAAAGTGGCTACACACTTTGAGGCGCGAGCATCATTGTTTCGTCATATTGGATATAGATTATAACGCCATCAGACCCACCAGGCATAAGACGGCAGTAATAATGGAAAACACAGCAACCACTCTGGTTTCCGACCATCCTCCCAGTTCAAAATGATGATGGATGGGCGCCATGCGGAAAATCCGTTTTCCTCCCGTCTTCTTAAAATAGGTAACCTGTATCATCACCGATAAAAGTTCCACCCAGTAAATCAACGCCACAATCAGGATAAATATCGGCATTTGCAGCATGTACGCCGTAGACGCCACAAAGCCTCCCAGAGCAAGAGAGCCGGTATCTCCCATAAAAACGCTTGCTGGATAAACATTGAACAGTAAAAATCCCAATAATGCCCCTGCCACTGCGCAGGTGATGGGTTCAATCCCACTTCCGGTTCCAATAGCAACCACTGAGAAAAAAGTGGCAATCAGCACGGTAACGCTGGAAGCAAGCCCATCCAGTCCATCCGTAAAATTGGCTCCGTTCACTGTACCGATGATTGCCAGAAACATTACCGGTATGGCAAGCCAGCCCAAATCAAGGTAAATTCCATGCTCAAACCCTCCGGTAAACGGAATCAGCATTTTAGAGTAAATATCCGTATAACGAACCATATAAAATACAAATACCCCGGTAACTAAAATCTGTCCCAGCATTTTCTGCCAGGGCAGCAGGCCGTCTGACCTGCGCAGCACTACTTTCAGATAATCGTCCAGAAAACCGATAATCCCAAATCCTACGGTAACAAAGAGAATCGGCATAATTGCCGGATAATCTTTCATATAAATGACAGCGGTAATAACGATTCCTGCCAATATCATCAGCCCCCCCATGGTGGGAGTACCTGCCTTCTTCAAATGGGATTTCAATTCTTCCCGTTCTGTCTGCCCTACTTTTAATTTTCTCAGGACCGGAATCACCACCGGACCCAACACTGCCGTAATTGCAAATGCAATCAACACCGGAATTATTATTCGCTGTGACATTTTTACACCTCTTTGTTTCTACACTGTTTTATGCTTTGTATCTTTTCCATACTATAGTATGCCATTCCTTCCATTTCCCGTCAACCATTATTATGTATCCCGCCTATTCCGCAGCTGGCGCATCTTCCTGTCCGGAATCTTCGGATTCTTCCTGCTTTACTGCCGTTTCGTCCTTTTCAATTCCCAGATAAGGAAGAATATTGGAAAAAATTTCCTGCACTACCGGAGCGGCAATAGTTCCACCATAGTATATCCCCTGCGGATTGTTAATGATTGTCAGAGCCAGAACCTGGGGATTTTCTGCCGGCGCAAATCCCAAAAAAGAAGAAATATATTTGTTTGCGCTTCTGGGCAAAGTCTGAGAAGTAGCCGTTTTGCCTCCAATGGAAAATCCTTCAATCTTGGCGCGCTTGCCGCTTCCTTCTGAAACTACTTTCTCTAACACTGTTCGCAATACTTTTGAGGTTTCACTGCTGACAATGTTCTCCCGCACCGGATACTGCAAGGTTTCCACCAGTTCCCCCTGGTCATTTTTTACAGAAACGCCAAAATGAGGCGTAATCCGGTTTCCACCGTTGACAAGCGAGGACACCGTCGTGGCAAGCTGAATAGGGGTTATCTGAAAGGACTGTCCAAAAGAAACGGTGGCAAGCTCTACCGGGCCTACATTTTTCTTGTTATGCATGATTGTCATTGCTTCTCCCGGCAAATCTATGCCTGTACGCTCTAAAAGTCCAAACTGCTTAAAATATTTATAAAAATTGTCCGTCCCCAGGCGCATTCCCAGTTCAATAAACACTGGATTGCAAGAATTCATAATTCCCTGCGTAAAATCCTCCGCGCCATGCCCGGTTCGTTTATGGCAGTGGATTCTTCTGTCCTCCACCATCTTATAGCCCGGACAGAAAAAATTGTCTGACAATGATACCACACCCTCTTCAAATGCAGAAGCAGCGGTAATTATTTTGAACACAGACCCCGGCTCGTACGTATCGTTCATACATTGATTCCGCCACATCTGATTCAAAAGATCCTGCTTATTGTCCCTGGCGGATGCAGCAGTCTCCTGGCTTTCCTCCGTCTTTTTTTCCGGAGCGGTTACCAGGGTAAAAGGATCATTCAGATTAAATTCCGGCACATTTACCATAGCCATAATTTCACCATTCTGGGGATTCATTACAATCACTGACACACTGTCTGCCGATTTTGCTTCCAGCACCTTCTTTGCCGCCTGTTCGCAGTACATCTGGATATTGTAATCCAGACTGACATGCAGATTATTGCCATCTACAGGCTCCTGCCGCCGTTCTCCGGCATTTTCAATTTCCACGCCTCTGGCGTCTGTCAGTGTCAGTATCTTGCCGTTGGTTCCTTTGAGATAGTCCTCATAAATAACTTCCAGTCCGATAATCCCCTGATTATCACCGCCGGTAAACCCCAGTACCTTTGAGGCCAAGGTATCATAAGGATAATAGCGTTTGTAATCCTCATCCACTTTCACTCCCTCAAGTCTGTAATCCCGGATTTTATCCCCGACCTCTTTATCCACGTTAGATTTGACCCGCTCTATGGAGCTTACTTTTTCCACGCGCTTTCTGACGGTTTCCTCCTCCATTCCCAATTCCTTCACCAATGTCTGTATGACCCTTTCCGGTTCTTTGATCTGGCTGTGGATTACAGAAATCGTACAGACTGTTCGGTTCGTAGCAAGAACAGTCCCCGTCGCGTCAATTATTTTTCCCCTGGCCGCCTTGATATCCCGCTCCCTTTCATGCAGATCCTCCGCCTTCTTCCCATAATATTCCGAACAGAATACCATAAGATAGACCAGCCTTCCCGCCAACAATGCTAACACCATGGTAACGGCCGTAAAGATAATTAATATCTTTTTCCTGTTGTATGTTTTATTCCTAATCATTGAAAAACCTCATAAAAGCTGTTACTACAATCTATTACGGTTTTTATGAGGTTATGTACTTTTTATTTCTTTTACTGTATGTATTCTTTGTCAGGGCAGCTCGTCCTGCGGATCTATCCGGCCTGCAAAATCTTCTGGCTCCTGAGCGGTTCCATCTCCACCATCCGGCATAACATTGGGAATCCCGTCCGGCAGCCCTTCCTGCTGAGGCTCTTCCACGTGTTCACCCGTATCCTGCTCCGTTCCCTCCTCCGGAGTTACCACGCCCTCATCCTTAAATATATTAATATAAGGAAGAATCTCGGTAAAAATCTTCTTTGCCAGGGCTGTTGCCAGGGCGCTGCTCTGATCCTCCTCCGACACATTCGCCTCGTCAATTACCACATAGACCAGCACTTGCGGCTCTTCTACCGGAGCAAAACCGATAAAAGAGACTACGTATTTATCGTCCTCGCGGTTTCCTTTCTCGGCAGTCCCGGTTTTTCCGCCCATGGAATAGCCTTCCACTTTGGCGCTTCTTCCTGTTCCTTCCGAAACCGTCTTGTACAGGTATGATTTAATCTTGTCGCTGGTCTGTTTGGAAATGGTCTGCTTCAAAGGCGTAGTTTCCATAGTCTGCACGGTATTTCCTTTATCATCCACTATTTTCTTTACCAAATGCGGCTGATAGTAATAGCCTCCATTAATCAAAGAAGAAAAGGCGGTTGCGAGCTGTACCATGGTCACATTAAAGTTCTGTCCAAAAGCATTGGTGGCAAGCGAGGTGGCATTGGTATTTTCCGCCGTATAAATCAACGTATCTGTCCTGGTTTCTCCCGGCAGATCAATATTGGTACGCAGCCCAAAATTATAAATATTCTGATATTTATAAAAATCTTCTTTGCCAATATCTGCCGCCATCTGCATAAGCGCGTCATTGCAGGAATCCATAACTGCTTTTTCCGTACTTTCCATCCCATGACCGGAACGATTAATGCATTTAATATCATAGCCTCCAATCTTCTCCACACCGTCGCAATAATAGGAATCTTTAATCTTCCCCGTCTCCAGCCCTGTAGCCACAGTAAATGGTTTTGCCGTAGAGCCGGGTTCATAGGTATACGTAATACAAAAATTCTGCCAAATATCGTTGAGTTTGTCCAGTACGCCTTTTTCCCCAAAACCGGCAATCTCTTCCTGGGTATAAAATTTAGACAAATCCCTTGGATTGTTGAGATCATATGTAAAATTATCAGACATTCCCAAAATCTCGCCATTTTGCGGATTCATCACCAGAACGCCCGTGTGCTCGCTTCCGGCTCCTTCCCTTTCCTTATCACGGTATTCCTCCTGAAACTGTGCAATCTTTTCTTCAATCACTTTTTGAACGTTCAAATCAATGGTAGTCACCAGGCTGTTGCCATTCACCGGCTCTTTAATTGTCTTTTCCACATTGTTGTCCGTATTCAGGTAGCCGTACTGTCTTCCGTTAATTCCATTTAACGTATCATTATAATAATCCTCCAGACCGCCAATTCCCTCGTTCCCGGATGTGGTAAAGCCTAACACCTTACTGGCAATGCTGTTATACGGATATACTCTTTTATATTCCTTCTCAAACCAAACCCCCTGCACATTAGGATTTACTTTCTTATCTTTTTCATCGGTTTCTGCCTGCAGCTTCTGAAATCCTTCAATTTCTGAATAGTGAAGTTTCCTGCATAAAATATAATAACGGCTGTCTGGCTGCTTCGCCAACGCCGTCCTCACCTCTTCTTCCGTAATACCAGGGAAACACTTCACCAAAGCTGCTATGGTAGGTTCCACATAATCTTCTTTTTCGTTTATGAGTTTGCAGTCTAAAATTACATTATACACATCCTCATTGGTCGCCAGAATCGTTCCTTTGGTATCCAGAATCTCTCCGCGCTGGTAGGGAATACTCTGATTTCCATAACTTTGCTGGCTTAGGACCTGCTTTTCATACTCCTCTCCTTTTACCTGATCAATATAGACCAGTCTTCCCACAAGCACTCCTGACAAAAGCAATATAAAACTAAAGACCAGTAACAGCTTTTTTTTCATGATTTTGGAGAATCTGGCCGGTCCTCTTTTTCTGGGGCGTCTGTTCCTTCTGCTGCTCAATACTCTCTCACCTCTCCGGAATATCTTCATATTGGTTCATGTAATCGTCCTCATCCACTTCAAAATACTGTATCTGGTCTTCACTGGGATACACCATACCCAGTTCTCTCATTGCCTTTTGGCGGATCATCTCCAAATCAACAGATGAATTTATCTTCTTTTGTGCAGCGTCATTATCATTTTTAAGATTCATCACGTTTGCTTCCAGTGCCGTCACACTCTTCATATAATTATTCAATTGAGACTGCTGCAGCAGATAGAGACCAAACACTCCCATCAACAGCAGCATAGCAACGGCAAGAAACATAACGTATCCCGGACTCATTAAAAGCGCCTGTTCTCTGTTCCTGCGCGCGGCAGCCCTGGCGTTTTTCTGACGCTGTCTGCGCTCCCTGTCCGCTCTCTGCTTCCTCACATATTCCTCGTGAATCTCTTCGCTGTGTCTTCTTGGTTCTGTTTGAACTCTTCTGACTGTATTTCCGTCGATATAACCGCCTCTTCTCTCCTGGTAAGTGTAATTTTCCTGTTGTCTCATACTTTCAGCTCCTATCCTTTACATCTGCCTGTTTCGCTGGTTATCTCCGCTCAAACACCCTGAGCTTTGCACTCTTGGAACGGGAATTATACACAATCTCCTCTTCCGTGGGAACGACAGGTTTTCTGGTCACTATATGTCCCAACGGTTTCTTCTGACACACACATACCGGAAATTCTTTGGGACATGTGCACGGCTGTTCGCTTTTTTTATAAATGTTTTTGACAATCCGATCCTCCAGTGAGTGAAATGTAATGATACACAACCTCCCTCCGGGATTCAAAAGGTCAATCATCCCCTCCAGAGAATACTGTAATACTTCCAGTTCCCGATTCAATTCAATCCGTATCGCCTGAAAGGTACGCTTTGCCGGATGTCCTCCGTTCATCCGTACCTTTGCCGGTATCGCCGCTTTGATGATCTCTGACAGTTCTCCTGTCGTTTCAATTTCTTTCTCTTCTCTTGCCGCAACAATATGTTTGGCAATGTTTTTGGCAAATTTATCTTCCCCGTAATCGCGGATTATTCGGTACAACTCCATCTCACTGTATGTATTCACCAGCTCTTTCGCCGTAAAGCGCTGCCTTTGATCCATCCGCATATCCAGGGGAGCATCCTCCACCCGATAAGTAAATCCCCGGCTGGGGTCATCCAACTGATAGGATGAAACTCCCAAATCCAGTACGATTCCATCCACCTTGTATATTCCAATTTCCGCCAACGTTTCTTGCATTTCGCAGTAATTGCCTCTTATGATTCTTACTCTGTCTTCAAATTCTGACAGTCTTCTGGCCGCCGCTTTGATTGCATCTTCGTCCTGATCAATTCCAATAAATTTCCCTCTGGCTGCCAGGCGTTTACATACCTCATAAGCATGTCCGCCTCCGCCCAATGTGCCATCTACATAAATCCCTTCCGGCTTGATATTCAGGTATTCAATTGTTTCCCTTAAAAGCACTGATTTATGTTTAAATTCCATGGCTGTTCCTTTCCTGCCGCTCTGTGCTTACTCATTCTCCCTGTACAAAAGCTGCTTAAATCATAAGTCCCAGATCCGCCATATGCTCTGCAATCTCCTCCACATCGTCATACTCACTGGTCTCCTGCCATCTGTCTTTACTCCATATTTCAATATGGTTCACCACGCCTGCCAGTACGACCTCTTTCTCAATGCCGGCAAATTCTCTTAAAATTGCCGGAAGAAGTACGCGCCCCTGCTTGTCTACCTCACAGGAAGCTGCACCCGCGAAGAAAAACCTCGCAAACTTTCGAGCCTCCTTGGAGAATTGTGAGACTTCACGGAATTTCGTTTCGATAATTTTCCATTCATCTGAAGAATACACAAACAAGCATCCATCCAGCCCCTTTGTAATTACAAACTCTTCACCCAGAGATTCTCTGAATTTAGATGGAACTATCAGTCTGCCTTTTGCATCAACTGTGTGATTGTATTCTCCCATGAACATAAAATCACCTTCTAACACAGAGGCCGTGGCAGATGAACAGAACATTCCACACTTCCATCCACTTATCTACCACTTTATTCCCTTTCCCACCACTTTTCTCCACTTTCATTTCATTTTAGCTTATTGACTCCAAAAAAGCAATAGCAAATTTGTCTTATCTTACACAACAAAGAAAACAATTCTGTATCAACTTCCTTAGAGCGTGCCGGAAAACTCATTCACAAAGGACTTAGACAATTTGCTGCGCCGAGTGCGCATAAATGTTTTTGTCTTATAGGAAATACTTTTACATATTAATGTAACAAGGTATTTTCTATAAGAGAACAAAATGGGCAAGCACACTTCAACTCCTCTAACCCCTCACTCATGAGGGGCTGCACACTTTGACGCGCCGCGCACGGCGCTTTTGCGTGACAAGGTCTTTCCTATAGAAAAAAAGAGCCTTGTTTCCAAGACTCTTTTCCTGTACCCTTTATTCTGTTTTTCTTTTCATTCACAATCGCAGGATTCGAGTCCCTTCTGTCTTCTATTCTCACCCACAATTTCGAAAGTGAACTTTATCCTTCGTGTACTGCATGTAGTCTTCAATCAACTTATCCAGGCGGACGCTGGTCTGATAGCAGTCTCTGTCCCGGACATTGTGTTCAGCAGCTACATTTAACTCGTTTCGTACTTTCTCAATCTCGCTTTGCAGCTCCTGCAAATATTCCATTCGTTCCCGCTCCTTCTCCCCCGTAATATTATTGTAGCCTTTTTAGAGGAAAAAGGCAAACGAAATTCGCCATTTTTTTACACTACATTTCGACAAAAAAAACTTTTTCTCGACATTTGCACTTTATCCCTGACTCACAGAAACAGCCGGAATTAACGCATTTTCCCTTTGAACCAATGCGATAACCGCTTCAGCCACCTGGTGACAAAGCGACACAATTTGACGGCAATCCCCTTCCACCGTATTCTTTATTTTGACATAAGCATCGTGCGCATTCTTTACAAAGGCACAAATCGCCTCCACACTGTTGAGATTCCTTACCGTCCTTCGTATCTGTGCCCGGTTTCTCTCAGCCTCGCCGCTCTGGATATATTCTTTCAAACTGTGCTTTAAGTGTTTTTCATATAAACAATGATCCTTAAGATTACCCATATAATGGGAATTGTGCGGAAATGTAAAATAATCTGCGATATAGTGAAGCACTTCTCCCAGATTCCGGTAAAATACCCGCATATTAATCTGAGCCGCGCGCTGGCGTTCCAAAAGATTCTTCAAATCATCCTGAAGTTTGGGGAACGTCCCTTCTATTTCATGCCTCACGGTAAGGAAAGATGGCTTGCAGTCTGGTAATATGCTGCCCAGATAAAACGCCTTCTTATGCTTTACCAGTTCCTGTTCATCCAGACTGTTTACAAGATATTTCGCTAACGATATATGAGATTTTTTCCGCATGTTTTCCTCCAAAAAAGCGCTCTGCAGCGCCTGTATCCTGTTCCGATTTTGCCTGAAGGCAGAAAGCAGAACACTGAAATTTGCAGTTCCAGATATATTCTACTTCCTGCCTGACAAAATTACAAGTATTTTTTGTAGTTTATTTGCTATTTGCAGATGACAAATTACTGTTCTTCCGCTTAGCCGGAGCCAATACAGTAATGGAGGCAACGCATATGCCCCATCGCTGCAGACAGTTTGGAATGGCCATATGCTGTTACGTTTACAGAGCACCTGTAAACAGTAACGATGCCGACGTTAGCATTTATGCAAAATTTTACTTACACTGGCACTCAAAGCTTGCGCACTCTGTCTCAGAACAACAGCAGGCGTTGCTTCCTGCAATACCTATTTCCTCTGCGTGACACTTGCAGTCCTGGTTAAAGCGGCAATTTTCAGCATGGCATCCCACGCTGGTCTCTTCTGTGGCATTTCCTACAGAATTGGTCATACTGCCTGTCCTCTCCCTGAAACTGTCGCAGCGTGTTTCATTCGGATTAGAAGCATTCTGTCCTCCTACCATTATGTCACTTTTGGCGCAAAGCTGATCTTCATTATACATACAATTTTTTACAGAACATTTTAAACGCGTCATTTCAATTTCTCCTTTCTTTACCTCTATTCCCGTAAAGGGACTTATAAAGCGGACAAAACAGTCTCGTTCTGTCCGCCTTTATAGTATCAGAGAATCTGAAATAATTTATTCATGTCCTGCCTATCCATTTTTTCACAAAATTTTAAAATTTCATTCTTCCTTATTTTGCATATTCTGCTGCCGCCAATATATCAGATTGGTTGAAACGTCAGTATTCCGTCAAGCTAAATCTGGCAACATATGCAAACAGGAAAAGAATCTCTTATTTTTTCTGTTCTTCCTGCATCTCTTCTCTGCGAATCTCTTTCGTTCGGATTTCCTTACAGATCTGCTCTATAAAAGTTTCCAGGGATTTCACCCCTTCGTCTCCCGCAAAACGGCTTCTGACAGACACGGTCTGATCCTGCGCCTCCTGCTGACCAACTACCAGCATATAGGGCAATTTGTCCAGACGCGCCTCACGAATCTTATAGCCAATTTTTTCAGAACGGTTATCTACGGTACAGAGAATGCCGTTGGCTTTCAATTCCCGCTCGACATCTGCCGCGTAAGCTTCATACTTGTCTGAAATCGGGAGCACTCTTACCTGTTCCGGACACAGCCAGGTGGGGAATTTTCCTGCATACTTCTCAATCAGCCAGGCAAGCGTGCGCTCATAGCATCCCATTGAGGTTCTATGGATAATATACGGTCGCACCTTGTCTCCATTCTGGTCGATATAATACATATCAAACTGCTCTGCCAGCAATGCATCCCATTGAATGGTAATCATAGTATCTTCCTTGCCATATACATTTTTGGTATTGATATCAATCTTAGGACCATAAAAAGCGGCTTCCCCCACATCCTCGGTATACCGGATATCCAGCTCGTCCATGATTTCCCGCATATGCTGCTGCGTCTCCTCCCAGACGTTTGCCTCCCCAATATATTTCTCCCGATTGTCGGGATCCCATTTGGACAAATGATATGTCACGTCTTCCTCCACACCCAGCGTGGACAGGCAATGTTTTGCCAGGGCAATACATTTTTTAAATTCTTCCACCATCTGATCTGGACGTACAATCAGATGACCCTCGGAAATGGTAAACTGGCGCACCCTGGTAAGTCCATGCATTTCTCCTGAATCCTCATTGCGGAACAATGTGGATGTCTCACTATAGCGTAAAGGCAAATCCCGGTAAGAATGCTGCTCCGCTTTATATACATAATACTGGAACGGGCAGGTCATTGGACGCAGCGCAAGCACTTCCTTGTCTTCTTTTTCATCTCCCAATACGAACATACCGTCCGTATAATGGTCCCAATGCCCTGAAATCTTATACAAATCTGATTTTGCCATCAGGGGCGTTTTTGTACGGATATATCCCCATTCATTATCCTCTAAATCCTCAATCCAGCGCTGCATGATCTGAACCATTTTGGCTCCTTTAGGCATCAGAAGAGGCAGACCTTGTCCAATCACATCCACTGTAGTAAACAGTTTCATCTCCCTGCCCAGCTTATTATGATCCCGCTTTTTGATATCCTCTAAATGTTCCAGGTATGCATTTAATTCATCCTTTGTGGCAAAGGCGGTGCCATAAATCCTCTGAAGCTGCGCCCGGTCAGAATCTCCGCGCCAATACGCCATAGAAGAAGAGATCAACTTAAACGCTTTTATTGGTTTCGTATTCATCAAATGCGGACCCGCGCACAGATCGGTAAAACCTTCCCCTTGTTTATAAAAGGAAATTTCCGCATCCTCCGGCAAATCCTGAATCAGCTCGACCTTATAAGGCTCCTGCCGCTCTTCCATAAACCGGATTGCCTCTGCCCGCGGAAGTGTAAACTTCTCCAGGCGATTCCCTTCTTTGATAATCTTTTTCATTTCCTTTTCCAGCTTGTCAAGATCCTCCCTGGAAAAGGGTTCCGCTTCAAAATCATAATAAAATCCTTCGTCTATAGACGGCCCGATAGCAAGCTTTGCTTTCGGGAACAGCCGTTTTACCGCCTCGGCAAGCACATGGGAACAGGTATGGCGTACCGTTCGGATTCCCTCCGCATCTTTCTGTGTTAAAATACACAAAGTACAATCCTGTTCTACAACGGTTCTCAAATCCACAATCCGGCCGTCCACTTCTCCGGCACAGGCCGCCCTTGCCAGTCCTTCACTGATATCACGGGCAATATCATAGACGCTTTTCGCCTCTCCGTACTCTTTGACAGATCCATCCTTTAATTTAATTTTCATCCTATTTCTCCTTTCTCAGTTCGAGGAAATTCCGGGAATTTCCTGAATATATAAAAATCCCATGCACTGCCAGCGGCAATGCATGGGACGCTGTATGCGCGGTTCCACCCTGCTTGTTTTGTTCCGGTTTCCAGAGACAAAACCCCTTATATGACGATAACGGCGTCACCGTGCCCTATAAAAGCCGCTCCAAGGTGGTCTTCGGCTGTCTCCTGCCAAACCGCTTCCAGCACTGGGATGATCATCATCCGCCGGCGGTTTTCTCTGCTCATGCCCGCCCGCATATCACGGCGAAACATCCAACATTCCACAGCGTACTCTTCTTATCAACGCTTTCTCTGTCTGCTATAATAACATCAAATAACTGCTACGTTTTATTGTAGCTTCTTTCTGCCATTCTGTAAAGAGGAAATTTTATAGAAATCTATCCTATTTATTCCTTCCGCAGCATTTCTTGTACTTTTTGCCGCTTCCACAGGGACATGGATCATTGGGATAAATCTTTTGTTCCTTTACGACAGTTCCGGATTTTTTCTGCTCCAGATACAGTCTGTGCCGGGTATCCTCGTCAAATATCTTCTCCCACTGGGGCAGCTCATAAAGCCAGTCCGCTTTGGCGTCTACCATATTCTTGTACAGCTTTTCCTTATCAAAAGCGAGGCTGACTTTGGTGTCCTCTTCCATTTCTTCAATCGGATTTTCTTCAATCAGGCTCTCATTAATTCCATCCAGAAATCCTGTCATATCCATAATGGACAAACCATATTTTTCTGCCAGTTCTTTTACGGTTCCTTCCACAGCTTCATCCGGATTCTCCAGAAGCTTTTCATAAACGCCCTTCTCTACCAGAAAATATCTCTGCCAAAACCGCTGAAGTTCCCCTTTATTTGTCTCTTGGTTATACGCAATGCTTCTCCACTGTTCTAATAATGCCATATTAAATCCCATCCTTTGTTACTATTCTCTGTCTCTATATTTTGCTGTGTTTTTACACATGATATATAGTATACCTCATTTTCCACAATTTTTCAAAGGATTTTTAAATTTAATGAGCGCAATATTTATACCGTTTCATAATATGAATGTTCCATTTCCCGGAAATCAATACAAAAACAGAAAAAGTCCCCGCAGACAGCGCCGACGCTGCCTGCGGGGATTTCAAAAAGGGGAGGATAAGTATTTAACCTTATCTTTGGTTCAAAAGTGTATCACTTTCCCGAAAGTAACAAGTGGGGGCTTTGTTCTTTCGGATAATACTATTATTGTCAGATTTCTCTTATTTATTCATTAATTTATGAATTTTTCTGTTTTTTTTATTTTCTCTATGTTAGAATATATGCAATCTCCAAACTCTGACCGGATATGAAATTGCCAGGATAATATTTCCCCGCAGAAATTAACAGAAAGGGTAAAAACTATGAAAAAAAACATTTTACACAACAAATATTTTCTGTACATCACAGAATTTTTCTCCGGTATGGCTGTAATGGCGGTAGAGTTAGGCGCAAGCCGTCTGATGGCCCCCTATTTCAGTTCTTCCCAAATTGTATGGACTGTCATTATCGGAGTCATTATGATCGCCATGGCCCTGGGAAATGTATGGGGCGGACGGATTGCCGACAAAAATCCTTCCCCGGACAAGCTTTACGGCAGGCTTCTCCTGGCCGCCGCGTGGATTGCATTAATTCCTTTTGCGGGCAGATATCTGATCACAGGAATTTCTCTGCTTCTTGCTGTATTTATCACCAAAAATTTTCTGGTATGGGCAGCCCTTTTTGCCTGTCTTGCCGTATTTGCATTCCCCTGCGTACTCTTAGGAACCGTCACTCCTTCCCTGGTCAAATATTCTGTGAGCAGCCTGGACGACAACGGAAAGACGGTCGGCGAACTCGGAGCTCTAAATACCATCGGCAGTATTATCGGCACCTTCCTTCCCACGTTCGTCACCATTCCGGCAGTAGGTACCGCCCTGACTTTTCTGATCTTTTCCGGCGTACTCGCAGTCATCAGTATCGTATACTTTCTCTCCCAGAAGAAAAAACTGGCAAAATGCGCGCTGATGCTGGCATTGATACTGACTCTTGGGCTTTCCTCCTCTACTTTCAGCTTTGCCTTCTGGGACAAAGATATTACCCTGGAAGATGAATCTGTCTACAATTATCTGCAGGTAAAAGAAACTGACCGGGCCGTAACGCTCTCCACAAACGTGTTGTTTGGCGTACAGTCTATTCTTATGAAAAATGAAAAACTGACTGGCATGTATTATGACTATGCGCTGGCAGCGCCCTTTCTGGCTGGCATCCCTCTGATGAACAGAAATAGCAATATTCTGATTCTTGGAATGGGTACCGGAACTTTTGCAAAATATTGCGACGAATATTTTCCAGGCACCTCCATTGAAGGAGTGGAAATTGACGAAAAGATCTCAGCTCTTGCGGCAGAATATTTCGCTCTGCCAGACACGGTAGAGGTATCTGTTTATGACGGACGTTCCTATCTTGCCGCCACCGACAAAGAATATGACGTTATCATGGTTGACGCCTACCAGGACATTACCATTCCTTTTCAAATGTCCTCCATAGAATTTTTCAAAGAAGTAGAAAAACACCTGGCCCCAAACGGCGTCATGGTGGTAAACATGAATATGAAATCCCAGTCCGACAATTCCATCAACGACTACCTGTGCGATACCATCGGCGCCGTATTTTCTAACGTCTATACCGCGCCTGTAAAAGGCGGAACAAACTGTGAAGTTTTTGCATTCCAAAACAAATATGCTTTGAAAACGTTTGAGGAAGGCTGCGACGCTCTCACTGATCCCGCGCTGAAAGATATGATGGCTGAAGTCTCCGATAACCTTACCCCCCGTCAGCCTGGAAATCTGATCCTCACTGACGATAAAGCCCCGGTGGAAGTGCTGGGAATGCGGGCGCTGGATGAAATCATTGCCGATGAACTTGACTACTACCGCGAGCTTTATCTAGGCAAAATTTTTCATTAAATTGATAAAACAACGCGGCCGCCTCACTTTCGCTCTCCTGGCCGCGCATATTCTTTTTATTTTATCGCAATGACACTTTCACGTTTTAATGCAACAAATTCTTTCCTATAGAACTAAAAAAGCTGCCGCACATAATATTCATCATGTGCGCAGCAGCTTTTTAATTTAAAATATTATTAGTATCACGGATAACCTTTTGCACTTTTTCAGCAATGCAGCTTACCTTCTCCATAGACAACTTAATATGTTCGCTGTTCTCTGAAGTCTGTCTCGCTCCGCTGATCGCTTCTTCCACTGCCGACAAAAGTTCTCCAATAGTGGTGTCAAACTTATTTACTACCAGATTAATATCTTCCATTGCAATATGTATTTCTTCATCATTTTCCTTGGCGCTTCCCACAGACTCCTTAGAACTATCGGACAAATCGCGGATATTCGTAGCAACCACTGCGAACCCTCTGCCCGCTTCTCCTGCTCTGGCCGCTTCAATCGCCGCATTCAGTGACAGCAGATTGATCTTTCCTGCAATTTTTTCCACGTCGCGTGTCATCACATTATATTTATCCACACTTTCATTGATATTTCCCATAGAATCCAAAATTTTCTGGTTTAATTGCTTAAGATCATTCATATGCTCCGAAACATTCTGCATTTCTTCTGAACTCTTGACGCCAACATTGCGGATCGCCTCCGCTTCCTCGCGGACACTGTCAATATTCTGCGAAAGCTCCCCAAAAATTTCCATCAATTCATGATTCATTGTCAGAACTTCCTGGTTTACCTCAGAAACCTTCTGTCTCTCCTCGCGTACCATCTTCATCATATATTCATAACAGTTTTCTTTCTCATTGATTCCTCTGGCAAGTGCAATCGCCATCTCACGGCAAGACTTATAGCCGCATGCATGACAGTCAAAGTGTCGCTCAATATCCGTAGACTTTCTCAAATCTTTATAGGCCTGCTCGATATCGGCCTCCGTAATAACCTTGCTCTCCGTTTTCTTTCCCTCATAGGTGCGCAGAAAATCCTCTAACCTCAGTGTCTTATCAAATTGCTCAAACTGCTTATCCACGCCTTTTTTCGTGGTATTGGCTTTGCGCATTTTCCTGCTGTAACGTTCCACCTGATGCATAATATCATTCATCACAAACCGCTGGCGTTCCCTGCCGATAGCAGGCCCTCCATTGCAACCGTATTCACAGTTCAGAACATCAAATACCGTAGGCAGAGCCTCCCGGTTCTGTTCCAGATAACCGTCCAGCTCTTCGTACAGGCGGTGAGTTCCCTCGGAAGTGGTAATCTCCATCTCCGGATCATGCACCAAAAGATTCTTCATCAGTCCGCCGGGCCTTGGAAAAATATTCCCTTCCCATCCCTGACCCGCGTCAAATTCAAAATCATAGCATACCTTCTCATTTGGAAACGTAATCCCATTCTCCTGAAAATAAACTTTTAAATGCTCCATTGTCACATTATAATTAATGACACCCGTATCACGAAATTCTTCAATCTTGGCAATACAGGGGGACAATGCTGCAATTTTACCCCGAAATCCCAAAACCTTGCGTATATATATAGCAATACACATCATAGGGCTTTGCACTGGCGAAAGATGCGGAATCAGTTCCGGCTTATGATAAAGTACAAAATTCACCACTGCCGCACACGGCTGCGAAATGAGCTTCTCACCCGGATGTTTCTGCAGATACCGCAGATGGGCCCATGTACAGATATCCGCACCGTAACCAACATCATAAATCTTTACATTCCCATGCTCCCGCATCCAGTTAAGAACATGGCGCCACTGGCCTTCAAAAGAAATCTTAATGGAGGGCGCTACAATCACTGCAACCTCCCGTCCCGACTGCAAATCATCCAGAAAATCATCAATATCGTCCTGAAAAGACCTTGCGCCATGGGAACATGCCTCAATACAGGCGCCGCACTTAATACATTTATTATCATTGATCAAAATACGCAGCTGCCCTGTCTCGTCCAATTTCGCTACATTCGCCTCACTCGCAGGGCACGCCCTGACACAGGCGTTGCATCCCACGCATTTTTCCTCATTTACATTGATAATACTCATCCGTAAACTCACCTTCCCCGACCGTTTTCCGGTTAAACTCTTTTGTGCACTTATCATGTATTTTTGCGAAAACCATCAAGAAAATTATAAAATATTACCATATCCCTGTCAACCTTCTTTTACAGAAAACTTTAAGGAATGTTGGCTGGAATCTGATCTTTGTATTTCTCATAAAGTCCCTGAAGCTGTTCCTTATCCTCCTGGCTCACCTGCTCTCCGGCAAGAGCTTTCAGTCCTTCCGTATCTCCACTGGCCGCCATCTGGGCCGCCTGTTTTATATTCTCCGGCGATATGTATTTTTCAGCGATTCCTGTAATCGTTTCTACATCTTCTTCATCCATCTGCTCCATAACCTGGGAAACATCCACCTGCCGCCCCCCTATATTAATCTGACTGCCAAATTGTTCTGTCAGCAGCCGTTTGCCAATTTCCACAGCCGCTTTTGTTTTTACCTGCTGTACGATTACATGGCGTCCCGCAAATAAGACGCCCGCGCTTATCACCAATACCCCTGTCACTGCTAAAAGTCCGATATGTCTCTTCTTTTTTCTCATATAAGTAAACACCTCCTGAAAAATGTTATGACATTTTTGCATACATATGACATATCATAGCATATTTTCGGGAGGGATATCTTATTTTTTCCTTAAATTATTTTAATATTTCCGTCTGTTTACCATCACCACAGGCACAGCCGCCATTACAGCCGCTGCAGCCTCCGCAGCACTTTCCCCTCTTCTTATCCCTGTAAATGCTGGTACACGCCAGTCCGGCAATAGCTGCCACAATCACAAAAACTACAAACGTCCCCATGAGAGCTTCTCCTTTCCTTGTGATATTTGTTGCACATTATATAAAAATGTTCGCAACTAAAATTTTTTATCCTCTTTTATCACATAGTTGCAACTCAAAAACCCCGCTGCAGACAGCGGGGCATCCTGTTTGCAGCGCCGCATAAAAATATCCTCATAAGTTAGTATAGACTAACTTATGGAGAATGTCAAGAAATTCTGCAGCTTTGCTTAAACTTTTTCCAAATCAAACCCAAAATATTCTACGGCATTGTTATAGCAGATGCCTTTGACCAGCGAAAACAGTTTCTCTCTGTGATAAGGGTATTCTCCCCTCTCCACCCAGCCACCTATAAGATTACAGAGAATCCGCCGAAAATATTCATGGCGGGTATAAGACAAAAAGCTTCTGGAATCGGTCAGCATCCCAATAAAATTCCCCAGAAGCCCCAGATTGGCAAGAGAGGTAAGCTGTTCTTCCATTCCAGCTTTATGGTCATTAAACCACCAGGCGCTTCCCTGCTGAAGCTTTCCTGCTGTCCCTGCTTCCTGAAAACAGCCCATCAAAACGCCCAAGGGAGCATTATCCGCTGGGTTCAGGCTGTACAGAACTGTTTTCGGCAGGGCGTTTTTCTGGCACAGCGCATCCAGATAAGCACTTAATTCTGTTATTGGCGCCTGATTAAAAATTCCGTCAAATCCGGTATCAGCGCCCAATAATTGAAACATTTTGCTATTATTGTTTCTGGTAACACCGAAATGAAGCTGCATCACCCAGCCTCTCTTTTGGTATTCTTCTCCCAGCCACAGCATTGCCGCCGTCTGAAATTTCAATGCCTGTTCCCTGGAAATCTTCTGTCCTCTAAGTCTGCCTGTAAAAATATCCTCAATTTCACGCTCATCGCTCTGATGGCAGGGCAGAAAGAGCAGTCCGTGATCACTGATACGGCAGCCCAGTTTTTCAAAATAATCCATCCGTCTTGACAACGCCTCTTTCCAACTGTTAAAATCCTCAATTTCCACGCCTGCGGCCTCGCCAAGCTTCTGCATATACTCTGCGAACCCCGACTGTTCCATAGAGAAAGCACGGTCCGGGCGAAAGGTCGGCAATACCTGGATTTCCATATCTTCCTCACTGGCGATCTGCCGGTGCCAGCGCAAATCATCCGCCGGATCATCGGTGGTGCACACCAAGGTTACATGAGAAGCTTTCATAATTCCGCGAACGCTCATGTCTTCCTCCAGCAGCCGGTTGCGGCACTGCTCCCACACTTCCTGAGCGGTGTCTGCTCCCAGTACCCCTTCATAGCCAAAATACCGCCGCAGCTCTAAATGACTCCAATGGTACAGAGGATTGCCGACCGCCTGTTCCAAAGTCTGCGCCCACTGGCAAAACTTCTCAAAATCCGGCGCATCCCCGGTAATATACGCTTCTTCCACACCGTTACTGCGCATCTGTCTCCATTTATAATGATCTCCTGCCAGCCATATTCTTGTCAGATTTTCATATCTCTTATTTTCCGCAATCTCTCTGGGGTCAAGATGGCAGTGATAATCCAAAATGGGAAGTTTTTCAGCGCAAGCATGATACAGTTCTCTGGCCGTCTCTGTTTCCAGCAGAAAGTTTTCATCCATAAATGTTCTCATAAGCACAATGATTCCTTTCCTGCACGCTACTCACAACAGTCCGCTCAAATTCGTATCAGACTCCAGAATAAGCGCAAAATCCACCGTCAATGGGCAACACCACGCCCGTGATAAACCCTGCCGCCTCTTCATTCAGCAGAAACAGCATACTTCCCAAAAGCTCCTCCGTTCTGCCAAAACGCTGCATGGGCGTAGCCGCTAATATTTTTCCGGTGCGCTCTGTAGGAGTTCCATCCTCATGGTACAATAATCTTTCATTCTGCTTGGTGACAAAAAAACCCGGCGCCAGAGCATTGACCCGTATTCCCTCTCTGGCAAAATGAACCGCAAGCCACTGCGTAAAATTGCTGACCGCGGCTTTTGCCCCGCTGTATGCCGGAATCTTCGTCAAGGGCGTATAGGCGTTCATAGAAGAAATATTTAAAACACTGCATCCTTGCCGTCCCACCATGTCTCTGGAAAAAATCTGGGTTGGCAACAGCGTTCCGATAAAATTCAGATTGAACACAAACTCCACGCCGCTCTGTTCCAAATCAAAAAAAGTTTTGACATCTTCTTCTAAATCTGACATTGCAAAATATTCCTTATCTGTAGTCGCAAGCGGATGATTCCCCCCTGCTCCATTGATGAGGATATCACAGGGGCCAAGCTCTTTCAAAATCCTCTCGTGCGCCTCTTTCAGACTGTCCTTTTCCAGTACATTTGCCTGGTAGCCTTTGGCCTGTTTTCCCTCTGCGGCTATGTTTGCCGCCTGTTCATTGGCTGTCTCCCTGTTCAAGTCCAATAAAGCCACGCTGGCGCCGCATTCCGCAAGGGCATGCGCCATAGAAGAGCACAAAATACCGCCCGCTCCCGTCACCACAGCTACTTTGCCGCTTAAATCCATTTGAAATGGTATTCTCATTTTTTTCTCTCTCCTTTCTCAATCGCTTCCCACAATCCGTTCAAATACGTGGCTCCCAGGGCACGGTCATAAAGACCATAGCCTGGCCGTCCAGTTTCTCCCCAGATCATCCGTCCATGGTCTGGACGAATATATCCAGAAAATCCATGATCATATAAGGCTTTCATGATTTCATACATATCCAGAGAACCGCATTCTGACAGATGCGCCCGCTCCTCAAAACCATCCGCAAGCACCTTGACATTGCGCATATGGACGAAATGAATCCTGCCCATGGCAGCATATTTTTCAGCCATTTTCGCCACGTTATTGCAACAGGAACATCCCAAAGATCCGGTACAGAGCGTAATTCCGTTATGCGGATCATCCACCAGCTTTAAGAAACGGTCCAGGTTTTCTTCACAGGTTATAATGCGCGGCAGTCCAAAAATACTCCAGCAGGGATCATCCTCATGGATCGCCATTTTAACCTCACACTGGGCTGCCACTGGAATGATGCGCTCCAGAAAATATTTCAGATTTGCCCACAAATCTTCCTCTGTCATTGACTGATATTCGGAAACCACCTGCTTTAATTCTTCCCTGCTATAGCTGGCGTCCCATCCTGGAAGCGTTAAGTCGCTGTCGCTCTGCAGAGGATTTACCCGGTCTACCTGTTCCTGATAATAAACCAGGGAAGTAGATCCATCTGCAAGCACATGGTCAAGCTGTGTCCTCGTCCAGTCAAATACCGGCATAAAATTATAGCAGATACATTTTACGCCGGCCGCTGCCACCCTCCTGATATTTTCACAATAATTTTCAATATAACGGTCTCTCTTCGGTTTTCCCAGCTTGATATCCTCATGCACCGGAATACTTTCCACCACTTCAAAATGCAGTCCGTTCTCTTCAATCTGCTTTTTTAACGCATTAATAGAAGCTTGGGGCCAGACCTCTCCCGGCGGGACGTCATATACTGCTGTCACCACGGTATGCATACCCGGTATCTGACGGATATGTGCAAGGCTCACCTTGTCTTCTTCGCCATACCAGCGAAAAGATAATTTCATTCGTTTCATTTCCTGCCTCCTGATCATTGCTGTATCTCTGCTTTTGCCTTACGGCGCTGCGCAAGTATCTCTCCATTCTGTTCTACCACACGTTTGCTCAAGGGATATGCAAAAATAAGAATCAACGCCACAATCACATAACAAATTCCCGGAAAAATTGTGGCAATGTTATAGATTCCTTCCCGCACGCTGTCCGTCTGCACTGCTCCCGGCTCCGACACGTAGCCGATTGCCGACAGTGCAAAGCCGCTAAGCCCTCCCGCCAGCGCCTGTCCGATTTTACGTGCAAAGGAATACACGCCGTAGACCGTGCCGTCCTCTCTGTTTCCTGTCTTTACTTCCTGATAATCGATCACATCCGTGATATATGCCCACACTACCATATTAAAATAGTACATGCCAAAATTCCCAAAAAACGTAACCAGTACGAATATCCAGGGATTTGTAACTTTAAAAAGAAACAGCAGGAGAAAGACAATCCCGGTAAACAGCATCCCCACTGCCCCGGCCTCCTTCTTGCCGAATTTTTCTGTAATCTTTCCCGTAAACGCCGCCAGTATCAGAGAGGTAGGTACTCCCACAAATCCCATGATCGAAAGGGCTTTTGTATTTTTAAACCATTCTGCAAAAAGATAATTATTCATTGCCTGTGCCATCAGGGAACTGAGCAGCAGGAAAATTGCCGCACCGATAATGGCGAGCAGCGCCCGGTTAGACACCAGGGCGTGAACCGTCTCACCCATCCCAGGCATCTTCCCGCCGTCTTTTTTTTCAATTTTCACACGTTCTGTGGTCATCTGGTAACACAGAAGATAACAGATCACGGCAAGCACTGCAAATATTCCCGCAATGACCGTAAAATTCCGGGGACTTACTAACTGATTTCCATTTTCATCCTTATAGTAAACCACCACAGGCGCCGCCATCATAATGACGACGCTGGCAAAGGTTGCCCCCATAGAGCGGAACGTTGACAATTCCGCACGCTGCCGGGGATTGTCTGTAATAGCCGACGCCATTGATCCATAGGGGATATTGATCGCCGTATATAAGACGGAGCCCCATAAAATATAAGTGATAAACATGTAAATAATCTTAACGCTCATAGGCGCTGACGCCAATACCGACTGATACATCAGAAAACTCACAAATGCCACCGGGACACAGATCCGTTTCAGCCATGGACGGAATTTTCCATCTTTGGACGCCGGAAGGCGGTCCACAATCCGTCCCATTCCAATATCTGTAAAAGCGTCTACCACTCGTGCCACCAGAAACAGGATTCCCACCATTTTCGGATCAATTCCCAGCACATTGGTGTAGAACACCATCAAAAAAGAACTTGCAAAAATAAAAGTAAAATCATTTCCAAAATCTCCAAACATATACCCCAGCTTATCTCTCATGCCAAAGGGTCTGCCATTGTTTTCTGCACTCATAAATCTTCCTCCAAACAGTCACGATCTGTTCCTATTCTCTGCTGATTGCACGAGATTTATTCCTGAAGGAAGAATTTCGTTTTTTATTATAAATTTCTGCTAAATTTCAACCGACTCTTTTTTTATTGTCTCTGTTGTATACTTTCGCTCCATATCATGACGGATTTTCCTGTTTTCTGCCGTCTCAAAAATAATAGAAAAATCATAATCTTCCGGATATAGTTCTGCGGCAGGCACATGAAGCTTCACTCTTTTATGGTTAATCCATATTTTCTTGTCCGGCATCTGGACCCGCAAAACACCTTTTTCATTAACAGGTTGACAGACAATGCCGATTTTTTTATCTGGATAAACCATAACGCTGTCTCCTAACTGGTATTTTCTGCTGAGTTTTACTGGATTTGTTGTCTTTTTCATCTTAGAAATTCTGCCTGAATTATGCTTATTTATCACGGAATCAGGCTTTTGAAATTGATAATTTTCCACCGCCTGCGCTCCGTACGCTGCACATATCGCTGTCCGCAGCATTTCATTCGGCATTCCCAGCCTGTCGGCAATATAAAATGCACAGCTCTCTCCTGCCTCTCCAATCACCATCTGATAAGTCGGCTTTAACGTTCCTCTGTCAAATTCCATTCTCGCATTGATAATTCCCTCTGCTTTTTTCGCATACTCTTTCACTTCCGGATAATGTGTGGTAACAAGAAAAGCAGCTTTGCTCTTCCTTAGTTCTTCCAGAATTGCAATGGCAATTCCCATGCCTTCTGCAGGGTCTGTCCCAGAGCCAAGTTCATCCATGACCACCAGGCTGTTTGGACCAGCCTGTTTAAGCACTTCCAGCACATTTTTTATATGTGCTGAAAAAGTGGACAGATTCTCAGCAAGATTCTGGCCATCTCCGATATCGCACAGATAAGCGCTGTTCATACAAATGTCCGCCTCCTGGCATGTTACATGCAGCCCGCACTGTGCCATCATGCAATTGAGCATAACTGTCTTAATTGCCACTGTTTTCCCTCCCGTATTGGGACCAGTGATAACGATTCCCTGCACATGCGCTCCAATTTCAAATTGCAGCGGCACATTCGTCTCCTTATCCATCAATGGATGCCTGGCGTCTTTTAAAACAATTCTGCGTTCCGTATTGACAGACGGCTCAAACGCTTCCATATCTATGCTCAGCTTTCCCTTTGAAAAAATAAAATCCAGCTTGACAATCATGGCGATATTTTCATGCATCACGGCTTCCCAGGACGCAGTCATTGCCGTCAGAGTATATAAAATCCGGTACACTTCGTTTTCTTCACTGATTTTCAGCACCTGTATCTCTTCAAAGCATTTTGCCGCCTCTGCAGGCTCTATAAAAAGAGTGTTCCCTGTAGCGGATTTATCTATCACACTTCCCGCTATTTTCGCCCTATATTCTTTTTTCACCGGAATACAAATTCTTCCATTGCGGACCGTGCAATACTGGTCTGCCATATACTGTTTTTTTGCATGGAGCGCCTGCTCTGCTTTCTGCCGCATCTGTTCTTCACTTTTCTCTATTCTGCCTCTGAGCTGGCAAAGCTCTCTGGATGCATAATCATCCACTGCGCCGCCTCTGATCTGGCGGCCGATTTCTTCTCTGAGTTCTTCTGCGGCATCCAGATTTTCCGTATAGTAAGCGAGCGCATTGCCATCATCCTTTCCTTTTTCCAGGTAATCCTTGAGCCGTCTGATGGAAACGAGAACCTTTTCCACACGCTCAAGCTGATACGGCGTCAGGCAGTCTCCCTTTGCGGCTGCTTCCATAATTTCTTTGATTTCAGTAACATTCTGCAGCGGAGGCGTTCCCATCTTCTCAATAAATCTTCTGCTGTCGCTGGTATCTCTCAAATGTTTTCTCAATTCACATTCCGACAGGCAGACTGTGGTTTCTCTTATTTTTTCTCTGGCGTCTTCTGTAACTGCCAGATTCATCCACATTTCCTTTACTTTATCAAATTCAATCTGCTTATCAATATTCATGTTTTCAATTCCTTTCCCGATATATTATTTTGTTCTGCCTTACAAAGCAAAGAAAAATTCTGACGCGGCACCCTTTTTACCGGAATAAAAGCGGCATGGCGGATAAATTCCGCAAATACAATAAGCGATAATTGTTCGCACAAGAAAAGACCATGGCTGCCCAAAAGCGTCGTCTACCATGGTCTTTTTCATCATTTATGCTCGCGAGATCGTTTAGCGTCAATCATTTCATACGCACAGTTAGTTTCATTTTTCTTACTGCAGGTACGCATACTCTTTTTATTCTGTAAAAGAATATTTTCACGCTCCCACATGGCAAGATCTTTCCTAATAAGAGCGCAAAGTGGGCAGACCCTGCGCATATTGTTTTTTATTCTATAGGAAGATACTTTCACGCTTTCGCGTGACAAGGTCTATCCTATAAAATAGAATAAAAAAAGCATGATAATCACCATGCTCATACAATCTCCGAAAACAGATACCACAATATTAAGCAATTGTAAGGCGAAATCATCAGCAGACAGATACTGCTGATCCATAAGCTGACTCCAGCCTTAAGCCGGAAATCAACCCTGCAATATTTATTTTGCAATTTCCTCCATTACAATCACACTTAACATGCAACATCCTCCTAAATTTCATTTTTAACCATTGTATACGCAAAACTCTTTGTTGTCAAGTATAAAATAATTTTATTAAGCAGCTCCGTAAATCCACAGAGCTGCTCATAGAATAACTTGCTATTTACATATAATTGCCCTGGGCTTACTCATTTCCCGTAAATGGATTCTGACACTGTTGTATAAGAACAATAGTTGGTATTGACATCTTTGTAATTCCGTATCCGCACATAATACTTTTTCCCGGACGACAAATCTTTTAGCGTTTCCTTTCCTTTTATCGTCTTTCGCATCTTTCTGGATTTTTTAAATTTTTATCTCTTGCTATCTGAATCTGATAACCAGTGGACGGAGCGTTTTTCTTCAGTGAAATCTGAATCTCTCCCTCTTTTTCGCCGCTGAGACGTTTGATCTTTCCGTGGACTGGCGTTACCGTGAAAATTACAAAACTTACCAGTATATTCGGCTATCCTCTGAAACAATTTTAATTCTGCCCCTAAACCGCAGGAAGTTGCATGGAGCGCATATTGTCCACATCGGCTGATAATGGAACTTTTCCATTCTCATCCGTGAAACGCACGGTAAGTTCTCTGCTTCCGGCAAAATCCTCCCTTCCTCTTTCTTTCCATTTGCTAAGTTCTCTTCTATGCTTTCTGCCGTACTTTTTACCGCCTGATCAGGCGTTACCCTAAGATCCGTTTTCTCATTGAACGTTACTGCAACAGGGATGCCTTGGCATTCCATGTACAAAATTCCAAACTATTCACCATTAAAATCAATGTCAGGATTCGTATTGCTATTTTCTTTGTTCTCACTCTCATATACTTCCCTTATTTTACTGGTGGTAAATACCTATTGTCAGCCCTTTTCCCTTTCCTATATCATAATAATAAATTTGATAAAAAGCTTCAGATTTACCTTCATCACATTCATTATAAATAATCTCCTCTTTTTTATTGATGACAATAAAAATTTCTGCTGCTTATCGCTTAAAACGTGTGATTTTTTTCATTATCCAATTCCTGGCACCGTCATTCCCCTGCCGTTTTTAAAGGCATTTTACTCCGCCCTTCCCCGCCGTCCTGACTGCCGAAAAAAGTAAGGACCGCACCGCGCCTTGTCTGAATTGTCTCATACTGGCCAGGTAAAAAAGGAAACCATCGATTATTTCTCACGCTCTCTCCCCTATTCTTCCAGATTATGCGCCACTATTTTACATCAATCGGCACAAGGCTGCTTAAAAATTTCTTCCTTTACCTGTCGTAAAACACATACCCGGTGCCCCGTACAGTCTGAATCATATCCTGACCCAGATAATTAATCTTTTTCCTCAGATTAGAGACATGTACCATCACCGTCCGAATATCCCCCAGATCATCTGTCTTCCAGATATATTGATAGATTTCTTCATACGTCATCAGCCTTCCGATGTTGGAAATAAAAAGTTCCAGCAGTTTATACTCTATAGGGGACAAATGCAGCTTTCTTGGATTCCTGCCATTCTCGTCTATCTTCCACACCATATGCCTGGATAAATCTACTTTAAACTGACGGAATACAATGATTTCCCCTTTCATCACATCTTTTCTGTATGACCGCTGGCGGCGGATATTGGATTCTATCCTTGCAAGAAGCACCCGAAGATCCAAAGGTTTCGCCATATAATCGTCGCCTCCGTTGTTCAAAGCATCTACAATCATATCGCCGTCGCTTGTTTCTCCCACAAAAACTACCGGCGTAAAAATGGTTTTGCGGATCCGTTTACAAAACTCCAGCCCGCTCCCATCCGGCAGTTCTGTCTCAAGCAGAATCAAGTCCAGATTTTCCTTCCTCACCACTGCCTCCGCCTCCCCAGCGGAGCCCGCCAAAATAACCTGGTATGCACTCTTTTCAAGTTTCTGCTTCACAGCAACGCTTAACTTTTCATCATCTTCTACCACTAAAATTCTTCCCTTGTTCACACTATTTTCCTCCCTTGACATATTTCCTCTTGTACAGGCGCGCAGTCCGCCAAGAGCTTTTTCTTATAGAAAAAAAGAATGGTAATATCTACCATTCCCTAAAATTATATCTTTTTCGACATTTTTCAACAATACCGCTCATGTTCACTTTCTGCCATTGATGCATTAATCTATCCGCCTTCCTGTTTCATTTTCCAAAAGAGAAAATCATTGTATTTATTTCTGACACTGCTGTATTCCCTGCGGCTGACAGACAATACTTCCCCATTGACAAGAAAGCACTCCGCAAAGTCCAGACGGCTGACATATTCCATATTTACAATGCATCCTCTGGCAATTTTAACAAAGGAAATGGCGGCGCACATCTCTTCCTCTATCTTATGAAATGGAAATTTCACCCAGGAATCCCATTTATGATGATTCATATGAATCTCAATTCCCCGTTCCCTGCTCCTCAAATACAAAATCTGCGATTTGGGAAATTTGCGAATTTCTTTTCCATGCGGTATCTCAAGACACTCTCTGGAAGCGCCGCTATGCATTTGCCATCTCTCTACAATTGCTCTTAGGGCATACTCGGTCACTGGTTTTAAAAGATAATGGATTGCCCCCAATTCAAATGCCTCTACTGCATATTCACGGCTGCCAGTAAGAAATGCAATCTGCGCCCTGGCATCCAGTCTGCAAATTTCTCTTGCAGTCAAAAGCCCCTCCCGTTCCTGCTTACACAGAAGATCCAGCACATATAACTGATAGCTCCCCTCATCCCGGATACTGTTGAACAATGCTCCGCTATTGGAAAAGCACACTACCTCTGCCAAAATCGCCAGATCTTTCAGTACAAATTTCAAATTTTTGTATATCAGTTTCAAATCAAAATCATCATCATCACAAACTGCAATTCTCATCTGTACACCAATTCTTTACTCTTCCATTTTCTCCTATCCGTTTTTATGAAACAGCTCAAATAGTTTACTCCGATACTTTCCAGATACGCCAGATTTCTCTGACATCATTAGTTCTGTCTCTTTTTGTCATACGCCAAACTCCTCTGACACTATTATTTTCCTTTTGCCCTCCTTAAAAATCTCTTTTACAAGCTGCTTCATCGGAAGCCTTACGCCGCCCGGCAGCAGGCGTTTAAAGCAATATTCTTAATCTGCGCCCAAAAATGCAAACTGCAAAGCAAGCTATTGAAATTCCATGCTTTCCTTGGTGCAGAGTTATCCAGCATATATTACCACAATTTCTGCCGCCTCCTGGTCTGACGCCGGCATACTAAGACGCCCGTACTGCCTGCCGCTTAAAAACTCCGCGGCCTCTTTATTCCTCTGTAAAGAAAATTTCGTCCTTCGTACCTTTCGACTGGTCCGCCATGACTAGCAGAAGTTTCTTAAAATTTAATCTACTGCTCTATCCAGTCAGAAATTTGACTTGTGAGCTACCGGGTTCGTGCCAGTATAAGTATAACGAAAATTAAATCTTTGATATATTCACACAGAATCATTGTTTCAGATACAAGGAAGAAAAACGACGGCGGTTATCATAAGGAATTTCTTCATATGTCTTATCGGCTTCTGTCCATATACCATCCTGACAGAACCAAATTAAACCAATTATATATTTGCCAAAATCAGAATACAAGGGAATTGCACATATCTTTAGCGTATCTTTAAGATGTACGGATATTTTTTACCTACAAGAAGTTCTATGTTTCTGTGAATCATACGAAACTTGAATCTTTCATAAAAACACAACCGCAAAACAACAATTATCTTTTGTGCGCGCATCCCTATTAGATTTTTATTTGATAGGAAAGAATCATACTTTAATACTTCATCGTAATAAGTCTTTCCCATAGAAAAAAACTGTTTTCGCAAACAAATTTACGAAAACAGTTTCTCATATACAATCTGTCACTCTGTTTTTATTTTGCAAGCAATTCTTCTGCAAGAGCCTCCATATCTGCCAGCGTACTTTCTTTCATGGCAGATTTAATGGTAACCGCCTTATCACAGATTGTAATATCCTTCATCTGCTCAAGCATTGCCCGCATAGCCTTTGCCGCCGTAGGCGCCCAGGACCCATTTTCCATCAGGGCAACGGTGCGTTTACGATATGTCTTGCTCTTTAAATGATGCAGAAAATCTTCCATACAGGGGAACAGTCCGCCGTCATAAGTTGCACAGGCCAGTACCATTTTGTCATAACGGAAGGCATCTTCAATTGCCTCCGCCATATCGTCCCTGGACAAATCCGTAATCGCAACCTTCTTAGCTCCCTTTGCCTCTAAAATTTCTTTTAATTTAACAGCCGCTTTTCCGGTATTGCCATGAATTGAAGCATATGCCACCAAAATTCCCTCGTCTTCTGGTTCGTAACTGCTCCATACCTGATATTTTCCAATATAATACTCCAGATTCTCTTTTAAAATTGGTCCGTGTAAGGGACAAATCATCTGGATATCAAGACCCGCCGCTTTTTTCAGCAGAGCTTGTACCTGCGCGCCGTATTTGCCCACAATATTAAAATAATAACGTCTCGCCTCACATGCCCAGTCCTCTTCTGTGTCCAGAGCACCAAATTTTCCAAATCCGTCTGCGGAAAACAGAATCTTCTCAGAACTCTCATAAGATACCATAACCTCCGGCCAGTGCACCATTGGAGCCATAACAAAGGTCAGCTCATGACTTCCCAGGCTCAGGGTGTCTCCCTCCGCCACCACATGAGAACGCTGTGATAAATCAATATCAAAGAACTGTGCAATCATAGGGAAGGTCTTGGCATTGCCAACCACCTTCATTTCCGGAAACTTCTCTGCAAGCGCCTGCACATTGGCTGCATGGTCCGGCTCCATATGGGAAACCACCAGATAATCCACGCTTCTTCCTGCCAGAGCTTCCTCCAGATTCTTCATCCATTCATCGCCTCTTCTGGCGTCTACCGTATCCATCACCGCCACTTTCTCATCCAAAATCACATATGAGTTATAGGACACGCCATTCGGAACTATATACTGGCTCTCAAACAGATCAATATCTTTATCGTCTGCCCCTATATATTTAATTGTATCTGTAATGGTTATATCTTTCATTATGCTCTTCCTCCTAAAATTACTTAAAAACAAAACGGACGAATCCGCGGTTACTTACCGGAAAGATACTCGTCAATCCCCTGCGCCGCTGCCTTTCCCGCTCCCATAGCAAGGATTACGGTCGCCGCTCCGGTTACAGCGTCGCCTCCGGCAAACACGCCCGGTTTGCTGGTAGCTCCATTTTCCTCTTCTGCCACGATACATTTCCTGCGGTTAACCTCAAGTCCTTTTGTGGTCGAAGAAATCAGCGGATTGGGAGAAGTTCCCAGGGACATAATTACCGTATCCAATTCCAGGTCAAACTCAGAGCCGGGAATCTCAATAGGGCTTCTTCTTCCGGACTCATCCGGCTCTCCCAGTTCCATACGGATGCAGGTCATCCCCTTTACCCAGCCGTTCTCATCCACCAGAATCTCTGTAGGATTGGTGAGAAGATCAAAAATAATACCTTCTTCTTTTGCATGGTGTACTTCCTCGACACGCGCCGGAAGTTCCGATTCGCTTCTGCGGTATACAATATGTACCTCGGCGCCCAGCCGCAGAGCTGTTCTGGCTGCATCCATTGCCACATTTCCGCCGCCTACCACTGCTACCTTTTTGCCCCTCATAATCGGCGTATCAAATTCCTCTTTAAACGCTTTCATCAGGTTATTCCTGGTAAGAAACTCATTCGCCGAAAATACGCCGTTTGCCTGTTCTCCAGGAATCCCCATAAATCTGGGAAGTCCGGCGCCGGAACCGATAAAGACAGCTTCAAAACCTTCCTCTTCCATCAGTTCGTCTATCGTGCCCGCCTTGCCAATAACCACGTTCGTCTCAATCTTCACACCCAGTGATTTCACATTTTCTATTTCTTTGGCCACAACCTCGCTCTTAGGAAGACGAAATTCTGGAATGCCGTAAATCAACACGCCGCCAGGCTCATGAAGAGCTTCAAAAATCGTTACGTCATAGCCCATTTTGGCAAGGTCTCCAGCACAGGTCAATCCTGCCGGACCAGAACCAATCACAGCCACCTTATGATTTTTTTTCTCGGAAGCAGGCTCTGGCTTAATGTTATTTTCCCGCGCCCAATCAGCAGCAAAACGCTCCAGTTTGCCGATCGAAACCGGCTCTCCCTTAATTCCACGAATGCACTTTCCTTCACACTGGCTCTCCTGGGGGCATACGCGCCCACAGACTGCCGGGAGAGCACTTGATTTACTGATCACCTGATATGCCTTATCAAAATTGCCCTCTTTCATCTGGGAAACAAAGCCTGGAATATCAATGGCTACGGGACAACCTTTGACACATTGTGCATTCTTGCAGTTCAAACATCTCTCTGCCTCTTCCATAGCTTCTTCTTTATTATATCCAAGACACACTTCGTCAAAATTTGCCGCGCGCACCTTCGGCTCCTGTTCTCTTACCGGCACTTTTTTTAATACATCCATTATTTGTCACCTCCGCACTGTCCGCATCCGCCGTGATGGGTATCACCCTCCTGGAGCTTTAATATGCTTCTTCCTTCTTCTGTCTTATACATCTGCTGACGCTTCATAGCCTGGTCAAAATCTACCAGATGACCGTCAAACTCCGGTCCGTCCACACAGGCAAATTTGACCTCATCACCTACTGTTATACGGCAGGCTCCGCACATGCCCGTACCGTCTACCATAATAGGATTCAAGGATACCACCGTCGGAATCCCCAGCTTCTTTGTCAGCAAACAGACAAATTTCATCATAATCATCGGACCAATCGCAATACAAAGATCATATGTATTCCCATTTTTCACCAGTTCTTCCAACTGATTGGTTCCCATACCATGGAACCCATAACTGCCGTCATCCGTAGTAACATAGAGATTTCCCGCAACTTTCTCCATCTCTTCCACCAGAATCAGCAAATCCTTTGTCTTGGAACCCATAATCACATCACAGTCCACGCCCTTCTCATGCAGCCATTTCACCTGAGGATATACAGGCGCAGTTCCTACGCCGCCCGCAATAAACACGATCTTTTTCTGCTTCAAATCCTCTAACGGCGCCTCCGTCAGTTCCGAAGCGCAGCCAAGCGGCCCTACAAAATCCTGGAATGCGTCTCCTTCCTCCAGACGCTCCATTCTCTGTGTGGAAGCTCCTACCGTCTGGAATACAATGGTAATGGTTCCTGCTTCCCTGTTATAATCACAGATAGTAAGCGGAATACGCTCACCCTCCTCATCCATTTTTACAATTACAAATTGCCCGGGCAGACAGGATTTTGCCACACGGGGCGCTTTGACATCCATAAGAAAAATCTTGTCCGCCAGTTTTTTCTTCTTTACGATTGGGTACATACTCAAACCTCCGCTTAAGTTCTCTTTGTGCAAATTACTATATCGTTTCTATTCTAATATACTTCCTGTAAAATTTCAATGATTTTCTTTTTCGGTTTCCGCTCTCATAGGATTAATACTTTTATACCTTAACGTAACAAAATCTTTTCTCTCGATATACTATAGAAAAATAAAAACAGCAGCATGACTCTTGATAAAGCCAAACTGCTGTTCCCTTTACAGAATATTTAATACATGAAGGTATAATTCATAAAATATTCCACCATACCCATTACCATGGCAAACCCTGTAAGCAGAAATACCAGAAATATTGCACCTTTATCATATTTCAGCACCTCTGCCTCTTCTTCACCTTTACGGATATTCGAAGCAATAAGCTCTCCTCCCAGGCCAATGAGTACCAGAGGCCAAAGTCTCATAATTACTTCCAGAGACAAAGGCGGATAAAACATATGCACCATAAACAAAATTCCAAAAAATATCATCAATATTCCACAGGTAATGCTTCCCACTCTTCTGGTTCTCATACTATCGTTCCTCCTGTCCCAGCGACTTGTCATCCAGCTCCCTCTTTTTGCCCCGGATCAGATTGATTCCTCCCCAAATGAAGAAAACAGCAATTGCCAATTGCGGAATTTCATCCACAATGCCCCAGTAAATCTCATTTGGAAACATCCAGCGCATATAATCCGTCACATTTCCCCACAAAATCACAATGCCAATAACAATCAGCACCCAGGCAAATATATTATTCTTCTTTTTGTTCCATCTGTCGTTGGGAAGCACCCGGTCAAGATGAAACAGATAATCGTCCTCCAGGGCATAAAATTCTTCATCAGACATTCCTCGTAAATTATGGACGTTGAAAAAACTATAACACCACAGAATTGGCAGAATAAATAGTACCGGCCCCATATTGAAAAATGCCGCCAAAAATATCAACAGCCAGAAAAACGCCATTATACTGACCCCCTGTTTCATAAATCCCATATACATTTCCCCTGCCCCCGGCACCAGGGAAAAGCAAAAAGTCAAAAATCCGCTCTTCTTTTTCGTCATCTCGTTACCTCCTGATTTCTTCCTGTTTCGTCTCTTCTGTTTCTATACGGAACAATCCGTTGCTCAATTGATTCAAAAACGATGATATTTCTCCGCTTTTCTGTTTCAGGGTATCCACAACCCCCGGCTCTTTCATAACATTCTCTGAATCTTCTCTCTGCTCCTGCTGAATCTGCACCATATCAAGTTCCAGATCCTGAATATTTGACGTCACCATCAACAAAAATATGGACGCCATTACCGCAAGCCCCACCTTCAGACTGTACATAAGAAGCTGCATCTTATGTGAAGTTTCCTTAATGCGTATACTTGCCTGCACATCCATCTGACGGCTTCTGCGCAGTATCTCTTCCTTCAGATAGGCGGGCGGCTCAGATAACAGGGGGCGATTCCATACTCCGGCCTCTTTCGTACACTGAACCGGCTCTGTGACGTTTCCAGGTTCTGCAGCACCTCTTTCCATCCAGTCACCAAACTGCTGCGCGCAAAACGTACAACTGCCAATATGCACAAAAAACTGTTCTTCCTCATGGCGCCTCATTCTCCCTGCCTGCCAGTCACAAAACAAATCGGAATTTACATGCCTATTCCTGGGACTGTCTGATTCCCGCAAGGCTGCCTGCTGTTTTTCTGATTCCATACTCTGTTTTCCAATCGTCATCTGAATGCCCTCCCTTCTACCATTTTTTTAATCATTCCTTTTGCCCGGTAGATCTGGGTCTGTACTGTCTTGATCCCCTTCTCTGTCTCCTCAGCGATTTCCTTCGCCGTCTTTTCCCGGTAAAAATGTTCCGTTGCAACTTCTTTGTAAGGACTTTTCAGGCTTTGACAGATAGCATAAACATAATCTTTGGATTCCTGTTGTAAATAGGTTTCCTCCGGACTTGCCGATTGGTCCTTTAATTCTTCAAAATAAGTATCTTCTTTCGGTTCCACACGTCTTTTTGCGCTTTTCAGAAAATCCAGACTCTTATTCGTGGCAATCCTGCATACCCATGCCTTCTCATAATCTCTTTGAAAGGTGGCAAGATTCTTATAAATGGATAAAAAAGTTTCCTGAGTCAGATCTTCTGCATCAAATTGGTTCCCTGTCATCTTCAGGCAGATAGAATATACCAGCCGTTCGTATGTATCCAGGAGATATCCAAAATATTCTTCTTTATCGATTCTTCCCGCCTCCCTTGCTATTTGCAGTTCCTCTCGCCGGAGGAACTGTTTTCTATCTGTCTGTTTATTATAACGAGTATGAAAACCTTATGTCTTCAAAATTATGAAAATTAATAACAAAATTGGCAAGCACTCTTCAACTCTCCCGGCCACTCAGCCGGTATCACTGTAAAATCCCAAATCATTTAAATCAATAGACAATGTAGCCGTTAATTTATCGAGCAAGCGTTCCGTTCAGCCGGAATTTAGACTTGTGAGCTACTCGGTTCGTGTCAGTGCCAGGCGAAATTTCGACGGCGATGCCGTGGCATCA
This sequence comes from Lachnospiraceae bacterium, assembly GCA_009911185.1. GTDB lineage: Bacteria > Bacillota > Clostridia > Lachnospirales > Lachnospiraceae > Petralouisia. The sequence goes on from QXWW01000010.1 coordinate 83,818, forward strand.
TCTTGAAATTTCAATGACGCAATGGTGCGAATAAAGTCTTTCCTATAGAATAAAAAAGCGAACAAGTCCACATCAACTTCCTAAATCCCTCATTCATGAGGAACTTGGACGATTTGCTGCGCCGCGTGCAGTCGCTTTGCGACATATTTCCTTTTGCACGAGTGCGCATAAATGTTTTTTATCTTATAGGAAATACTCTTGCACATTAACGTAGCAAGGCATTTCCTATAAGATAAAAAAACTCCGCATTTCCTGTCATCCAGAAAATACGGAATTCTTTCACACAATTTTTAATTATATTTACGCTTTCTAGCTGCTTCGGATTTTTTCTTACGTCTTACGCTTGGCTTTTCGTAATGTTCTCTTTTACGAATTTCCTGCTGAATTCCTGCCTTGGCACAGTTTCTTTTGAATCTGCGTAAAGCGCTATCCAAAGTTTCGTTTTCTTTAACGATTACATTTGACATAGTCTCACACCTAACCTCCCTCCAGTTGCGTATTGTGCATATTCAACTGTTTGGGTCATATTTTATTGCACTATTAAATATTATAACAGATTTTTTCCGTAAGTCAACCATTTTCAATGGAAAACTTTAGGAATTGATCTGCTTCTCCAAAGCAGCCTTCGCCTCTGCAATAGCGTCCGGGATTCCCGCCGGATGCTTCCCGCCGGCCTGGGCCATATTAGGACGTCCGCCGCCGCCGCCGCCAACCTTAGCGGCAATGGCTTTGATCAGATTGCCCGCATGTGCTCCTTTACCCATTGCTTCCTCCGTCGCCATCGCGACAAGATTCACCTTGCCGCCTTTTTCAGAAGCAAGCAGTATTACGCCTTCCTGCAGCTTATCTTTCAACTGGTCGCCCAATTCCCGCAGACCATTCATATCCACATCGGGCACGTCAGCCGCCAGCAGCTTAACACCTTTGACCTCCGTTACCTGATCCATAACGTTCCCCAGCGCATCCTTTGCCGCTTTGCTCTTAAGAGAGTCATTTTCCGCCTGAAGCGCCTTCACATCTGCCCAGAGATGCTCTATTTTTTCCACCAGTCCCGCCGGATTCGTCTTTAACAGCTTTGCCGCCGCGGTAAGCGTTTCTTCTAATCTGTCATAATAGGCAAAAACGGCCTTGGAAGTCAATGCCTCAATACGACGCACCCCTGCCGCCACACCCGACTCAGATACAATCTTAAAAGCGCTGATACTGCTGGTATTGCTTACATGGGTACCACCGCAAAGTTCAATGGAAAATTCTCCCATTTTCACCACACGGACAGAATCCCCGTATTTCTCTCCAAAAAGCGCCATAGCTCCCGTCTTTTTGGCCTCCTCCAACGTCATTACCTCTGTTACAACCGGGAGGGACGCTGCAATCTTTTCATTAACCATATTCTCTACCCTGGCAATCTCCTCCGGGGTCATTGCTGCGAAATGAGAGAAGTCAAAACGCAGCCTGTCTGCATTTACATCAGATCCATGCTGCTCTACATGGCTTCCTAAAACTTCACGTAACGCTTTTTGCAGCAAATGTGTGGCGCTGTGATTTCTTCCGATAAGGGCTCGTTTCTCCGATTCTACCAAGAGTTCCACCTTATCGCCGATTTTGAACATTCCTGCCGTCACCCTGCCCACATGACCGATCCTTCCGCCCCTGAGATGAATGGTATCTTCCACCAGAAATTCATTTTCTCCGGCACGAATGATGCCCGTATCTGCATTTTGCCCGCCCATGGTAGCATAAAAAGGCGTCTCCTGCACAATTACGGTTCCCCGTTCTCCATCAGACAAAGCTTCCGTAAGTTCCGTCTCCGTAGTCAATACTGTTATCTCCGAGCTGTGTTTAAGCCTGTCATATCCCACAAACGCTGAGGTGACTTTTGTATCAATCGCATCGTATACCGTGGCGTCCGCTCCCATGTAATTAGTTTCTTTCCTGGCATTTCTCGCCTTAGTTCTTTGTTCTTCCATACAGGATGCAAACCCTTTTTCATCTATGGTAAAGCCCTTTTCTTCCAAAATCTCCTGCGTCAGATCCAGGGGGAACCCGTAAGTATCGTAGAGTTTGAAAGCGTTTTCGCCTGACAGTACACGCTCTTTGGCGTCTGCCATTTCCTCCTGCATTTGTGCCAGAATGCTTAAGCCCTGGTCAATGGTTTTATCAAATTTCTCTTCTTCCTGCGTCAATACTTTAAATATAAATTCTTTTTTTTCTTCCAGTTCCGGATAGCCATCCCTGCTCTCTGCGATAACCGTTGCGCTTAAGTCGGCCAGGAATTTTCCATTAATACCCAGCAATCTGCCATGACGGGCCGCACGGCGGATCAATCGCCTTAACACATAGCCCCTGCCTTCATTGGAAGGCATAATCCCATCAGAAATCATAAATGTTGCCGAACGCATATGGTCGGTAATCAGACGGATAGAAACATCATCCGCTTCCTTTTTCTGATACGTCTTGCCAGATATTTCACATACCTTGTCCCGAATGGCTTTCATCGTATCCACATCAAATACGGAATCTACATCCTGCACTACCACCGCAAGGCGTTCCAGCCCCATTCCGGTATCAATGTTCTTATTGGCAAGCTCTTCATAATTACCATGCCCATCACCGTCAAATTGGGTAAATACGTTATTCCATACTTCCATAAAACGGTCGCAGTCACAGCCCACCTTGCAGTCTGGTTTTCCGCATCCATATTTTTCACCGCGGTCATAATATATTTCTGAACAGGGACCGCAGGGGCCTGCGCCATGCTCCCAGAAATTATCGCAATTTCCATTTTCATCCCGGTAAAATCGGGTAATCCTGTCTGCCGGAACGCCAACCTCTTTCGTCCAAATATCAAAGGCCTCATCGTCCTCTCCGTATATAGAAGGATAAAGCCGCTCCGGCTCCATGCCGATTACCCTGGTCAGAAACTCCCAGCTCCAGGCAATTGCCTCCCGTTTAAAATAGTCGCCAAAGGAAAAATTCCCCAGCATTTCAAAAAAGGTCAGATGCCTGGCCGTCTTCCCCACATTTTCAATATCTCCGGTACGAATACATTTCTGGCAGGTAGTCACGCGTGTCTTAGGCGGAATCTCCTGTCCAGTAAAATATGGCTTTAACGGCGCCATCCCCGCATTAATCAGCAGCAGGCTGTTATCATTGTGGGGCACCAGCGAAAAACTCTTCATGGCAAGGTGATCTTTGCTCTCAAAAAATTCCAGATACATCCTGCGCAGTTCATTTACTCCATACTTCTTCACTACAACTTTCCTCCAACTGTCTATTTCTGTTCTTCTCCTGTCTTTGCATCCTTCCTGTCACGCAGCTTCTTACCCAGAAAAATTCCCACGCACGCTACTGCTGCATACATAACAACTTTCACTGCATACTGTATAAATGAAACAAACATCGTCATATGCACCTCCTATCAAATGTTAATATTACCATATGGTATCGTTGTTTTCAAGTATCAGAACGCTTCTGCCGGCTTCTTTCACTGTTTATTTCCCGTCATGCATTCACATAAAGAACCTGGTTTTCTTCTTTTACTGCCAAAATCCGTTCTGCAAACTTTCGATGTCCAGGCAGCCCCAGATATTCTTGAACCAGTTCATAATGCTTCCACAGATGCATGGGAATCACATAGCCTGTCCGGACTTGTTCCATAAAATAGTCCAAACCCAGAAACTGATTCTTCCCCAGCCTTGGGTCTGCCACTACAAAAGACAAATCTATTTGTCTGTCCCTGAGCAGATTAATCTGCTGTTTATAGGTCGCTTCCTGATAGCGGTTAAATACATCCGATTCCTCCTCCCAGCCCCACCAGTTCAAATCCCCCGCATGATAGATGGTCTTTCCGCAGAAAGACACCAAAAACGCCACGCCGCTGTCTGTGGAAAGCAGCGTTTCCACTGTCACCTCTCCTACCTTATACGTCTCCCGCGGTTTTACATAAGTAATCTTTTCCCTGACTTCTTCTCCCAATCCCATTCGTTTGAAAACAGAACTTCCCAGCTTCTTTTTCACTTCTTTTGCAAAAATATAATGGATATTTTCATAACGCCTGCTAAAATCCAGTACTTCTTTACTAAAATGGTCCCGGTGGCTGTGGCTGGAAAAAACATAAACGGGCGTTTCCTGGGAAAACTCCGGTATCTTTCCATGATACTCACACCCCGGAACTCCTTTTCCGTCATAATAATCAAACACGAATACTTTTCCCTCTGCTTCTACACAAAAGGAACTGTGGTGGATATAAGTTACTTTCATATATTCATTTCCTCTGCTTTTTATAAATTTATACTGAAAATCTGCCAATGGAATCTTGCAGTTTTCTGGTGCTCTCCTTCACTTCCTGTATCAATCCGGATACAGTATCTGCTTCCTTCATAATCTCAGAAGTATTTATGGCGATATTGGTAATTCCTTCCGCTCCTTCATTATTGGCAACAGAAATCTCATTAATAGAACTGGACATGGTGGCAATGGCATTTGCAAGCTGTCCGGCTGATGCATCAATATTCTCAACCAATCCGCGAATCGTTTTTGCATCCTCATAATATTGTTCACCGATATTTACCATAGTCTGATAATCTTCGATTACTGTCTCATTGATAAATGCAATACTCTTTTCCGAATTGGAAGACAAGTTGTTCACTGCCACAATTACCTGTTTTGTCACTTCCTGGATCGCACTCACGGATTCCTGGGAATTTTCTGCCAACTTACGGATTTCATCAGCAACAACGGAAAAACCTTTTCCCTGTTCTCCTGCTCTTGCCGCCTCAATACTGGCATTCAGCGCTAAAAGATTCGTCTGGGATGCGATCTCCAAAATACCTGATGAAAGCTCGTCAATCTTATTTACCGCTTTTGACTGCTCAATAGAAGCGCTAAGACTTGCATTGATATCTCGTGTAAGCTCACCGGCACGTTTCTGTGAATCAACGGCATTCTGTTTCAGTCCCTGCGCCCGTTCACTGATATCCGTTAAAAGCTTCTTTCCATCCGTTGTCTCATGGCTAATGTTTTCAATAGCTTCTTTTATTTGCAGAGAGTTTTGATTCATCACTTCTGTACTGGCCGCCGTCTCTTGCATTTCCGCAGCACGCTCTGCCGTCATGCCGTTTACATCGTCAATCTTAGTGGAAAGCAGCGCAATATTGTCATTTGAAATTTGAATATTTCCATTTACTGCATCCGTCTCTTTTATAATGTCCTGAAAAATTCCTCTGATATGATTCTGCATCCTTTCCATGGACTTTGCCAAAACTCCGATCTCATCCTTATGTCTGAGAAGCTTTACGGGAATTTCCTGTGTAAAATCCGCATCTCCACACTTCTCAATAATGGCAACCATCCTGCGCAGTGAACTTGTAATAGAGAAAGAAATCAGAATAATTGCTGCTGAAGCAATGACAAAGCACACCAATGCTACCGCAACGATTTTATAAAACAATCTCTGGATAGGCGCAATATAAGCGGACTTTGGCATATACACCAGTGTGTTCATATTCCCGCTTTTCGTAAAAGCCCCGATATTCTCCTCCCCGTTCCATTCAAATTCTGCATAACCAAATTCCTGTGCTTGCATCTGTTTCATTAAGCCGGCAGTACTGTCATTCTCCTGATTAAAATTCACTTGCAAAATCTGGTCGGCATTTTGGCTGGCAATCACATACCCTTCCAGATCAACAATCAGCGCCGTCATATCTTCTGAATTAATAGAACCTGTAATTGTCCCTGTCATCGCCGCCAAATCAATGGAATTATTCAGTCCCCCTACAATTTCCCCGGTTGACGGGTCCTTAATCGCATAAGAAATAACATATACCGGCCTTCCAGTGACCGGAGAGACATTGTTGCCCAAAAACTGCCCTTCTGTTATACAACTGTCATACCATGGCTCCCCTGTCACGTCATGCAGGGTATCTCCCCCCAGTCCATCGGCAATCCCCCTTGTTCCACAGGTAATAAACAAATTCTCGTACAAACCATTTGATTCCTGGAAAATATTTCCAAGATACGACTGAATCTTTTTATTCTCTGTATCGTCCAATTCTCCCGATCTATATTGTTCCGCTACTGACTGGGCAATAAAAGGCGATTCCGCCACTGACTTAGAGAGTGCAATTTGATTTTGAATAATAAAATTAACTTCGCTCATCTTTTCGCTGGATAATTGCTGGAGATTCTCATTTGCAGTATTTCGAAGCGTTCCATAAATAGAACTGACCGTGGTAAACGAGGTAATACATAATGGTACCATCATACATAAAATCGCTGTTAAAAAAATCTTAAAAAACAAGCCGCCAATTTTGTCTCTCGAACGGTTTTTTTCCTCCCATTCTGCCATTTTCCCATTCGCTGTTTTCATAAAACATTCCTCCTATGTACAAATAATTGGTATGAATTGTGTATTAATAGTAATATTGTACCATAATCAATTTCAATTTTTCAATATTCTACACAAAAATCCCTATGAAAGACAAGCTTCCATAAGGATTTTTCTTAACGGCTCATATGATAATACACACCAGCCCGCCATTACTGTCGTTGACAATTTTCTGCATGGTATCCTGCAGTTTGACCTGGCTTTCGTCATCCATCATGGTAATTTTACTACGGATTCCGTCCTCCACTAGTTCTCCGATGGATTTTCCAAAAATATTCGTCTGCCAGATTCCCTCTTCCTGATCTCTTGACGTCTTGATATATCCAATCAAATCCTGCGCCTGTTCCTCACTTCCGATAATTGGCGCTATTTCTGTCTCTACATTTGCGCGTATCATGTGTATGGAAGGAGACTGCGCTTTGATCTTCACGCCAAACTTGTTCCCATGGCGAATCAGCACAGGTTCCTCAATTTCAATATCCGTGAGCTGGGGAGTCACCACGCCATAGCCTTTCTGTTTTACCGCTTCCATGGCGCTTCCCACTTTATCATATTCCCTCTTCATTACAGATAATTCCCGGATCATGGAGATTAACTGATACTCTCCCTGAATTGGCACACCAGTCAGTTCACTCATATTCTCATAGTAATATTTTTGGTCAATATCAAACATAATCTGTACGCATCCCCGTGACAATTCCACTTTATCCAGCTTCATCCGGCGGATATACTCTCCCTCCGGCACCAGTTCCGTTCCCCGGATATCCTTGGCAAAAGTGAATTTCTTAAGAATCTGCATCGCGTTTTGAATCACATTTTCTTTAATTTTATGAGAATTTTCCAACATCTCCACCCATTTTGGCAGGAAGAAGTCCACGCGCTCAATGGGAAACTCATAGAGAATACTCTCTAAAATATGATAAATATCATCTTTTCTGAGCTGTTCACAATTTACGGGAAGTACTCCGACTCCGTATTTTTCTGCCAGTTCCTCCGCAAGCTTCTGAGTTTCCGCACTATACGGCTTCTGGGTATTCAAAAGCAGGATAAAAGGTTTGCCCAGTTTTTTCAAAGCTCCCACCGTCTTCTCTTCTGCCGGAATATAACTTTCCCTGGGCAGCTCTGTGATAGAACCGTCTGTAGTGATTACAATGCCTATATTGGAGTGCTCGCGTATCACTTTCTGCGTACCGATCTCTGCTGCCTGGGTAAAGGGAATCTCATAATCAAACCAGGGTGTTTTTACCATCCGCTCTGCCCCTTCTTCCATATGCCCGGTTGCTCCATCCACCATGAAGCCCACACAGTCAATCAGCCGCACACTGACCTCAAGATCCTCGCTGAGACGAATTTTAGCCGCCTCTTTCGGCACAAATTTGGGCTCTGTGGTCATAACGGTTTTCCCCTGCGCCGACTGGGGCAGCTCATCCGTGGCCCGTTCTCTGCTATGTACATCTTCCATCTCCGGAAGCACCATCACATCCATAAAACGCTTAATAAATGTGGATTTTCCGGTTCTTACAGGTCCCACCACCCCAATGTAAATATCTCCATTGGTTCTGGCGCTGATATCTTTGTAAATATTATATGTACCTGCACTGATATTTTCCATAAAAAAACCTCCTGTTCTACTGTTATCAGTATATGCAGGAGGTTTTTCCTTAGAACAAGATTACTCTGTCCGGCCAGAAGTGAGATACCTTACCACAAATCAGCAATTGCGTCCTGGCAGATTGCGCGGATCCCTTTTTTGCTTAAAATATCCATCGCTTTTTCATTATCCGCCACCCGAAGCACCATATAAGCAGTGGCTTGCTTGGGCGTCAGAAATGCATACATATATTCCAGATTTACACCGCCCTCTCCCAGCATTCTTAAAATCTGAAACAGGCTGCCTGGTTCATCCGGCATTTCCACAGCCAGCACGGGAGTAATCGAAGCTACATAACCAGCCTCCTTTAAGACACAGGAGGTCTTGTAGGCGTCATCCACGATCATACGCACAATGCCAAAATCCTGGGTCTCCGCTATGGACAGGGCACGCATGTCAATGTCATGCTGCTCTAAATATTCCGTCAGTTCCGCCAGCTTTCCCGGCTTATTTTCTACAAATACAGAAATCTGTTTTACTGTCATAAATTCCCTCCTATCGGCTTATCCGCTCTGCATCAGTTCTGATATAAATTTCTCTGGTCAATGACACGCACGGCTTTCCCCTCGCTCCGGGCAATTGTCTTGGGATTGACCAGGCTTACCTTAACGTAGATGCCCAGCATAGCCTTCAAAGCGTCTACCAGCTTCTTCTCTCTTTCTGCAACAACGCCTGCATTGTCCGAAAACATTTCCTGTGTCATTTCCACTTGAACCTCAATGGTATCGCTATTATTTTTACGTCCCACAATAATCTGGTAATTTGCCGGATATCCCTGGTTAAGCAGCACGGTCTCAATCTGGGAGGGGAACACATTTACGCCCTTAACAATCAGCATATCGTCGCTGCGCCCCAAAGGCTTCGTCATTTTCACATGGGTGCGCCCACAGGAACATTTCTCATGGCTTAAAATACAAATATCCCTCGTACGGTAACGTATCAATGGAAATGCCTCTTTGGTAATGCTCGTGAATACCAGCTCGCCTTTTTCTCCATCCGGAAGTACTTCCCCGGTCTTAGGATCAATTACCTCCGCAATAAAATGATCCTCATTGATATGCATTCCGGTCTGCGCGCTGCACTCAAAGGACACTCCCGGACCGGATATCTCTGTCAGGCCATAAATATCATAAGCCTTGATTCCCAATTTTTCTTCAATGTCGCGGCGCATCTCCTCCGTCCAGGCTTCTGCACCGAAAATACCCGCCTTTAGCTTAATTTGATTCTGCAGTCCTCTCTCCCAGACAGATTCTGCCAGATATGCTGCGTAAGAAGGCGTACAGCACAGTATCGTAGAACCCAAATCGCACATAAACTGAATCTGCCGCTCCGTATTTCCAGAAGACATAGGCAGGGTCAGAGAACCAATCTTATGCGAACCGCCGTTTAAGCCGGGACCGCCGGTAAATAAGCCATAACCATAACAGACATGCACCACATCCTCCGTTGTCCCGCCTGCGGCTGCAATAGCCCTGGCGCAGCAATCCTCCCAAAGATCGATATCATTCTGGGTATAAAAAGCCACCACTCTGCGCCCTGTAGTGCCGCTGGTAGACTGTATACGAACACAGTCCGATAAGGGCCTTGCCAAAAGTCCGTAGGGATAAGCATCGCGCAAATCGTCTTTGGTTAAAAACGGAAGCTTGCAAAGATCATCCGCCGACCGGATATCTTCAGGTCTGATTCCCTTTTCATCCATTTTCTTTTTGTAGAACTCTACATTTTCATATACCCGCTTTACCGTCTTTACCAGTCTTTCGTCCTGCCAGGCGCGAATCTGTTCCCGGGACGCGCATTCAATTTCCGGTTGATAATAATGTTCCATACTTGTACCATTCCCTTCTCTATCCAGTATGAGCTTTTCAAGCCCTGCCTCAACAGGAACATTATACCACACCTTGTTTCTTATGTACATATTTACATATATTTGTTGCATCCGCTTTAAATCCCATACTACCTGTTTTTTATCTCTTCACAGTTTTTATGCAGTAAGTTTATTTCCAGGCACGTTTATCACGACAGAAGCATTCATAGTTTTCTGTGCATCTTTGCCGGCAGATTTTAATTATTTCAAACGAATGGTAAGCCTGTTCCCCCCCATTACTCCCTTAAAAGTTTTTTCCAACAGATATCACAGACGAATCCATTGAAACTTTTGTATTTTTTTATTATTTAGAAGCCTCTTGGACAAAATGATATTACTCCATAGAATACCATCTATTTTGGCGGTAAAAATATGACCAATGGATTCATACTTTGACAGATTTTTCAGACATGACATCTCACTTTGATTTTTCAAACGCTTTGCCGCCATAATTTATTACCATTAGAGATACTGAAAATCTTCCCACAGACTCCAAGAGACTCCAAACAATACGCTTTCATTTTCTTTCCAACTTATCCTCCCCCGGATAGCATGACGGCGTTTTATTATTTCGGCAGCCTTCCATACAATTCCGTCTGTTTTCTGATTTTTCGTACCAATTTACTGTCAATAGCGTCTGGCTTCATCCGCCACATCCAGTTCCCGCCTAAAGTTGACGGCGTATTCATCCTTGCCGCGCTTCCCAGCCCCAGCAAATCCTGCATCGTTACCACTGCCGTATCACTGACAGAAGACCACACGCCGCGCATAACCCCCCAATGATAGCCTTCCAGCCTGTTCAGTTTCAGATATTCTCTGGCGAAAGATACGCAGGATCTGGGCGCTGTCTTCATCCAGCCCAAAATCGTATCATTATCATGCGTTCCCGCATATACGACAGAATTACGTGTATAATTGTGCGGCAGATAATCTCCGTCTTCTCTGGTATCAAACGCAAACTGCAGCAGCTTCATGCCTGGAAAACCCGAATCTGCCAGCATCTTGCGCACAGATTCTGTCAAAAATCCCAAATCTTCTGCAATGATATCCAGCCTGCCCAATTGTTTCTCAATGGACCGAAACAACTCAATGCCCGGTCCCTCACGCCATTCCCCATTCCTTGCGGTGGCGTCTCCAAACGGAATTGCATAGTAAGAATCAAATCCCCGGAAATGGTCGATCCGTATCACGTCAAACAGCTTAGACATTTTTTCGAGACGCTTTGTCCACCAACGGTAGCCGTCTTCCTTCATCACGTCCCAACGGAACAGAGGATTTCCCCATAACTGTCCGTCCTCTGAAAATGCATCCGGAGGGCAGCCGGCAACATCAATCGGCATAAGCTCCTCATCCAGATAAAACTGTTCCGGATTTGCCCATACGTCCGCACTATCCATCGCCACATAAATAGGAACGTCGCCTATGATGCGGATTCCCTTGTCATTTGCATATTTTTTCAATCTCTTCCACTGTCTGTAGAACAAATACTGGAGCATTTTCCAGAATTCTGTCTCCTCTGCCAATTCCTTTTTTGCCCGCTCAAGAGCATCTTTCTCACGTTTTTTCACTTCCGGTTCCCACTGGTTAAAAGAAACGCCATGATGCGCATCTTTCAACGCCATAAACAAAGCATAATCTTCCAGCCAGTCTGCCTCTTCGCTGCAAAAAGTTTTATAATCTCCGGGAACTCTGTTCTGAAACCGCTCAAACGCCTTATGTAACAGCGGATATCTGTTTTCATAAAGTAAACTGTAGTCTACCTTTTCCACATTATCCCCCCATTGGCACATTTCACATTCCTGTTTCTTAAGCAGCCCCTCTTTGCAGAGCATATCCAGATCAATAAAATATGGATTTCCTGCAAAACTGGAAAAAGACTGATATGGGGAATCACCATAACTGGTCGGGCAGATGGGCAGCACCTGCCAATAACTCTGGCCTGATTTCATAAGAAAATGTACAAACTTTCTGGCCTCCTTCCCCATAGTTCCAATCCCATACGGGGACGGCAGAGAAGAAATATGCATCAAAACTCCACTTGTACGCATGTTACGTATACCTCCTTTAATTGTTCTTTCTTAACATATATGAAACTTGATCATGTATTTCTTAATATCAAATACCGATTACAGCAATAACGGTAAAAAACATTACCCGATATTGGGGGACAAACCGGAAAAACGAGGTGTTGCATCTGTCGCCGATGGAAGGCCATACGGTACCGGCGCAAAGAGAAGCTGCTTTTGCGCCGCATTTTTAGAGCGGGGTTGCCAAGAAACAGACGCGGAGATTTCTACGAATATGAACCGAACCGCCGGAGCCTGTCCCTCTGCATTTAATAAAACGCCAGAAACTGGGAGAAGTGCGTCTGAAAACAGGCGATTCCCCTCTGAGAGTAATCATTTATAAATTTGCATCCTATACGCATTATTCTATCCTTTTACTGCGCCTGCTACGACGCCCTCAATAATATATTTCTGGCATATTATATAAAAGATAATAATCGGGATAATTGCAAGCACCAGCATCGCCATCATTGCCCCCATATCCACTGCTCCATAGCCTCCCTTAAGATATTGGATTGCGATAGGAATCGTCTTCCAGCGTTTGATATCCAATACCAGATAAGGCAGAAGATAGTCGTTCCAGATCCACATCGCCTGCAAAATCGCGACCGTTATACAGGTAGGCTTTAAAATCGGAAATACTACATGAAAATAAGTCTGCAAAGGCGTACATCCGTCAATCATCGCCGCTTCCTCAATCTCCAGCGGAATGCTGCGCACAAATCCGCAGAACATAAACACAGACAAGCCGGCTCCAAATCCAAGATATACCAATATAATACCAACTGGGCTGTATAAATGCAATATATTTGCCAATTTTGAGAGCGTAAACATCACCATTTGGAACGGCACGATCATCGAAAATAGACATAAATAATAAAATCCGGTAGAAAATGCGGAATTTATCCTGGATATGTACCAGGCACACATAGAGGTACATAATATAATTACGGCCACCGAACATACGGTAATAAATAGAGAATTTTTAAAAGCGTCAAAAAACTGAATCTTTTCCATGCCCCGCACATAATTCTCCAGCTCTACAAACATTTTTCCAAAGGGAAGTTCAAAGGGCCTGCGGCTTATATAGACCTTTTTCTTAAAAGAATTTAACAAAACCAGAACAATTGGAAAAATCCACGCCAGTGAAAGCACGCTGAAAAACAATGTAAACAGCCATCCATGTCTCGCTTTTCTCACACCCATTACTGCTGCACCTCCCTGCTTCTCGTCAATCTGGTCTGAACAACGGCAATCAAAGCAACCAAAACAAAAAATACCACTGCTTTTGCCTGCCCAACTCCTTCATATCCCGTCCTGCCATAGAATGTATAATAAATATTCAAAGCAAGCAGTTCCGACATATTGGAAGGCTCTCCATTAGTCAGCGCAAGGTTTTGGTCAAATAATTTAAAACTATTGGTCAGCGTCAAAAACGTACAAATTGTGATGGAAGGCATTACCATCGGGATTGTCACATTCTTTAAAATCTGCACTGGCGTCGCCCCGTCAATTTTAGCCGCCTCAATCAATTCTCCAGGAATATTTTGTATGCCGGATATATAAATAATCATCATATATCCAATCTGCTGCCAGCACATGAGAATAACCAGTCCCCAAAAACCGTAAGCAGAATTATATGTCAATGTTTTCTGATAATTGGCCAAAATGCCGTTTAACAGGAGCTGCCAGATATACCCAAGCACAATGCCGCCGATTAGATTCGGCATAAAAAATACAGTACGGAACAGATTGGTTCCCCGGATTCCCTTGGTTAAAAGCATTGCCACGGTAAACGCCAGCACATTGATAAGAATCACGGATACGATGGTAAACGCCGCCGTATACCAAAGGGAATGCCCGAAAGTTTTGTCAGAAAATATTTTTAAATAATTATCGATTCCTACGAATTTCGCGTCCGTTACTGTTGTAAATTTGCAGAAGGACAAATAAATACCCATCAGAAAGGGAATAAAAAAACCTATAGCAAACGCCGCCACAGTGGGGAGCGCAAAAACAGGAAAATATTTTTTTAGTGAATTCTGCATACGTTACCTCTCAATTTTGGGGATGGCAAATTACGCCATCCCATTTTCTTGCTATTCGTTCACGGCCTGATACTCAGATGCCCATCCCTCGACAAACGCAGACTTCACAGCATCCCATTGTCCGGTCCCCTGCGCATACTCTAAAAGAGCGCTTCCGACACCGTTCTTCCAATTCTCGGACGGAACGGTGGAAAATACCCAGGGAATCGGTGTTTTTCCTGAGTCAATATACTCATTAGCTGCCGCTACCAGAGGATTCTTGGGCTGATATTCATCCGTAAAACTGGTAAACGGCGTTACAAATCCCATTTCATCCCGGAAACTTTCTCTTCCTGTGTCGCTTGTAATTACCCATTCCATAAAATCTAACGTGGCGTCGATATCTTCCTGGGAAGCATTTTTATTTACACACCAGTAATTTTCTGACCCGGTGCACAATCCCTGATTTGCCTCGTCACCGACGCCAATATAAATCGGCAGCATACCCATATCCTCGTCTGCCACCTCATTTCCAGCGATATCGTTATACACCCAGGTTCCGTTCTGGTAAAATACCGCTTCGCCCATGCCAAATTCTGCCGTTGCATTTTCCCCGGTCATACCTGACAGCATGGCAGGCTCTACGGTAGAATCTGTAATATAAAGGTCCCACATATTTTTGTACGCATCCAGATAGGTTCCTTTAATCGCCTCTGTGGTATCGATATTATCCTCCTGATATTCAAAATAAATGGGCAGGTTTGCCAAATGCGTTTTAAACCTCCAGTCAGAAGAGGAATCCATCCCGGCAGAAGTAAATGCACCCTGGATACCAAGCTCATCCTTCTTTGCCTGTATATCGTCCGCCACCTCTTTGAGCTTTGCAAAACTGTTAATTTCAGAAGCGTCTTTAATTTTGGCTCCTTCCATGTTACAATATTCATTCAAAATTTTCTTATTATAAATCAGTCCATAGGTTTCAATTACATATGCAACTCCCTGCACTTGACCTGCATCGTTAATCAATGCAAAATCATCACTTTTCAAATTTTTATAAACGGCGCTGTCCTTTAAGTCATAACAGTAATCTTTCCAGGAAGCAAGCCCTGCCGGTCCGTTCACCTGAAACAGCGTAGGCGCCTGTTTCTTTGCCATTTCCGATTTCAATGTAGATTCATATGTTCCGGAGGCTGCCGTTTCAATTGTCACTGGCACCCCTGTCTCATCGGTATACTCCTTTGCCAGTTCTTTCCACTGATCTGCCTGTTCCGGCTTGAAATTCAGATAATATACTGCTCCTTGTGCATTGGCCGTCTGATTGTTATTCCCGTTATTATCCTCCTCCCCTGTTTCTGCATTGTCCGTTCCATTCCCTTCCTCTGCAGTGTTGTTTTCTTCCGCATTTTCCTCATTTTTCTTAGTCCCGCAGCCCGTTGCCATAGTCACAGCAAGCGCCGCAGACAGTAATAAGGAGATCCATCTCTTTTTCATAATCTGCACCAAGCCTCGAGAGAAAATAACTGCATTTTCATTTGAGGCGCAAACACAAGAGGTGAAAGACGTGTTTGCATATCTTCCTTTCTTTTATATTTTTCTTCCACCTTTCCTCTATACTGATTTTTCATAAGATATACATTTTAGTATGGAAGTTTTTATGTAGAATATACATAAATATAACAAAAGAGGTTTTTGTTTTGGTATAGCATGAAGCGCCCGGAAAAATATAACGTCAGCTTAATTCTGCGTTTTGCAGATTTATTTAAATCTTCCTGTTTGATTTTCTGTCCATGCCTGATTACTGCTGCGTTCTGCGCAGAATCTTTCTGCTGAGCATACCGCTTCACATCATCCACAAATTTTTTATTCCGTTGAATTTCATAGCCGATACGTTTTGTCTGCTCACAGGCAATCAGCGTGAAACAAAACCAGCAACTTTGTGTAAACCGCTTTTTATTAGTTACGTTCTCTCCGTATATACGACTGTCGCTCGTTACAATATCCCCCCTAAGTTCTATAAATACTGCTTCGCTCTGTTTTCCGTGTTGAAGCTAAAATTCATCAATCATCTGGAATAGATGGAATGTCATAGTCTGGCAACACTTTGAAGCCACCTATTAACTGAATGTAATATACAGATTACATTTTCTGTTTTTCAATCTAATTTCCTTTTTAAAATCTCACTATATATTTATAAACCTTTTTTACTGACTGCAATGACAGAAAAAACAGCGGACTATTTTCTAATATGAAAATAATGTCCGCTTTTCTGTATTCTTGATTATACCAGTACTGCTTCCCTGCCTTTAGTGACAGCTTTTATTTCCTCTATGCTTTTCCCTGTTGCAAGGGCTATCTGCTCAGAAGTAAAGTTATTATGATATATATTTAAAATAAATCCCTCTTCTCTCTCTGCCCTTCCTTCTGCCCTATTCTCTGCGATAATACTCATGTACGGTAAAGAAGCAAGAAATTGAAAACAAGAGACAGACTTCCAGCACCACACTATTCCGAACCCCAAAAAGACAAATATTATGGAAATGCCGACTACTGCGAAATCCCTCTCTTTCTTTTTATAGTACGATCGTACAAAAAATGCGTCTATTTTTTTGAACGACCGTACTATAATGTAAATATGATATTATATTTTCCAAACTATGGGTTATTTATTTTTTGCTATATAGCTCCAACTCGTTGCCCTTCGCTATGGTAATCCCCGCTTTAGAAAGAAGATTCCCGTTCTTTGACATATACTTCTTAATTGTTGACATATTGCACATCCACATCCTATAAACGAATATCTACGGGAGTATAGTTCCCCGGCAGTGTAACCGTGTCGCTTTCCGTATGTATCTGAGCTGTGTCTGCATTCTGAATTTCCGTTCCCTGCACATCCGCTGTCTGCTCCGTATTCTCCGCTTCTTCCTGCCCCTCTGCTTTTGCTTTATCAGGAGTCTTTTTCGTGCTTTCCGTCTTGCTGCTCTCGCTTTCAGCTTCCCTTGCTTCTTCCATGGCTGCATTCGCATCGCCTATCGTACTCATCTGCGAAGCGGTGGCTCGCTCTGCTTTTGCATTTACGTCAGCCAATTCAATTTTTTTTGCTTCAACATCGCCTCCATCCTGCTTAATCTCCGCTTCCAGCACTCCGGCTCTGCCTTCCATGCTTGTCGCAACGCTGCCATGCACCGCCGCCTGCTTCATGGAAGAATCAGCGGAAATCATGGCTTTCGTGCTTGCCTGCGACAACCCAGTACTCTGCCCATTCTGTGGACTTTTTCGTGCCTGCTGTTTCCCACCAAGCATATCGTCCATAGATGCTCCTTTGTTCTGCTGCTGTTCCCTACGCTGTTCAATCTGGTGCTGTCGGAGCTGCATATTCAAATCAGAAATCTCCTTCTGGATTTCCTGCCGCTTCTTCATTTTGTCCTCAAGGCTCTTGTCCTCGTTTTCGGAAAGTTTCTGAAGCTCCTGCTGTTTCGCCTGAATCTGATTCTGAATGTTTTTGCTTGTCGCATCCATTCCCTGCGCCATTCTTGTCTGCATTCCCATGTTCATGTTATTGCTTACGCTATCAATTCTCATTGCCGTGTCCTCCTAAAATATAAATTTTGTACTAAGCCTTCCCTTAAATTGGAAGGTCAGTCTATATGCCCTTTCTACAAAAATTGTGACATCCTTTTTCCTAAACCTGCAAATCCAAATTCGCACCAACTTTTTCCTGCTGCGCTTTCCGCATTGTCATTTTCTACAGCGGAATTTTTCTGTGTAACCACCGTTTTGAAGTTTCCTTTCCTGACGCAGCTTACTGCTTTACTGTCTCCTGCCTTTGTGACGCATAGGATTCTCATATGCGCTATAGCTGTTTGTAATCTGCGTTAGCATATTACCATTCTCCATTCTCTAAATGCTGTAATCAAAGCGGCTTCCCTGTGTTTCTGCCTTTGATTCTCTAATATTGTCCCAATCAATCTGACGGATTTTCTCTATCAGACTGCTGGCAGAATCCGCTTTGACAAATGTTTTCTTCGTTGCTTCATCCGTTTGCTTCTTATGGCCTTTCTCCTTTGCAGCTTCGGCCTTTTCCTCTCTGCCTTTCTCAATGCTTTCTTTTTGCTTTTTGCCCATTTTTTCAAGCTCTGCAAAAAAGGAAACCTCCCCGCTTTCTTTTAATGAAAAGCCGATATTCCCGACATTTTGGGTATCATTGCCTAATTCCTCTTTTATGTCATCAATCTTAACCGCTGCCCCGTCAATGATATCTGTGTATTTTTCTTTCGTCGCATTATCATCTGCCATTTTTTCAAGCAATGCCGGCTCAACCAGTACGCTATACTGCTATGTCCCCCTCAAAAGATACCTCTGGGCTTCTTCATCGCTACCATAATCGGCAACCATAAAATCCATGTTTTTGTACTTGCCCTGTAATTCTTTGAGAAACTCTTTTGGCTTATCACTCAGTTCTGCCTGCTTTGTTTCAGACGACTTCTCCGTTTTTTCCGGTTTGCTTATGTTTCCGTTCCTTTTCAAGCCTTTCTCACCGTAATCGTGATCCAATCCGTATCCATTCACTTTGTCCATAATAATCGTTCCTCCTTGACTTTAAAATTTGAAATCCTTTTCACAGTGATACTCTTATAGTTATTGTTTCGATAGATAGAATCACAAACTTCAAAAAATGTGGTGAAGCGACTTTTTTCTGTTGTGAGCGTATAAAAATGAGTGCGAAACGCACCCATTTTATACAGCCGATAACAGCATGACCGTCAACGATACCTTGTTTTCTTTCTGTTCAATCAGCACATCCCCATAATACTTTGCGGCAACCGACTTTATATTTTGCAGACCAAAACCATGCGTTTTTTTGTCGCTCTTTTTTGTTTTAGGCAGCCCGCTTTCCGCATCAATCTCTAACCTGCCATCAAACGAATTTTCCACCGTAATCAGATACGCATTTTTATTTCTGAATGAAGATACTTTTACAAATCCCCCTGCTCTTGCAGCTTCTATGGCATTTGACAGAGCATTTGACAATATCACGCTGACATCAAAAGCATTCACTCCCATATCGGTAGGGTAATGGAAATCAACATCGAACTGTATGCCATTTTCTAATGCGGTCTCCATTTTTTCATGGAGAATCACATCTGTTACCGGATTCCCCGTCTTTATAGCAAAATCAAAAGTTTCCACCGTTTCCGCAAGGGTTTTTGAATACTCCTTTACTTCATCTGCTTTGCCCTGTGCAATCAGGCTGTCTATGATTTCAATATGGTTTTTTATGTCATGCCTTACGCCACGAATGCCATTATAAAGCCTTTCCACCTCGGTAATATGCGCCTGCATATCCCTAATCTGGCTCTCCAACATAACCCCCCGGTTTTCCTCTTCCCGCTTTTTTCTGATGTACTGATACAATGTCATGGTGCTGACAATCACAGCTAATATTACTGCATAACAGAATATCCATAAAAGATCGAGCGGTATATGTGGCTGAAAGAAAGAAATTCCCATTTCCTTCTCATAGGCATCCGCATAAAACCGGAATATCCCGTAAACGACCATTCCATTTGCAGACGGGATAATCATAAGAAGCAACTCCCGCCATTCCAAATTTTCCTGTTTATACAACAGCATCTTGTTTATTTTCCAAACCAATAAGTACAAAACCACGCCGCAAAACGCATCGCCAAGCAGCGTACTGAGCACCACTTCTATAAAATTAAACCTCCACATTGCCGGATCAGACAAGTCAAAGAAACCACTCACAATATTCAATACTGCCAGAGATAAAAGACTTCTTATCTTACCTGATGTGGAAGAAACAGTCCACCGGATCACAAAAAATGTGACAAAAAGAAAAATCTTCATCTTGATATTTCTTCTGTCAAGCCATACAAAAACCACAAATGCGGCAGCTAAGGCAAGGGAATATGCCGCAAAACCATCAACGAGAAATGGCACATAATATAAAATGACCACAACGAAAAAATAGACGCTCCCAATCAGTGCCGTTCCACGCTTCCTTTTTATAAAATCCCTGCACAAGATAAGCAGACAGATTGCGGCAATAAGCTGATTTGCCAGGAAATTCGCATTCAACACCATCCGATACATCATATCTATATTTTCAGGCATATTTTACCACCCCCGCACCTAACTGCTTATGAGCCTGCTTATATATTTCAAATACTTCCTCACAAAATCCCCATATTTCTGTTTCGACAGCAGGATTTCCGTTCCGTTTTCCAATGTGATACTGTTTGCCGTATATTTCAGCACATACCGCAGATTTACAATATATGCCCTATGGCAGCGCACAAAATCTTCTGAAAGCCTGCCCTCCAGCTCAATCAGCTTTCCATAAAATTCAATATCCCCGTCCGTTTTATGTATGACGACCTTGCGATTGAAGACTTCCAGATAAATGATTTTATACAGATAAATTTTCTTTGTCATGGCGCCTGTTTTTATAGCAATGCTCGGCTCGGCTTTTGCCTCTTTTGCGTTTATGGATTCACGCTCCGCCATGGCTTTCCGCAGGACTTGAAAAAACTTACCTTTATCAAATGGCTTCAAAATATAATGGAAAGCGCCCACATCAAAAGCCTCGAATACATATTCCTCAATGGCTGTCACAAAAATAATCGTGGCTCTGCACCCAGACTTACGAAGCTCTCTGGCGGCTTCCATGCCCGACATCCCCTCCATCTGAATGTCCAAAAAGAGAATATCAAAGCTGCTCCCGTATTCCACCAGAGCTTTCCCATCTCCAAATTGTATAATATCCACATTTTCGTAGAGCAGACGGATATTCTTCTCTATGCTGCTGCGAACTTCCTGCTCATCATCGCATATCGCAATCGTGGCATTTGTTTTTTCCATAGACATCACTTCCCTAAACTTGACCATTACTATTATTATATCGACAATGACTGTAAAAAACAGATGAATTGTTGTGAAACATTTTTTTTCTGTTGTGAATGATAACGTCATATGATATTGTTTTTGTTCCCCCATACAGAAAAACAAAAAAAGCGACGAAACATAACCCGAATCAGCCATGTCCCGCCACTTTTTATTGATTATCTTGGACTTATGTCAATACTTTGGACATAAGTCCAGACCTATCGATAAACTTCCGCCTATCTCGTTTGTCTTGTTCAGTCCGCAATCTTCTCGAATCCGGTCAGTTTGCCATCCACACTGTAAACCGTTTGGATTTTAATGCCACCCTGTTTGATGGAGCTGATCGTTGTAAACTTCCCATCCGGCGTATGGTCAACAAGGACATCAACCAATTCACCGTTCCAGTAGATATTGCCAAAGCTGCCCGACTTCACAAAGGTAATGCCATAGGGAGCGTATTTTGCAAAGTCAGCCATAAGGCCCGCTCCAGTGTCACCGCTCTCTTCAGTATTGCCACCAGCGTTACTCATATCTCCAAATGCTACGGCCTCTTGAGCTGTTTGTGGGGTTATGATAAAACGGCTGTCAAACTCCTCCTGACTGACTTCCTCAATACCCGCCAGTTTTCCGCCGGGATTTTTGCTGCCGTCCGCGTTTTGCGTTGCCTGTCGGACGGTACGAATGTCCACAACGCCATCCTCGTTCACATAGTCATAAATCGTTGCGGTGCCGTTCTCCATGTCATAGCCATCGAAAAACCACCGCACCAGTTTTTCGTTGAAGAAAAATGCTTTACTTGCCTCGTCATAAGTCAGGCCGTAAGTTTTATACTCTGCCAGAAGTTCGGGGGTCAGTTGCTGCTTGTAACCAACAGCCACATTATGATCTGAGATGTTTTCCAAAGCTTCCGCATGTCCAGCGATGACCTGTGTGTCCGTGGCGGATGCCTGCGAATCAGGGTCAAAGCCGAACTGGACTATCGTATCTCCATCAGTTGTGGACTTTGAAATTTTCATCCCTCCCTGAATATCCTTTAGTGTCTGCTCATACTGGGCAATCGTTTCATCCACCATCTCCTGTGTCCAGGTATACCAGCCGTCGGTGGGGTTCCATCCCCGCTCACCGATTATGGCTTGCAGGTTGATTTTTTCCTGTTCCAACCAGGCGGCGTACTCCTCTTTTGTCCACCACTCCACACCGTTCTGGGCAGACATATCGTTGAACTCCTTTTCGGTCATGGCCGTCCAGGTTTTTCCGCCGTCCCAGCTATAATAAGTCTTGCCATCGGCGGGGTTGACATACGAAGTTACCGTATAGTCATTGGTAATAGTCTGGGCATTATTGGCGTCATCGCCCTCGTTGGAGTCCTGCGCCGCCTGTCCGGTTGTGGCAAAGGCAATTGTTACGCAGACAACCAGCACGAGGGCGGCAACCACTGCAAGCCACGTTGTTCTTTTCGTTTTCATAATTGCAATGATCCTTTCTTGAATTGCGTTTTTGCTGAAATTGTTACAGAGCGGCCGGAGACCGTTTCGGATTTCTTCCATGCGTATCAGTGTCATGGCGTAGGCTGATTTTGTGTGTTCGCCGAACAGGCGAACCACCGCTTCATCACAACTCAGTTCCATATCCCGGTTGGCAAGAACGTACATGATCCATACCCCTGGATTGAACCAGTGGACGCACAGCGCGACGGCCAATGCCAGCTTGGTGAGGGCATCAAAGCGGCGAATATGGACATACTCATGGGTCAGCACGTACGCCAGTGCAGTCTCGTCACCCCAGTCTGTGCGCTTTGGCAAGAGGAGCACCGGACAGAACACGCCGTAGGTCAGCGGAGCTGAAATCCGGTCTGAGTACCGGAGCCGGATCGTACGCCGAAGCTGGTGGGCTTCAAGCCAGCCCCGAACAAAGCTGTCTTCAACAGGCATTGATTCCCGGAACTCCCGGCGGCACTTCCAAAAAGCCGCCGCGAAAAACAGAGCACAGGCCAATACTCCGGCCAGCCAAATCAGTATATACGGTTCCACAATCGGAAGGGCGCACAAAACGCCGGACACCGGCGGCACTGTACCCACATTGGGCAGGGGAACACCGGATATCTGAACCGCCGGACCACTGCTTCTAATCAGGTCTGTCTTTGCCGGTGAGAGCAGACTGCCCAGCAGCGAGTACACACTGAGTGCAGAAGGCAGGGAATACGGAATCAGCAGCCGCGCCAACGTCACGCCCCACAATGCCAAAAAGGTTTTTTTCGGGAGTCGATTGATTGCCAGTGCGCGAATCACGGCAATGACCAGAATCATCACGGCCCCAGAGGCGCTCATTTCCATGATGCTCATGCGTCCACCTCCTTGTCCAAGTCGCCGACAATCTGCCGTAGCTGGGCAATTTGTCCAGCGGTCAACTTTTTTCTTCCCAACAACGAGGCGAACAGCATATCGACAGAACCATCGAACAACTTGCCAATTAGTTCGTCCGTCTCGGCCTCCTGCGCCTCCTGTCTGGTAATCAACGCATGGCACAGGAAGTTCGGCTCGCTGCGCTGGATAGCCCCCTTTGCAATGCACTTCTTGATGACCGTATAGGTGGTGTTCATGTTCCAGCCAATCTCCGCCTTGAGAATGTCAGAAATCTGTTTTGCGGTGGTATCACCTTCTTTCCACAAAACGCCCATGACCTTCAGTTCAGAATCAAAGAGCTTAATTGCCATATTACCATATCCTTTCTCCAAACTATTGAAGTAGTTTACAATCCTTATACTAATACAATAGTTTCTGCCTGTCAACACTATTCCGATAGTTTCACCAAATTTTAGTGTGAAAAAAATAAAATGGATACTCTGTCCTGTCTGCGGGAGCAAAACGAGGTTGCAGATACGGGAAGATACAGAGCTGAAAAACTTTCCCCTCCACTGCCCGAAGTGCAAGCAGAAAAGTTTGATTGAGGTAAAAGACTTACATATAACCGAAATTAAAGTATGAAACCAGATAAGGATATAACTCAAAAATTGTGTCTAAGATTGCAGGCACAAGAATGTGGAGTGAATATTCTATCTGGAGGAAACAGACAATGGCAAAATCATTATTTGAAGAACTGGGCGGCAAATACGAAAGGAAAGGGGATTACTTAACTTAAAGATAACCTATACATACAGCCTGCTGATACATTACTTGCAGATACCCCACAGAAATCAAAGTATACAGAAAAGGAGTTTTTGCATATGAAGTCAATATTTGAACAGTTAGGCGGTACATATCACGAAGAAAATGGGTATCTTATCCCAGATTTGAGATTGCCAGAGGAAGAAGAAAAAGAAATAGGGATTTGGGGACAAAGGCACTTGGAATATCTGAAACAGAACCATAAAGTTACATACACCAATCTTCTCACAAGCGGCAGGCTCAATGCTTATCTTGCCGACATTGACAGGCAGGCACAGGAACGCTTTGAAATGCTTGTAGAGCAGATGAAACAGGCACAGAGAGTAACTGAGCAGCTAAAAGAAGAAAATGCCTTAGAATGGATTGAACGGTTAAATAACATAAGGGATTGTGCGAGGGAGATTGTAAATAGCGAAATCGTATATGTATAGAGGAATAGTGGCGGAGTACAAAGTTCTGCCACTATTTTAAAATCAATTTACATTCTATAAATGCATTATCAAATATCTTGACAAACCTACCAACGGTATGATAGTATATACCTACCAAAAGTATGTTAAGGAGGTGAGGAAATATGGCAAGAAATAAGCATCCAGAAGAAACCGTTAATTTAATATTGGACGTTGCTTTTCGCTTATTTATGGAAAAAGGATATGAGCATACTTCCATTCAGGATATTATCAATCATTTAGGCGGTCTTAGCAAAGGCGCTATCTATCATCATTTTAAGTCAAAGGAAGATATTTTAGTTGCTGTTACAGACAGAGTGGCGGCTGAATCTAATCAGATGCTTGCAGTCATCCGTGACCGTTCTGATCTTAGTGGGAAAGAGAAACTGAAGACAATTTTTAAGGAATCAATCAGCCGCCCCGTCCAGAATGATATTTTTACGGTGGCTCCAGATTTTCACAATAATCCAAAACTTCTTTTCAGTCTTTTACATGATACCATAGATAACGCAGCACCAAACTATATTTTGCCGATTATCAGGCAGGGGATTTCAGATGGTTCTATCAAAACAGATTACCCAGAACAATTGGCAGAACTGATTTTACTTGCGGCAAATGTCTGGATGAATCCTATGATATTTGACAGTTCTGAGGAAGAATCCTACCGTAAGTTTATGGTATTCAGACAGATGCTGCAAGGCCTTGGGCTTGACATTGTAGATGACGAAATGTTGGAGAGATTGCAGGAGTTGACATCTATCTATCAAAAGAACAGGCAATAGAAAGCACGTTTTGCGAATTTTCTATTGCCATGAATAAATTCTGTCCTGTAAAATGGGCAGATATATTTTAAAATACATACATACCGACGTGCGGTACGGAAAGGAGATATTATGGAGACTATTGTGGATGTAAATTCTGTTGAAAAAAGCTACGGATTAACACAAGTAATAAAACATTGCAGCTTTAAGATTTATGAAGGAGAGATATATGGACTCTTAGGGATTAACGGTGCAGGAAAAGCAACCTTGATGAAGATGATACTTGGGCTGCAGCAAATTGACAGCGGAAGTATTTATGTTTTGGGTGAAGAAGTAGGCAGTAATACAGAATATTTATCAAATATTGGAAGTGTAATAGAGAATCCGACTTTTTATGAACATTTAAATGCGCGTGAACTTTTATCCATGCACTTGAGTTATATGCAGAAAAAGCGGATATATCAGAGACATTACATATAGTTGGACTTGAAAATGCAGAAAAAAGCGGATTTCAGAGTATTCTCTTGGAATGAAGCAAAGGCTTGGACTGGCAAGGGCGATTATTCACCATCCTAAATTGTTAATTCTGGATGAACCCCTTAACGGTCTTGATCCAGTTGGGATTGCACAAATGTGTGGACTGATGAGAGAGCTGACAAACGAAGGGATTTCGATTTTGCTTTCAAGCCATATTATCGGGGAAGTCAGGCATACGGCAGACAGGATAGGTATTCTTTCGGATGGCTATATAAAACAGGAATTGAGCCGCTGTTTTTCAAGCGGCGATACGAGCAAAAAGCAAAGCGTTTGTGAGTTTATTGTAGATGATGAACAGAAATCTCCAATAGAAAATATTGAAGATTATGTGATAGGTCTTATGAGGAGGGAAAAGCTATGAATTGATGCAGGCTTGAATTGATGAAAATACGGTTATCTACTTACTTATGGGCAATATTAGGGATATTTGTCAGCTTATTGTCGCTTGGTATTTTGTTCCTTTTTATTTTTCAAATTGAAGCAGGAGGAAGTAGCACATCTGAAGAAGCAGAGCTATTTGCAAATTGGAATGGCTTATTGGCACTAACAACTGCTTTAGCGTTTGCTTGCTTTAGTATTTTGGCAGCAGTTATTGCAGCAAAAGTAATTATCAGCGAATATTGTGGAAAAAATGCAGTAATCCTATTGGGTTATCCTGTCAACCGAAAGGCAATGCTTGGAATAAAATGTCTGGTTGTCAGTGCCATCACAACGATTTCTGCATTTATCAGCAATATGCTGGTTATGGGCATTATGTATGTTTCAGCTCATATTTTTGGAATTATGATACAAATGAATACAGAGTATTATTTCTTTACGGTTATATTTTCCAGTTGTTCAATGGGTATTTTATCTTCTGCAGTTGGTATGATTGCTACTGGTTTTGGGTGGAAAAAGCGTTCGGTAGCTGCAACAATCGTATGCTCCTTGGTTATTGTATGTGTTCTGGCTAATGGTATCACAATTTCTCCAAGCAATATTATCTGGGTAATGTTGGCAATAAGTGCAGTTTTCGTTATAATCGGTAATTTTGTATATCATGTTCTGGCAAATGGAATAGAAAAAATGGAGGTTTAAAGAATGAATCAAAAACTATTTTCAAAGGATTTTACGTTAGTTGTCATCGGTCAGATTATCTCTTTATTTGGCAATGCAGCAATAAGATTTGCGTTACCGCTATACCTGTTAAATTTGACAGGTTCATCGGCACTTTATGGGACTGTTACAGCCTGTGCTTTTATTCCTGCCATTTTGCTGTCGCCCATTGGCGGCATTGTCGCAGACAGGGTAAATAAAAGGAATATTATGGTGATACTGGATTTTTTTACGGCGGCAGTTATTCTAGCTTTCTCCCTGCTTATGAATGGAGTGAATCTCATTCTCCTGTTGACGGTTACGTTAATGCTTCTATATGGTATTGCGGGTGCATATCAGCCATCCGTGCAGGCAAGCATCCCTGCGTTAGTAAATCAGGATAATTTTATGGCGGCTAATTCGATTGTCAATACGATTAGTTCATTTGCATCGTTGATAGGTCCTGTACTTGGAGGTGTTTTGTATAGTGCATATGGATTAGAGCCTGTATTGTGGGTTTGCATTGTATGCTTTATTGTGTCAGCGGTAATGGAAATTTTCATTAAAATACCGTTTCAGAAACAAGCCTCGGACGGCAGTATATTAAAGACAGCCAGAGCAGATTTTACAGAGAGCATTCGTTTTATCCGAAAGGGTAAACCTGTTATCGGAAAAGCCGTTCTTGTAATATGCGGAATTAATTTGTTCCTTTCCGCAATGATTATTGTCGCACTGCCATATCTGGTAACAGAGGTATTAAATTTAGAAGCTTCACAGGCGAACAGACTTTATGGTTTTGCAGAGGGAGCATTGGCGGCAGGAGGACTTACCGGGGGTATTGGTGCAGGCATATTCGCCAACAAACTGGCGATTCATAAATCTGGCAATCTGGTAATAGCTTGTGCAGTATGTGTGTTTCCTGCCAGTGCTACATTGATGTTGTTTTCCTCTGGAATGATAAATTATATTGTCATAACCGTATGCTGTTTTGCCATTATGGTATTTTCAACGATTTTTACTGTACAGATGATGTCTTTTATCCAAACAGAAACTCCGCAAAATTTAATTGGAAAGGTGATTGCTGTCATTCTTACCGTTTCTATGTGTGCACAGCCATTGGGCAATGCATTATATGGTGTCCTGTTTGAAATTTGTAAAGGGTTTGAATATGCTGTTGTTTTATTTTCAGGTGTTGTGTCGCTTATGATTGCCATTAGCACAAGAAATATTTTCAAAAGATTTTCAGCAGATTAAAATGAAATGAAAGGCGGGAATGCAATGAGAAAATCAGAATGGATATTGTGCCCAGTATGCGGCAATAAAACCCGCAATAGAGTGAGGGAAGATACAGTTCTGAAAAACTATCCCCTTTACTGTCCGAAATGTAAGCAGGAAACTTTGATTGAAGTAATAAATTTACAGATAACAGTCATTACAGAGCCAGACGCACAGACGCAGAGCCAATAAACTTTTGAAACACATTAAAGTTTGTTGACTCTATTTCTTTTGCAGGTTTTAAGGCAAACGCCCACCATATAAAAAAACGGCGAATGGTGGGCGGTATTGCTATGCCCGAAAAGACTAAACAGACACTCTAGAATTATTATTTCCTATAACCGTAAAGGTCACAGCACCTTTGCGGTTTTGTCGTTTTTTGTTGGAAAGTGCCGCGGAGTTGCTATTGGCATTGAGAGGCGGAAAAAAAGAATGGCATATAACAACGGACGTGAGGACAGGAAATGGCGTATCTTAAAAGAAGCCGAGGAAAAAATATTGAGGGAACATGGAGTTGATGAAGATACCATTGAACAAATCCGTATTGATGACAGAGCAGACTTTAATTTCAACAGGCGGTTTTACCATTGGACAAACGATTTCGGGGAATATATTGCTGGAATGGCAGACAGGGAAAGGTCAGCCGAAGTAAAGACGGTTGAAGATTTATTGGATGAAATTGAAAGCGAAAATCTATAACGGGCATTGCTTACGGTGGACAGGCGTACTCTGCAAATCCTTGTGATGAAAATGCAGGGGTATCCCACGAAGGAGATAGCACCGATTGTTGGTCTGACAACAGGGGCAATTTACGCACGGTTAGACCATCTACGGAAAAAGTTGCGGAAAGTTTTGTAATCATCTAATATAGATAAACTTCTTGTAGGCTATTGGGTGGAGGATAAAATTTTCCCACCCAATTTTCAAAATGGATGAATAAAATTTACGTCCACAGGGAATACTAAAAAATTTATCCAAAATCTTGACATGGGTACAGCCGCTATGATATTCTGAAATACCCATAAGAGAATTGAAACCGAATTAGAAATGGAGTTGTCAGAATGACACCAGATAAGATATTGAATTACTGCCTTGAGAATCTTGAGGGGACAGTCTTAGTTGAAAGCTGGGGCGAGAAAGGAATTTTCTATAACCCAGACCATGTGCTGAAGCGTGGCGTTTATATATTGACTGTAAAGGAAAAGGACGGTGACAATGACAAAGGCTCTGATTTAAACAGAGAGAACGTCTACCGTGTGAATTTAGGAATACGGAAAAGCACTTTTGCGGAATTGTTTGGGGCAGTCCCAAAACGTCCGCCAGCAGGCGGCGTTGTAGATATGGATTATGATTTTACCGTATTGAATGAGATACTTCCCCATCCCGTCTACGCATGGATGGCGTGGATATGTGCATTGAACCCCTCTGAAAAGACATTCGAGGAATTGAAACCATATATACAAGAATCCTATGAGTATGCAAGGGAGAAATTTAAGAAACGCAGGAAGTAATCTTGAAGATTGAAAATAAAATAAGCACATAGATGGAAGAATGGAATGTCAGCCAACAAATAGGCTGACCGCCGCCGAAGCAACGCTGCTTTTTCGGTCGGTGTATTGTAGCATGGGTTTTGAATTTCAAAGCCGTTACATAGCATTGCGAATGAAAGCAGGAGAAAAATCTCCTGTCATTCGCGGTGTGGTGTAGCGGCTTTTTCATTTTATCCGAAAGTCAAGAAAAATCAAATCCAGAACGGAGGTGGAAAGGACATAGGATTTTCTTTTCGGAGGGTAAGACAGGCGTTAAGAATGCTGCTGCACAGGAAAAATGCTCTGCGGCGTTGTCCACAGAGATAGCGAGCATCGGATTGTGTCAGCCACAATCCCAATCCATGCCGCTTATTGGCATGGACTTACTCAGGGAACATCCCTGAATACCCTGTTGAAAATGAAATTCAAGACTGGAGGATAAGAAAAATGAGCAGAGAAAAATCAGAAAAGAACGTACGGAATGTCCCAACTACTGTCCGACTGAACGAGGAAGAAAGCAGGCATTTAAAGAATTGTGCCGCTGCCTGCGGTCTGTCAGCAGCAGAGTTTATGCGTCAGTTATGCATAGGAATCGCCCCACAACCAGAGCCAAAAAAAGAATCTTGGGAACTCCTAAACACGTTTTATGAGGTACACGCCGCCTTTAAAAAGTGTGTTCCCTACTTCCCTTCTGCCGCTGAAATCTGCAAGGAGATTGAGCAGTTGGCAGTAGATTTGCAACAAAGATTCACCATGCCGCAGCCATTTGACATGGAAGATTATGCAGGGGAAGGGGCGGTCTGATTTGGCGGTAACGAGCCTTTGGCACATCAGGGGGAACTTAAAAGATTTGATTGACTATGTAGAAAATCCAGAAAAGACAGTTCCGAAAGAGGGTATGCAGGACTTCTTTCATGTGTTTTCCTATGTGAAAAATCCAGAGAAAACAGACAACGGCGAATATGTCTCCGCTCTCAACTGTTTAAAAGAAACCGCTCTGCAACAGATGATTTTAACGAAAAAGCAGTACCAAAAGACAGGCGGCTATATCGCATGGCACGGCTACCAGAGCTTCAAGCCAGACGAGGTAACGCCCGAACAGTGCCATGAAATCGGTTTAAAACTGGCAGGGGAAATGTGGGGAGATAAATACCAGATAATCGTTGCCACCCTTCTTGACAGGGGGCATTTGCACAATCATTTTTGTTTTAACTCTGTTTCGTATCTGGATGGAAAGAAATATAATTACTCAAAATCGGAGCAGAAACGGTTAAGGGAAGTGTCCGACCGTTTCTGCCGAGAGTACGGATTGTCGGTGATTGAGAACCCCAAAAAAGCACCGTCAAGACCGCTGTATCTGGATGAGAAAAGCGGTAAGCCAACACGGTACAATGTCTATCTGGAAGATTTAACGGAAGCAATCAGCGGCAGCCGTGATATTCCGCATATGATGAAATACCTGACCGACAAAGGGTATGAGGTTGATTTTTCGGGCAGCCATTGGAAGATGAAGCTGCCGCAGTATAAGCATTTCACAAGGTTAGATACGCTTGACGGACGCTTAACGCCCGATTTTATCCGTTCGCATTTAGGCACAAGGGCGAGGTATGGGAACTACAAAGCAAGGATTTCCTACTCTCCCCATATGCCAGAGGAATATAAAAACGCATGGAAACCACGATACTACTGGTGTTATCAGTTGGGGATATTTCCCAAAGGCACGGACTATAAGCCGACAAGCCCGCTGATGAAAGAGGAACTTCGGAAACTGGATGAGATTACCGCACAGGTACGCTATATGTCAAAGCATAACATCTCCACCCTCTCCGATTTACACGCCGACAGGGACAGGAATCAAGCAGAAATGGACAGGCTTACCGACCATCGGCGGCACTTGCAGAATAAGATACGCCGTGCCTCACCAACCGAAAAAGAAACATTGAGAGCCGAGAAGAACGGCATAACGGAGCAGATAACAGATTTGAGAAAGCGTCTGAAATATGCCGCCGCTATCGAAAAACGCTCCGCCCATATAGACGACTGTTTAAACCAAATCCATGACACGATAGAAAACCAACGGTCAAACCAGCAGCAACAGACAATTAAAACAGACCGCAGGAGGGAGGAATCATTACGGTAAAACGGTTATTTGACAGGATAATGAAGTCTGGAATAGAGCCAAAGGATAAGGAAATCCCCACAGGGTATTTCATGGAGAAAGACGGTCAGACATCTTTTGTCTGCGGTAAAAACCTTGTTCATCTGACGGAGCATTTCAGCGATAAAAAGCAGACCGTGGATAGGCTTGCAGAGAACGTCATGCGGTACGAGAGGAAAAAACCATAAGGAAAATGCTGTTTCCAAAGGACAGGAGGTTAAGATAAGTGAAACAGCAGCAGTACAATACAGCGTTATATATACGTTTAAGCCGTGATGACGAACTGGAAGGGGAAAGCGCAAGCATTTCCACGCAGAAGCAGATTCTCAGGGATTATGCAAATGAACAGGGATTTTCAGTTTTTGATGAGTATGTGGACGACGGATTTTCTGGGACAAATTTTGAAAGACCGAGCTTTAAACGCATGATTGAAGATATAGAGGACGGGAAAATCAACTGCGTCATTACAAAGGATTTGTCAAGGCTTGGCAGGAACTATATCCTCACGGGGCAGTACACGGAGCTTTATTTCCCAAGCAAGGGCGTAAAGTACATCGCAATCCATGACGGCGTTGACACGATAAGGGAGGACAACGACATCGCCCCATTCAAAAACATCGTCAAGGAATGGCAGGCAAAGGAAACGAGCCGCAAGGTAAAGAATGCGATGAAAGCAAAGTTCAAGAACGGGGAATATATCGCCCTGGTCACGCCTTTGGGGTATAAGCTGCACCCGACAGAAAAGAACAGGCTTGTCATTGACGAGGAAACGAAGTGGATTGTGGAGCGGATTTTCACGCTTGCGGCACATGGGTACGGGGTGAAAAAAATCTGCCATGCCCTCTCCGTGGATAAAGTGCCAGTCCCTACATGGATGCTTTATAAGAGGAACGGGTATAAAGCATCCATGTTTGAGGGAAAGCCAGAGGAAGTGAAGTACCGCTGGTGCATACAGACCGTCAGCGGCATCCTTGCCAACCAGATATACCTTGGGCATACTGTCCATTACAGGCTAACGAAGATGTCATATAAATCCAAAAAGAACATCAAGCACAGCGAGGATGAATGGTTTGTGGTGGAAAACACGCATGAGCCGATTATCACGCAGGATTTGTGGGATTTGGTGCAGATGCACGTTAATTCACGGAAACGGAGCCGCAAAGACGATGAGCCGCAGATTTTCGCAGGGCTTTTAAGGTGCGGGGAATGCGGGTGGACACTCGGCTCAGCAAACACAAAGGACAAGGGGCGTTTTTACCGCTGCACCCAATATTCTGCATATGGCAGGAACTTCTGCACCATGCACTACACGCCTTATAAAATCCTGTATGCGTTTGTCCTCGGAAGGCTGCAATACTGGCTGATGTCGGTAAAGGAAAATGAGGACGACATTCTGGAACGGTTGCTGCAGGGCAATGAGAAGCAGCGGCGGTCAGAGAATGCCCGTGCCGAAAAGGAGCTGAAAAAGGCACAGAAACGCAGGCAGGAACTGGACAATCTTTTTGCGAAGATGTATGAGGACAGGGTGAAAGGGCTGCTTGACGAAGAAAACTATTCCATGCTTTCCGTTAAATACCGTACGGAGCAGCAACAGCTTGATGAAACGGTCAGGACGGTAACCGCAAGGCTTGAAGAAACAAAGGAAGAAACCGACGATGCAAAACGGTGGATTGAGCTAATCCAGAAATACAGTGCCATTGACGAGCTTACCGCCCCGCTCTTGAATGAACTGATTGAGAAAATCGTTGTCCATCAGTCATGGAAAGATGAAAATGGGAAAACAGTGAGGGACATTGAAATTTACTACCGTTTTGTGGGGAAAATTGATTAAGTAGGCAGGGGGAATGTGCCGACGGCGGAACTTCCCCGAAATATTGTCTTTAACTCAAGTAAAGCGGCGATTATTTAATTCCATGTATAGATTTATCCGCCGACGAAGAACAGCCGACAGGCAGATTGGGCAACGGCATTTAGATTATCTGAAACAGAACCGAAAAGTTACATACATCAATCTTCTCACAAGCGGAAGGCCCAACGCCTATCTTGCCGATATTGACAAACAGGCGCAGGAACGCTTTGAAAGGTATATAGAGCAGATGAAACAGACACAGGACAACAGAACAGCTAAAGGAAGAAAACTCTTTAGAATGGAAAGGGCGGCTTCATGACATAAGGGCTTGTGCGAGGGAGATTGTAAATGAAGAAATGATTTTCACATTGGCGACAGAGGGAAAAACTCTGCCGCTTTTCTTTTCGGGGCGTTTCGCTTGGGCGATGTAAAATCACCTATAATAGGAAATTTAATATCCGCAATAAAAATATAAAGTAACTTTTTTGTGAAAACTCTTGACTTTGACGTTACGTAATAGTTTATAATCTATAAAAAATAGAGAGGAAGGATGACACAATATGAATGTAAAGGCTATTCGTTCAGACGGTATTTATTCAAAAATTATGAACGCACCTCTGGACAAGAAGAATGACATTTATCGGTATGAATTGATGATGCCATTTGAAAGAAAATGGGCTTGTTATAATGTTCCCATGAAAGCGAAAACACCCGGCGGCTATGATGTTATTATGGCAAGCAGACTGTTGGGACACATAGAACCAACTAAAGTAGACGAAACACAAAAACAAAATATTCATCTCATTTCAGACGATGCACTCTGGGAAAAATGTGAAATGGCAATTAGGAAATTTTTAAACTGCTTTACCCAGCATGGAATTGATTTACCGGTTAGAGAGTACATGTTTACGATATTGCTTGCAAATGCGGAAAGCCCCTACATCATACTGAATGAAGGTTATTGTGGTGACGGTGGTATACCAGGATATATTTTTTCCTGGCTCATTCCAGACGAATACACACTGGAGCATCTTCCAGTAGCTTTGGCACACGAGACCAACCACAATATCCGCTTTCAGTTTATCGAGTGGAAGAACGACATCACACTTGGAGAGATGATGGTTAGCGAAGGATTGGCAGAAAACTTTGCCACTTATCTTTATGGCGAAGACAAAGCAGGTCCTTGGGTGACAAAAACAGATACGACAACTTTGAACGAATATATTAAGCCTGTTATTCAAGATAGATTAAATGTTCAGGGATTTGAAAATCTCAATGCTTACCTTTATGGTGATGAACTGGCGAAATTACAAAATTTTCCGCAAGCAGGTTTGCCTTATTGTGCAGGATATGCCTGCGGCTATCATTTAGTAAAGCATTATTTGAAGAAAACGGGTAAAAGTGTGATTGAAGCGACACTTTTACCTGCAAAAGACATTTTAGACGCTACGGAGGACTTTTGGAATGACTAAAAAATTTATGTCTGTCCATGAAGTTGCTGAATTAACTGGTATCACTGCCCGCACACTTCATTATTATGATGAAATTGGGCTTTTGAAACCTACGAAAGTAACCGATGCAGGCTATCGTATGTATGACGGCACAGCACTAAGCCGCTTACAAAGTGTTTTATTGTTTCGCGAATTAGAGTTTCCTTTAAAAGAAATCAAAGCAATTCTTGACAACCCGGATTTTGATCAATCAGAAGTAATTGCTCAGCAAATTAAGCTGTTAGAACTGCAATATAAACATATAGGGGAACTTATCACCTTTACCCGTGAAATTCAAAAAAAAGGAGTGACAGCATTGAATTTTGATGTTTTCGACAAGAGGGAAATTGAAAAGTATGAGGCAGAGGTCAAAGCAAAATGGGGCAATACCAAAGCGTATCAAGAGTATAAACAAACGGATATTGCCCGAAATGGAGGTAGTTATAGCAAGATTGCAAATGAACTGCTGACAATGTTTTCTGAATTGGGGGGATTAAAACATTTAACTCCTAATTCAGATGAAGTACAAAAGAAAATCTCTGAATTGCAGAAATTTATAACTGATAATTACTATGTATGTACAAATGAAATTCTAAGTGGATTGGGTGAAATGTATGTATGTGATGAACGCTTCAAGAACAACATTGACAAAGCAGGTGGAGACGGAACGGCTGACTTTGTAGGGCAGGCTATTGTTGTGTATTGCAGCAAAAAGAAGGTGCAATCATCATGACCGAATGGATACGCTGCCCTATCTGTGGCAGCAAAACCCGTAACCGAATTAGAGAAGATACTCCTACCAGAAAAAGAGACCGGAAAACCATTGTTACAGAATAATTTTTCAGCTTTCAAACACGAGATTTCTGATACTTTTTAGCAAAAATTTCTGCTAACTATTTTGCGGAAATCCTGTGTTTATGCATGGAAAGGCACTGCTTTTCCTATCCCCCTGTTAATTTCTGCAAAAATTCATGTTTGAGGGAGCGGCAGTTCCCGGGAGTCCCCTTTTAGAGTATCCGTAAGAACAGACAACCAAGTCTATCAGGAAGCTTCCAAACGCAGAAGCAAACATGACCTTAGAAAAACATCCTCTCTGCAGGGTGTTTTTTCGTGCTCTGTCATTATATTCTGCATACTCCACGGGAATAATGTTTGTGTAGGTTATGCCTCCGAATTGACTGGATAATTATCCGAGTCAGATTTAACATGGCACTACCAAAGCAAAAGGAGGCTCCGCCAGTTCCCTTCATCCCAAAACAATGTTTCATCCTCACGGTGCGGTACGATATGGTCCACCACGGTTGCCCTGACCAGTTTCCCCTACTCCCTGCACTTGTCACACAGCGGATGTGCTTTCAGTTAAGGACTCCGGGCTTTCCTCCAACGGCTTTCTCGTCATAGATTCATCGTATCCGTTTTCTCTTTCTTCTTTCTATCTTCTGCTTCCATCTCCTGCATCTGTGCATCTGCAACGCTGCAATTTCCCGGATGCTTTCTGCCACCATTGTAAATCCATCCGCCATTTTCAATAATTCACTGCCTATTTATCAGCCCTCCATTTCTTCCAGTCTTTCAATCAGCTCTTCCGTGTACATCGCACACATCAGCATCTGTTCCACGATTTCCGCTATATCAAAAATCCAATTTTTTCAGGGTAAAATACCCTTTTCCATACACTTTATCTGCGCAACCTCCTCGTCTTCATAAATCTCATCATAAATACTTTTCACTTTTCCAACCTTAATATCTTCCATCAAATCATTGAGGAAATGCTGAAAATCCCGGTTGTCATCTACCAACCTGTCAATAGTATCCCAATCCAGAGATTCTTTTTCTTTTGCCGAAAATAAAATTTCACTCTGCATAAAGTGTTCTGCATCCAATCGAATTACTCCTATACCAAACGCATTATTTAATCGTCGAAGCTCATCCATCATCTCAGGTTCCTCAGATATATTCAGAGTGACAAGATATCCCTCATGTGCCCAACTGGAGTTTGATACAGCCTGAAAATAACATTCCCTTAAATTTGCAAGATTGACAGAAATCTTCATTTCAAAAGAATACAACTTATAGGGATTTACCTTTAAAATATCAAATAGCTTCATGGTATTCTCTGTATATGACTCAAAAGGAAAATGGACTCCCACAATATCCGGGTGAAGCCATTTGTTTTTACCGCTTCTTCCACGTTTCGATACTTCATGATATATGGTTTTGGTCAAACACTTGAAATGCTCATCCACCCCTACAAAACTGGACAGCAGAATATGCAGGTCACGTTCTTTGAACTTATGTCTGTCCCCTGCTTTCTCTTTTTCCTGTTTTTCTTCATACTTATGCAGTCCGGCTATCTTGTCTTTTAGAAAAAATTTTGCAGGACGCTTACTTACCTGCATGAAACAGGAATTCTCATTATTCTTGATATCCACATATATTCTGGCAGAAAGAGTGCGAATCGGTGTTTTACCGGAAGAATTTAATCTCTCCCACAATCCCTGCTGTCCTGCAGATTCCCACATCTCTTCTGCCGAAAGCGGAATATTTTCCCGTTCCAGAACTTCTTTTGCCAAGTCTAAAAAACTATAGTTCATCATTTGTCACCCCAATTCTAATAGCGCCCGGAAATTCTTTCCATTCCTTTATGCAGGCTTAATCAAGTTCTCTTTAAACAATGTTTCAAAAGTATTTACAGCTCCCCCATGTTCCACAATTTTCCCATTCACAACCTTGTCAATATCCACTCCAGTAAACGATAATCTTTTATGTGATGGTTGCATGCCGGCCCATTCACCTTCATGGGTTCCCTGCATAATAAACTCAGAAATCACATAATCTCCCTCAGCATATTGCCGGATAATCTTCATCGTATAATCTGGATATGTTTTCTTTACCTCTATAAGATGTTCTCTCATCCCATTTAGCCCCAAAGGAAATTTTTCACTGCCCACTTTGAGTACACAATTGGGAGCAATATATGAGGAAAGTTCCTCCATTAAATTTTCTGAAACAATCACCTCATAAAAATATTTTACAATCTCTTTGTTATTCATCCATATACCTCTCAGACTGTCCCCTGACACTCACTGCACTCCGCATCATGGATAGAAATAATAATACCACCACACGTCAGCAGGTAAATTTTTCTTTTTGCTTCTCCATGAATGCTTTCATTCCCTGCACCTGTACCATACGACTATTTTCCATAAAGCTTGCATAGTATCTGGTATTGTAACTCTTATCCCTCTTACATCTCTTTGCCTTTTGCAGGCTTCTTCCTCAGTTTTAAACATATCTCCTTTTGATCAGATACCTCTTGTAGCAGCCCTGCCATGTAAACAGCCTTTTCTTTTACGGAAACCCCCGTCTCCTCTTCTTTTATCTGCTCCATCACGCTTCTTAGATCATCCAGTTCCAAAAGGTTCGCCGCCAGACAAAAAAGTGTTTTCTTTCTTCCATCGTTATAATTCTCAAGCAGTTCATTCAGAATAGCAACTTTCTCACTCTGTTCCTTCTGATATGCTTCTACACCGATTTTTTTCATCTTTTCAAAATCCCGGTATCTGTTGCGGTATGTAATAAAGGAATCAATTTCTTACTAAACAACGAACATATGCAACATCATTTCCTTTTTTGTCTTTTTCATTATTATATTTTTCTCGACAGCATCTATCGACACTGTGGAAAATTGTGTTAATTTATACTCTGATGCCTTTATAATCGAATTCAATATCTGATTCATTTCTATTCTCCTAATCTACAGAATTATAATCTTTTACATTATATCACAAAAACTTATTTTTCGATATAAAAACTCAACTATTAACAGATCACAATACAATTTTTGCCCCGGAGTATCCCTTTTGCCAAAAAGTATGGATTTTGTCAAGGTATAAAAACTCCTCGGCAAAACCCATAATAAATCACATATAAAACTCACACGGCGCTACCCCCTCCCCACTTCCACATTTACTTTTCCATTTTATTTTTCGTAAAAACACAACTTCATTTCCATCAAATACACCCGCAAACCCACATAAAATCAAGGTTTCTGTGCGAGAAGCACGGCAGTCTCAACGTGAATTGAGTGGGTTTTACCCAGGATGCATTTTGACTTAAAAGTCAACAAGATTCAAAACAATCCAGATTGGCAGATGGAGAACAGCATCCAATGCTAGAAACGGCCCACCCGAACGTCGTTTTTTTATTGGCGAGCTTGTCCTGCCTATGTTTTTTGAAGAAATGAATTGCTAATAAATCAATACCCCACTGTCAGCAGCGGGATATTAACTCTTACATCAAGTACCAAAAATCCACGCAAGCTCATCTGCTTAATTTGTTGCTCATTGGAATGAGATTCGCATCTTACTATTTAACTTTTATAATAATAGATTTTACTGGCTTGGAATTATATGTAAGTGTAAAATTGAAATCTCTGCCAATAGAGAGCAGCACTGGACCCGTTTTTCTTTTTTTTCCTAACATTAAAGATAGCAAGAGAATTTCCTCTTGTTCTGATTCCGTAATGCTATGTAACGGCTTTGAAATTCAAAAACCATGCTGCAATACACCCACCGAAAAAACAGTGTTGCTTCGGCGGTGGTCAGCCTTGTCCATTGGCTGACATTCCATTCTTCAATCTATATGTTTATTTCATTTTCAACCTTCAAAATTATTTCCTGCGCTTCTTAAATTTCTCTTTTGCATACTCGTAGGCTTCTTGGATATATGGTTTCAGTTCTTCAAAAGTCTGTTCGGAAGGATTCAGCACACATACCCATGCCATCCATGCATAAACAGGAAGGGGCAGGATTTTATCGAATGCCGTAAAATCATAGTTCATATCTACAACTTTGCCTGTAGATGGACGTTTGGGCACTTCCCCAAACAATTTGGCAAAACTCTCTTTCCGTATGCCCAGATTTACACGTTAAACATTTTCTCTGTCTAAGTCAGATCCTTTGTCATTGTCACCGTCCTTTTGCTTTACAGTCAATATATAAACGCCACGCTTTCGCACATGGTCTGGTTATAGAAAATTCCTTTCTCGCCCCAGCTTTCAACCAATATTGTACCCGCAAGATTTTCCAAACCGTATTTCAATATTTCTTCAGCGGTCATTTCTGTTTCCTCGTTTTCGCGATTTTTACAAGTATTTCAGAATATTATAGCGGATATATCCATGTCAAGATTTTGGACAAATTTTTTAGTATTCCTTGTGGACGTAAATTTTATTCATCCATTTTGAAAATTGGAGCTGTTTAATAGATGTGAAACTAATTCAGATTGAAAGACGGCGAACGACATCCAATACCAATAGCAAACCTGCGGCACTTTCCAACAAAAAAGCACAGAAGAAAAACCGCAAAGGCACTGTGACCCTTACGGTTATGGGAAATAATAATTCTGCTGTGTAGAGATCGTACTTCTACTTTCATGGTGAGAAGTACCCTTGCACTGGCAGGAATTTTTTAACTGACTACCTGCCACTCCCCGATATACCATATATGAATTGCTTTGTATGAGCAGATAGACAACTACCCGAAAAAAGACATAAAACATCTCTCCAAACCTCAAAAACGGATCTGGAGAGATGTTTTGCTTATGTTTTATTTGGATATGTCAATACAGCCCAATAAAAACCCCGTTCTTTTATTTGGTTGGCACATTAAAATTGCTGGTTAAATATCTAAATAATTTTAAAGCTAAAATAATTACAATTCCCTTATTTTGTTTATCAATTTATCAGTTTTGCAGCAGAACTGAGCATCATAATCTAGGACTACGTCAATAAATTGGGTATCATCACTCTCCGACATAATTAAAAAGGGAAATGTTAATTTTCTGAGTGTATTTTTTTAACAAATTCAAACCTGTTCCATCCCTCCTATAAAAATCTGAGCAGATTGCATCTATCGGAACAGTATCTAATATTTTAAGGGCTTGACTTATTCCATCTGCTTTATAAACTTCAAAATCCTTTTCTATGGCAGACGACAGATTTTGCAAGAAATCACAATCATCATCTACAAGCAAAATCTTTTTCAATATTTGAACTCCTTGGACTAATTGGTTCGATAGCAAATGGCATTTTGTATTTTCTAATTTTCAATATCTTCAACTGTTAATTTAAGGCTACCGCTAAAATTTTCCCCCTTTAGGACAATGTAATTATCCCCTGGAGAAATAGTGTACTCCTTTGCGCCTTCTGAATTATTATTGACAATCGTATATTGGTCAGTACCTGCAATCCAATTTAGTTCAGCAGTACCCTCATGTATTGTTAGTTTATAGGTTGCTTGTAGGTGATTGCCATTTTCACGCTCTAAAACTGTTCCGCCAAAAATGAATTCTTTTCCGTTAAAATCATCATAGGCAGCCGTATAAGTACCCGTATAGGCAGCCTCACCATTATCCTTTTCACCTTGTAAGTTCTTTTCCTTCGTTAATGCGTGTTTACTGTATGATTGCATCCAATTATCCCATCCATCAATCAGATTATCTTTTAAATTTCCTTTATTATGATCAGAGTTGCAGCCTACAACGCAAAAGGTCAAGCACAATGAAAATACGCAAGAGATAACTGCTTTTCTCATAATTGAAGCACCCCTCTACTGAATAAAGTTTATGAATACTGCAAGTGCAAGAATACCACATATAAGCAATAGCCATAGGCTGCTGATAATTGCCCCGATAATGTTTATTGCACTTCTGCTATCGTGATTTTTGACACAGACAACAGATAGGATAAATCCAATCAGTACAGACAATATATTTACGCTCGCCCATACTGAACGCATCTCAGCAGACAATGCAATATTCAGCAGAGTCGGAATAAAAGTTGCCAATGGCAGTAAACTAATCACAACTGCCACCACACTAATTTTTTTTAATCTCTT
This sequence comes from Lachnospiraceae bacterium, assembly GCA_009911185.1. Taxonomy (GTDB): domain Bacteria; phylum Bacillota; class Clostridia; order Lachnospirales; family Lachnospiraceae; genus Petralouisia. The sequence goes on from QXWW01000010.1 coordinate 125,899, forward strand.
ATTTTCCATAATCTGATTACCTCATTTCTTTTTTTCCAAAACGTGTTACCGCTACTGCAAATACCAAAATAAAAATCAATACCGCACATGGCAAAAACGGAAATACTTGAAATGCCGCGCTGTCATTTCCTGTTGTAAAATCATGTAAGGAACACGAAACCAAATATCCACTATAGCAATATGGATAAGCACTCCAAAGCGGCGTGTTCGCTACCAAAATGCCAGGAATGACAAGCAGAAGGTTTAATCCTATCGAAAGTAGCGGTTTGCTAAACAATACTGTGATTGCCCACATTGCCGCCACACTCGGAAGCATAGTAAGAAATAGTCCAACACTCCATTTCAGTAAGTACATCATTGGCAATGTCTCCGTAATTCCTGTACTTTTCGTTGCAATCAATCCCGCAATGATAAATACGCCAAGAAATACAACCACTTCCATGAACAAATAAAATAACAGTACACAAAATTTTGCAATAGAAAGCGTATATCGGTTAACAGGCAGCGCCAACATTTTTAATATTCCGTTGTTTCCCGTTTCACACCCTGCAAGCATTACGCAAACAACAATCATACTGAATGGAAGCAAATAGTAGGCATACACTAATGCACTCTGGATAAACATAGCCGCCCATGCGTTTGTGTAATCTGGCGTAAAATAACTGTGCAGATTTGCCACGCCAGAAGCTACTACCAATAATGGAGCTATAAAAATTAAAGGCACTATCCTGCTTCGTTTCACTTTCAGAAATTCAATCCTGAACACTTCTAAAAAACTCATATTTTCGCACCTCCTTATTCATAGTGCAGGTTTTCAGCAGCCCATAATCCTGCAAAAAGGAAGATAGCTGTTTCAATCAAAGATACAATGATAATGGCAACATTCGGCTGTGCACTCATGGCAACTGCAGGCTTTAACATGACTACAAAAGGATGTGCCATAAACAATGAAACATCAGATGCTGCTAATGCCATTCCGCTTAAAAAACCTGCCACTCCAATGCCAAGCGATATCCACATATTTTCAAACCGAGAGGATATGAAAATCATAAAAGCTAATACAGGCATTGATGTAGTAAATGAATATCCTGCAAAAGCAAGCAATACTCCAAGTTTAAATGTGCCTTGCGGTAAATCTGTTATTCCAATTCTTGCAAGAGCTAAGTTCTGTAATCCTATTGCAATCAAAAGCATAACCGTCAAAATCATAAATTTGCAAAAATACATGGAAGGAACGCTCACAGGCAGCATATACATCTTTTTAACGGCACTTCCCTTAAATTCCATATTATAGATAATACAGGAAGCAACGATGATACCAAATATATTTAACACCATAATCATACCGTAAACCTGTGTAAGAAGGACATCCATAGGAGCTAACGGCAAGTTAAGCAGCGTATCTTTCCTCACTACAAAGTTTACAAGAGCGTATGCCGCACCCAAAATTCCAACTGCAAGCATCAACGGGATGACACCTGTTCTTTTTTCCTTCCTCAACTCAATAGATAATGCCCTCATAGTATCGCCCTCTGCTTTCTGCTTGCATTATCCTTTTCTATCATAGCAAGGAACATATCTTCCAGATTATCAGAAGAAAATCCAGACTGCATAGCATTGTGGCGCAGATTATCCAGGCTGCCCTCAAAAAGTAAACGGCCATGATTGAGCATTCCTATATCGTCAGCCATCAACTCGATTTCAGACAGCATATGAGAGGAAATAAGGATAGTACAATCATAAAGGTCAGGCAGCGATTTAATAAGATTTCGAATTTCGTGTATGCCAGATGGGTCAAGCCCATTGGTTGGCTCATCTAAAATCAAAATAGGGGGTCTGCCAAGTAATGCTCCTGCAAGTCCTAATCGCTGCTTCATACCTAACGAATATTTTTTTGCAAGACGGTTACCAAACTCAGAAAGACCTACCAGTTCTAATGCATCCTCTACAGCACTTTTAGGCAATCCTAAAATACGCCGAATAATATCCAAATTTTCTCTACCCGTTAAGTTTGCATAAAAGGATGGAGACTCAATGAAAGAGCCTACTTTTTTCAAGATAGAAAGACGGTCATTTGGAAATTGTTTACCCTCAATTTGAAAGCTGCCTTTTGTGGGAGCGGTAAGTCCTAAAAGCATTTTCATGGTAGTTGATTTTCCTGCACCGTTCGGACCGAGAAAACCATAAATAGTCCCTTTCCGAATATGAAGTGAAACATCATTGACAGCGACAAAAGATTTATATATTTTTGTCAACTGTTCTGTTTTGATAATATAGTTGTCCATAGCAACATCTCCTTTCTGCTCTTATGGTACTGCAATGACCTTGTAACAACCTTCTCTTTACTTTACATTTACTTTACTTTTTCTGTTAAAATAAAAAAAATTATGGTTTTGTGATATAATATGAATTGTAAAGGAGGTCGTATTATGAGCGATGATTATTTATTGAACAAACGCATACTGCTTGTTGATGACGAGCAGGAGCTTTTAGATATGGTCGTTTCTATTTTAAGAGAAGCAGGCTTTTGCCAAATAGCAACAGCCAAAACAGTAAACGATGCTCTTGATTTGACAGACAAATTTCAACCAGAGCTTGCCGTTCTTGATGTAATGCTTCCAGACGGTAATGGTTTCTCCCTAATGAAAAAACTAAAGGGCGGCTATCCCATACTGTTTTTAACTGCCCGTGGCGAGGATGAGGATAAGTTTAAAGGTTTTGGTCTTGGGGCAGACGATTATATTGTAAAACCATTTCTGCCAAAGGAACTGTTATTCCGCATTATGGCAATTTTAAGAAGAAGTTACAAAGACGAAAATCCGCTTGTGACGCTCCATGGCAGCCAGATTGATTTTTCACGAGCCGAAGTGATAAAGGACGGAAAGAATATCCCAATGACTGCCAAAGAACATGATTTATTGGCTGCACTATATCGTAATGCGGGACGAATTGTAACGATTGATACATTATGCGAAGCCGCATGGGGAGATAACCCATTCGGATATGAAAATTCATTAATGGCACATATACGCCGTATCAGAGAGAAAATAGAGCAAAATCCTTCACAACCTGTTTCGTTGGTAACAGTAAGAGGATTAGGATACAAGCTGATCGTGGAGGGGAGATAGCATGAAAAATGTACCAAGGTTACTTAGGCGTTTCATTGGCATTTTAATGTTAAGTTCTGTCCTTCTCCTTCTTATCAATTTTGGTGCATTTGCCTTGATTATGATAAAGCAATCGCCTGATATTTCCGTTTCTCCATACAAGATTGCGGAAGAAACGGGAAAAGCGTTACAAACATTTGAAAGTGAATATATACTCCCCGAAGAAATATCCCACAAATTAGAAGCTAATAACGCATGGGCGTTCTTAATTGATAAAGATACATTACATGTCGTATGGGAAACAGAAAATGTTCCTGATAATATACCAGATGCTTATGTATTATCCGATATACCAGATTTAACCATAGGTTATCTTGACGGCTACCCTACCTATATGGGAAAAGCTGAAAACGGTATCGTTGTTCTCGGTTTTCCCAAAGACAGTTTTTGGAAACATACACGACCAAGTTGGGATTACAATTTTATTGCTAACCTGCCATATATAATTTTAAAAATACTAATCATTAATACTGCCATTATTCTTCTAATTTATATAATAACGAATGTGAAGTTTTTAAAGCCAGTGAAACCTATTATCAACGGCATACAGGATTTATCCGCAGGGAAAGCAGTCCATATCCATGAAAAAGGACTGCTTTCTGAAATCTCTGCTAACATCAACCGTACTTCTGAGATTTTGCAGAAACAACAGATACAGTTAAAAAGAAAAGAAAAAGCAAGGGCAAATTGGATAGCGGGAGTTTCACATGATATAAGAACACCTTTGTCAATGATAATGGGATATGCAGGGCAATTAGATAATTCTAAAAACCTTTCGGAAACCGAGCATAAGAAAGCTGCTGTCATAATAAGGCAGAGCAATCGGATAAAAAACTTAATCAATGACCTTAACCTTGCTTCTAAACTTGAATATGATATGCAGCCGCTTGTAAGAAAACAAGAAAATGCGATATCTATTGTTCGGCAGGCAATTGTAGATTTCATGAATATGAGTGTTGACACCAACTATCCGATTGAATGGAAAACCTCTTCTAATCTGTCGGCTTGTTATATTAACATAGATAAAAATTTGCTAAAGCGGGCAATCGCAAATCTTATTCAAAATAGTATCAACCACAATGAAAACGGATGTATCATTTATGCATCTGTTGACGATGACGAAAACGGAAATTGTATTATCTGTATTGAAGACAACGGTGTCGGTGCATCTGATGAACTGATAGCCAAACTAAACAATGCCCCCCATTATATGGTCTGCGATACGAACACAATCGAACAACGGCATGGTTTAGGTTTACTTATTGTAAAACAGATTATAAACGGGCACAATGGAAAAGTTTTGATAGACCATAGTAAATATGGCGGTTTCAAAGTCATATTGATAATACCAAAATAGCATATTATAGTTTCGTAATAATGTAAAAAGCGGGTAAAAGGTTTTCTTGCCCGCTTTTTGTGCAAAAGGTAGTGTAAATAAGTTTGTATTTTTATGCCAGTAGCAAAGGATCAAATCCGACAGATTATTTCAGAAAACAACTTCAACAACGTCACGGATGTCTAAGCCCTGCTCAGGGACAGTTTCAAAGACATTCTTCAGGAACTCATGGAGGCAGAACTGGACGCCACCCTTGGCAAGGAAATCAATTAGAGGCTTATCGATTCCTAGTACATTGAATATTAAATAATTGCTATATTAAACCGATGTAGCTTCATCTTCACTGATTTCATCCATTTTATAC